>JBBQSO010000180.1:0-1554 GCA_038213805.1 Planctomycetota bacterium | reverse complement strand
CGGCTGAGCTTGATGAGCGCCAATGGCGGCTGTTTGCGGCGAGCGAGGCCAAGGCGGGGGGTTGGGGCGGCATTGCGGCGGTGGCGCGTGTCACGGGCTGTGCCCCAAGTACGATCGGACGCGGCCTGAAGGATCTGGAGGGGGTGACGCCGCTGGAGCCCGGTCGTGTGCGGCGCAAAGGCGGCGGCCGCAAGTCGCTGGTGGCGACCGACCCGACGCTTCTGGCGGACCTGAATGGGCTGGTTGAGCCGGATGCGCGCGGCGATCCGATGTCGCCCTTGCGCTGGACGTGCAAGAGCCTGCGGCGGCTTGCTGCAGAACTGCAGGAGCTCGGCCACAAGATCAGCCGCACGGTCGTTGGCAAGCTTTTGAAGGGGCAGAAGTTCAGTCTGCAGGCCAATCGCAAGACCCACGAAGGCGATGACCATCCCGATCGTGATGCGCAGTTCCAGTTCATCAACACGCAGGTCAAAGCCGCGCTGGCCGACCATCAGCCGGTGATCTCCGTGGACACGAAGAAGAAGGAATTGGTTGGCGATTTCAAGAATGCCGGGCAGGAATGGCGTCGCCAGGGCGATCCCGAAGAGGTGCGCGTGCACGATTTTCTGATCAAGGAGCTCGGCCGCGCCGTGCCTTATGGCGTCTACGATGTGGCCGCCAACGCGGGCTGGGTGAGCGTAGGCATGGATCACGATACGTCGGCCTTCGCGGTCAACACCATCCGCCGCTGGTGGCAGGAGGTCGGCGCCCAGCGTTACCCCGAGGCCAAGCGTCTCGTCATCACCGCCGATGGTGGCGGCAGCAACGGGTCGCGCGTACGCCTCTGGAAGCGCGAGTTGCAGCACCTGTCGGACGAGCTCGGCATCAAGATCGAGGTCCATCATTTGCCGCCTGGCACGAGCAAGTGGAACAAGATCGAGCACAAGCTCTTCTCGTTCATCAGCATCAACTGGCGCGCCAAGCCCTTGCTCAGCTACCAGGTGATCATCAGCCTGATTGCCGCCACGACGACCCAAACCGGCTTGAAGGTGCTCTGTGAACTCGATAGCGCCCAATATCCCAAAGGCATCGCCGTCTCCGACAGCGAGATGGCCAGCCTCAATATCGAACGCGCCGACTTCCATGGCGAATGGAACTACACAATCGCGCCCTCCAAACCTCGAGATGATGCGGTTATTTTCTGACAGGCCCTTGGCTTAGCTGGCGGCAGTCGTTCACGGGACCGTCTCGTCCGGGTAGACCCCCCAGAGACTCTGCTGACGGACATATCCGTCGAAGCCGTCTCCGTAGATCCGGCACCAGCTGCCGTCGCAGCTTTGAACATTGCCGATGACGCCGGCTTGCAGGCTGGCGATTGGCGACGAGTGCTCGCTGCTGCGGGCGTAGAGCGTGAAGGTCTCGTTCTTCTTCCACGGCGCAACCAGAGCGGTGCGCCGGCCCGAGAGCAGCGAATGCAGCACCCAGCCTTCCGATCCCTCTGAATCACGAATTTTTCGCCAGGTATCGAATTCGGCGGTGATTTCGACCGGCAGGCCGGCGCGCTCGAAGATCCAC
>JBBQSO010000179.1:0-1693 GCA_038213805.1 Planctomycetota bacterium | reverse complement strand
TCGAGATTTGACCCGGGTGAAGTTATGTCCCGCGATGCGGGGTGTGGGTCAAGTTGATGATTTCTCCTTCCGTGTTTTGGGCGCAGCAGCGCTTGTCCTGAACCGGAAGCTGTCGTTGCCGGTTTCGAGGATGTGGCAGTGGTGGGTAAGCCTGTCGAGCAGGGCGGTGGTCATCTTGGCATCGCCGAAGACCTCGGCCCATTCGCTGAAGCTGAGGTTGGTGGTGATGATGACGCTGGTGCGCTCATAGAGTTTGCTGAGCAGATGGAACAGCAGCGCCCCGCCTGACGGGCTGAACGGCAGGTAGCCCAGCTCATCGAGGATGATGAGGTCGAGGCGCAGCAGGCGCTCGGCAAGCTGGCCGGCTTTGTTCATGGCCTTTTCCTGTTCAAGCGCATTGACCAGATCGACTGTGGCAAAGAACCGGACCTTCTTGCGGTGATGTTCGACAGCCTGGACGCCCAGCGCGGTGGCGACGTGGGATTTTCCGGTGCCGGGACCGCCGATCAGTACGACGTTGTCGCCGCCGTCGATAAAGTCACCGCGGTGCAGTTGGCGGACCATTGCCTCGTTCACTTCGCTGGAAGCGAAGTCGAACCCGGCCAGATCCTTGTAGGCCGGGAACCGGGCAGCCTTGATCTGGTAGGCGATCGAGCGGACCTCCCGCTCGGCCATCTCTGCCTTGAGCAGCTGGGAGATGATCGGTACCGCCGCCTCGAAGGCCGGGGCGCCTTGCTCGATGAGGTCACCAACGGCCTGGGCCATGCCGTACATTTTGAGCGCCTTGAGCATGACGACCACGGCGGCGCTGGCGGGATCATGACGCATGGCGCAGCCCTCCATCGCGAAGACCGTCATATCGCCCGACATCGGCGAGCGGCTCTTGCGCAAGGCGCAGCGCCTGGGGGGCGTCGATCGGGGATGCTGGCGTAGCCTTGCCGTCGGTCAGGCGATGCAGAACGTTGAGGACGTGGGTCTTGGTCGCGACGCCCGCCTCGAGTGCCAGTTCGACCGCGCAAAGCACCGCCTGTTCGTCGTGCTGCAGCACGAGCGCCAGGATCTCGGCCATCTCGCGATCGCCGCCGGCGCGGCGCAGCAGCTGGCTTTGCAACTGTTTGAACGCGACGGGAAGTTGCGTGAACGGCGCGCCGTTGCGCAACGCCCCAGGCTTGCGCTGGATCACCGCCAGATAATGCCGCCAGTCATAGATCGTCCGTCCACCGGTGTTGTGGGATCGATCGATGATGCGAGAATGCTCGCACAGGATCTGCCCCTCGGCCACCACGACGATCCGCTCGGGATAAATCCTGACGCTGACCGGGCGGTTGGCAAACGAGGCGGGCACGCTGTAACGGTTGCGCTCAAAGTGGATGAGGCAGATCGGCGAGACCCGCTTGGTGTGCTCGACGAAGCCATCGAAGGGCCGCCCCAGCGGCATCAGAATGCCGACCTCTGCGGCATGCACATCAGCGACAGTGCCGGGCAAGCTGCCGTGCTGGATCTCGTTCCACTGCGCGATGCATTGTTCCTCGAGCCAGACATTGAGCGCATCGATATCCGGGAAGCTCGGCAGTTGCAGCCATAGGCGGCGCCGCGCATCCTGCACGTTCTTCTCGACCTGTCCCTTCTCCCACCCCGACGCCGGATTACAGAACTCGGGCTCGAACAGATAATGGCTGGCCATCGCTGCAAA
>JBBQSO010000178.1:0-1705 GCA_038213805.1 Planctomycetota bacterium | reverse complement strand
TACCAGCGCTTGGCCGAGGCCAACCTGGTGCCTTCGGTCGGCAGCGTCGGTGACTCCTATGACAATGCTCTCGCCGAGACGATCAACGGCCTTTACAAGGCTGAGGTCATCTGGCGGCAGCGGTCATGGCCAACAGCTGATCTGCCCCCGTCTGAGTGGTCCATCGACTATGATAGTGGGTCATGAAAGGGACGAGGAATGCCAAGCAAGAAGCACAAGCCGGAAGAGATTATCGGCAAGCTGCGTGAGGTTGAGATTGTGCTGGGCCAGGGCGGGACGGCCGCCGAGGCATGTCGGCGGATCGCGGTCAGCGAGCAGACCTACTACCGTTGGCGCAAGGAGTATGGTGGCCTGAAGACCGACCAGGCTCGCCGGATGAAGGATCTGGAGAAGGAGAACTTGCGGCTTCGCCGCGCGATCTCCGACCTGACCCTCGACAAGCTGATCCTGCAGGAAGCTGCACGGGGAAACTTCTAAGCCCCGCGCGGCGACGACGATGCATTGACCAGTTGCGCCGGGAACTCCCGGTGTCTGAGCGGCGGATATGCCGGGTTCTTGGGCAACATCGGTCAACGCATCGCAAGGTGCCGCGCGGGGCGGATGACGAGCAGGCGCTCACGGAAGACATCATCGCGCTGGCAAAGCAGTACGGGCGGTATGGCTATCGCCGGGTGACGGCGCTGCTGCGCCATGCCGGCTGGACGGTGAATCTTAAGCGCGTCGAGCGGATTTGGCGCAAGGAGGTGTAAATAGGCGTTGAACCGGGACCCCCGATCGGCGTCGAAGAGGGACCCCTAGCCGCGTTGAGCTGACGTCGATGATGGAGTGCCGTTCGCGGTGCTCGCGGCGTAGGGAGGGCGTAGCCCGACCGGAGGCGCGAGCACCGCGAACAGTTCTTTTTGCCTACCATGCTGGGATCAGCTGCGGTTCTTGAAGCGCCAGCTGTCGTTGCCGGTTTCGACGATGTCGCAGTGGTGGGTGATGCGATCGAGGAGCGCGGTCGTCATCTTGGGATCGCCGAACACACTGGGCCACTCGCCGAACGTCAGGTTGGTGGTGATGATCACCGACGTCTGCTCGTAGAGCTTGCTGATCAGGTGGAACAGCAACTGGCCACCCGAACGGGCGAACGGCAGATAACCAAGTTCGTCGAGCACCACGAGCTCGTGGCGGCGCAGCTGGGCCGCGAGCGCGCCGGCCTTGCCGATCCGCGTCTCCTCCTCGAGCTGCGTCACCAGATCGACGGTGTTGAAGTAGCGACCACGGGCACCGGCACGGATGACGCTGGCGGCGATCGCGCTGGCGAGATGGGTCTTGCCAGTGCCAGTGCCCCCGACCAGCACGACGTTGCGGCGCCCTGGCAGGAACGAGCCTGCGTAAAGCGAGCGCACCAGCCCTTCGTTGATCGGGGTGTTCTCGAACACGAACGCGTCGAGGTCCTTCACGACCGGCAGTCTGGCAGCCGTCATGCGGTAGCGGATCGAGGCGGCGTGGCGATGCGCGCCCTCGGCGCGCAACAGATCGCTCAGGATCTCCATCGCGGTGCGCTTGCGCTGGATTCCCGTGGTGACCGCGTCGTCGAACGCGCCTGCCATGCCCTTGAGCCCGAGCCCGCGCATCGCGTCGATCATCTCATGCCGCTGCATGAAGGCCTCGCAGGCTGTCGTAGCGGGCGCAGTTGGCGATCGGCGGGTGCATCAGCGCT
>JBBQSO010000177.1:0-2038 GCA_038213805.1 Planctomycetota bacterium | reverse complement strand
GTGTGAGCGGTTCAATTGGGAATTAGACTGCCGCACATAACCTGACTTGGCGAAAGTAGGCGCACCGTACAGCGCGACAACGATCCACCCCGGACTCGCAATTCATTACCCCTGATAATGGACAAGAATTCGATGCCGGGCGACAATCATTTATGAACCAATGATAACTGACCCATGCATCTATTTCGGATGGCTAACATAGAGGTAACGGGGGCCATGGCCGATTTGGCGTCAGCATGCACAGCGCCCGTCGTGGGCAATTGGAAACACGCCCGAGCGCAAGTGGCGTGACGCCTAGCCGCGGCGGAGCGAGCAAAGCGAGTGAGCACGGCGTAGCGGCATGCCACTTGTGCGGTGAGTTGGAAACTGAGACACATGGTAAGCCTCCGGTGAACCCCCGCTCCAACCCCTGCCACCTTCACCATCGCTTGCGCGGCGTTGATCAGGTCAGGTGCGTGCGAGGATCCCGCGCAGCGCGAGCGGAGTCAGGGTCGCCGGGTCTGGCGGCTGATCGGCCACGAGTAATGGCGTGACGTGGGCGAGGTAGCGCCTGGGGTCGATCTTCAGCATCCGGCAGGATTCTATGAGCGAGAAGAAGATGGCGGCCCAGGCGCCTGCGTCCTCGCTACCGACGAAGTACCAGTTCTTACGTCCGACGACGATGGGTCGTAAGGCGCGTTCGCTGGCGTTGTTGTCGGTTGGCAATTCACCGTGGTCCAGGAACAGCGTGAGGGCACCCCAAAGCCTGGTGGTGTAGCCGAGGTGTTCGGCCATGTCGCGTCCGGCGGTGTAGCACGGAATGAAGCGGTCGATCAGGGTCTTGATCGCGGCGACGATGGGGGCGCTGTCGCGCTGGCGGATGGCGAGGCGGTGAGCAGTGGCGGCATCGCCGCGACGATCGGCCTTCTCGTTATCCTTGCGGATGGCGCGCTCGATGCGGAACAGTTCGGCGATGAGCGCCACCAGCTGATGCGCGTTGGCATCGCCGCGTTCGGCGCAGACCAGAAACCGGCGTCGCACATGCGCCCAGCAGGCGACGCGCCGGATCGGCGGCGGCTGGCCGGGAGCCTGGCTGGTGACCGCAGGATTATACCCGGCGTAGCCGTCGGTGACCAGGAAGGCGATCAGGCCATCGTGGTCCCACTCGCCCTCGGCGGGGATGCCCAGCACGTCGCGGACCTCCTGCTGGCTGCGGGTGAGTCCATAGTGCAGGTAGAATTGTCCGCCGCCCAGCCAAGCCCAGAAGTAGCTGGTGCGCACGCGGCGCTCAGGCTCCGCGGCGGTGGCGGCGCTGATGGGGATCAGCTGCCGGATCGGCGTCTCGTCGGCGTAGACCACGCGATTGGCCAACACCTGGCGGCGCAGCGCCTCCCACAGCGGGCGGTAGCGTTCGGCGGCCTGCTTCACCACATCGCTGAGGAAGGAGTCGGAGAGCTGCGCGCCGCGGTGGTTGAGGTCCATCAGCTGGCGATGCAGTGGCAGGCCGAGGTGGAACTTGTTCAGGACCACCTCGTGCACGAAGGCATCGGTGGCCTTGCCCTTGGGGATGAGGCAAGCCGGGACCGGCGCGGTGATCAGCGTCTCGCGCGTATCAGGCAGACCCCAGTTCTCGCGCCTGGTGATCAGGCGTTGCACCGTCTGCGGCTTCAGGTCGATCTTTTCGCTCTCCTCGTAGCCCAGCAGCACCAGCGCCTCACCGCCCGGGCCGATCTTGTCGGCGTCGCTGACGGGGATGACCCAGATCTCGACCGGCAGTTCGTGCGAGACCTGCTGACGGCCGTGGCCCTTGGGCTTGGCTGGTGCGCGTTCGTGGGCGGGAATTGTCACCGCTGCGACCGGCGCTTGCGGCTGCTGCTCCACCGGCATGCCGAAGAGGGATTCCTGCTTCCCGTCCTGTTGTCAGCGAACCCGTAGTTTGTCGCCTTAGCGAACCCGAACTGTGTCGCACCGGTGTCTGAGAAACCCGGCGGCGAGATGAGGTCCCCGTCTGGGGATCTCATCTCGCCGGCGGAACCAAGCGAAGCGCGGAGCAGCGTCA
>JBBQSO010000176.1:0-2103 GCA_038213805.1 Planctomycetota bacterium | reverse complement strand
TGCCAAGACCAACAATCAAGTTCGCGGACTTCTTCCCCAGCGAATGTTGTCCGCCGGCCGCCCAGGGTTGGAACGACGCACCGGGCGAGTCTCTTTTGTGAGGTCAAGGAGGAGCCGCGCCGCAGGCCGGCGGGGGACACGAACAAAAGAGACTTGCCCGGTGAGTCGTGACTGACCCCGCGCACCCCGCACCCCGCACCCCGCAACCCGCAAAGACCGCCGAACCAACAGAATCAGGTCGTCTTCGAAATGTTGATGCTTGGAAACTTCGCCGAGAAATCCTTCGCCTTGCCCGCCACGACCACGGCCACCTGCCGCGCCACCGCCTTGTAGAGCGCGGCGATCTCGCCATCGGGCTCGGCCGCAACGGTCGGCGTACCCGAGTCCGTCTGCT
This sequence comes from Planctomycetota bacterium, assembly GCA_038213805.1. Taxonomy (GTDB): domain Bacteria; phylum Planctomycetota; class UBA11346; order UBA11346; family UBA11346; genus BOG-1363. The sequence continues at coordinate 1,709 of JBBQSO010000176.1, read as the reverse complement.
CGCGGATGGCCATCGTCAGCGGCAGCGCGCCCAGGTACTCCACGCCGTATTGCGCCGCCATCCGCTTGCCGCCGTCGGCGCCGAAGATGTGCTCCACGTGGCCGCAGTTCGTGCACACGTGCACGGCCATGTTCTCGACGATGCCCAGGATGGGCACGCCCACCTTCTCGAACATGTTGAGCCCCTTCTTCGCGTCGAGCAGCGCGATGTCCTGCGGCGTGGTCACGATGACGGCGCCGGTGAGCGGCACGCGCTGGCTCAGCGTCAGCTGGATGTCGCCGGTGCCCGGGGGCATGTCGATCACGAGGTAGTCGAGCTCTCCCCAGGTGGTCTGGCGCAGCAGCTGGTCGAGCGCCTGCGTGGCCATCGGACCGCGCCACACCACCGCCTGCTCGGGGTCGACCAGGAAGCCGATGGACATCACCTTGACGCCGTGGTTCTCGAGCGGCTTCATGGTCTTGCCGTCCTCGGATTCGGGCCGGCCGTCGAGGATGCCCATCATCAGCGGCAGGCTGGGCCCGTAGATGTCCGCGTCGAGCAGGCCCACGCGCGCGCCCTCGGCCGACAGCGCCAGCGCGAGGTTGACGGCGGTGGTGCTCTTGCCGACGCCGCCCTTGCCGGACGACACCGCGATCACGTTGGCCACGCCCGGCAGCAGCGCCACGCCGCGCTGCACCTGGTGCGCGACGACCTTGCTGGACACCTCGACCGCCACGGAGGAGACACCCTGGACCGACTTCGCCGCGGCCGCCAGCGCGTCGCGCACGATGCCGAACTGGCTGCGCGCCGGATAGCCCAGCTCGATGCCGAACGACACGGCGCCGTCGGTGCCCACGCGCAGGTGCTTCAGCTGGCGGGCGATGGCATACGGTTGCCCGGTATGCGGGTCGATGACGGTGGCAAGCGCTGCGGTGAGCGCGGCTTCGGAGGCGGACATGGAGGCGGCGTCCGAGGACGCGGGAAAAGGAAAGGAGGCGCGGGGACTGCGGCGAACGCCGGTCGGGCGCAGAATCAGGGGTGCGCAAGGTCGCGCGCCACGGGATGTGCGAAAGTCTACCGCGCCCACCTTGGCAATGTCGGGTACGGGGACTGCCCGGCCGATGAACCGTCTCATGGAGAAGCCCAATGCAGCTCGGTCCGCTTGAACGGATGCCGCCGCGCACCGAACCCGGCGCGCAGTTTCCCGAGAGCACCCGCCACCTGCTCGCGCAGTGGCACGATCTGGCGAGCACCCTAGCGGGCGTGCTCGCGCGCATGCCCGCGCCTGACGCGCCGGCGGCGCTCGAGAGAGCGGCGCGCGAACTGGCCACGCTCACCGAAAGCGCACCCGACCTGGCCATCTTCCTGCTGGTGCGACCCGACCACGCCGGCGAGGCGCCCTACGGCGTCGTGCGCAGCCTGCACGCGGCCGCTGCGGCCTGGCTCATCGCGGCGCGGCTGGGCTGGCCCGAGGAGCGCTGCCTGACGCTGGTGAAGGCGGCGTTCACGATGAACCTGGGCATGCTCGACCTGCAGGACCGCATGGCCAACCTGGCCCGCCTGCCCAGCCCCAAGCAGCGCCACGCGTTGCAGGTGCATCCGGCCACCAGCCTGGCCATGCTCAAGGCCAGCGGCGTCACCGATGCCGAGTGGCTGCAGGCCGTGGAACACCACCACGAGCGCCCGGGTGGCGGCGGCTATCCGGCCGGCGTCACCGAGGTGGGCGAGAT
>JBBQSO010000175.1:0-2134 GCA_038213805.1 Planctomycetota bacterium | reverse complement strand
CGGCCGGGCCACAGCCGTACTTCGCGCCGCCGTTGGTGACGAAGCGCAGCTCGCCGAAGCGGTAGTTGACGATCTTCTGGCCCTTGAAGTCGCCGACCGTGATCAGCGCGGTCTCGATGCCGTGGGTCTCGGCGACCTCGCAGCACACCGGGTCGACGAGCCGTGCATCGCGCAGCCGGCGCACCACCGTCGAGCCGCCGGCGCCGCTGCGGATCCACGCCAGCTCGCGGTCGCCGCGCGAGACCGCGATGATCTCGTCACGGGTGTAGCGCTGGTAGGCGAGACTCACCGGGTTGCGCCCGACCTGCACCGCCTCGACCGCCGCGACGTCGCCAGCCGCGACCGGCGCCTCGGTGGCGAGGCCGCCGAGGCGGTAGACCGCGATCCGCCCGTCGCGGCAGGCGACGTAGGCGCGCGCCTGGTCCTTGAGGCCGAGCCCGGCGAGCACCGCCGTCGGCTCCGGCACGCGCTCGACCGCGACCACCTGCGGCAGCTGCGCGGGCTCGGCCGTGAAGGTGAAGGGCCACTGTTTCGGCCCCGGGCCCTGGGCGCAGGTGCGCTGGTAGGTGTCCGCACCGCCGCAGTACATCGCGCGGTAGTACTGGAAGAGCGGCTGCAGGTCGATGAACGCGACCTTGTCCTCGTAGGTGGCGGCGACCACCGCAAAGCCGGCGCCGCTGACGTAGCCCTTCATCGCGCCGCGGCTGCCCTCCGTGGCGAGGTCGTAGTCGCGGAAGCTGCCGATATTGCCGCTGCGCGGGTCGCTCAGGCGCTGGCCGTCGTATTCCGCGCTCGCGCTCACCGCCGTCGGCACCGCCATGCCGGGCAGGTCGATGCAACCGAGCAGCTTCATGCCGGCGAGCATGGCCACGTTCGGCATGCCCGGATGCGGCGTCTGCCATTCGTGGGCGAAACCCGGCTTGCAGCCGGTCAGCGCGACCACCGCGAGCTGCGCCCGGTGCGGCTTGCTGGTGATGTCGACCACCGTGATCAGCGCGAACTCGTTGCGCGGGGTCACGCACACCGCGGTCGGCAGCAGGCCGGGAGGCAGGCGCAGCACCGGGTCGCTGCCGAAGGCGGTGCAGGTCCCGGCGGTGCCGACCACGCCGTTGGCGAAGACGATCACCCCGCAGTTCGACCAGGTGAGGATGCCGCGCGCGATGCCCACCGCGCCGCCAGCCGCCGCGGGCCCCCACTCCTTGGTGTTGGGCTCGGGGCGGAAGCCGCCCCACCACGGCGGCTCAGGGCTTTCCGTGAAGGTGTTGCTGCTCATCTCGATGATCGTCACGCGGTCGATGCCCAGGCCGGCGCCCGCGTACAGCACCTGCCCCTGCGTGCTGCTGTAGTCGCCCGCCTCCTTCGTCCACGGCCCGCCGACCTGGAAGACGCGCGTACCGGCGCCCTTCTGCCGCGGCGCCTGCCAGATGGTGGGGAAGGGTTCGGCCTTGCCCTTCGCCGCCAGCGGCCCGTGGCGGTAGGACTCCGCGTCCGGCCCCAGGCGCCGGTCGATGCCGGCGGGCGAGCGGTCCATGACCAGGCGCAGCGCCGCCTCGGGCGTGAGCCTGCCCTTGCCGTCGGGGGCCACGACCGCTGTGCCGCCCGCCGGCACCACCGTGGGTGGCGGGTCTGTGGGGCGGGCCTCCTCGGCGAGGGGCGCCGGTGGTGGCACCGAGGCGGCTGGCGCCTGGCGCAGCCACGCCAGGCGCGCCTGGGCGGCCTCGGGCTGCGCGGTGGCCGCGAGCGGCTCAAGCAGCGCGGTGGCGCGCGCGCGCTGTCCCGTGGCGAGCGCGAAGTCGGCGACCGCCAGGCGATCGGCCGGCGGGGCCGCGATCCCGGCCTCGCCGATGGCGAGCAGCTGGTCCGGGCGCAGGCGCTCCGCCGGCCACTCCACGGCCCCGCCGTCGCGGCGCAGGGTCAAGCGCCCGTCCGCCACCGCCAGCACCTGGACGCGGGCGGTCGGGCCGAGCAGGTCGAGAGTCACCTCGAGCGGCGCGCGCGCGACGGCGCGGGCCAGTGCCGCCACCAGCGCGGTGCGCGCGGCGAGGACGGTGGGCGGGGTGTAGTCCTCGGCCACGGCGGTAGCGAGCGCGGCCGCCAGCACCAGGGCGGCCAAGGTGCGCAGGGCGGCGCGGCG
>JBBQSO010000174.1:0-2543 GCA_038213805.1 Planctomycetota bacterium | reverse complement strand
CTGCACGACGTCGCCCACGAACTGTTCCAGAACGCGCGCCGTGCCGGCGCTACGCGCATCGTCGTCCACAGCGGCGAAGCTTTGGGTCGACCGAGCTGTAGATTTGCGTTGAGAAGTGACCCGGGATTTTCATCGAGAAGTGACCCAGGTGGAGGTTATGTCCCGCTGTGCGGGGCGTAGGTCAAGCTGGTGATTTTTCCTTTCTGGATTTGGGTGCTGCAGCGCTGGCTCTGAACCGGAAGCTGTCGTTGCCGGTCTCGAGGATGTGGCAGTGGTGCGTGAGGCGGTCGAGCAGTGCGGTGGTCATTTTGGCATCGCCGAACACGTCGGCCCATTCGCTGAAGCTGAGGTTGGTGGTGATGACGACGCTGGTGCGCTCGTAAAGCTTGCTGAGCAGGTGGAACAGCAGCGCTCCGCCTGAGGGGCTGAACGGCAGGTAGCCGAGCTCGTCGAGGATAATGAGATCGAGGCGCAGAAGGCGCTCGGCAAGCTGGCCGGCCTTGTTCGCGGCTTTTTCCTGCTCGAGCGCATTGACCAGATCGACGGTGGCGAAGAAGCGGACCTTCTTGCGATGGTGCTCGACCGCCTGAACGCCGAGTGCAGTCGCGATGTGGCTCTTTCCCGTGCCGGGCCCGCCGATCAGCACGACATTGTCGGCACCATCGACGAACTCGCCGCGGTGGAGTTGCCGGACCAGCGCTTCGTTGACCTCGCTGGCGGCAAAGTCGAACCCGGCCAGATCCTTGTATGCCGGGAAGCGAGCAGCCTTGATCTGATAGGCGATCGAGCGGACCTCGCGTTCAGCCATCTCGGCCTTGAGCAACTGGGAGACGATCGGCACGGCAGCATCGAACGCCGGCGCGCCTTGCTCGATGAGATCGCCGACGGCTTGGGCCATGCCATACATCTTCAGCGCCTTGAGCATGACCACGACGGCGGCGCTGGCGGGATCATGACGCATGGCGCAGCCCTCCGTCGCGAAGGCCGTCGTAGCGCCCGACATTGGCGAGTGGCTCCTTGGCCAGGCGAAGCGCCTGGGGGGCATCGATCGGCGGCGCCGGAGGAGCTTTGCCGTCAGTCAGGCGGTGCAGAATGTTGAGGACGTGAGTCTTGGTCGCGACCCCGGCCTCAAGCGCCAGTTCGACCGCACACAACACGGCCTGCTCGTCATGCTGCAACACGAGGGCAAGGATCTCTGCCATCTCGCGGTCGCCTCCAGGGCGGCGCAGGAGTTGGCTTTGCAGTTGTTTGAAGGCAATAGGCAGTTCCACAAACGGCGCGCCATTGCGCAGCGCGCCCGGCTTGCGCTGGATCACCGCCAGATAATGCCGCCAGTCATAGATCGTCCGCCCGCCGGTATGATGGGATCGGTCGATAATCCTGGAATGCTCGCACAGGATCTGACCCTCGGCCGCCACAACGATCCGCTCAGGATAGATCCTGACGCTGACCGGCCGGTTGGCGAACGAGGCGGGCACGCTGTAGCGGTTGCGCTCAAAGTGAACGAGACAGATCGGCGATACCCGCTTGGTGTGCTCGACAAAGCCGTCAAAGGGCCGCCCCGGCGGCATCAGGCTGTCCACCTCCGCGGCATGAACGTCGGCGACTGTGCCGGGCAAGCCGCCATGCTGGATCTCGCCCCATTGCGCGATGCACTGCTCTTCAAGCCAGGCGTTGAGCGCATGGATATCCGGGAAGCTTGGCAGCCGCTGCCACAGTCGGCGCCGCGCATCCTGGACGTTCTTCTCGACCTGACCCTTCTCCCACCCCGAAGCCGGGTTGCAGAACTCGGGTTCGAACAGATAGTGGCTGGCCATCGCGGCGAACCGCGCATTGACCTGCCGCGCCTTGCCGACACCGATCCGGTCGACCGCCGTCTTCATGTTGTCGAATATCCCGCGCCGCGGTACGCCGCCCAAAACGCGGAACGCCTGGGTTAACGCATCGAACAGCATCTCGTGGGTCTGGAGCGGATAAGCTCGCACGATGAAGGCCTTGCTGTGCGACAGCTTGGTATGCGCCGCCTGCAGCTTGACGCGCTCACTGCCCAGAACCGCCCAGTCCTCGCTCCAGTCGAACTGGAAGGCCTCGCCAGCCCCGAACACCAATGGCACGAACGTGCCGCGCCCACTGGTCTGCGCATCACGCTGGCGGTCGGCCTTCCAGCCTCGCACATACGTCGCCACGCGGGCGTAAGATCCATCATAGCCCAGGGCAACAAGGTCGGCGTGCATCTGCTTGGCCGTGCGCTTCTGCTTGCGCGACTTGCCGGCCTCAATCTGTAACCAGCCCGACAGCTTCTCGGCGAAGGGGTCCAGCTTGCTCGGCCGCTTGGGAACCTTAAACTGCGGTTCGACCGTCTCGGCGCGCAGGTACTTGCGGATCGTGTTGCGCGACAGACCCGTCCGCCGCTCGATCTCCCGGATCGCCATCTTCTCCCGAAAACGCCAGCGCCGGATCACACTCAGTAAATCCATGTCGATCACTCCTGATACCCCCGACTGGTCAGCCAAGGACGGGTTCAAACATGGGTCAAATCTCGA
>JBBQSO010000173.1:0-2544 GCA_038213805.1 Planctomycetota bacterium | reverse complement strand
CTGGTCTTCTTCGATGCGATCCGGGTCAAGATCCGCGATGAAGGCATGGTTCGCAACAAGGCGATTCACATTGCGCTGGGCGTCCGCGCCGATGGCGGCAAGGAGGTGCTCGGCCTGTAGCGCGACGATTACGATGAGCGGTCGTGTTGCCTCACGAGAAGATGTTCCCGAGCGGTGATGCCGTTGCCTCACCAGAATGTTCCCTACGCCGATCCGGCGATTTGGTCGATTCCCTGGTTGATGGGGCGCTGCGTAGCGGAGCCGTAGGCGAAGCGGAGCAGCGCCCCATCAACCTTCGACCGTCATCGGCAGATCGACCGTTGCGGTGGATTTGGGCACCACGGACGAGTGGGTGAACACCAGCGCAAGCGCGTGCTCGGATCGCCAGATCTTTAGGCGACGTTGGACGGTGCGGATCAGACCGTCGGGATAATCACCGGGCCGCTCGGCCTGCAGCTTCTCCAGCAGATCCCTGCCGGAGCGCCACGGCTCTTCCTTGAACCAGCGCTTCAGCTGATCGGTCGCTTCGATCAACGGATCGGGGCGGCGACGCCCGCGCTTCTGTACTGGCTTGCTGGAGTCTGTTGGTCGAGCCTCGCCGCTCTGCCATGCCGTTCGCAAGTTGGCGAGGAACGCCTCCAGCGGTGGTGCGATCGGTTCCTTGCTTACCGGCGAAGGGCTCGTCGTGTCGGCGAGTGTGACCAGGCGCTGCTGCGCGGCCCTTATATCGCGCAGCAGCCGGACGGGATCGAGCCCGGCAAAAATCTCGCGCAGGTGCGCGCGGGTCGCGTCGGTGGTCCGTGGCTCGTCGAGCAGCCGTTGATACGGCGTCGCTGGCGCATGATAGCGCTTGTGGACACGGGCACCGTCGCGATGCTTCTCGGCGAGCTTGAACGAGGGCTGGAAGAAGTTCACGAACAAGCGCGCCGCTGCGTAGAGGTCGGCCAACGCCGCGGTCGCCTCCAGCCCCTCGAAGCGACGATAGCCGACGAGGCGGCGCACCACCGATCCGTTCTTCTGCTCCACCCATGCCTGATCGTTCTTGCGGTAGGGCCGACAGCGCGTGAACGCGACGCCCGAGGCGGCGCAGTAATCGCGCACCGTCTCGTTGATGAAGACGCTGTCGTTGTCGGTGTCGAACCCCAGCAACGCGAAAGGCATTAGCTTGCGCAGCTCATTGAGCACCGCGACCAGCACCGTCTGCTCGCGGACCAGTAGCGGCGCACACTCGGTCCAGCCGGTCGCGATATCGGTCAGCGTGAACGTCCACGCAAAGCTTCCCTTCGCTACAGGGCCGCTGTGCGAGACGAGATCGGCCTCGATATGTCCCGGCGCCGGATCGCCCCAGTCGTCGAAGGTCCTGATCGGCACGCTCCGCCTCAGCGCTGACCCCGCGACACCCCGTCGCCTCGGCGCGCGACCGCCGGCCTTCACATCGCGGAGCGCACGGTCGATCGTGGCCGCGCTCATCTTCGTCAGCTGCGTCCTCACATCTGGTGCCAGGTCCAGATGCCCATGACGCTCCATCGCCTCCAGCAGGATCGGAATGAGCGGTCGCAACCGCTTGCCGCATAAACGATCCGCCGCCTCCCACAGCACGATAAGCGCGGTCCTCGCCGCCTCGTCATAGATCCGACGTTCAAGGCGCACACCCGCAGGTGTCACCGGGCGACCCACTCCCAATAGCCGCGTCGCGTGCTTGCGGTGAAATCCCGTCAACGCCACGAACTCGTCGAGAACCCGTCCCTTGCTTCCTCGATCAGCCGATCGATACCGTTTGCTGATCGCTTCGATCAACTCCGTGCGCGTCGCCATGCTCACCTTCCTCATCGCTCGCTCCCGACCAATACCGGGAGCATTTTAGATGAGGCAACGACCCTATCCTCGGGAGCAAATCAGACGAGGCAATGCGTGCCGCTCATCGTAGTTGTCGCCGCGCATCGGCCTTTGGCTCGAGCAGAATGAGGGCGCGAAGTTCTGGCTGCGCGTGATGAACGAACTCAGGAACCGCGGCGTCGACGACATCCTTCTCGCCGTCGTCGATGGCCTCAAGGGCTTCCCCGAGGCGATCACCGCAGTGTTCCCCGAGACGATCGTCCAAACCTGCATTGTCCATCTGCTGCGCAACTCGATGGACTTTGTGTCCTGGAAGGACCGCAAGGGGTTGGCGACCGCGCTCAAGCAGGTCTACCACGCCACAGATGCCGACGCCGCCGAAAAGGCGCTGACGGCATTCGAGGCAGGTCCCTGGGGCCAGCGCTACCCCGCCATCGGCCAGAGCTGGCGGCGCGCATGGAGCGAGGTCATCCCGTTCTTCGCCTTCCCCGACGAGGTCCGCAGGATCGTCTATACGACGAACGCGATCGAGGCTTTGAACTCGAAGCTCAGGCGCGCCGTCCGGGCCGGGGTCCGCGTCATTTTGGTGCGGAAAGTGACGTTAAGCAAGTTATTGAAATGATTTGGTAAATTGGTGCCTTTGTGAGTTAACAGACTGATCTTGTTGGATATCCTGTTATTTGCAGATTTCCCGGCGCAGGGTAGCTT
>JBBQSO010000172.1:0-2568 GCA_038213805.1 Planctomycetota bacterium | reverse complement strand
TGTTAAGGGTTCTCGGACGCCTGCCGCTGAAGGACGACGTTACAGACGCGAGCGGCAGGCGTCCGAGAAGCCTCAAGGGAGGAAACCGCGGGAAAGGTTGGCGCGGTGGAGCGCGGCGCTATGGCGATAGTGTCGCTGGCGGTTTTGGTTCGGTGCGCCTGGTTGATTGAGTCTGGGCTGGATGAGGTGGCGACCGACGGGGCTGGAGAACCAAGGCGAGGGGGCTTGGGAGCTCGCCGCTACCGGAACGGCGTGCACGAGTGTGCGGCGATACGGTTTTGAGCCGAGCGCCGCCCTGGCCGGTCGAGAGTCGACGGCACAAGCGAGCAAGATTGGAACGTCGCGATCTGGTGAGCGGCATCATGAGGTGTCGATCCTGATCGGGCTCGACGTACGGGTGCGCGGCGTTGAGCCGCGCTCGAAGATCTCGATGACGATCATGCGGCCACCGCAGCATGGGCACGGGAGCGAAGATACAAGCGGCTCGTCGGTGTCGGCGTTGGTGTCGCAGGGCTCGCTCTGCCTTGGCGGAAGGCCGAGCAGTTGGCGGGCGCGGGCGAGATTGTCCGCCCGGCCGCCGTTGGCGAACAGGCCGTAGTGTCGGATGCGATGGAAGCCGTCGGGCAGGACGTGGATGAGGAAGCGGCGAATGAACTCGCCGTGGACCAGCGTCATGACCTTGTGCCGCTGGCGTCCCCTGGCGCGGTAGTCCTTCCACTTGAAGGTGACGGCATTGTCGTCGCAGGCGATCAGCCGGCTGTTGGCGATGGCGACGCGGTGGGTGTAGCGACTGAGATAGGCGAGCACGGCTTGAGGCCCGACGAAGAGTCTCTTGGCATAGACGACCCACTCGATCTTGCGCAGTGGCGCCAGATACGCCGCGAAGGCGCGGCGCTCGGCGAGCGCTGCGTGATCGCCGAAGAAGTGGAGGTGACCGCCATGATGGGCGGCTGCGAGCTTGTCGAGGAAGAGGCGTCGGAATAGCCGCGAGAGGACGCGCACGGGCAGGAAGAAGCCCGCCCGGCAGGAGATCCAGCGCTCGCCGCCGGGCGAGAGGCCGCCGCCCGGCACGATGCAATGGACGTGCGGGTGGTGGGTGAGCGCCGAGCCCCAGGTGTGGAGCACGGCGGTGAGGCCGATCCGGGCCCCGAGATGCTTGGGGTCGGCGGCGATGGTGATCAGGGTCTCGGCGGTGGCCTTGAAGAGGATGGCGTAGATCGCCGCCTTGTTCTGGTAGGCGATGTCGGCGATCGTCGCCGGCAACGTGAACACGACGTGGAAGTACGGCACCGGCAGCAGTTCGGCCTGGCGCTCGGCGAGCCAATCCTTCGCCGCCGCGCCCTGGCACTTGGGGCAGTGCCGGTTGCGGCAGGAGTTGTAGGCGATGCGGGTGTGTTCGCACTTCTCGCAGCGCGCGACATGGCCGCCGAGCGCCGCCGTGCGGCAGCGCTCGATCGCCGACATCACCATCATCTGCCCGAGGCTGACATTACCGGCGGTGGCCTTGCGCCAAGCGGGCCCGTGGTCGCGGAAGATATCGGCGACCTCCAGAGCCGGACGTGGCATGACAGCTCAGGCGGGCGGCGTCACCGTCATGGTGAGGCGTTCGAGCGGACTGGTGACTTCGCGGATGGTCTTGGTGGCGACCTGGGAGTAGAGCGCCGTGGTGTCGAGCTTCTTGTGGCCGAGCAGCACCTGGATCACACGGATGTCGACCTTCTGCTCGAGCAGATGGGTGGCGAAGCTGTGGCGCAGCGTGTGCAGCGAGACGCGCTTGTCGATTGCAGCTGCCCGAGCCGCGGCATGGCAGGCACGGTTGAGCTGGCGTGTCGTCAGCGGATTGACCGGATTCTGCCCGGGAAACAGCCAGCCCTGTGGCCGGGCGATCTTCCACCAGTCACGCAGCAGCTCCAGCAGATGCGCGGAGAGCATCACGTAGCGGTCCTTGCCGCCCTTGCCCTGCTCGACCCGGATGACCATCCGGGTGCTGTCGATGTCGCCAATCTTGAGCGAGACCACTTCGTTGGCGCGTAGGCCTGCGCCATAGGCCACGCTCAGTGCCGCCCGGTACTTGAGACCCGGGGCCGCTTCCAACAGGCGCACGACCTCTTCCGGACTCAGAACCACCGGCAGCCTGCGCGGCTCGCGCACGAAGGGCATGCGGTCCGTGACCGTGCTCCGCCGAAGCGTCACGGCGAAGAAGAACCGCAGCGCCGTCACCGTCGCGTTCTGGCTCGGAACCGAGACACCGCTGGAGGCTAGATGCAGATGATAGCGCCGCAGGTCCTCGGCGCTCGCCTGGTCCGGAGTGCGGCCCAGGAAGGCTGCGAAAATCCTGACGGCACGGATGTAGGAGGCCTGGGTCTTCGGCGCCAACTTGCGGATCGTCATGTCCTCGATCATGCGCCGGCGCAACGGGCTGATAGCTTTGTCGGTCATGAGAGTGCTCCTGTCGTGAGGTGAGGTTCAGCACCCAATCCTCCGACACGACGCGCCCCTCCGTTACCTCCATGATCCCGACCTGCGTCGACCCAAACTACCGCGCGAGCGGTTTAGTCCATTGGCCCA
>JBBQSO010000171.1:0-2783 GCA_038213805.1 Planctomycetota bacterium | reverse complement strand
GACAAGCCTCGCACTTGTGCTGCATGAACTGGCGACGAACGCCGCCAAATACGGCGCGTTTTCGACGCCAAACGGCCGCCTTCATATTTCCTGGCAGGTCGAGGACGGCGTTCTTGCCCTCATCTGGCAAGAACGCGGCGGCCCGAAGATTGAGGGCCCGCCCGCGCGCGAAGGATTTGGCAGCTTGCTAGCGCGCCGGAGCATCAATGGACAGCTTGGCGGAAAATTGGCGTTCGATTGGGATTCCGAAGGTTTAACGGTTCGTCTGATGGCAAAGTCGGAACGGCTCGTCCCGTGAGCGGTTAATACAGATTCGATAACTTCCAACCGTGGGGCGGGATCATTCGTTGCTGAGTCGTGCCCTCGTCCTCGTTGCCGAAGATGAACCCTTCATCGCCTTGGATGTAGCGTTGGCAATCGAGGATGCCGGTGGCGAAGTCGTGGGACCGGCCGCCAGTATCGAGGAAGCACTTTCGCTAATCGCGACGCGGCCGATCGAGGCTGCGATCCTTGATGTGAACTTGATCGACGGCGATATAACACCCGTCGCAGAAGCATTGATGCGTCTGGGCATCCCCGTGATCCTTCAAACCGGCAACGGCCTCCCGCCCGAACTGGCTGCACGCTTTCCCGATCTGATAGTGCATATCAAGCCATGCGTGGCAGCCAAGCTGGTTGCCCAGCTCGCAACACTCGTTTCGGAGCATCGACGTGTTGCACCGCGCGCAAGTGACCACGACGCCTCTTAAGGCTAGGCCAAGCCTCTACCATCGGAGCGGAAGCTTGGCACGGTGCGTTCTGTGCGAATGAGCTCAATTTCACACCTGCCGACATCGACGAAGCTCGGCGCTGGAATGCCAAGCTAGCGAAACTTCCCCGCTTGCGGATGGAAACCGCGATCGGCCGGGTCGCGCTCAACCTGGTGCTGCGGTTGGCTGAGGTATATCCGCTCATTCGGGGCGGGCAGACGACCGCGACACGCTCGCTGCGAACCATCGAGGCGCTCGGGCGCAGCGTGAAGCTGCGGATATTCAGGCCGGAGGGCAAGATTCGCGATATTGTTCTGGATTGCCACGGAGGCGGCTGGACGATCGGTAATGCGCGCATGGCAGACGACCAGAACGCCGAGCTCGCGGCGAAGATCGGCGTAGCGGTCGTGAGTGTCGATTACCGTCTGGCGCTCAACAATCCTCTGAGCGCGTCGGTGGATGACTGCGAAGCAGCCGCTATGTGGACGATCGAAAACGCCACCAAGGAATTCGGTACGGACCGCCTTGTCGTCAAGGGTTCTTCCGCCGGCGCGCATCTCGCCGCCGCCACGCTCATCCGGCTACGCGATCGCGGCACCCCGATCCGGCGTGTTGCCGGCGCGATGCTATACTTCGGACTGTATGATTTTGCCGGAACCGCAATGGTGCGCGCGGCCCGACCGGAAACGCTGATCCTGCACGGCCCCACGGTGCGCGCGACCTTGTGCAAGCTGACGCCCGGAATGAACGACGACGAGCGCCGCGATCCCGCCACTTCGCCGCTGTACGCCGACCTATCCGACCTTCCACCCGCGCTCTTCGTGGTGGGCGCAAGGGATATGCTCTTGGAAGATAGCGAGCGCATGGAAGCGCGCTGGCGCGACGCCAACGCAAACTCGGAACTGCTTGTCGCCCCTGAAAGCCCACATGCTTTCAATCGCATGAACACGGCGGTTGCCAGAAAGGTCGAGCGATACGTCGAGGCCTGGTTGCTTGAGCGTTTTACAATTGCGGCGATCCAGCCATAATACCCCTCTTGTGCTGAAAACGGTTCAGTTCCCGCTGATCTACCGCTACGTGTTGGGCTTCACAGTGGAAAAGGCCCTCGCTGAAGGCTGCTTTTCATAAAGAGGGAAAGAATGGTCAGCCGCGAGAAGTTAATTGAACGCCAGCGCATCCTTGCCAAATTCAGTGTGTCAAACGGCGCGCAAAAGTGACCCCCGATCGGCGTGCAAAACTGACCCCTCTGGCGCGGGGGTTTGCAGTCGCCCGGCGGCGTAGCGCGGAGCCCTTGCGCAGCGCAGCGCGTAGCCGACGGGCGCACCCCTCACGTTTGATCTAGGAGCGGTTCTTGAGCCGCCAGCTGTCGTTGCCGGTTTCGACGATGTCGCAGTGATGGGTGAGCCGGTCGAGTAGCGCCGTGGTCATCTTGGCGTCGCCGAAGACGCTCGGCCACTCGCCGAAGGCCAGGTTGGTGGTGATGATCACCGAGGTTCGCTCGTAGAGCTTGCTGATCAGGTGGAAGAGCAGCTGGCCACCGGACTGCGCAAACGGCAGGTAGCCGAGCTCGTCGAGCACCACGAGATCCAGCCGGGAGAGCTGGGCTGCGAGCGCGCCGGCCTTGCCGCGCCGGGTTTCGTCTTCGAGCCGGTTCACCAGGTCGACGAGATTGAAGAAGCGGCCGCGAGCGCCGGCGCGGACCACGTTGGCGGTGATGGCGATGGCCAGGTGGGTCTTGCCCGTGCCGGTCCCGCCGACCAGCACGACGTTGCGGCGGTTGGCCAGGAAGGCGCCGTCGTGCAGCGAGCCGACCAGACCCTGGTTGATCGGCGAGCCTTCGAAGAGGAAGGCCGACAGGTCCTTCATCACCGGCAGCTTGGCGGCCGTCATGCGGTATCGGATCGAGGCGGCCTGGCGATGGGCGGTCTCAGCCTTGAGCAGATCGGCGAGCATCTCCATGGCCGTGCGGTTGCGCTGCAGGCCCGTGGTGACCGCGTCGTCGAAGGCGCCGGCCATGCCCTTGAGGCCCAGCTG
>JBBQSO010000170.1:0-3025 GCA_038213805.1 Planctomycetota bacterium | reverse complement strand
GCCGGCCCGGGCCGGCTCTCGGCGAGTGCGGCGGCCGCCGCCGCCAGCCGGCGCAGCGGCGCGCCGACACGCAGCCGCAGCACCACGACCAGCACCAGCCACTGCGCGGCGATCACCGCCGCGCCGACCACCAGGATCCATTCCACGGTGGTGCGCGCGCGGCGCTCGACCGCGGCCGCGGGATGGACCGTGACCATGGTCCACCCCGGACCGCTCAGGCGCGAGACCGCGAACCAGCCGCCGCCCTGCGGGTCGGCGATGAGTTCGGCCGCCGGGCCGCTGGCCGGGATCACCCCGGCCAGGCGCGCGAGCAACGGGTCGCCGGAACCGGCGAGGGTCAGGGTGCCGTTGGCGGCGCGGATGCGCGCATCGAGGCGCGAGTGCGCGAGCAGTTGCCCAGTCGTGTCGTAAGCCAAGGTCTCGCCGCCCGGCAGCTGGGTGGCGCTGCTGCGTGCGAGGATTTCGTCGATGGGCAGCACCTGGGTGATCGCGGCGCGCCCGACCCCGGGGATGTCGAGCGCAGCGGTGGCCGCGACCAGCCAACGGCCCGCGGCCGGTTCGATGTACACCCCCGACCAGCGCACCTCGCCGACCGCACTCAGCAGGCGCCGCTCCGCCGGCATCAGCACCGGATCGCCGGGCAGCATGTTTCCCACCAGCTCGACCTCGTCATCGCCCCAGCCGGCCAGCCAGCGGTCGGCGACCGCGATGCTGAGATGCGCCGGGTAGTCGGTCAGCGCAGGACCGAGATCAGCAAGCAGCGCGTGCGCGGTGGTGACGGCGTGCAGCTGGTCAGCGTCCTGCGCCGCCGCGGCCGTGACGAAGACCGCGAGCGGCGCGGCTCCGGCGGCCGGCAGCAGGCGGCGCGTGCCGGACTCGGCCAGTGGCGGCGATGCGTCGACGCCTGGTTGGGCGAGGCGCGCGGCGAGCAGCGCGCGCGCCTGGCGCACCTGGCGCTCGACGCGCGAAAAGGTCGCCTGCTCGCGGCCGCTGCGTTCCTCGGCGTGGTGCAGGATCGCGTCGAGCGCCTGCGCGCGCTCGTGGCGGATGCCGACCTGGTAGGCGATGAGGGTGGCGAGCGCGACCACCAGCGCGGTGCCGAAGGTCAGCGGGATCAGCGCCTCGCCGATCAGGCCGAGGCGCCAGCGCGCGGGAGTGGGAAGCGACTCCGCTGCGTCACCAGCGGACGGCTGGAGCGTGACCGCCGGAGGAGGAGAACGGTCCAGCATGGCGGCGCGACCATAGCCGCAGACGCACCAGAGGCGAACTCTACCCGTCCCCGGAGCGCGCCGCTGTATGCAAGGGGCGCGCGTAAAGTCCCCTACGACAGAGCTGTGGGCACCCCATTGCCAGCAGCGGCGGGCCTGCATGCTCGGCCGTGCTCGTCACCCGGGAGCCACCCATGCGTCTCGCGCCCATCATTGCGGCCTTCGCCATCCTCAACGCGCTGACCTGGATGGCCTGGCAGCGCTGGTGGGCGCCGCGCACCGACCTGCTCGCGGCCACCCCGCTGGTCGCGGAGGGCGGGGTGATCGCCGACGCGCGGTCGCTCGGCTGGACGTTCTCGTTGCCGATGGCTGCCGGTCCGGGACCGATCGCCACACCACCCGGCGCCGTGACCCCCGCGGTGGCTGGCGCCTGGGCGTGGGCGGACGAGCACACCCTGGTCTTCACCGCTGCGCGCGCGCTGCCGCCCGCCACGCCCTTCACCGCCACCCTCGACCGCCACCGGCTGCGCGCCCTGGCGGGCTTCACCCTCGCCGCCGATCCCAGTCTGCACGCGCACACCGCGCCGCTGCGCCTGTTCGGGGCGATGGCGGTCGAGCACCGCACCGACGGCTGCCAGCTCGTCGGCCTGACCTTCAGCGACCGCGTCCTGCCCGACGAGTTGCTTGCCCACCTCAGCGCCACCGACGACGACGGGCATGCGCTCACCATCGTCCGGGCCGGCGAGCCCGAGGTCTTTCCCGCAGAAGACGGCAGCGGCCAAGTCGGCCACGCGCTGGTGCGCGTGCTGGTCGGTCCAGTGGCGCTGCCGGCGCACCTCGGCGGCCGCCACGCCCACCTGCACCTGCGCGCCGGACTGGCCGGCACCGGCGGCCCGCTCGGCTTGGCGGCGGACGAAGTCCGCACCATCGATCTCGGCCGCAATCCCCATCTGCAACGCCTCAGCAGCCGCGTGCCGAGCCGCGGCCAAGCCGCACTGGATCTGTCCTTCGACGGCGCGGTGACGACCGAGGTGCTGCGTCGCGCGCTGCGCGTGACGCCGGCGGTACCATTCACCGTCGTCGCCCATTGGAGCGGCTGCGCGCTGGAAGGCGACTTCCAGCCGGGCACCCGCTACGCGGTGACCATCGCCACGCCGCCGGATGCAGCCGCGGCGGTGGACTGGCCGGTGCCCGACACCGCTGCGGTGACGGTGGGCGACCGCGAGGCCGCCTGTTGGTTCGACCTCGACCACGGCTATCTCGGTGCCGGAGGCGGGCGCAGCGTGGTCGCGCACGCCATGAACCTGTCCGCGGTGTCGGTGACGATCGCGCGCGTGGTGCCGGAACAGCTGGTCGCCTGGCGCGCCAGCGGCAACCTCGACGCCTTCGCAGAGCCGCTCGCCAGCCGCACCATCGCCGTGCCCGCCGGCAACAACCGCGTCCACGACCTGCGCCTCGCGCTCGACGATCTGCTGCCGGGCGGCGCGGCGCGCGACGGTGTCTACCAGATCCAGATCAGCGCCAGCAACGACGCGGTCACCGTGGCGCATGAGCAGCACTGGTGGTACCGTCTGGCCGAGCGCAGCGTGGTGTCGCTGTCCGACCTCGCCCTCAGCGGACGCTGCGGCGCTGACGCGGTCGACGCGTGGGTGCTGTCGCTGCGCGGCGCGGCACCACAGGCCGGGGTGCGCGTGCGCCTGTTCTCAACCCACGGCCAGCCACTGGGCGAGGCGTTCAGCGACGGCGATGGTCTCGCCCGGCTGCCCATCGCCGCCCTGCCCGAAGGCGAGCGCCCGGGGTTCCTGATCGCCGAGCGC
>JBBQSO010000169.1:0-3090 GCA_038213805.1 Planctomycetota bacterium | reverse complement strand
AGTCCAGGAAGCGGCGCAGGGTGCGCTCGGGAGTAATAGAAGTGCTCATAAGGCCGGAAATCCGGACCCGTTAAGCATGTCAAGATCAATATTTACAGCGGTTTATGAGGATTTCTTAAGTGAACGCCATTGACCCTAGACCCTAGGTATGCTTCAGCTGGTTGCGCGTTTGATGCTCGTATCTCGCCGCGCGGAGGCGCGCGCGACGAGTACAGCAGTCTCGGATCCTGGTGGCAGCCGGTCGAGCCGCGCAACTCGCAACGTGCACCTCGTCTGTCCACTCTTCCCACGTTCCGCGTCGGATCACCGTCACTTGTTCCGCGGATTCGACCGGCCGTCCCTAGGGTCTAGAGTCTTTCTCTCAGCCCCGCCCCCGCGCAATGATCTCCAGCACCCGCTCATGCAGCATGCCATTGGTGATGACCGCGTTGTTCGCGCGCAGCGAAGGCGTGCCGTCGAGATCGCTGAAACGCCCGCCGGCCTCGCTGACCACCAGGCTGGTGGCGGCCACGTCCCAGACGCTGAGCTGGGGCTCGACCACGATCTCGGCGCGGCCCGAGGCGACCAGCATGTGGCCGTAGGCGTCGCCCAGGCCGCGCTGCAGCGCGGTACGCGCGCAGAGTTCGTCGAAGACGCCACCCAGACCGTGATTGCGGAACCAGGCCGGGGTCTCGAAGCACCACAGCGCCTGGTCGAGCGCGGTGGTGGCGGCGACGCGGATGGGGATGCCGTTGCAGCGCGCGCCGCCGCCCAGCACGGCGTCGTACCATTCGCCGAGTGCGGGGATGCCGACCGCGGCGGCGACGATGCGGTCGCCCGTCGGGGTGGCGGCCTCAAGCGCCACCAGCGTCGCCCACAGCGGCACGCCGCGCACGAAGTTGCGCGTGCCATCGATGGGATCGACTATCCAGCGTCGACCGTTGGGGGTGGCACCGGCTCCGGGCGCCTCGCCGGTCTCCTCGCCCAGCCACGCGTCGGCGGGGAAGGCGGCGGCGATCACCGCGCGCACGGCGGCCTCGGCCTCGCGGTCGGCGCGCGTCACCGGGCTCTCATCGGCTTTCCATTCCACGATCAGGTCGGCGCGGCGGAAGTGCGCCAGCGCCGCCCGGCCACCCGCCTGGGCCGCGGCCAGCGCCACCGCGCGCGCCTGCTGATATGCTGCCGGAACTGCCGTCATGACGATGGTCCTCGCGGCCGCCATGATCGCTCGCGTGGTGGTTCTGCCAAGGGGTTGGGAGCGGTGGCGCAGCTTCAGCCGCCAGCCGCCGGTCGGACGTTCCAATTCCCTCCATCGCGGCCATGCTCAGTGATCACGCCATCCCGGATCAGCATGACCTCCCCCCTCCCGCCCGCACAGTTCGCCCCCGGCACCGAAGTCCTCGGTTACACCATCCAGCGCGTGCTCGGTCGCGGTGGCATGGGCACGGTCTACCTGGCGCGCCAGAACTCGCTCGATCGCGAGGTGGCGCTCAAAGTCCTGCATCCCAGCCGCCTGAAGAATCCCGCATCGGTCTCGGCCTTCCTGCGTGAGGCGCGCGCCGCGGCCAAGCTCAGCCACGCGCACCTGGTGGCCGTCCACGACGTGCTCGACGACCAGGTCAACGGCCTGTACTGCTACTCGATGGAGTACGTGCCCGGCACGACCGCCGCGCAGCACGTCCACAAGCACGGCGTGATGAAGCGCGCCGAGGCGCTCAACCTGATCTACCAGGTGGGGCGCGCCCTCGGCCACGCGCACCGCGCCAACCTGGTGCACCGCGACGTCAAGCCCGACAACATCCTGATCACCCCGGGCGGCACCGCCAAGCTGCTCGACCTGGGCCTGGTGCGCGATCGCGTCGACCACGCCGGCGAAGGCGCGACGCGCACCATCCGCATCGTCGGGACCCCGGAATACGCCGCTCCCGAGCAGGCGCGTACCCCGGACAAGGTGCTCCCAGCCAGCGACGTGTGGAGCCTGGGCGCGACGCTCTACTTCCTGCTCGTCGGCCGCCCGCCCTTCACCGGCGAGACCCTGATCGACATGTTCGTGCGCAGTGCCATCGAACCACTCGACTTCCCGGACAGCATGCATGTCGACAGCCGGCATCTGATCGGGCTGATGATGACCAAGCACGTCGCCGACCGCTTGGAAGACGGCGACGCCGTGGTCGAGGCCTTGCGCTGCCTCTCAGAAGGCCGCCCCCTGCCCGCCCTGCCCGGCACCAGCACCGACGACCTCGGCGGGGTGGACGGTGACAACACGCCACCGAAGGGCACGGCCACCGCCGCAGACGACGATTCGCAGACTCCAAGTTCGGACTCGACGCGGCGCCGCCTGATCCGGCGACGGCGGCACCGGTAATGGCTGATGGCTGATGGCTGACAGCGAACAGGGTGGGCGGAGCCGCAGAGATCGGACGAGACGAATGGACTGGAATGGAGAGGGCTGTCGACGATCAGCCACCAGTTTCTCCCCCCATCACTCCCGCAGCCGCGAGTCGATGACGATCGTCACCGGGCCATCGTTCACCAATTCGACCTGCATATCCGCTCCGAACACGCCCGTCATCACCGGGCGCCCACTGGCGATGGCGAGCAGGGCGACGAATTCTCGATAAAGGGGCTCCGCCTGATCTGGCCGCGCCGCCCCGGTGAACGCGGGCCGGTTGCCATGGCAGGTGCTGGCTAGCAGGGTGAATTGACTGACCACCAGCAGGCCGCCCGGGGCGCCGGCGGCGCCCACGGCGCGGTTCATCAGACCGGCGTCGTCGGGGAAGATGCGGAGGCGCGCGACCTTGCCGGCGAGCCAGCCTGCGTCCTCGGTGGTGTCGCCCGCGGCCACGCCAAGCAGCACCAGCAGGCCGCCCGCGATGCGCGCGCGCTCCTGGTCGGCGATGGCGACGGTGGCGCGGCTGACGCGCTGCACGACCACCCGCATGTGCAGCCCCTTCCCGGTCCGGTCCGCAATGCACACAAAGACTCAGGCCCGGCGGGTGCCGGGCCTGGTCACGATGGTGGAGGTAAGGAGATTCGAACTCCTGACCTTTTGAATGCCATTCAAAAGCTCAACCAACGGAGCTATACCCCCATCTACCAGCGCGATACGGG
>JBBQSO010000168.1:0-3119 GCA_038213805.1 Planctomycetota bacterium | reverse complement strand
CTGGGACGCATAAGCGGATGGTAAGGCTGGTGCTGGGCGCCGATAGGGGGATGGCGTAGTGGTGCCAAAGGGGATCGCCCGCGGGGCCTTGCGCGGGACCCGGGTTCGCGAAGCTGCGCGCCCGGAGATGTCATGACCGATCATGCTGCCCTCGCCACGACGCTGTCCACCGCTGCGCCGATAGACATCATGCGCCAGGCGCTGACCGGTTTTGGGCAGGACATCGCCATCAGCTTCAGCGGCGCCGAGGATGTGCTGCTGATCGAGCACGCCAGCCAGACCGGGCTGCCGTTCCGCGTCTTCAGTCTCGACACCGGGCGCCTGCACCCCGAGACCTACCGGCTGTTCGCCGAGGTCGAGAAGCGCTACCGCCTGCGCATCGAGTACTGCGTGCCCGAGGCCGCGGCGCTGCAGGCGCTCGTGCGCGCCAAGGGTATGTTCAGCTTCTACCAGGACGGGCACCATGAGTGCTGCGGGGTGCGCAAGGTCGAGCCGTTGCGGCGTCAGCTGTCCGGGCTGCGCGCCTGGATCACCGGCCAGCGCCGCGACCAGAGCCCGACGCGCGGTGGTGTCCCGGTGGTGCAGGCCGATCCCGCCTTCCGCGGTCAGGGCGGCGGCGAACTCGTCAAGTGGAACCCGCTCGCCAACGTCAGCAGCGCTGACGTCTGGCTTGAGATCCGCGCCCTGCAGCTGCCCTACAACAAGCTCCACGAACGCGGCTTCGTCAGCATTGGCTGCGAGCCCTGCACCCGCCCAGTGCTGCCCGGCCAGCACGAACGCGAAGGCCGCTGGTGGTGGGAGGAGGCGACGCAGAAGGAGTGCGGACTGCACACGGGCAACCTCGCCAAGTGAGGCGTTGCGAGGTCGCTCGGGGAAGAGGGATCGAACAGGAGGCGCGGAGACGCGGAGATCGGATGAGGAGGGAAAGGGGTATGGGCAAGCCCGCTTCGCTGATCTCCAGATCGCAGAGGAGCGGGCCATGCGGATGCAGGTGGCGGGAGGGGGCGTCGCGGCGACTCTCGCACCCCGCACCCCGCACCCCGCACCCCGCAGCCCGCACCTCCCCTCCTCCGATCTCCGCGTCTCCGCGCCTCCTGTTTTATCCTGTCTCCAATCTGGTGATTCAGCGCACGTGACACGAAGCCAGGCCGCGCTTCTCGAGGTACTGCTGGTGGTACTCCTCGGCGCGGTAGAAGGGCGCGGCGGGCACGATCTGGGTGACGATCGGGTCGCTGAAGCGCTTGTCCGCGGTGAGCTTGGCGACGTAGGCGGTGGCCGCTGCGGCCTGTGCGGGCGAGTTGGCGAAGACCGCTGAGCGGTACTGGTCGCCATAGTCCGGCCCCTGACGATCGAGCGTGGTCGGATCGTGGTTGGCGAAGAACACTTCAAGCAGCTGCTGGTAGCTGACCACGGCCGGATCGTACTCGATTTGCACGGCCTCGGCGTGGCCGGTGTCGTGCGAGCAGACCTGGGGATAGGTGGGATTGAGCAGTGTTCCGCCGCAATAGCCGACCTGCGTCGCGACCACGCCTTTGGTGCGGCGGAAGGTCGCCTCGACGCCCCAGAAGCAGCCGGCCGCGAAGGTCGCGATCTCGGTGGCGGGCTTGACGGCTGTGTCCTGCGCGGCGAATGCCAGGGCCACGCCATTGATGCAGTACCGCTTGCCGGTCGGCTGTGGGCCGTCGTTGAAGACGTGGCCGAGGTGGCCGCCGCAGCGCGCGCAGTGCACCTCGTCGCGCACCATGGCGAGGCTGGTGTCGCTGCTGGCATCGACGCGGCCGGGCAGGGGGTCGAAGAAGCTCGGCCAGCCGGTGCCGGAGTGGAAGCGCGTGGTCGAGGCGAACAGTGGTGCGCCACAGGCTGCGCAATGGTAGGTGCCGGTACCGTCCTTCTCTGACTGCTCATACACTGCGCCGAACGGCGTCTCGGTGCCGTGCTGGCGCAGCACTTCGAACTGCGCCGGAGTAAGGCGCTCCTTCCACTCGGGGTCGCCGAGCGTCATGTGCCCGCCGACCGGCGGCTCGACCGCGACTGCGGCGGTCGCAGCGGTCGCGGGCGGCGCAGGCACGGCCGGCCGGCTGTCGGCGCGGCCCCCGGCGCCACCCGACGAGGAGCAGGATGCGGCCAGGAACAGCCACGCGACCAGGCCGGCCAGGCAGGTGACGCTGGCATAGCTGGCGATACGGTCGAGGGGGTTGCGCATGAGGGTCTCCGCCAAGGTACGGCCGTGGCATGCCGGTGTTGGATCTGCGGGAAGCGGGATTCGGCAGGTCCGGTGGTCAGCGTTCTGCACGCGACGTGGTCCCGGTCGCCTGGCATCGGACGGCGGTCACCAAAAGACCGGGTTACAACCGCATGCTCCGCGACATGCGGCGCGTATCATGATGCCGCGCCGGTAGTGCGACCACGCGGTCGGTGAGGGCGCGCGCCGCGGTCTGGTCGTGGCTGGCAATGAGCAAGGCGAGTCCACTGCGCTCGCGCAGGCCGGCAAGCAGGCGCCAGATCTCGCGCTGGGCGTTGCCGCCCAGTCCGACCGCCGGCTCGTCGACGATCAGCACCTGGGGCCGCAGCGCGAGGCTGCGCGCCAGCGCGACAAGCTGGCGCATCTCCTGGGTGGCCATGGCGGGCAGGCAGAGGGGGATGTCCTCGGGTTCGAATTCGAGCAGCGCGCAGGCGTCGTGCAGGGCCTCTGCGATATGCGCGGCGTCCGCGCGCTGGTGGTAGCGTAGCGGCAGCTCGAGGTTCTCGATCAGCGTCAGGTTGCCGAGCAGCGCCCCCTGCTGCGGGACGAAGCCGATGCGCGAGCGCAGGTGCACGAGGCCCGCCCGGTCGAGGTGGCTGGTGTTGGCGCCGAACACGTGGACCTCGCCGCGGCTCGGCCGGCTTTCGCCGACCGCCAGTCCGAGGGCGGTGCTCTTGCCCGCGCCGGCTGGGCCGACCAGGGCCACGGCCTCGCCGGCCTCAAGCGTGAAGTCGAGGTCGGCGAGCAGCGGTGTCGCGAAGTCGCGAGCGTGGCAGCCGACGGCTGAGAATTCGATCAAGGCGGTCATGGCTTGCTGCCTTCCGCGTCGCGGCTGGGGTGAGCCGGTGCGGCGTGGGGGGGGGGGGGGGGGGGGGGG
>JBBQSO010000167.1:0-3217 GCA_038213805.1 Planctomycetota bacterium | reverse complement strand
GGTGCGCTGCGCGGGGGATCCAGTTTCATGGTCGACGGGCTCGGAAATGAGACCGTGCTCGAGCACATCCGCCGCCTGGAGCGCGAACTCGCCCAGGCCAAGGCCGCCACCGCCGGCAAAGACACGGTGATCGCCGGGCTGCGCCACGACCTGACCAGCGCCACCTCGCGCGGCGAGGGCCTCGCCGAAAAGGCCGATAGCCTCAGCCACGTGCAGGACAGCTTGGTGGTCGCCCAGCAGGAACTTGCCGAGCGGCAGGCCGCCAACGCCCAGTTCAAGGAGCAGATCGCCTCCAGCGAGCTGGCCCGGCTGCGCGCCGAGCGCGCCTTCTACGTGATGGCCGGCGGCGTGCTGCGCCTGCAGCCTGGCCAGAGCCAGGAGCTGCTCGACGTCCAGGACCTGATCCGCACCCAGGTGCGGGAAACGGCGCCCAAATGAAGAAGAATGTCCGGAAGTCCGGAAGTCAGTCATGGGTCCGGAAGTCCGGATGTCCGGATGTCCGGAAGTCGGATGGCAGGCCAGCCACCGATCACGCCCGAAAAATCGCGATCGCGTGTAAGAAAAAGCCCTCGGAATCAGGGAAGCCCATGGATCACAAGACTTCCGAACTTCCGGACTTCCGGACTTCCGGACTGCTGAATGACTTCCGGACTGCCGGACTCGGAGCGGCGTTCCTCGCCGCTGCGCTGGTTATCACCGGCTGTGAGTGGTCGTTCAGACCGCACCCTCCCGCTCCCCAACACGAGGTGCTGTCGTTTCACACCACCCCGCAGGCGATCGAGGTGCGCAGCATCGCGGTGCTGCCGTTCTTCCTCGCCGACGGCATCGGCCGCACCGCGTCCAACATCGACCAGAGCATGACCTCGTCGCTGCGCGAACTCGGCCTGCACGAGGTCAAGGGCGTCAGCGCCGAGCAGCGCGGCGCACTGCTCGCCAAGGACGTCATCCAGGCCAACCGCATCACCGCCGACGATCTGCTGCGTCTGCGCGACGCCCTGCACGTCGACGCCGTGCTGATCGGCCGGGTCGAGGAATACGACAGCTTCGACCCGCTCTCCATGGGCGTCACCGCCGAGCTGGTCTCGTGCCTCGACGGCCAGGTGCTGTGGAGCGCGATCGGCCACTTCGACGGCCACCGCAAGGATGTCCAGACCGAGATCCAGGCCTGGCACGAGCGCACTGCCGGCGCGGCCAACAGCAACCTCTACGGCTGGAAGGTGGTGCTGCAGAGCCCGCACCTGTTCACGCGCTTCGTGGCGGAACGACTCGCGCTGTCGATACCGCCGGCGAAGGTCGCTGCGAAGTAGGACGTCGGCACGGCGGTCCGCTGTCCCGACGTTCCCACCGGTTTCCCTTGCCCCCGTCCGCACCGGTCTAACCTGCGGCGCCTGCGAGGATCCCCATGACCGATGCCGCCCCCGCCGCCGCCCTGGCCCGCCGTCCTGGCGACGTGATGAAGAAGCTCGTCGCGCTGTGCAAGAGCCGCGGCTTCGTCTTCCAGTCTTCGGAGATCTACGGCGGACTGAAGTCGGCGTACGACTACGGCCCGCTCGGGGCCGAACTCAAGCGCAACCTGATGGGCGAGTGGTGGCGCGACATGGTGACCACGCGCGAGAACGTGGTCGGCATCGACGCCTCGATCATCATGCACCCGAATGTGTGGCGCGCCTCCGGCCACGCCGCCGGCTTCAGCGATCCGCTGGTCGATTGCAAGGTCTCGAAGGAGCGTTTCCGCGCTGACAAGGCGCCGCGCCCGCCGGTGGGCAGCGAGCTGCCCATCACCTGCCCCGACAAGGGCGTGGCCAAGGACTGGGCCGAGCAGATCGAAAAGAACTTCGGCGTCGCCCTCGAGCGCGACGGCAACGTACTGAACGGGCTGCGCGCCGTCAGCGCGACCGAGTTCGGCTTCTTCGCCAAGGGCGCCACCGTGCCGACCAAGACCTGGCCGTGGCGTGGCTACGTCGGGCCGACCTTCGGCTCGGCCTTCCTCACCGACGAGAAGCAGTTCAACCTGATGTTCCGCACCGCGCTCGGCGCGGTGGATCCGATGCAGGAGGTGGCGGTCGCCCTCGCCGAGTTGACCGCGGCCCCCGACTTGCCCGCGGCGGTCGAAGCGCGCTTCGGCCGCGAGTCCGGCGAAGGCGTGCTGGCCAAGGCGCTCGCCGACTTCGCGACCACCAAGGACCGCGCCAAGCTGCTGCGTGGAGTGATCGAACACCTGACCGCGCCGACGCTCGCCTACCTGCGCCCCGAGACCGCCCAGGCGATGTTCGTGCAGTTCAAGAACGTGCTCGAATCGTCGGGCATGAAGCCGCCGTTTGGCATCGCCCAGATGGGGAAATCGTTCCGCAACGAGGTCACCGTCGAGCACTTCATCTTCCGCTCCTGCGAATTCGAGCAGATGGAGATGGAGTTCTTCTGCGAGCCCGGGACGCAGAAGGAGTGGATGGCGTTCTGGAAGGAGGCGCGCATGTCGTGGTGGCGCCGCTTCGCGAACTACCCCGACGACTTCAAGTTCCGCCAGCACGCCAAGGACGAGATGGCGTTCTACGCCGACGACTGCTACGACGTCGAGTACCAGTACCCGTGGGGCTGGGGCGAGCTGGAAGGCATCGCCAGCCGCACCGACTACGATCTCACCCAGCACGAGAAGCACAGCGGCGTGACCCTGCAGTACGTCGACCAGGAGAAGTCCGATCCCAAGACCGGCGCCAAGCCCTGGAAATACAAGCCGTTCGTCATCGAGCCGGCTGCCGGTGCGACGCGCGCCCTGCTGTGCTTCCTGATCGATGCCTACCATGAAGAGGAGCGCGTCACCGCCAGCGGCGAGAAGGAGACGCGTACCGTGCTCAAGCTGCACCCGCGCCTCGCGCCGATCAAGTGCGCGGTGCTGCCGCTGGTCAAGAAGGACGGCATGCCCGAGAAGGCGCGCGAGATCATCGCCGCCCTGCTCAAGGCCGGCGTCAACGCCAAGTACGACGAGAAGGCGTCCATCGGCAAGCGCTACGCGAAGCACGATGAGATCGGCACGCCCTACTGCGTGACCGTCGACGGCCAGACCCTGCAGGACGGCACCGTCACCCTGCGCGACCGTGACACCACCCAGCAGGTGCGCCTGCCGATCGCCGAGGTGGTCGCGACGGTCAAGTCGCGCATCGAGGCGTGATCGCCTGAGCGCGCGCATGCGCGCCAACGACGCATGAACCCTTCCTGGGAC
>JBBQSO010000166.1:0-3280 GCA_038213805.1 Planctomycetota bacterium | reverse complement strand
GTGGCGTCGGCGAAGCGCTCGCCGCGCTGCTGGGCCATGGCGGTGCGCACCAGGGCGGCGATGCGCGGATCGAGCTGCGGCGCCACCGCGAGCGGGTCGGGCGCCTCCTGGCGGGTGAGCTCGCGCACGTAGCGCTCGTGGTCGATGGCCTTGTAGGCGCGCTGCCCGGTGACCATCTCGTAGAGCACCGTGCCGAGCGCGAAAATGTCGGCGCGGATATCGCCGGGACCATCCTCGAGCGCGACCTCGGGGGCGAGATAGCCCGGCCGGCCGCGGCGCGGCGCCAGCGCGGGCGGCGGTCCGGGGACCAGGACGCGCGAGAAGCCCAGGTCGTCGAGCTTGGCGCGGCCCTCGGCGCTGAGTTTGATGGTGTCCGGATTGAGGTCGCCGTGCGTCAGACCGGCCGCGGCGATCGCCGCCAGTCCGCCGGCGCAATCGCGCGCCAGGGCCAGGGCCTCGACCACCGGCAGCGGGCCGCGCACCTGGGCGAGGCGCACCGCGAGGGTACCGCGCGACAGGTGTTCACCAGCCATGTAGAAACGCCCGTCGGCTTCGCCGACGTCGAAGACCATGACCACGCCCTGGTCGTTGACGCCGCCGGCGGCGCGCGCCTCGCGCAGCAGCTGGCCGGCAAGCGGCGATTGCGCGCGATAGGACGCCGGCAGCACCTTGAGCGCGACCTCGCGCTGCATCGAACGCTGCAGCGCGCGGTAGAGCGCGCCGGTGGGGCCGAGACCGATCAACCCGTTGATCGTATAGCCGCCGAGCTCGGCGCCGAGGCGGTAGTTGTCGAGCTCCACCACCAGCGTGGCGCGGGCCTCGGCGTCCAGGCCGTGCGCGGCGAGCCAGGCGTCCTGGTCGAGCCCGGTGGTGCGCGACGGCAGCGCTTCGGCCGCGACCAGCCCGTGCGCGACGGCGACGGAGAAGAGATCGAGGATGGACGTGGCTGGCATGGCTGGGGACGGCACCGGCAGGGCTGGAAGTGTCGCCCACCGGCCGTGGCTTGGCAATCACGCTCACCGTCCTGCCCCGAGCGGTGTACAAGGCGGACCTGGTGCACCCAGGCGGCGGTGCTGATCAGAACAGTACCTCGCCCCGCACTCCAACCACCCACGCCGGCGCGGCCGCGGCCAGCCCGCCAGGATGGACATAGCGCTGCAGGTCGGCGCGAAGTCCCAGCCACGGCAGCGGCCAGGCGGCGTAGAACACTTCGCCGACCACCTCGTCCGCATCGCCTGCGTCGCCGTGTCCACCCCAGCTGCCGCCGATGCCGGCCTGGTCCCGGGGCAGCGTGGGAAACGGCCCACGCCACACCACGCCGCCACCAATCTGGCGTGCCACCGCCACCACGCGCTGGTCGGCGAGCCCGCCGGTGACGAAGGCCGCCAGGCCGCGCTCGCCTTTGCCGCGCATCGCCAGCAGCACGCGGTCCACGACCACGTAGGCCCCCTGCATCCCCGCCTGGTGGCCGCCATCGGCGCGCAGGCGATCGCCCTGCTGGCGCCAGCCGCCGAGGGCGAGCCCGGCGAGATGCCTGGCGCCCAGGCCGAACCACTCCGCACCGACCTCGGCGATGGCGAAGGCGTCGTTGCCCGGCAGGTGCAGCCAGCGGTTGCCGGTGGACGTGCCCGAGGCGGTGCGCCCGTCGTAGAGACCGGCCTTCGCATAGAGGCCGTCAGCGGCCAGGGTGACGTTCAGCGCGGTGGCCGGGTCAGGCCACGTGGGCAGGGTCGCGAGCGTCGCCGAATAGACCAGGCCACGGTTCATGAAGGTGGCCGCGTAGGGGCTGGCGGCGAACTCGCGATTGGCGTCCTCCTTGCCGACCTTGACGGTGAGCAGACCGTCGAACAGCGTCTGGGCGTACCACAGGCGGCCGAGCTGGTCGCGGTCCTGCACCGCGTACAGCGACCACGGCTGGAGCGCCGCCACCGGCAGGATGTCGTCGCCGCTGCGGTGCTGGAACTCGGCGTAGAGGCTGGCCCCGGGCAGACCCGCCCAGCGCTCCAGGTCGAGACCGAGCGACGCCTCGCCGAAGCAGGTGAATTGGCGCTCGCCAGCGTCCGTCGGGTTGGGGAAGCCGCCCTCGCCGAGCAGACGCGCAGCGATGATGGTCCCATTCTCCTCGAAAATGATACGCGCGCCGTCCCAGTCGCCGGTCAGGCCGGTGCCGCCGCCGTGGTCGTCCCAGGTGGCGCTGGCGCCGGGCAGTGCGCTGGCGGCGAGCATGGGCAGCAGAACCAGGGACGGCAGGGGCAGGCCGGTGCGCATGGCGATCGGCTGTACGCGCCGGGGGCTGGCGGTTCAACGGCCAAGCCGGTCCAGCGCGAAGTGGTCGACGCAGCGCTGGCCGCCTCCCGGGCGTGGTCGAGACGCTCGCGTTCCGCTCCGGGGAATGTCCGGCGGCAGCGCGCTGCGACGGCGCGGGTACCAGATGGCACTGCTGCGCCTTGCCCAACCGGGCCGGCGCGGTGACATCCGCTCCGGACGGCCGCACATGAGTTCGCCATCGCCCGCTGCCGCGTCGTTCGCCACCCGCATGGCCGGGGGAGGCACGCCGCTCGCCAATCGCGTGCTCTTCCTCGGGCTGATCGTCACCACGCTCGCGCTGTTCCCGCCGCTGGCCGCGCACCGCCCGTGGCATGACAGCTTCACCACCTACTTCATCGCCATCGTCCTCGAGTCCGTGCCCTACATCCTCATCGGCTCGCTGGTCGGCGGATTGATCGAGGTGTTCCTGCCCGCGACCGTGCTGCCACGCCTGGTCGGGCGCCTGGGCATCCTCGGCATCCCGGTCACCGCCCTGGCCGCGCCCGCCTTCCCGGCCTGCGAATGCGGCGTGCTCGCGGTCGCGCGCGGGCTGATGCGCAAGGGTCTGCCGCTGCCGCACACCATCACCTACCTGCTCGCCGGACCGATCCTCAACCCGACCGTGCTCTTCACCACCTGGCTGGCCTTCCGCGACCACGGCGCGCTCTACCCCGTGCTGCGCGCCTGCGGCGCCCTGGTGGTGGCGGTGGCCTTCGGCTACGCGCTGCGCCGGGTGGATCCGCGCCGCATCCTGCTGCCACACATCCTGGCCGGTCTCCCGGAAGCGGCGGCGACGCAGGAGGTGACGCTGGATCTCGGGGGGGCGCTGCGCGCGGGGGGGAAGTGGGGGGGGGGGGGGGGGGGGGGGGGGGGGGGGGGGGGGGGGGGGGGGGGGGGGGGGGGGGGGAGCGCGGGGGCGGCGGGGGGACCGCCAGCCACCCAACCCACACCCACCCCCCACCCCCCCCCCCCC
>JBBQSO010000165.1:0-3460 GCA_038213805.1 Planctomycetota bacterium | reverse complement strand
ATCAAAGAACGGCCTCTGACGGCCGCATCTCGTTTGGGGGAGCGCTCGGCGCGCGCAATCTCGGTCTTCATAGGACCTCCATGCGCGCGATTATAGCGGCGACTCTTCGGCCGCTAGTGAGCTTGGTTTGACGCACACGATTCACGCACGCCTCCGCCGAGCCATCGCCGGTCAGCGCCACGGCTACGAAGGCTTGGTCGCGGGGTGAAAAGACTACCGCCGCCTTGATGCCAGGCGAGCCGCCGCTGTGGCCGATCCAGGTGCGAGAACCGAACTGCGGATGCGTGAAGGTATAGAGCATCACGCCACGGCCATAAAAAGCTCCCTGGTCGAAGATCGGGTAGAGACGCTCGACCAGACCAGCGGTGTGCACGGCATTGAGCAACTTGCCGGTCAGCGATGCGCTTGAACGACAAGCATTTGCCGCTGCTCTGTCGGGCACCGGCGTCATCACCATCCGGAGCGGGCGAGTTCGTCTATCCTATCCGAAGGCTGAAACGCGATGAATTGTGGAGTGGTCACGACCTCCATGCACGCGATTATATCGGCGAAACCTCAGCCGCTAGGGAGCCGGGTTTGACGCTCACGATTTCTCCATGTCCTCGATTTCTCCAATTTGTGAGATGAGTGCCTGTCTTCGATTTCTCTGTACTCGATTTCTCACAAGGCGCGGCGCATCCTTGGCGACCGCTTCGTCTTCTACGCGTCACATTCCGACAGCCTGCGGCCTGGGCACGGTCGGCGCGCCGAGGGCCTGGGACTGCACCGCGCCGTCGCGGACTATATCGCGGACATGACGGACCGCTTCGCGATGGAGGAGCATAGGGAACTGTTCGGGCATGGGATGGAGTGAACAAGACCCGAGACCCGAGATCCCGGGAAGCGTCTGTGGTCGCATGCTGCAAGCGGGCGATGCATCGCCCCATGGGCTCGTCTGGCCCTGAACATGCGACGTCAGGTCCGGAGTCTCGCATCGTATACCCAACCCACTGTCCCGCAGGCATCTGGATAAGTCGCGAACCATGGTGTATGCTTACGGGCGATCATGCCCGAACCGACCCGCACCCGTACCAGTGCCCAATTGCGCGCCCAGCTCACCCGCACCATCCGCTCCGGCGTCGTCGAGGTGCCTGCGGACGACGGAGCCCCACAGCCGGAACTGCCGCAGCCGATCCTCGAGCGGCGCGCCCTGGGGATGGACGGTGCGCGCTTCGAGGTGCGCGACCTGCTCGGTGCGGGGGCCAGCGGTCAGGTCTATGCGGTCTACGACCGGGACCTGCGCCGCACCGTGGCGGTGAAATTCATGGCAGGCGCGGAGGTGCCAGCGCCCGATCGCTTCGCCGACTTCCTCGACGAGGCGCAAATCACCGCGGCGCTGCAGCACCCCAACATCCCCCCGATCCACGAGGTCGACGTCGACGCGCGCGGGCGGCTGTTCTTCATCATGAAGCGCATCGAGGGCCAGTCCCTCGGCAGGGAATTGAGCGCTGCGGCCGAGGGTCGTGGTTCCGTGCGCATCGCCTCGCTCAACGCGGTGGTCGCCATCGCCATCGGCGCCGGTAATGCGCTGGCCTTCGCCCATCACCACGGCATCGCCCACCAGGATGTGAAGCCGGATAACGTCATGCTTGGCGACTTCGGCGAGATCCTGCTCGCCGACTGGGGCAGCGCGGTGCGGGTCGGAACCGGGCGGGTGCAGCTCTACGGCACGCCGCTCTACATGAGTCCAGAGCAGGCGCGGCTCGAGCCCGTCGACCTGCGCAGCGACATCTATGGCCTCGGTGCGACGCTCTGCCACGCGCTGCTGCTGCGCCCGCCGATGTGGGTGGATGACGAAGAGGACTTCTGGCGGCGCAAGCGCGCCGGTCTGATCGATGCACCGACGCCCGCGGAGCGCGCACGCGTGCCGGCGGCCCTGCTGGCCATCGCCATGCGCGCGATGCAGCCGCGCGCGCAGGACCGCTACCAGACCATCGAGCTGATGGTCGATGACCTCCAGCGCTTCCAGGGTGGCCTGGCGGTGCGGGCGCACCGCGAAAGTTTCAGCGCGCGCCTGCACCGCCTTGTCCGTCGGCATGGCCGCGCCATCGCCATCGGCACCACGGTGGCGGTGGTCATCCTCGGCCTACTCGGCGTCATCTACGGTGAGCGCCTGAAGGAGGTCGCGACCTGGGGCCATCCGGTGCTCGTCGAGGATTTCGCCAAGGAGGAGTGGCGCACGCGCTGGAAGGTGCAGGACGGGGCCTTCGCGGTGCAGGGTGGCTGGCTGGTCTCGACCGCGTCCCTGGGCAGCCGCATGTGCCTGCAACGCCAGCTGTCCGGCGATACCGCGGTCGAGTTCGACGGTGAGATCATGCCCGGGACGGCGCCGTGCGACATCTCGCTGATCTGGCAGCACGATCCGTTCTGGGCGGCCGACGGCAGCAAGGCGCCCGACTCGTACAACGGCATGTTCAAACTCCAGGTCGGCGCCTACAACGGCACCTACACGGGCATCCTCGACGCCCACGAGCACATCCTCGCCTACAACGGCTTCCGACCCCAGGTCGGGACGCGCTACCACCTACGCTTCGAGAAGGTCGGGGCGCGCATCGCCATCCAGGTCGATGGCCGCGAGCTGTGCCATTACATCGATCCCTTGCCGTTCACCTCCGGGTACATCGCGCTCTACGCCTGGTACCGCGGCAAAGCCTTCCGCGATGTCCGCGTCTATGCGCTCGGAGTCCCCGAGAAGGTGCCAGCAACCGCCATCGGCGATGCGCTGCTGCAGGACCGCCTCTACGAGCAGGCCGCGCAGCAGTACCGCCGCGTGGGCGACGGCCACCCGGGCTCCGCCATCGCGGAGGAGGCGTGCTTCAAGGAGGGCTTGAGCCTGTTGCGCAAGGGCGACGCGGTGGCGGCCGCCGCCTGCTGGGCACCGCTGGCGGGGACCGCCCACGAGGAGCTGGTGGAGATCGAGCGCATCGCCCAGCTCGGTGGCAGCGGCGACCAGCGCGCGCTGTGTGCGGCGATCCGCGCGCGGTATCCGCGTGCGTCGCCCGAAGGGCGCGCCTACATCGCCATGCAATGGGCGCGCCACGCCGACGCGCTCAACGAGTCCGGGGTCGTGGAATTCGGCGAGCTCTTCCAGCGCCTGCACGACGATTTGCTCGACCGCGAGGTCGGCACCGAGCGCGCCGCTGCGAATCTGCTGCTGCGCCGCGAGCGCTTCGATGAGCTGCTCGTCCGCTACCCGCACCAGGACGTGCCGGTGTGCGAGGTGCTGGCGTTCCTCGGGCGGTACGAGGAGATCCTAGCGCGGTTCCCGCACATGCTCTCGGCGTGCGAGGGCGCGCTGTTCAACCTCGGGCGCTCGGGCGAGATGGACGCCTCGCTCTACAACGCCGACGATTTTCCGTCCAGCATCTGGGATGGCATGATCGCCCAGGGTCGCGTGGACGAGGTCTTGGCCCGCGCACCG
>JBBQSO010000164.1:0-3556 GCA_038213805.1 Planctomycetota bacterium | reverse complement strand
GAACAGCTTGCCCACCACCCCGGTGCCGAGGCGCTGCACGGCGAACAGGCCGACCAGGATGGCGAGCGACGCGGGGACAACGTACGGCTTGAGCGCCGGAGTGACACCTTCCAGTCCCTCCACTGCGCTGAGCACCGAAATCGCCGGCGTGATGATGCTGTCGCCGTAAAACAAGGCCGCGCCGAGAACGCCCACCATCAGCAGCGCGAATTTCCGTCGCTTGGTGCTGCCGGCGGCTTTCGAGGCGAGCGCGGTGAGGGCCATGATGCCGCCCTCACCGCGGTTGTCCGCGCGCAGGATCAACAGCACATACTTGAGCGACACGACCATCATCAGGCCCCAGAAGATGACGGAAACCGCGCCGATCAGGTGGTACGCATCCAGCGGAATGCCGATGTCGGGACTGAACACTTCCTTCATCGTGTACAGAGGACTGGTGCCGATGTCGCCATAGACGACTCCGAGGGCGCCGATGGTGAGCGCGGCGCGGCCGTCGCGCTGGGAGGGTTCGGTCATGGGGTGGCTGGGAAGATGGACAGACCGGGATTCTGCGCGGGGCCGCATCAGGAAAGCATATGGGCCGCCTTCAGTCGGCTGCCAGACGGTAGCCGACGCCAGTTTCGGTCAGCAGGTGGCGCGGCTCGGCCGGGTCGGCTTCGATCTTGGCCCGCAGCTGCCCCATGTACAGGCGCAAATAATGGGTGTGTCCGGTGAAATCCGCGCCCCAGACGTCTGTCAGCAGTTGCCGATGCGTCACCACCCGGCCGGCGCTTCGTACCAGGCGCGCCAGCAACTTGAATTCGGTCGGTGTCAGGTGCAGGTCGACGCCGTGGAGCTGCACGGTGCGCTGGTTCAGGGCGATCTGCAGGCCGTCCAGGTCGTGGACCGTCGATGCCGGGGCCAGCGAGGTGCCTCGATGCCGCAGCGCGACCCGGATCCGGGCCAGAAGTTCGGCGACGCTGAAGGGCTTGGTGAGGTAATCGTCGGCGCCGGCATCCAGCAGTTCGATCTTCTGCGCTTCCTGGTGCCGGGCGGAGACCACGAGGATGGGAAGCGAATCGCGCTGGCGCAACTCGCGCACCAGCTCCACCCCTTCGCCGTCGGGCAAGCCGAGGTCGAGCAGCAGCACGTCGGGTCGCGAGTGGCGCAGCAAGGCGCGCGCCTCGCTCACCGACACCGCCGTCTGCACCTCGAAGCCTTCCACGCCCAGCGACGACTGCATCAGCGAGCGGATTCCCGCGTCGTCCTCCACCACCAGCACGCGCATGCTCATGGCAGGCCGGACGCCGGTTGCCGCGGCTCGACCGGCAAGGAGAGCCGGAAACTGCTGCCGCCCGCTCTGCGCCGGCCGAGCGTGAGCGCACCGCCGTGGGCGGTGGCGATCGCCCGGCACAGGGCCAGGCCGAGGCCGGCGCCGCGCTGGCCGGAGCGGTCGCTGCGACGGTAAGGCTCGAAGATGGCCGACTCCTGTCCGGGCGCAACGCCGGGCCCGCGGTCTTGCACGCAGACGTTCAGCGCACCATCGCGAACGGCCACCACCAGGTCGATCGCCTCGCCGCTGTACTTGAGGGCGTTGTCCAGCAGGTTGTCCAGCAATTGCGCCAGCAGCACCGGGTCGGCGCGGATCAGCGGCAGGCCCGCCGGCACTTGTGAGCGCACACGTCGTGCCGGGTCGCGCTGCCGCACCCTGGCCAGCACCGCGCCGACGATCTCCTCGATCGATTCCCAGTCGAGCCGCAGTTCCCCGGCGTTGCCCAGGCGCACCAGTTGCAGCGTGTTCTCGGTGACGGTCGACAGGTAGTTGGCCTCGTTCACGATGCTGCCAAGCAGCTTCTCCTGCTCCGCCGGCGCGAGTTTGTCGCGCTGGGTTTGCAGCGCGGACGCGGCGCCGACCACCGCGGCCAGCGGCGTGCGCAGGTCATGCGAAATCGCCGCCAGAAAGGTGCTCTGCAGTTGCTGGCGCTGCGCCTCCTCGCGGGCCCGCTGCATCGCCTGCGTCAGTTTCAGGCGCAGCAGGGATTGCGCCACCTGGGCGCAGATGGCCTGGGCGTGGACCCGGCCCGCCTCGTCCCCGGCCGAGACGTTCTCGATCAAAGCCACGCCATGCAGCGCGCCTTTTTCTCCCAGCGGCACGAACCACGCGTTCAGGCCGGGCCAGCGCCCGGTCCCGGGGCCGAGGGTCGCGGCTTCCCGCAGGCAGCACGCCATCCCGTCCCGCACCATCGCCGATGTGCCCGGCGGCAACTCGGGCTCGCCTTGCGCGTCGATGCCCGCCAGCATCGACGGCCCCGGGAACGTGCTGTCGAGGGCCTGCTGCGCGAGCGTAAGGGCCTGCCGCAGATCGCCGGCTGCTGCCAGCGCGGTGGCCAGTTCCTGCAACTGGCGGGCACGCCGCTCGTTGATCCTGGCGACGTCGGTTTCACGCCGCAGAGAGTCGGCCAGGCGGCTGATCACGACCGCGACGACCAGCATGGTGGAAAGTGAGATCAGGTGTTCGCGGGTCTCGACGTGGAAGGTCCAGCGCGGCGGGATGAAAAAGAAGTTGAGGGCCGTGACCGCCGCGAACGCGGCGACGATCGACGGCTGCCAGGGCAGGCGGTACGCAGCGATCACCACCGCCAGCACGTACAGCATCGCCTGGCTGGTGAGGGAGACATGGGGATCGAGCAGGAAGCCCGCCACGCTGGCCGCGGAGAGCAGAACAAGCACGACAATCCAGTCGCGGGGTCGTGGCGTGCGGCGGTCGGACGCCGCTTCGGTGGTCATGATGACGGCAGGGTAGCACCGGTCGCAGCAGGAAAGCGTCAGGATGGGGGATCAACCCGGTCCGACACGGGCGGCCGTCCCGTTGGGCCAGGATGCGAGGATTTTCCTCGTCGCCGCACGCAAGGTCTCCGACAATCATCCCATGACAGCCGCCGACTCCAACCTCCCTGCCGCGCCCGTCGACGCCCGCCTGACCGAGCAGCGCAACCCGCGCAGCATGCGGATCGACCAGCTTTCCACCCTCGAGATTGTCGACCTGATCAACGCGGAGGACAGGATGGTCGCCGCGGCGGTGGGCGAGGAGCGCCAGCAGATCGCCCGCGCGATCGACCTGGTGGTGGATTGCCTGCGCCAGGGCGGCCGCCTGATCTATGTCGGGGCGGGAACCTCAGGCCGGCTCGGCGTGCTCGACGCTTCCGAGATGCCGCCGACCTATCGCACCGATCCGGAGCTGGTCCAGGGCGTGATCGCCGGCGGGTTCGACGCGTTGCTGCGGGCCCAGGAAGGCGCCGAAGACCACCCGGAGGAGGGGGCAGCGGCGATGGATGAGAAAAGCGTGGGCGGCCACGACTTCGTGCTCGGAATCGCGAGCTCGGGCACCACACCCTATGTGCACGGTGCGCTCAAGCGCGCCCGCGAGCGCGGCGCACGCACCGGCTTCCTGCTGTGCACCTATCCCTCCGCCCAGTTGATCAAGGCGCATGACGTCGTGATCGCGCCGCTGGTCGGACCGGAAGTGATCACCGGCTCGACCCGGATGAAGGCCGGCACCGCCACCAAGATCGTGCTG
>JBBQSO010000163.1:0-3862 GCA_038213805.1 Planctomycetota bacterium | reverse complement strand
GCTTCGATCGGATCAAACCAGCCCTCGCCCGCAAACAGCGTCGCGTCGGATGGTGAACTCGTGCTATCGATATCCATGGCGTGATCTCCGCCGGCGCTTCAACGCCGGATAGCCGGCGCGGCAGTGCCGCAGATCAACCTTCGAAACCGCAACCCGCAAACTCAGATCAACGCGCACAAAAGGCGCCACCAACACCCGCGTCAAAATCCCGCCACCGACACGCAAAACCCTGATCTCGGCCTCATCTGGCACGCGTCATGAATAAGACGGGTTAATGGGACACATGCACGAGGAGGTTCTTGGTAACGTACGCGGTAATATCAAGAACCCTGAGCCTAGGGGAGAAAACCAAGAGCTTTATGACGCTGAGTTCAACCCTTTTCCCGGTGCGGATATAATACAGCCGCCAGCATTTGCGGGCGAGCCTCTTCGCATTCATCAGGTTAAGAGCAAGACTGGTACGCTTAACGCGAGCGGTGGTGCGCGTTTGGCTGACCAAATGCGACAGTTGAGGATGCGTTATGCAGGTGCAGAAATCTACTCCCACTCTCTTGTGGGCAATACTCTAAGTGGCCATCGGTCGATGGGCACGATGACTAGGTCAGAACCAGCTCTAATCGTGACCGTTGGACAAGCGGCATTCGAGATATTGACGCGGAGTACAAGCGGCGCAGAGCTACTGTTGCGGCTATATCAGAATGCTTTCCAGCTTGCCGCAGATGAGACAGGTTATAGCATCGAGGAGATGGCAGCGTCCATAACCCACACGTTTGCAGAGCGAGCGGAAGCCGCTAGTGAAGGGTTCTTGGAACTGTTGTTGCATCAGGTGACCAGAGGAGACGCTGCTCAGCAGGATAGTCGCACTTTCGTCGGTATACGAGAAGCAGCCCGCCTTAGGCGACTATCCACGTAGGTGGCTCACTTGGTCGAATTAGAGCTGGCCGTCTCCGATCTAAGTTGCTAAATCCGCGTGGTTCAACGGTGACATTAGCTTGTGGCTAAGTCATTGATTAATCGCACTGCTGAGGTCAGGGGTTCGATCCCCCTTGGCTCCACCAACATTCCGCCCGTTACGCGAAACCCCCTTCCCACACTCGACCTGTCAGCTTGCGCGCGAGGTCCAAGGGACGAAGGTTCACGTATCGGAACAGCATCCGCATGGTAAGCGGTGTGCCCTGCCCACCTTGCGGGGGTTGAGCTGAGCGTCGAGCCTGCCTGACCATTCGGTCGCTGGGGCTTAGAGCTAAGATGATGCCATGTGACGATGCTAGCACGGAGGTACAGCCGGTCCGTCGGCTCGAGGTGTTCACCGGTGCGGGACGTCGTCGACGCTGGTCGGATAGCGACAAGGCCGCGATCGTCGCCGAGAGCTATTCGGGGACCGGGACGGTATGCGACGTGGCGCGCCGCCACGGGCTGGCATCGGGGCAGTTGTTCTCGTGGCGACGCCAGCTTCGTCAACCGATCGATGACGCTGCGGCGCCGGCGGCCGCCCCGATGTTCGTGCCGGCGCTGGTCGAGGTGTCGCCGGCACCCATTGCTGTTCGCACGCCAAGGCCGACCGCGAAGCGGGCGCGCAAGTCCCGCACCGTACCGATGGTCGAGGTGACGATCGATGGTGCCTCGGTGAAGATCGCGCGCGGTGCCGATGCAGCGACGATCGCGGCCGTGCTGGGCGCGTTGAAGACCACGCGGTGATCGGCCCGGCGACGCCGTCGAAGGTGCTGATCGCGACCCGGCCGGTGGACTTCCGCAAGGGCATGGACGGGCTCGCGGCGCTGGTGAAGAGCGAGCTCGGCGGCGAGCCGTTCTCGGGCGTCGTCTACGTGTTCAGGGCCAAGAAGGCCGACCGGATCAAGCTGGTGTGGTGGGACGGTACCGGGCTGTGCTTGCTGTCGAAGCGGCTCGAGAACGGCCGGTTCAGCTGGCCTGCGGTGCACGACGGGGTCATGCGGCTGACCTCGGCCCAGCTCGGCGCTCTGCTCGAAGGCCTCGACTGGCGGCGCGTTCACCAGGCGCGGCGGACGCACGTCCCGCAGATCGCCGGCTGATGCGGTAAACTGACTCACCCCGCCGGAGCCACTCGACGCGCGTGCGCGCGCGTGATTCACTCCGGTTATCGTGCTGCTCGAGAACGACCTTCCCGACGATCTCGATGCGCTTCGGGCGCTGGTCATCGAAGAGCGCCAGGCCGTCTCCAGACTGACCGCTGACGTTGCAATGGCCCGAGCCGAGGTCGACCGGCTGACTGGCGCCGAAGCGGAAGCCGAAGCCGAGATCGCCCGGTTGAACGCGATCATCGCTGCGTTCCAGCGTCACCGGTTCGGCGCACGGTCGGAGAAGCTCGACGCGGATCAATTCGAGCTGGTGCTCGAAGAGCTCGGCGCGGCGCTGTCACGGGTCAAGGCTGGTATCGAAGCACGAGCGCCCGGCACGGCACGGCCTCGCAAGACCAACCGGGGTTCGTTGCCGGGGCACCTCGAGCGCATCGAGCAGCTCATCGATATCGACGACAAGACCTGCCGCTGCTGCGGCGGTGCCCTCCATGCCATCGGCGAGGACGTCGCCGAGCGGCTCGATGTCGTCCCCGCGACCCTGCGGGTGCTCGTCACCCGGCGTCCCCGATACGGCTGCCGGACCTGTGAGGGGAGCATCGTTCAGGCTCCCGCGATCCCGCGCATCGTCGAGGCCGGCATGCCGACCGATGCGCTCGTGGCCCACGTCGTCGTCGCCAAGTACGCGGACCACTTGCCGCTTTACCGGCAGGCGCAGATTTTCGCCCGCCAGAACGTTCAGCTCGACCGCTCGACGCTCGCCGACTGGGTCGGGCGCGCCGCCTGGTGGCTGACCCCCTTACGCGATCACCTTCTCGACCAGTTGAAGCGATCAGCCAGACTGTTCGCCGACGAGACGACGGCACCCGTGCTCGATCCGGGACGCGGCCGCACCAAGACCGGCCAGCTCTGGGCCTATGCCCGCGATGACCGGCCATGGGGCGGGGCCGATCCGCCGGCGGTCGCCTATGTCTATGCACCCGATCGCAAGGCGCAGCGCCCGGCTATGCACCTGACAGGGTTTACCGGCGTCCTGCAGGTCGACGGCTATGCCGGCTACACGGCCATGGCGCGTCGCAACGACGTCGTCCTGGCGTTCTGCTGGGCGCACGCGCGTCGGCTGTTCTTCGAGCTCGCCAAGGCCGGCAACTCGCCAACCGCGACCGAGGCGCTGCAGCTGATCGGCGCCCTCTATGCAGTCGAGGACAGCGTGCGC
Source organism: Planctomycetota bacterium (assembly GCA_038213805.1). Lineage (GTDB taxonomy): Bacteria > Planctomycetota > UBA11346 > UBA11346 > UBA11346 > BOG-1363. The sequence goes on along the minus strand of JBBQSO010000163.1, from coordinate 592 downwards.
GGCCAGACACCAGACGAACGCCGGACGGCGCGCCAGCAGCACAGCCGGCCCGTCACCGAAGCGCTGCACCGGCTCCTCGCTGCCCGGCTCGGCCAGGCCAGCAGCAAGAGCAAGCTTGCCGAGGCGATCCGCTACGCTACCACCCGCTGGGCCGGGCTGACCCGGTTCCTCGATGATGGCCGCATTGAGCTCGACAACAACATCGTCGAGCGCGCCATCCGGCCGCTGGCGCTCAACCGCAAGAATGCCCTGTTCGCCGGCTCCGACGACGGCGGCGACCACTGGGCGGTCATCGCCAGCCTGATCGAGACCTGCAAGCTCAACGCCGTCGATCCGCAGGCCTGGCTTGCCGACACTCTCGCCAGGCTCGCGGCCGGCCACAGCAACCTGCGCCGCGACGACCTCATGCCGTGGAACTTCAACCCCGCCGTGGGGTGAGCACATCGCTTACGATGAACCCATCGGTCGCTGCCGTCAGCAGCTGCTTGCGCCACGTATACAGCAGGCCCGTCGAGATGCCGTAGCGGCGTGCGACCTGTGTCGGTGAAGCGCCAGACGTGCAGCTCTCCTGGACGATCGCCATCTTTTGCTG
>JBBQSO010000162.1:0-3870 GCA_038213805.1 Planctomycetota bacterium | reverse complement strand
TGCCATGACGACCCCCCGCCCCGCCCCCGCCCCCCTGCTGGCGCCCCAGCTCCTCCTCGCCTGCCTGGCGCCGGCCCGCGCCGCCGAGACCTGGCTGGAACTCGATCAGGCGCGTATCGACGCCATCGCGGCGATGCTGCCCGCGGCGCCCGCGGCCTTCGTGATGCCGCACAGTGATCGCGCCTACTGGAGCGATGCGGCGCTGGTCGCGCGCTGCGGCGGCGTCGTCCAGGCGGCCGAGAAGCTGCTCGGAGCGCACTTCCCGGCGTGGGCTGACGACGCCTATCTTGAATTCTCGCACAGCGGCCGCCGGCCACCGGGTGAGCACATGCTCGCCGCGCGCGCCGCTTGGCTGCGCCCGCTGGTGCTGGCGGAATGCCTCGAGGACCGAGGCCGCTTCCTGCCGGCTCTAGGCGCAGTCCTCGCCGAGTATGTCAACGAGCCGACCTGGACGCTGCCGGCGCACGACGGCAAGCTCGAGAACTTCCATCGCACCGCCTACAGTGTCGACCTGCGCTCGTCGGCGTTCGCCTTCGAGCTGGCGACCGCCATCGCAGTGCTGGGCGACCGCCTTGATCCGGCGCTGCGCGCGCAGGTGCTCACCGCGCTCGACCAGCGCGTGTTCGCGCCGTTGCGCGCGACGCTGGTCAGCGGCAAGGGCCACGCCTGGCTGGGCTCCAAGGCCAACCCGGTGCAGAACAATTGGAACCCGGTGGTGCTGTCCGGCGTGGTCGGCGCGGCTTTGGCCGTGCTGCCCGCGCGCCTGGATCGCGCGGTGTTCGCCGCCGCCGGCGAACATTACCCGCGCTACTACCTGAACAGCTTCCGCGACGATGGTTACTGCGACGAAGGCGCCGGTTACTGGAGTTATGGCTTCGGCGACTTCGTCCTGTTGCGCGAAGAGCTGGTGCACGCCACTGGCGGACGGATCGACCCTTTCGCAGAACCGCGCATCCGCGCCATCGCGCTTTATGGGCCGCGCGTGCAGCTGATTGACCGGCTCGCACCGCCTTTTTCCGACTGCCGCGCCGGCGTGCGCGTCGACGCCGGGCTGTGCGACTACTGCGACGCGGTCCTGCACCTCGGCATGGCGACCACGCCCGACCCCAGCGCCATGTTCCGCAGCCGCTTGGCGACCATCGGCGTGGTGGCGACGCCGATGGCCGCCAGCGCCGGCGCGCCCGAGACGGTCGGCCTGCGCACCTGGTTCGACCGCGCCGGCGTGCTGGTGTGCCGGCCGGCGGTGGGCGGACATCTCGCGGTCGCGATCAAGGGCGGCGGCAACGGCAGCCATAGCCACAACGACATCGGTTCGTACATCCTGTGCCTGGACGACCAGCTGATAGCCGGCGATCCGGGCGGCCCCTACGCCTACGACAACAAGACCTTCACCAAGGAGCGTTACGATCACAAGCTGCTGAATTCCTACGGCCACCCCGTGCCGGTGGTCGCCGGCCAGTTGCAGCGCGTCGCCACCCAGGTAACCATTCCCACGCCGCTGCCGATGTTCAGCGACGCGGCGGACGAGGTGCGCATCGACTTGGCCAAGGCCTACGCCGCACCAACCCTGACCAGCCTGGTGCGCACCCTGCGCTTCGAGCGCGCCGGGCTGGGCATGGTGCGGATCAGCGACGCGGTGGTCTTCGCAAGTCCGCAGGCCTTCGCCGTCGCCATCCCGACGCGGGCGGTGTGGAAGCGCATCGATGACACCACCCTTGAACTGACGCTGGGCGGGCACCGGGTGCTCGCGAACATCTCGTGTCCGGTGCCGTTCACCATCAGCGATGAGACCATTCAGGAACTGGATGCACCGGCCTTCTCGCGCATCGCGGTGACCACCGCAATGCCGGTGCAGGCGACTACCATCGCGGTGACGTTCACGCCACAGCCGTAGCAAGGACCCGCGTGCTGCGTCAGAGGCGTCCGGTCATCACCAGCACCAGCACGATGATCACCAGCAGACCAAGGCCGCCGCTCGGCCCGTAGCCCCAACTGCGGCTATGCCCCCAGGTCGGGATGGCTCCAAACAGGGCGAGGACGAGGACGATCAGAAGGATGGTGCCGAGCATGGGGGATTTCTGACCTGCAGGGGGCACAGGCGCGGTGGGTCGGAGTGGGTGGTCACCCGCCAAGAGCGGTCTCCATGCCAAGGCCATCAGGACGGCATGAAATGCGAAGATATCCGCACGATTCGCAGAGCGCCCAGCCGGGGCATACGGCGCGTCGGTAAGCACTCCGCACGGTCGCAGTCTGACCAGACTGCATATTGCATCGTGGAGGAGGTACTCCGGTGATTATTGACGTGGCAAGGGAGGTACGTCATGCGCTCCCCTGACGCGCTGAGCATCGCAGCGATCATCCGGCCAGTGAGGTGCGCACGGTAGGCCAGGCCGGCGGGGTCGCGCCCAGCACACCGTGCGATACGCACCTTTGGCCACCACCCCTCTTCACCTGACACCCCGGTTTTCCCAGTCACCATGCGCAGCCAACTCGTTTCTCCCGCAAAGGATCCACCTATGAAATCGACCCTGCTGGCCGTCCCCCTCGCCCTCTTCGTCGGCTGCTCGGCCGATTGCGACCGCGCGCCCGCCTCCTCGGCCGCTGCCGCCCCGGCCACAGCCGTTGCCGCGCCCAGCGTCGCGCGCGCCCCTGCGCCCGTGGTCGCTGCCCCGGCGCCCGCCCCGGTGGTGGCCGTCGCCGCGCCCGCCCCCGCCCCGGTCACCGTCGAACTCAAGGACCTGATGGGCCCGACCGGCGACGGCGCCGCGAACTTCGGCTACGATGAAGGCAACTCGCGCATCTTCATGTACAGCAACGGCGCCGTCGGCCTGCCCCTGAAGATCGCCGCCGACGGCGACTACGAACTGACCATCTCCGCCGCCTGCGACGAGGCCGACGGCACCAAGGCCAAGTTCTCAGTGTCCCTGGACGAGCAGGTCGTGGCCGCCGAGGTCACCTGCACCGACACCGCTCCGAAGGACTACGTGGTCAAGGTGCCGGGTGCCAAGGCCGGCGCGCACAAGGTGTCGATCGCGTTCTTGAATGACATGTACAAAGAAGGCGCGTACGATCTGAACTTCTTCGTGCATGGCGTGACCCTGAAGCCGGCGAAGTAGGCGTCCGGAGCCCGTGCCTGGTCCCGCCGGTAGTGGTGGCGGGGGCAGGCAGGGGTGATTGGCGGCGGCTTGGTGGCCGCTGACTGCGAAGCGAACCTGAGGGCTTCGGCAGACCGAAATGGTCCACTGCACAGCGCTCCCAGGGACGAAGGCATGCGGGAATTGGTGGACCGGTCTTGTCCGATGCCGTGCTCATTCCAGAAATCGGAAACTTGAACCATTGGCGACTCACCGAGGAATTTCGGGGGCGGGCGCAGCGCTTTGCCGTGGCGTCTTGATCCCGAATTAGAAAAGGATCCTCCAGCTCGGACACGGCGCTCATCGCGGCCCAGGAGGATGCCCGGGTGACAGTGGTATGGAACCGTGCCGATGCACGTCGCCGGTGACAGCCGTAGACATGGCAGCTGCTGATCACGGCCGACCTGACCCAGGCGATGGCCCCCGTGGCGTACAACGCCAACGACGATCCCTTCCTACACCAGCACCCGCACCCGCATCTTCTTGCACCCCGTGAATATCTTCGCAGGCGCCAGGGCCCGCGAGACACCATGGTGACCGAGAAGCACCTCGCCAAGCCGAGCCGCAGCAGATGCATCGCGGATTACGTCTGGCAGTGATCCTCCCCCGATTCTGCGTACGGGTGGTTAAGCGGCCTTGGCCCGCTGGAGTTCGAAGTCCATCGGGCTGAGATTGCCGATGGAGGTGTGGCGACGGATCTTGTTGTAGAAGACTTCGATGTACTCGAAGATTGCGC
>JBBQSO010000161.1:0-4026 GCA_038213805.1 Planctomycetota bacterium | reverse complement strand
TGTGCTTTCCCCTGTCAACGCTTCGACAAACCCCTCGCGGGATTTGCCGCATGACTCAGGGTCGATGCGGTTTACTGTTCCTTTCATCGTGGGGCTCTTGCATCCCCTTCTCCAAGCCGGTTCATCCCGGCGCACTGAATTATGTTCATGGGTCCGCTGACGAGAGCTGTAATGAGGGCAAAAACTGCCCCGACCGCAAGGGCCCATCCAGTAGACCAGTCTTTTACCTTCGTGTGGGTTGGGGCCGGGGGCAGGGGCGGGGGCTCCTGCACAGCGGTTGTGGCGGACGGACTTGAGGAACGACGGTTCTTCTTGGACATGGCGGATCCTCCAGAGGTGCTGGGCTGGCTAGGGCCCGTTCAAACTCTTTGGGTATTTACTGACCTATTCCTAGATTCAATCAGCGTTCGACCCACTACGCTGCGAATAGTGTGCGAAATAGTGTGCGGTGCCCATTTTTCCGCATATTCCACTCGCCTCGCAAAATGAAAAAACTGCGGATTTCACCGCGGTCTTATCTGGCGCACTCAGGTGGATTCGAACCACCGACCTTCGCCTTCGGAGGGCGACGCTCTATCCAGCTGAGCTATGAGTGCAGGCAGGCGGGGAGCGTATCCTGCCAGCCGCGGGCGCAAGACCGCCTGGCGGCGCCGGTCAGCCTCCGCTCAGACGGTGACGTTGCCGCCGGGGGCAGTGCTGCCGGTGATCGGCATCTGGCTGTCCTCGGGGAACAGGCGGCCGAGGTAGCGGCTGAGCTTCTCGTTGGTCGGGCCGTAGCCGCCATCGTACATGTAGTGCTCGAGGTCCTGGCAGAACTCGCGCGCGGTCTGGTAGCGGTTGGCCGGGTTGACCTCGAGCGCCTTCATCATGATCGCTTCGAGCTTCTCGGGGATGTGCGGATTCAGGCGGCGCGGGGTTTTGATCGAGTAATTGTCCATCTTGTCGACCAGGTCGTCGATGTCGTTGACGTTGTAGACCGAGGTGTTGGTGAGCAGCTCGTACAGCACCAGGCCGAGCGAGAACACGTCGCTCTGGCGCGTCGTGCCCTGGAATTTCGCCTGCTCCGGGCTCATGTACGGCAACTTGCCCATGATCACCTCGGCTTCGTCCGGGGTGTTCATGATCACGGCCTTCGCGATGCCGAAGTCGGTGAGCTTGACCACGCCACCGTAGGTGATGATGACGTTCGAAGGCGTGACGTCGCGGTGGACGATGTTGAGCACCTTGCCCGACATGTCCTTGGCCTCGTGCGCGTAGTGCAGCGCGCGGCAGACGCGGCTGATGATGAAGGCGCCGATCTCGACGTTGGTGACCTTGTGGCGGTCCTTGTGCGCGCGGATCACGTCGGCGAGGTTCTTGCCGTGCGCGTATTCCATCACGATGTAGTAGATGCCCTTGGTCTGCCCGAGCTGGTAGACCTGGAGCACGTTCTCGTGGATCAAGTCGGCCACTAGCTTGGCCTCGCCGACGAACAGGTCGACGTTCTCCTTGTTCTTGAGGAACTCCTTCTTGATGGTCTTGATCGCCACCACCTTGCGGAAGCTCTCGGCACCGAGCTGCTCCGCCAGGTAGACCGACCCCATGCCGCCAGTCGCGATCTTCTTCACGATCTGGTAGGAGGTCAGGTATTGGATCTCTTGCATCACCGAGCTCCCGTGCCGCGCGTGCGTAGCTGATCAAAGCCGTCCCGGGGTGTCAACGCCGGGCTCTCATGCCCGTGCAGGTGTGGCACTTACCGGGATCCGCTGGACTATACCCCAGGTTCTTCAGCTTGTCACCTTCCGCTCAATACTTGCCGGCGCGGCGGAGTCGATTGAACCGTTCCAGGTACTCCTTGCGGTCGGCAGCGAGCAGCTTGAGCGGGCCCTGCCCCTGGGCGCAGATGCCGCCGACCGCGCTGGCCATGGCGCAGGCGCGCTTGAGAGCGCGGAAATCGGCCTTGCCGGCGCCGGCGCACCAGGCCGCCAGCACGCCAGGAAAGACCGCGCTGACCCCGGACTTGTCCGAGGTTTCGATCGGGAGGGTCTGGTAGGTGGTGACTTTCTGGCTGTAGGCGATCAGGCCGCCGAGCAGGCCCGCGGTCAGCACCACCGCCTTGGCGCCTTTCTTCTGCAACGCACGTGCGGCATCCAGGGCGTTGGCGGTGCCGGTCAGCTCCTGGGCCTTGGCCACGGACAGCACCAGCACGTCGCTCTGGGCGCAGACCTCGGCGAGGTAAGCGCGGTCGGCGGCCAGGTCGGCCGGGCGCGGCGAGATCACCAGGGTGCGGCTCGGGGCGCCGGGCAGGGCGCCGACCACGGCGAAGGCGCGGCGCATCTCGGCCGGCGGCAGGCCGATCAGCAGCACGCCACCCAGGTCGTCGGCCGAGGTCGGCTCGATGCCGGGCAGGACGTCGCCGTGCGGCTCGAAGCCCATCGCGCTGCCGCGCGGCGTGCGACCCTCCCAGCCCACGCCGGCGAGATCGATGTGGCGGCGCTCAAGGATGCCGCGCAGCTGCGGAGTGATGTCGCTGCCGCCGCGCGTCCACAGCTGCGTGGTGGCGAGCGGCGCCGCCGCCATCGCGGCATAGCCGCCGACGCCCCCAAGCAGGCCCGGCGCACCCGGGAAGTCGTCGAGGGCGAGGGGACCGGCGATAAGCAGGGTGGGCATGGTGTTCTTGGGGAGGGCGGAAGGGGGAAGGAAAGGCCAGAAGGCGTAGGACCACGGGCCGCGCGGGGCCGATGGGTACTCAGGAAAATGGGCCGGAGAAGAAGGGGGAGGGTGGCGGTGCGGCGGGTCAGAGCCAGCGCACGCGTTCGGCCAGGGGTCGGCGCGGCGGCGGTGGGGGCGCGTCAGTGGCCAAGCCGAGCCAGATAGAGCCGAGAAAGCCCTCGCGGTGCGGGTCGCAGCCGCACCAGGCAAGGGTCTTGGGGTGTCCCAGGGCGGGATTGGTGGACCAGAAACTGCCCAGGCCACGCGCGGTGGCGGCGAGCAGCAGATTCTGCACCGCAGCGGCGGCGGCGGCGTGGTCCTCGAGATCGATGGCCGGGTCGCCGGCGCGCATCCAGGTGACCTGCACCATCGCACCCAGGCTGGGCAGCCGCTCGATCAGCTTGGCGAGCTTGGCGGCGCCTTTGGCCGGATCAGGTACGGCGGCGATCTCCGGCTCGAAGCGCAGGTACTCGGCAAGGCGGGCGATGGCGGCCTGATCGAGCACCGCGAAGCGCCACGGCTCGCTCAGACGGTGGGTGGGCGCCCACGAAGCCAGTTCGAGCAGCTCGTCGAGCTGCAAGCGGCTCACCGGCGCGCCGGTGAACTGCTTGTGCGTGCGGCGGGCGCGGATGACCGTGGTGATGGCGGAGGACGGATCCATGGTCGCAGCTTAGAGCGGCTGGCGGCGATGAAAGTGCGGACGGCGAAACGGCGCTGCGACCAGGGGGCTCGCTTCCTGGGTTGGCCGAGTTGCACTCGGCTGGCAGCACCAGCGAGCCGAGTGCAATTCAGCGATCCCAGGGGCAGGCGACTGCAACCGTTAGGGACATCGTGCCCAGCCGCCCCGTGGAAATCGATTGGAGCCCGCCCAGCGATCCGAGAGTCGCCACGCATGGCCACGCTGCGCACCGTTACCTCTATCGCGCTCGTGGCCACTTTCGCCTCCATCTCGCTGCCGGCCTGCGCGGAGGACGCCGGGCCGCTTGGCTGGGTCATCCCCGCCATCCGCCCACTGACCCTGGGCGCCAGCACCGGGTTCTTTTCCGAGCCGGAGCGCGCGACCAGCGCACCGCCCGGGAATTTCGGTCTGCGCAGTGGCGCGGCCGGGGTGCGCGCTCAGCCTTGGCACGACGCCCACAGCGAAGTGCAGCTCAGTCTGTCCGGGCGCATCATCGATGTGCTCGGCGCGCCGGTGCTACCGGTGACCGTGACGGTGCCATTGGTGAGATCGACCGCCGCGCTGGCGGCGGTGACGGGGGAGCCGGTGTTGAGGCCAAGCGAGCCGGCGGTGAAGGTGATGGCGGTGGTGGCTTGGGTGGCTCCGGTGATGGCGAG
>JBBQSO010000160.1:0-4403 GCA_038213805.1 Planctomycetota bacterium | reverse complement strand
GGCCATGATGGAAGGGCTGGTGGACATGCGTGTGATCTTGACGGCGGCGCTGATGCGTCATCCGCACTCTGCACCTGGAATGCGCTCCAATTGACCACTATTCATGGATTTCTTAAAAAATTCGCCAATTTACGCGTATGCAGCTTGCCCGCCGCCGCCGCCGCACCCTCAGCCAGGAACTGGTCGGCGCCGATCCCGGCAGCGCCTTCCGCACCAAGCGCTACACCGCCACCCACTGGGAGCTGGTGTGGCACGCCCACCCCGAGCTGGAGCTGACCTGGATCGAGGCCGGTGCCGGCATGCGCCACGTCGGCGACCACGTCGCGCCCTTCGTCAGCGGCGATCTGGTGCTGCTCGGGCCGCACCTGCCGCACACCTGGACCAGCGAGCCCGTTCCGGGCCGCCGCGCCGCCGCGACCGTGGTGCAGTTTCCCCCAACGCTGGTCGGCGGACTCGAGGGACGGGCCCTGCAGGCGCTGGTCCAGCGCGCCGCGCGCGGGCTGCAGATCACCGGGACGACCGCGGACCTGGTGCGCACGGAACTGGCCGCGCTTGCCACCGCGCCGCCGGGACTTGAGCGGCTCGGTCGCCTGCTCGCCGTGCTCGGGCTGATCGCGCGCGCACCGGCCAGCGACATCCATCCGCTCGCGATGGACACGCCGACGGTTCCGAACGCCGCATCGCCGCGCGCCCACGGCCGCTGGGCGGCCGTGCTGCGCGATCTGCATACCGGCGCCGGCGACGACCTGCCGCTCGCCGCGCTCGCCGCCCGCCATGGCCTGTCGCCGTCGTCGTTCGCGCGCGGTTTCCGGCGCCATTTTCAGATCACCTGCGGCGCCTACCTCGCGCGCCTGCGTCTCGCCCAGGTGGCACGCGAGCTGGCCGGTGGCGACCAGGCGATCGCGGCCCTCGCTTTCACCGCCGGCTTTGGGACGCTGTCCGCTTTCAACCGGCGCTTCCGCGCCGAGTACGGCATGACGCCGCGCGAATTCCGCGCGCGTCATGGGTCAACCTAGCGCGCACGCCCTTGCGCGCTGAGGTTCCGCACCTGGGAGTGGCGAGCCCCTGATTGCCTTGGCCGCGTACCGGCAGCGCAGAACGTGAAGACGCGATCGCGGGTGTGATCGGCCGAAGCGCAACGGGGCTCACCGACAGGCGAGCTGGGGCTCGCCTGTCCCGGCGGTCACCACAGGAAATCGAGCTGGAAGTACGTGACCACATCCTTCGTCCCGTCGAGCTGTTTCGCCACGCCCAGGCCGGGATTCAGGATCGCCTCCCAGAAGACCAGGTCGGCGTGCACCTCGGCGCCGGTGGAGTGGAACCAGGTGCCGTCGCCGCCGATGTGGTCGTTCGAGATTTTCCCGCCCTCGTAGAAGCCTTCGAGCACCACCTGGCGCAACACGAATGGCGAGGTGCTGAAACCGTGGAAGGGGCGCCACACCGGCGCGCGATACGCGACGCTGCCGCCGAGCAGATAGGGGCCGCTGGCCTGGGTCAGCGGATAGCCGCGCGGTAGGCCGGTGGCCTTGTCGCCGCCGATGTCGAACTGGCCTTGCAGGTACCGCTGGCCGTCGCTCCAGCCCGCGGCGCCGCCCAGTACCAGCTGCTGGCCGAGTGCCGGCCACACGTCGAGCGCGTAGCTGGCCCGGCCGATCAGGCGGTTGCCCTCGAGATCGCCGCCCAGGCCGCTGTGGCGGTAGACCAGCGCGGCCGAGGTACCATCCGTGCTGGTAAAGCCGGCCGGGAAGAACAGGTTGTCGGCGTAGGCGAGGGTGCCTTCGACATAGCGTTCGACGCCGCTGAACGCCGGCAGGTTCAGCAAGGTCTGGCCGTCGAACGCCTTGTTGATGCCGTGGATCCCATGCCACTCGGCGATGCCGGCCGAAACGTAGGCTTGGTAGCGGCGCGCCCTGCCGGCGAGGCCGTGGCCGGCACGCAGTTCGGCGCTGGAGCGGCGCTCGACGTAATCGTATTGCTGGCCGGTGCTGTCGATCACGCGGTTGTCGAAGGTGCGCTCCGCCTGCCAGCCGAGCGCGGCGACCTCGAGCGGCCAGCCGGTGTAGCTCCACGCCGCCAGCCCGACCGGAGATCCGGCGCGCGGCCCGGCACCCACGCTGGCGAAGAGCTGGTGGGTGAAGAGTGGGTCGGCAGCCATGCCGATCACGCCATAGCCGCCCTCGGGCACCGCCAGGGTGGTCGGCGTCCAGAACAGCGGACGGATCTCGCTCAGGCCGTCATACGGCTTCGCCACCAGCACGGCGGCATCGCCGCGGTCGTCGGGCAGATGGCGTGCGACCGGGGCAGGTGCGGGAGCCTCGGCGGTGCCGACCAGCGGTGCCGGCCACGCGAGGGCGATGGCCGGCACGGTCTTGGCCCAGGTCGCCGGGTCGCCGGAGAGCCGCGCCAGGTACGGCCCATGGCGGTCGTGGTCGATGACGGCCAGCTCTTTGCCATCGGGGCTGGGCACGCAGGCGATGATACCGCCAATGGTGTTCGTCACCGGCACCAGCTGATCGGGTGCGTCAGGATCCAGGCGGTAGGCGTTGGCCACGCCGCTGCGATCGCTGCACAGGAAGAGGAAACGCCCGTCGCGGCTCCACGCCGGGTGGAAGATGCGCGCCGGCACAGTCAGCAGCACGCGGCGCTTGCCGGGTTCGGCGAGGGGGGCGAGCACCAGACGGGAGCCGGCCTCGTCGGTCTCGACCCAGGCGATCTCGGTAGGCGCCGCGCCGGGGTGTGGGCGGAAGGCGGGGCTCCACGGCAGACCGGTGGTGGGCAGCACGCGCCACGCGCCGGTGGTGGTGCTGGCGCAGAGCCAGCCATCGTGCGCGCTGACGTCGCCTACCACCAGTTCCTGGCTGCCAGCCGGAAGCAGGTGGACTGCGGCGACCGTGAAAGCGCGTGCGTCGCCAGTCGCCGTGCCGCTCGGGGCGATATCCGGCGCGAGCAGGCGCTCGCCGTCGAGGCGGACCGCGTGCCCGCCCGGCAGAGCGATCACCACGCGGCTGCGTCGCCACGGCGAATCCGCCACCGGCAGCTCACTCCACACCAGGGTGCCGTCCTCCAGCCCACGCGCGTTTCCGGCGCCGTACGCGCTGAAGCCGGTGCCGCTGCTGTCGCCCTGCGCGTCGACGATGCGGTAGGCGCCGACGTCGTGCGGGCCGTGGATGGCGGCGAAGAGCTTGCCGTCCGCGGTCCACGCGGGTGCGGCGACGCGGCCATTCGGCACGGTCAGGCGCGTGGTGACGGTCAGCGGCTGCTGCTTCAGCAAGGTGATCTGCGCCTGCTGTTCCTCGAGCAGCGCGGCGCTGGCCTCGGCGATCAGGTCGACGTGGCTACTGCCCATGGGCAGCCGCTCGCCAGCCTTGGACGGGACATTCCAGTGGAAGGGGAAGCGCTCCTCCTCACCCCCGCCATTGAAGAGGAAGGGCCACCGCTTTTCCTCGGCCTCGATCATCTGCCAGACTGAGAGGTGCTGGCCGTACGCGGCGTCAAGCCAGCGCAGGTAGGCGATGCCGTAGGAATAGACGCGCGTGCCGTACGGCCATTCCTGCCACGTCAGCCGCCAGTTTCCCGGGCTGGGCATGGCGCCGGCGGCGACGTCGAGGCGCCAGATCATATGCGTCAGGCTGTCGCGGCCGCGGCCGCCCCACGCGGAGCCGACCGGGGCGTAGACGGTTTCGGCCCATTGCGCGCAGCCCTCCTGCCAGAAAGCCGGCATGGTGGCGTGCGCCGGGATGCTCAGGTAGGCAACCACCAAGCTGAGTGGATCGTTGGGCAGGATGCGCCCGAAGATGCGTTCGAGCAGGCGCCGGAAACCGTTGCTCTGGCGATCATTCGAGAAGTGGTGCGTGAGCTCGTGGATGAAGGTGCGCTCGAAGACGCCCGCGCCGGCGAAGATCGTCGCCTGCGGCTGCGCCGAGGCGAGCTGGACATTGACCAGCGGCCGCGGCACCACCGTCGAGAAGCCGTTGTGATCGTCGGAGTCATCATCCAGCACCACGGTGAGGCGGCCGTCCGGATGGTAGTCGGCCTCTGCGGCCATGGCGGTGAAGATCACCTCGGCGCGTGCGATCTGCGGGCGCAGCAGTTCGGCCTGGGCGGCGGGCATTACCACATGCAGGTGCGCGGTGTCGATCACGGCCATGCGCATGCCGGGGCGCAGGAGGGTGTCCTGAAGCAGGACGGGCTCTGCGGACCAGCCGCATGCAGCTGCTCCGATGAACATGGCCACAAGCCGGCTGGGCCGAAGCAGTCCGGAGGTCCAGTCGGACAGTCCAGAAGTGGGGGGGGGGGGGGGGGGGGGGGGGGGGGGGGGGGGGGGAGGCCCGGGCGGGGCGGGGGGGGCGGGGGGCGGGGGGGGGGGGGGGGGGGGGGGAGGGCGGGCCGGCGGGCCGCCCGCC
>JBBQSO010000159.1:0-4583 GCA_038213805.1 Planctomycetota bacterium | reverse complement strand
CCGGCGAGGTCACACCCGTTCCCATTCCGAACACGGCCGTTAAGCTCGCCAGGGCCGATAATACTCGCAAGGGGAAGGTAGGTCGTTGCCTGGATTTTTTTCGCCCGCCCGGTTCAGAAGACCGGGCGGGTATTTTTTTGTTACCAGTTGGGGGCTGCGGCTCCCCAACAACGGCCCTGCGGGCCTGCCCCCCGGAACCCGTGGGGCAGGCTTGGTGAGCGGGGACGAGCTCGGCAGCGCGCTGCGTGCTTGGCCTGCGGCTCATCACTCGAGGCTCGACCCTGCGCACTTCGCGCGCTTCGACGCTCGCTTCATCCGGCGTGGCGCAGACGATCGCGCTTCCGGAGACTGCATGGACATCGAGATCTTTTCGCTCTGCGATGCGGCAACCGAACAGGGCGGCAAGCTCAGCCTGCTCGGCAGCTTCGACAGCATCTACGCCAAAGCCACCCAGGCGCCGATCGTCCACCCGGATTGTTCGCTGGTGCTGCGCATCCGTTTTTCGCGCATCGAATACGGGGCGCACTCTTTGCGTGCGCGCATCATCACCTACGACGGCAAGGACATCGTCAGCCCACTTGAGACCGGGATCCGTGTCGATTTCGGCACCAGCGACCTGGACTACTTCCTCTTCAACTCGGTGATCCGCATCCGCGACCTGACCTTCCCGGGGCCCGGCAAGTACCGCATCGATCTGGCCGTGGATGGGAAGCTCGAACGTCAGCTGCCGCTCACGGTGGCGACGGTCTGAAGGGTACGTGGAAATAGCTTCTCCCCGGTCAGGGCAGCGCCGCAGCGTCGGCCGGGACGCGGCCTGCGCTTGCCCGCTGCGCGGCGGGATGAGACTCGGAGCATGCCCGTGTCGCCCCGCGTCGCAGCCTGCCGCCCGTCATGACCCGCAGGAAGCGTTGGATCATCGCGGCGGCGGTGCTGCTCGGCCTGCCCTTGGTCCTCGCTGGTGCGGTGTGGTGGGCGCTCGCCACCAACCAGCTCGGCAAGCTGATCGAGCACGGCTTCTATGACCGACTGCACGGTTTTGCGCGCATCGGCCAGGTCGAGTTCGTCAGCAGCACCGAAGTCGTGGTCCATGGCGTCACCATCAGTCAGGAGCGCGGCGGTCCTCCCGCGGCCATCATCGACCGGGTGGTGGTCAGCGGTCCGGTGCTTACCGGGCACATCGACACGCTGACGCTCGAAGGCGTGCACCTGCTGCTGAACGCGCGCAACCTGCGCTTCCTGCACGGGTTGATCCTGACCGAGAATTCCTATCCGGCGGCGCCACCCTATCGGCCGCTGCGCCTGGTGATCAGCGGCGAGGCGCAGATCGACGGTCATCCGCGCCTGACCGGGATCAAAGCCGACATCGCTGGGCTGGGACCGGCGGTATCGGGGAGTGCGACCTGCCAGCTGAGCGGTAATGCGCTCGAAGTCGCGATCGCCACCGACACGGTCGCAGGCGAGCGTTTCTATCGCATCGCCCTGCCCAAGGGCCTGATCGAGGTCCGGCCGCTGTGCGACGACCTCGCGGCGTTGGGCCTGGTGAAGCGGGTGGCCGACGACTCCTGGGCCTGGATCCCGCCGTTGGTCGACGTGGGCGGCTCGGTGGTGATCGCGGACAATCCGGCGCAGCATTTCACTGGCGACCTGAAGCTGGCGTGGAACGGAGGCGGCGCGACCGCGGCGCTGATCCTCGACCGCGAGCGCCTCAAACTCGACCGCATCCATCTCAAGGACGAGGCCATGGGCCGGCTCGACGGCAGCCTCGGGGTCAACCTTGTTGAAAACCTCGTCGATGTCACCGCTTCGAGCTGGCACCCTGGTCCGCGCATCCCGTTGCCGTCGCGCATTCCGGTCGATGCCATCCTCGCCGTCATGCCCCAGGCGACCATGCACCTCGCGCCGCTGCCGTCAGGATGGAGCGTCAAGGCCGAGTTGAGCGGTACGGGACAGGCGACGATCACCTGGAAGCCGGATACGCCGCTGCTGGTCGAAGGCAAGGTCGTGCCGTTGTCGCTGCTCCAACCGTTCCTGCCCGCTGAGGTAAATCTCGCGGCCGGGCGTGCGCTCACCTTGCACGTGGTGGTCGACGAAGACATCCGCGAGTTCATCGCCGAGGTCGAGCAGATGCGCGTGCTGTGGCGGGGCTGGGCGTTCGGCACCGTCGATGGGAAGGTCACGCTGCGGCCCAAGGGCGCGGACTGGGAGAGCGAGGCCCTGCTCACCGGCGTTGGCACGCTGCGTTGGGCCGGCAACGGTGCACAGAGTACGCTCGCCGTCGACTTGCCGGCGGTCGAAGCGCTGCTGGTCCGCCTCAAGGGGCCGACCAGCCTGCCCGATCTGCGCGGCGGGCTGGTCTTCTCCACCACGCTGCATCCCGACGGCGAGGTCTTCTCCGGCACGCTCACGGCGGCCAAGCTCACCGGGCTTGAACTCCCCGATATGCTGCGCCAGTTCGATGCAGATACCCATGGCGAGTGGAGCTGGCGCAGCAACCGCCTCAGCACCCACCTGCTCGGGCAGGTGCACCGCGGCGAACTGCGTCTGCCCAACACCTGGTTGGCGCTCGCGCCACGGCGTCCGATCTTCAATGCCACCCTGGAGATCGCCGGCGGCGTGCTGCGCAGCGAGGAGATCCTGGTGCGCGCCACCGACGAACAGGGTGAGCCGTTGCCCGACGGCTATTCGGCCGGACTGCGCGGGTACTTCTCGGCGACCGACCTGCGCGGCGCGGTCAAGGGTGTCATCGACCACTGCGACCTCGCGTGGTCGAGCACGCTGATGCCCATTCCCGACGGCAAGGTCCACGGCGAGTGCGCAGTGACGTTCACGGCGGCGCTCGAGAAGGACGGCATCGCCAGCATCGATGGTTTTTTCCTGCCGCTCGATGCCGATTTCACCCTCGGCGCCAATCTGCGCGCGAGCGGCATCAAGGGTACGGTGAAGTTCATGCTGGAGAGGCCGAAGCCGTAACGGCGCGAGACTCGAGCCTCCGCACCTGAGACGGTCTACCACTCGCGCACACACGATAGCGTCGGGCGATGCGCCGCTCACAGCGTCTCGCCCAACCCTGACGGGGGCGGTCCTGGCGATGGCGAAGCACGCGCTACGCTCCACGTCCAACCCTTCCGCGCAGGAGGTTCCGCGTGCACCATCCAGTCAGCTCCCAGACCGAGATCGAGGCGCTGCTCGCCAGCGCCGCGCCGGCTTGGCTGCTCAAGCATTCGATCACCTGCGGCACCAGCGCGGCGGCGCTCGATGAGTTCACCGCCCACCTTGCGGCGCACCCTGATCAGCAGGCCGGGCTGTTGGTGGTGCAGACGCAGCGGCCGCTGTCGAACTGGGTCGCGACGCGGTTCGGCTACGTCCATCAGAGCCCGCAGCTCTTCCTGCTGCGCGCGGGCGCGGTGATCTGGCAGGCCAGCCACTGGTCGATAACGGCTGGGGCGATGGCGGAGGCCTTGCGCAAGGCGGCATGAGGGCTGCTGTGCGCACGATTCGCACGTGAATGCCCCTGGTTAGAGTGCGTTGAGGGGCCTCGTGCTGTTGGCCAGGGCCGCGTCTTTCCATCCAACGCCCAGTGCTTGCGTAGCGATCGGTCAGCCGGTCACATGGCACTCGCCACTCGCCACTCGCCACTCGCCACTCGCCCCACTCATCCCTCCGGGTGCTCTGATGCATGCCATCTATCTCCATGGATTCGGCTCCGGTCCGGCTACGGCGAAGGGCGTCGCGCTCGGCAAGCGGCTGGCGGGTGCGGTGACCTCGTATGCGATTCCTGACCTTGAGGAGGGAGATTTCCTCTCGCTGACGCTTGACCGCATCGCCGAGCGCGCGGCGGCGGCGGTGGCGGCGCTGCCCGCTGATGGCCGGGGCGTGCTGCTGATCGGATCCAGCCTGGGCGGCTACGCCGCGGCGCTGCTCGCGGCGCAGGGCCGCGTGCCGCGTGCCGCGGCGCTGCTGCTGCTCGCGCCGGCCTTCGGCTTCACCACGCGCTGGACGGAACTGCTCGGCGCGGCGGGCGTGGCGGCGTGGCGGCGCGATGGGCAGCGCCTGTTCACCCACCACGCGAGCGGCCAGGAACGGCCGCTCGGTGTCGGCTTTCTCGATTCGTGCCTGCGTCTACCGGCCGTACCAGCGGCGCCGGCGATCCCGGTCGCCATCGTCCATGGCCGGCAGGACGAGACCGTCGATTGGCGTGGCAGCCGGGCCTATGCCGATCAGGGTGATGGCGTCGAGCTGCACCTGGTCGCTGGCGATCACCGGCTCACCGAGCCGCGGCACGAGGAGTTGATCGCGTGGTGCGCGCTCGACCTCATCGGGCGCGGCCTTTCGGCCCCGGGTTCGGAAGTCCGGAAGTCCGGGAGTCCGCAAGTCTCGTGACCAACGGCCCCGGTGCGTCTCAAGCGGTGCTGTCCTCCATGCGGCCTGTTCCCTGCGCTGCACGACGAGACTTCCGGACTTCCGGACCCCGGACTCCCGGACCTTCTTACCTGATCCGCGCCGGCAGGATCACCATGGTCTTCCCCGCCCAGTGCAGGCGCTTCTGCACGGCGTTCGCGGTGTCGTTATGCAGCAGCCACTGG
>JBBQSO010000158.1:0-4595 GCA_038213805.1 Planctomycetota bacterium | reverse complement strand
GAGGTCTCCGCGCAGCGCCTGGGTGACGTCCTGCTCAGCGATCCGGTGTTGGAAAAGGCCCGCCTCTGCGTGCCGACCGCAGACGGGCGGAACGTCATCGAGGTGCAGCGCAAGACCGGCGTCATGGACCCGATCGAGGCCTCCATCGTCAAGGGTGCCGCCGATCTCGGCATCGTTCTCACCCTGGTGCGCGTCGGCACGCGCGTCGAGGTCGCCGGCGCCGGCAAGGGTGAACTCGAGATCCTGGCCTGGAAGGCGCTGGCGAACCAGGCCATCGAGGAGGCCGCCATCGACCCCGCCGAGCCGATCCGGCTGCGCGCCCCGGGTGGCAGCCACCGTCACCCGCGCACCGAGGTCGACCTCGCCGGTCTCGACGCGGCTGGGCTGTTGGAGCTGTCGAAGGCCGGCACGCTCAGCCTGACCCTGGATGAGATGCAAACCATCCAGGATCACTTCCGCGCCCTCGGCCGCCGCCCCACCGACGTCGAACTCGAGAGCCTCGCCCAGACCTGGTCCGAGCACTGCGTGCACAAGACCCTCAAAGGGCTGGTCGAATACACCGGACCGACCGGCGTGGATGGCGCGCAGGCCACGGTGCTGATCGACAACCTTCTCAAGCAGACCATCGCGAAAGCGACCAAGGACCTGGCGGCGCCGTGGTGCCTGTCGGTGTTCAAGGACAACTCCGGCGTCATCGCCTATGACGAGCGCTACGGCGTGTGTATCAAGGTCGAGACCCACAACCGACCGTCCGCGATCGAGCCCTACGGCGGCGCCAACACCGGCCTGGGTGGCGTGGTGCGCGACGTCATCGGCACCGGCGTCGGCGCCAAGCCGATCTTCAATACCGACGTGTTCTGTTTTGGCGAGCTCGACGCCGATCCGGCGAAGCTGCCGCCTGGCACCATCCACCCGCGCCGCCTGATGCGCGGCGTGGTGAGCGGCGTGCGTGACTACGGCAACCGCATGGGCATCCCCACGGTCAACGGTGCGATCCGCTTCGACCCGCGTTACGTCGGCAACCCGCTGGTGTTTTGCGGCACCGGCGGCCTGATTCCGCTGGGCGCGATCGAGAAGGCCGCCTGCGTTGGCGACCATCTCATCGTCATCGGTGGTCGCACCGGCCGCGACGGCATCCATGGTGCCACCTTCAGCTCGGCCGAGCTGCACGACAAGTCCGAGGTGGTGTCGAGCGGCGCCGTTCAGATCGGCAACGCCATCGAGGAGAAGAAGGTCCTCGATACCACGCTGCAGGCACGCGATCGCGGGCTGTTCAGCGCGCTCACCGACTGCGGCGCCGGTGGCCTGTCCTCGGCCTGTGGCGAGATCTCGGCCGAGCACGGCTGCCGCATCGACCTCGAGCGCGTGCCGCTCAAGTACGACGGCCTCAGCTACACCGAGATCTGGATCAGCGAGTCGCAGGAGCGCATGGTCGCGACGGTGCCCGCGGCGCGTGTCGCGGAGTGCCTGCAGGTGTTCGCCGCCGAGGGCGTCGAAGCCACCGACATCGGGGTCATCACCGGCAGCAACCGCCTGGAGCTGCGCTTCCAGGGCGAACAGGTCGCCGACCTCGACATGCACTTCCTGCACGACGGCGTGCCACGCCTCAAGCGGCCGGCGGTGTTCACGCCCGTGACCGAGCACGATGCGGTCTACGCCGCGCCCACCGACCTCGCCGAGGCCCTGCGCCGGGTCCTGGCCCGGCCTAACGTGGCGAGCAAGGAATGGGTGATCCGCCAGTACGACCACGAGGTCCAGGCCGGCTCGATCGTCAAGCCGCTGGTCGGCGTGATGCACGACGGCCCGAGCGACGCCGCGGTGATCGCCCCCGAGCCCGGCCGTGACCGCGGCGTGGCGGTGGCGTGCGGGTTGAACACCAACTTCAGCGACTGGGACGCCTACCACGCGGCCGCCGCCGGCATCGAGGAGGCGCTGCGCAACCTGGTGTGTGTCGGCGCCCAGCTCGAACGCGTCGCCATCCTCGACAATTTCAGCTGGGCGAAGTGCACCGATCCGCAGGTCTTCGGCGCGCTGGTGCGCGCCTGCCAGGCCTGCTACGACTTCGCGATGTACTACGGCACGCCGTTCATCTCAGGCAAGGACAGCTTGTCGAACGAGTTCACCTACCACGGCAAGACCATTCGCATCCCGCACACCCTGCTGATCACGGCGATGACCGTGGTCGAGGACGTGCGCCGCTCCCTCACCATGGACGTCAAGCAGGCGGGCGACGTGGTGATCGTCGTCGGTCTGACGCGCAACGAGCTCGGCGGCAGCGAATATCTGGCGCTGCTCAGCGCTGACCTGGGTCTGCCCAAAGCCACGGGCGGCATCGTGCCCAAGGTCGACCGCGCATTGTCGCGCCCGGTGCTGCACGCGGTCGCCGCCTGCACCGCTGCCGGCCTGGTCAATGCCGCGCACGACGTTTCAGACGGCGGCTTGGCCACGACCCTGGCCGAGATGGCCTTCGCCGGCGGTTTGGGCATGGCCATCGATGCCGGCCTGGTGCCGCACGAGGGCATCACCGCGCTCGACCGCCTGCTCTTCAGCGAAAGCCAGAGCCGCATTGTCATCACCGTACCGGCCGCCCGCGTCGCCGAGGCCGAGAACCTGCTCAAGACGGTGCCGCACGCAGTGGTCGGAACGGTGACTGCAGAGCCGCTGCTGGCGATCAGCGGCTTGGGGTCCAGCCTGACTGCGGACCTGGCCGGCCTCAAGGAGGCGTGGCAGGGAACGTTGAAGGTGATGGAGAACTGAAGGAGGGGGACGGCCGTAGGGCGGAGAGCGGAATGGCAGAGATGACATCTCTGAGCCGGTACCTGGCGCGGTGGAAATCCCCCCATCCCTGATGTAACGATGCGCTGCATGCGGTGGTATCATTCCATCATGGCTGAGTGTCCGAAGTCCGTTGCGCCAGGTGTGGTCACGGTGCCTTCCAGTCGTGGATGGCTTACCCGGCGACTGGGGGCCGTCGTGGCCATGGTCCTCTTTGCCATGCCCCTGGCTGCCCAGGACGGCGAACTCCACGATCTCGTCGGCCAGGCCCACGCCCCGCTCGGCCAGGCAGGCAGCCTCGACGTGCTGGTGTTCGTCTGCCACGACTGCCCGATCAGCGCCAGGTATGCGGGCGAGATCCAACGCATCTCCGACGCCTATGCCGCCCGCCACGTGCGCGTGTTCCTGGTGCTTGAGGAGGAAGGTTTCAGTGCTGACGCCGCGCGTGCCTGGGCGCGCGACTTCGCGCTGCGCTGTGCCGTCCTCAGCGACGACGACCGCAGCCTCGCTCGTCTTGCTCATGCCCGCGTCACGCCCGAGGCGGCGGTGTTCACCGTTGGCGGCGTCCTGGCCTACCATGGGCGCATCGACGACGGCTGGATCGGGCTTGGCAAGCCGCGTGCCCAGGTGGGTGCGCACGATCTGCGCGCTGCGCTGGACGCACTGCTCGCCGGGCGGGCGCCGGACGTGGCCGAGACCACCGCGGTCGGGTGCGTCATCACCGTCCCCGCCCCTGCAGGAACCGCACCATGAACCTCGTCGCAGCCGTCAGCCGACTTCTCATCGCTGCGGGCCTCGCGTGCGCAGCGTGGTCGCCGGCCGCGGCCGCTGACACGCCCACCGCGCCGACCTTCACCCACGACGTGGCGCCGATCCTGTTCGCAAACTGTACGATTTGCCACCGTCCCGGCGAGGTCGCGCCCTTCGCGCTGACGAATTACGCCGAGGCCCGCCGCAAGGGCGAGATGATCGCGCGCGTCACCGGCGAACGCCAGATGCCGCCGTGGAAGGCCGAGCCCGGCCATGGCGACTTCCTCGATGCACGCCGCCTTGACGACGGCCAGATCGCCACCTTGAAGAACTGGGTCGCGGGTGGCATGCCCGAGGGCGCCGCCGCCGACCTTCCGGAGCTGCCGAAGTTCCCCGATGGCTGGCGGCTGGGCAAGCCCGACCTGGTGCTGACCATGCCCGAGCCCTACGACCTGCGCGCCGAGGGTCGCGACCTCTATCGCTGCTTCGTGTTGCGCACCGACCTGCCCGCGGACACCTACGTGTGCGCGGTCGAATTCAAGCCGGGCAACCCCAAGATCGTCCACCACGCCATCCTCTACCTCGACAGCAGCGGCGCCGCGCGTCGCCTTGATGAGAAGGATCCTGGCCCGGGCTACACCCACTTCGGCGGACCCGGCTTCCTCCCCAGCGGCGGCCTCGGCGGCTGGGCGCCGGGTGCGGGCGCGCGTCCGCTGCCGGAGGGTGCGGCCAAGACGCTCCGCAAGGGCGTCGACGTGGTCATGCAGATCCACTACCACACCAGCGGCAAGGCCGAGCACGATCAGTCCTCGCTCGCGCTGTACTTCACCAAGGAGAAGCCGACCAGGATCATGATGCCGCTGGTCCTGGGCTCGCGGGCCATAGACATCGCTCCCGGCGACCACGACTTCGTGATCAAGGACGAGGTCGTGGTCCCCGCCGACGTCAGCCTGGTCGGACTGACCCCGCACGCGCACCTCATCGCCAAGGAGATGAAGGCCGTGGCCCGGCTGCCCGACGGCACCAGCATCGACCTGATCTGGATCAAGGACTGGGACTTCAACTGGCAG
>JBBQSO010000157.1:0-4631 GCA_038213805.1 Planctomycetota bacterium | reverse complement strand
AAACTGACATAGCCAGCCGAGCTGGGGCTCGGCGCTCCCAGGACGACCTCGACACCGTCCACGGGATCTGCAACGCACTTTTCAGGTGCGCGGCAAACGCCGGGAATCGCGAGGCGGCATCTCCTTGGTCGGGAATTCTGCGAAATTCTGAACCATGAAAAGACGGAACGGCAGGTTGATCGCGCGATCACCCAAGCCCTCACGGCCCGGGCGCGTGGTCCACGCGGTATTGCGCCTGCGTCTCGACCAGCACCGGCAGCGGTTCGGGCTCCGACATGCCCGGCGCGGTCACACTGCCGCCCAGATCGCCGCTGACCGCCAGCGTCACCCGCCAGCGTTGCAGAGCACTACCAATCTCCAGCCGCACCGCCTGCGCGTCCTCGGTGAGCGCAACGGGCGCCATGGTCGTCACCGCCTCATCGGCGATCTGGAACACGTGCAGGAAAACCGTCTGTTCCGTGAGCGGGGCGGCCACCTCCAGCCGCCAATCGCAGTACGGCGGCTCACCGCGCCGCGGTGCGGTGTGATCATACTGCGCGGTCGGCTCGAGCGGATGACCCCAGTTGCGGTGGCCTTCGCCGCCGCGCCGGGTGATTATGGCCGGCGCCGGCAGCAGGGTGCGCATGAACATGCGGCTGCGGCCGCTCGACAGGACCTTGGCATCGGGCCCAAAGTCATCGGGACGGCTAAGCCAGGTGGTGATGAGTCCGACACCGCTGGTGCGGGCGACGTGGCCGGGTACCAGGTCCTCGACAGTGCCAGCAAGCGTCGATTCAGCCGGAACGTGAAGCATGAAGTGCTTGGCAAAGGTGGCGCGGGTCGACACGACGCGATCGAGCACCACCACGAACTCGTCCACGCCGGGCTGACCGCGCAGGTAGAGGAACTGCCGCGTCACCGCCCGCGCCTTCGCTGGCGCGTAGCCCGCGGTGAGGTCGGCGGCGGAGTAGGTGTACGCAGCGCGGTCGCGGTAGGCGGTGATGCTGCCGCGCGCGCTGCGCTGGTCCTCGTAGACGTGGCGCAGCAGGCCGCCGTCGTTCTCGTTGCGCGTCGCGCGTCGCGGGTGCTCGTCGGGATCGAAGATCGTGACCAGGTTGAAGACCAGGCTGCCGCCCCAGTAGAAATCGTCGTCGTTGCCGCCCATGCCGCCACCGCGCCCGACCAGGCCGCCGCGACGCGAGATCAGGAAGTGGCCTTCATCATCGTGCTGATGGCCGGCGAGGTGCGGCCCCGCGCCGAAGAACGCCCAAGTCGCATTGGGATCGTCCCAGGCGGAGCGCATGAAGACGTGGCCCGCACCCGCGAACAGGTACGCCAGCGGCAGTCCCAGCTGCGCCGGCGAACGCGCGGTCAGCGTGGGATCGATCAGCAATGCCGCCCACGGCCCGTCCGCATACTGACCGTCGGCGCGCGCCTGTAGCGCCTGCCACTGCGCCAGCGGATCGCGCAGCGCCCGCGCCACCAGCGGCGCGCTGGCGGCGAAGCCGGCATAGCGGTCGCCACCACCATCGTCGATGAAGGCATGGCGCCCGGTATGCGGCACGCGCAGCCAGGTCAGCCAGCGCGACATCTCGGGCAGGAAACCCCACGGCCCTCCGGCGGTGAAGAGGTTCTGCCCGGTCGCGGTGCGCCACGCCTCAAAGGCGTAGGGGATGACGGTGATCGGTCCGTAGGAGCCGTGGCCGTGGCTCTCGGCCCACGCTCCGCCCATGCGGTCGAAGGCGGGGATGCACTCGTTGGGAATGCGCGTCGCCCACGAGGCCAGGAAACGTTCGGCCTCCGCCTGGTGCGCCGTGCCCGCACCGCTGATGGCCAGCGCGATGAGCAGCTTCTGGGTGATGGCGTCACGGCTGTGCATGACGTTGAGATGGCTGGGCCCCCAGGTCTGGTTGTACTCCCAGGCACCGTCCCGCAGCGTGATCGCCGCCTGCCCGGTATACCACGTCAGCCACGTGCCCAACGCATCGCCATAGCGACGCCGCTGGGCCGGATCGAGAGCGTCGTAGATCCAGTCATAGGCGATGGCGTGGTACCCGAAGGCGCTACCGCGCTGGTCGGCGATCCGCATGCCGTCGCCCCAGGTACGGACTATGAGGTCGACATAGGCCTGCGCTGGCCGTCCGGCCTGATGCTCAATCAGGTAGGCCATGGCGCAGGACAAGAGGTCGTGCGGCACCGCCCACATGTTGTCGATCCAACGGATGGCTCCAGCACGCACCGCGTCATCCGCGGCACGTTTCAGCGTCGCGTAATCGTCCGCACCAGCCCCGGCGCAGCGCGCCGCGAGCGTGGGCAGGTCTGCGCGGGTGAGGAAAATGCGTGGATGGTCGAGGATCACCGCGACGGGCTCCGCGGCCTGCCCGGCGTGCAGCGCGGCGAGGCAGAAGACGGCGCGCAGCAGGGCGGCGAGGACGTTCGGCACAGGGTGAGCATGCGTGACCCGCTACGGGCCACAAGGAACAGCGTGGGGTTCCACCCACCATCGCTCCATGAGGCGAGGTGGTTTGACACGCCGCGCTGGGGCCGACCTCGCTGCCCCGATCATGGATTCCGACATCCACCAGGCCCCGGGCCACGTAGTGCCGATCAGCGAGGGATTCTCTCCATGCCCATGCGTCTCCCCATCCTCGTCCTGGGCGGCCTGCTCGCGGCCTGCGTGCCCGTCTTGACCGGCTGCCTGCGCACGCCCAATTTCCCGCCGACCGGGGCCACCACGCCGCTCGCGTTCACCCTTGCGGCCAATGATGGCTCGCCTTATCCGCTCGCGCAGCACCGCGGCCAGGTCGTGCTGCTGGTCAACACCGCGTCCAAGTGCGGCTTTACCGGGCAGTACGCGGCCCTGCAGCAGATCTGGACGACCTATCGCGACCAAGGTCTGGTCATCATCGGCGTGCCCTCCAATGACTTCTTCGGCCAGGAACCCGGCACCAACGCAGAGATCGCGACGTTCTGCCACACCACCTACGGCGTCACCTTCCCGATGATGGCCAAGGCCGATGTGAAAGGGCCGCAGCAGATCCCGCTGTACACCTACCTGACGCGCGAGAGTCCCTTCCCCGGCGAGATCGGCTGGAATTTCACCAAATTCCTGGTCGACCGCAGCGGGATGGTCAGTGCGCGTTTCAGTTCGCGTACCGAGCCGAACGATCCGGAACTGATCAAAGCCATCGCGAGCGCGTTGGCGGCGCCCACCCCCGCAGCGGGGAAGTGACCGCGCCGAACGATCTGAGCCGTCCGGTGCACAGCACTTCGCACCGGTACGTGCGCGATCGCTTCGTCGCGTTCGCCAGCGGCCAGATCGCTAGTCCCGGTCAGCGGCCGACCCGTCCACGGCGATGATCCCATCCGCGGTCAGGATTTGGCGCAGGTGCAGGACGAAGTTGCGCAGGCTTTGCCCGTCCGAGAACTTCTGGATGATCTGGAACGCCCCCTGTTCGCGATACTGGTGCTGAATGGCCGGGGTCGGGTTGACGTTCGACATGACGATCACGGCCTGCTTCCTGTCTGGCCGATCCAGCGTGCGGATCGCGGCCAGGACCGGCACGCTCGGCTGGCCGTAGAGCGTCACATCCAGCAGGATGAGGTCCGGCGACGTCCCTGCGGTGGCGTGCGCAGCCAGGGCCGGAAGTGCGCTGTCAGCGCGGGTATGATCCTCCAGGCTGACCTCCCAGCGCGCGGCTGCGAACGCCTGGGTCAGCAGATCGGCTTCGAGCGGATTGTCGTCGACGATGAAGATCCGGGGGACATGGCTCATAGAGGGGCGGATCCTGCGGCGCGGCCGGTGGAGTGGACGACAGGCCCTTCTCTACGAGGCGATGCCGGCGCTTCAACCCGTGTCCTGCCTAGACCATGCAGAGTGCCAGAAGATGGTACCATGGCGGTCACCAGGACCTGGCCAGGAGTCCTGCCCCCCGCACAGCGTGCGCTGACCAGGGGGCTGCGACTCCACCAGCTAGCTCCGTCCTGCAGTGCCGACACGGGCGATCCGCAACCGCACGGGTCTGGTCACGGCGCAAAAAAAAGACCCCGGGCAATCCCGAGGTCTCGTGTGATCGCACAGTGAAACGTGCGGTTAGAGCTTCTTGTTCGCCTCAGCGGCCGCGACGTACTTCTTCGGGTCGGCCTTGACCTTGGCGGCGCACTTGTTGCAGCACACGCCGATCTCGACCTCCTTGCCGGCGCTGTCCTTGGCCTTGATCGGGGCGACCGCGGGGTCGACATCGTGGCCGCTGGCCGGGCAGACGGTGTTGACGGCCTTCGCGGCATCCTCGGCCATGGCCGCACCAGCGAAGGAGAGGGAAAGGATGAGGGCGAGGATGTGACGCATGGAGGGGCTCCTGGGGACAGGGGATACCGGTACGGGGGTCCAGCGTTTACGACCTGATCGTCCGCAGCGAGCGGCATCCCTGCCGTCGGTTCATCACGGCGCCAGCGCGGCGGTCACTGTGATCACGATGGTCTGCTGCGTCGCGGACCCGCTGGTGATCGAGGTCGGCGCCTGGAAGTAGAGCGCATAGGCCGAGGTCGCACCGCTCAGCAGGCCGCTCGTCAGGCCCTGCGCCGAGGTCGTCAGGGTCAGCGCGTATGATGCCGGATTGGCTGGCGCACCAGCCGCAGCCGCGGCAGTGTCC
>JBBQSO010000156.1:0-4636 GCA_038213805.1 Planctomycetota bacterium | reverse complement strand
ACTGCCTCCTGCTTGAATTCCTTGGTGTGCTTACGCCGCTTGGCCTTGGACGACCGGGACGGGGTTGGGGTGGTCATGGTGGATCATCCTATCAGCGGTTTCCCGCTTATCATGGCGTCCACAAAACCGGGGGAGGATCACAGACCTGTGCCTTGGTGAAGCCGCAGGAAAGGAGCCGGGACTTTGGCGACCTTCAACCAAGTGGTCGCGCAACGCCTGGACGGCTGCAGTAGTGGCGGTATATCCGGCTTAGCCGCCGACCGGGCACGCAAGATCGCGATCTCATCGATGACGACGTGGTCGACGAAAAGCTACTGCGGATACAGCGGCGTGGTGCGGAATATGAGGCGCCGTCCCGCGCAACGAGCAAGCGCGTGCTGTTTACGGTGCAGTGGCCGGAGCCAGGGCAGGCGTGGGTGCCGCGGGCGGAAGCGTGGCCCCGGCGGGCGCTGCGGGGCCCGCCGACGAGGGCGCCGCCGGGCCGCCGAAATCGACCTTCGGCGCTGTCTTCGCGCCTTCGGGGACCTTGAAGTACTCTGCGCGCTCCGCGTGCGCCATCAGGTTGCCGAGCATGCCCATCGGGCTGCGAATGTAGGCATTCAGCCGCTCCGCCAGGATGTTATAATTACCACGCTCGACCGCGATGCGGTTCTCGGTCCCTTCGAGCTGATCCTGCAGCTTGAGAAAGCCCTCGTTGGCCTTCAGGGTCGGGTAGTTCTCCTGCAGCATCAGCAGGCGCGACAGGGCGGACTCGACGTTGCCGGCGGCGACCGCCTTATCATTGACGTTCTTGGCCTGGAAATAGGACTCGCGCGCTGTGGCAATGTCATCGAACACGCCCTTTTCATGCGCGGCGTAGCCTTTGACCGTTGCCACCACATTGGGGATAAGGTCGAAGCGGCGTTGCAGTTGGTTCTCGACCTGCGACCACTGCGCCTTCACGCCCTCATCCAGGTTCACCACCTGTTTGTAGCTGCTGCAGCCACCGGCGAGCAGGATGAGGGCGAGCAGGACGATGGCCGCGATGCCGGCGAGGGCGCAACCTTTGGCGTTCATGAGCGGGCTCCGAGGGATGGGCGGACGCTAGCGTGGGGTGGGGACAGCACCAGCCGGGAGGCGCGCGGGTGTCGGCAGAGGTCGATCGCAAGCCGCGCATCTGGCTGGGCGCCGGCCGGAGCGTGCTCAGACGCTAAGCGACGCAGGAGCATCACCAACTCGCGCCGCCGCCACCGCCACCCGAGCGGCCTCCGCTCCCGCTGAAACCGCCGCCGAAGCTGCCGCCGCCGCCAAATCCGCCGCCACCGCCGCCGCCACCAAATCCGCCATACGAGCCGCCCCAGGGGGAATTGCCGGAGCGGGAGCGTCGGGCCATCAGGATCACGGCAACGATGATGATGATGATCACCAGCCAGGGAAAACCGCCCTGGGGCTGGCCGCTGGCGCTGCCGGCCGCAGGGTCGAAGCGCGCAGCGCTGCCCTGGTCGAGCGTCACGCCTTGGGCAGCGGCGACCTCGGCGGCCACCGCCTGGGCCATGCGCTCGATGCCGCCGCCATAGTCGCCGGCCTTGAAGTAGTTCTGCGCGATGCTGCGGCTGAGCGTGCCGCACCAGGAATCCGGCAGCACCGGCTCGAGACCGTAGCCGGTGTGGATGCGCACGTGGTGGTCTGTGACAGCGAGTGCGATCAGCGCGCCGTTGTCTTTGCCGCGCTTGCCAAGTTTCCACTGATCGTAGTGGCGCTGGGCGAAGGTGACGATGTCCTCGCCACCGGTGCTGTCCACGGTCAGGACCTTGACCTCGGCCGTGGTCAGTTCGCGCAGACGCGCCAGCAGTACGTGGATGCGCTGGGCCGCGGCGGCGTCCAGGACCTGCGCCCGATCGATGACCATCGACGTGTCGGAGTCGGGGATGGTGACCGCGGCGGCGGGCGCGGCGCAGGGCAGGAAAACCACGCTGGCGAGGAGGAACAGCGCCGCCATGACGACGGCACGTCCCGGCAGGTGCGCGCGCAAGTGGCGCAGGGACGTGTCCACCTGGTCGCGGAGCGCACGCGGGCCAGGGCGGCGCGGGGGTCCGGGATCAGGCACGATCGCTCCGCGCGATCATCGCCGCCACGGTGCGGTGCAGGTCGGTGATGGCGTCGACTCCGCGCGCCCCGGCGCGGGCGCGCACCACCGGCTGGACGTCGAGGCCCAGCCGCTCGGCCGCCGCGGCGAGCAGGGCGCCGGGCGCCGCCGGGAGTTCGCCGCCGGCGAGATGCAGCAGGCCACGCAGGATGCGCACGACCTGCTCGGCGGGGAGCTCCAGGGATTCGCCAGCGCCGGCCGCGCGCAACAGGCGCTGGCGCAGGGCGATGGCCAGGACGGTGCTCTCGCGTTCGCACTGCAGGCGCACGTGCTCGGCGGCGAAGCGTAGGCCGGCGAAGGGGTCGGCGCCGGCCAGGACCTCGTGGCAGCCGCCGATCTCGAGCCATTCGAGCGGGAAGGTGTCGAGCGAGGTGCGCACCAGGTGCGGCGTGACCAGCAGCGGCGCCGCGAGCCCGAGACTGCCGGCCTCGGCGCCGAGGACGCCCAGCCGGCGGATCAGCGCGAGATCGTCGCCGCCCAGCACCAGGACCTGATGCACCGGCTGGCCGGGACGCCAGTCGGGGGTGAGCGCGGTGCCGAAGACGGCAAGGCATTCAAGCTGCGTGCCCGAGAGCGCAGCGACCTTCCCGGCGTAGCTGGCGAGACCGCTGCGCAGGGCCGTGGGAATGCGGGATGGCGATGGCTGCGGCTGGCCGTTCATCGGGCACCGCGGCGGAGGGCGGGTGTACGCATGGCGGGCATCCTCTGCGCGAGCCGGCGGAGTGGTAGACTGATCAGGGCAGGTGTTTGCAAGCCGTTCCAATCCGGCAGGGCGGGTGGCCAGCGCCGTCGCCACCGGCGCGCCGGCGGCGATCCGCGCGGACTGGGGATTGTCTCGGCGCCTCTGGGAACAATCCTGTGCGGCTGGTCGCACGCAGCGACCCCCTCCCGCCCCGGGCCCGACATCCGCCTCATGACCGACGCCGGCAAGCATCACAGCATCGTCGCCGCGCTGCGCCGCCGCATCCGCGACGGCATCTACCCGGTCGGCGGCCAGCTGCCGACGGTGCGTACCCTGGCCGGAGCATTCGCGGCGAGCGTGCCGACCGTGTCGCGAGCGCTCAGCGATTTGGTCGCAGAGGGCTTCATCGCCACCGACGGCCGGCGCGGCACGCGCGTGGTGGCGCACCCGCCGCACCGCCACCGCTTCGCCCTGGTGCTGCCCGCGCGCCCTGAAGCGACCGGGGGGTATGCCAGCCAACGCTGGCAGGCGCTGGCCGACGCCGCGCGCGCGCTCGGCTCCGACGCTGCCACGGCGATCGCGCTCTTCCACGCCATCAACGAGCATCCCGAACTCGCCGAACACCAACGCCTGATCGCGGCGGTGCGGGACGGCACCATCGCCGGTCTGGTGATCTGCGAGCCCGCGTGCTGCGCCGCATGGCTCGATCCTCTCGACGCACGCCTGCCGATGATCGGACCGCCGTCCGACCCGGCGCGACCTGAGCGCGGCACCATCCAGCTGCGACAGGGCGATTTCGACGTGGCCGCGCTGGCACAGTGCCAGCGCGCGGGGCGAACGCGCATCGCAGCCCTGCTCGAAGCCTCGCTGCACGGGCTGGACGATGCGCGCCGCCTGTGCAGCACGGCCGGTGCGCGCGGTCTCGACCTGCCCGCGCACCGCGTCGTCGCCGCGCCGCGCGCCGCGCCAGGCTGGGCGCGACCGGCGCTCGCGGCGCTGCTACGCGGCCCGCGCGAGGAGCGGCCTGACGCGCTCATCGTTGGCGACGGCGATCTGCTGTCCGACGCGCTCGCCGCGCTCGACGAGGAAGGCATTGCCCACGACGGGGTGCTGGTCGTTGCCCGCGCCGACTTCCCGCTGCGCCTGGACCAGCCTGCCAGCGCCCGTCCGGTGCTGCGCCTGGGCTGGGACCAGCATGAGTTCCTGGCCATCGCCACCGGGGCGATCGCCGACTGGCTGGACGCGCGCCGGCCGCCCGGCGAAGTGGTGCTGCCGATCCGCGGCGAGGACGGGCCGTATCCCATCACCAGCAACCAGACCAGCCCCTGACCCGCATGGCAACCCATGCTCCGACATCTTCCTCGGCGCTCTGCGTGCTTGGCGACGTGGCGTCTTGGCGGTGAAGACCCCCAGTCAGCGGAACGCACCGCGCTCATTGCCGCGGTTGCTTTTCCGCCATTTCCTCGAAGCCGTGGCGGAGCTGGTTCCAGTGCGGGTCGATCACGCCGGCGCTGAGCGCGACGTCGTCGAAGGACGCGGGCTGGTCGACGCCGGTGGCGCGCAGGCTGATGCCCCAGCGCGGCTTGAGAAATGCCAGGTGGCGCGCATAGCTGACGTGCTGGTCATCGGTATAGGCGAGGGCCTCATCGCCGGCGATCTCCAGCGTCATCAGATACCAGGTGGTGGCGTCGAGGGCTTGGCTGACACGCGGAAAGCAGGTCGGCACCGGCTCGGCCGGTTTGACCGTGCGGTCGGGCATCACCACCAGGCCGAAGCCGTTGGGGTCGGCCGCAACCATGAAAGTTGGACGCTGCTGATCGCCGTTCGCG
>JBBQSO010000155.1:0-4639 GCA_038213805.1 Planctomycetota bacterium | reverse complement strand
CCGCGCGGACGGCGCCGCGGGCGAGGTCGGCCCCACGCAGATCGGCCGCGCGGTCGTCCGGCAGTGGCATCTCAACCGCAACCGGCTGCGCACCGACACCGCGTATGCGCTCGCTGCGACTCGCCGCCACCTCGGCTGGCTACATGCGCAGCTCGGCACCTGGGACCTCGCCGCGGCGTGGAACGGCGGCCTCAGTGGCCGCAACAGGCCGGCCGCGGTCGCCTACGCGCGGCGCGTCGCGGCTGCGCAGCTTCCCTAATCCTCAACCGCCATCCACCAACCCATCAGCACCACCAGGGGATTCCCGTGAACACATCCGCCAGCCTCACTGTCCACTCCGCCCAGCCGCTGCCCGCGTGGCTGTCCAACATCAGCGGCACGCTCACCGACGCGCTGGCGTCGGCCAAGCTGATCATCGACAGCGGCTTCGGCCCCAAGGACTGCAAGGGCCCGGCGGCGATCGTCGTCGCTGTCGCGATGGGCCGGCGCCTGGGCCTGGACCCGTTCACCGCCATCCACGGAATCGCGGTGGTGAACGGCCGCCCCAGCCTGTTCGGCGACGCGCTGCTCGCCGTCTGCATGAATCACGCGGAGTGGGGTGACTTCGAGGAGGCGATCAGCGGCGCGCCGCTCACCCCAGACTGGTGCGCGACCTGCACCGTGACACGCAAGGGCCGCAAGCCCTACGCCGGCAGGTTCAGCTTCGGCGAGGCCACGCGCGCGCAGCTGGCCGGCAAGCAGGGCCCCTGGTCGGCCCAGCCGCAGCGAATGATGATGATGCGCGCCCGCGCCTTCGCCCTGCGCGGTGCCTTCGCTGACGCGCTCGCCGGCTTCCACGCCCGCGAGGAGCTCGAGGACGAGCCGCGCGACGTGACCGCCTCGGCCACCGTCCACGACGGCCTCCCCGTCACCACCGTCGCCAAGGCCGAGCCCGCGCGCATCGCGCCGGCCGAGCAGCAACCCCCCGCGACCGGTGAAGCCACCACCGGCACCACCAACGACGCCGGCGCGAGGGAGGCGAAAGCGGAACCGGCCAAGGAGGCCAAGGCCCCGCATCCCTCAATCATCGCCGGCCGCGAGCTGATGCGCAACCTCGGCACGGCCGGGTCCGCGATCCTGCCCCGTCTGGTGAAGCTGCACGGCGGCGTGAAGGCTGCGGACATCCCCGCCGACCGCCTCGACGCCTTCGGCCTCGACCTCGCGACCATCGCCACCGCGCTGAAGGTGCAGCCGATCGACTGGGCGCGCATTGAGGACCTCCTCGGCGGATGGGAGCGCGAGGCGCAGAAGGCGGGGGCCAAGTGAGCGCCACCCCCGCCGCGGTCGTCATCACCAACCCGCTGCCCGCGACCTTCGAGGCGGTCGGCGCCGAGGCCCTGGCGCAGGCCGTCGCCCTGGCGGCCCAGGCCGAGACGCTCGCACCGGCCACCGCCGAGGAGCTCGCGGGGGCCAACGCCGTCTTCCGCCAGGTCGACGCGCTGACCAAGCGCATCACCAGCGACCGCATGGCGCTGACCAGGCCGATCGACGCTCTGCTCGACGCGATCCGGGACGCCGAGCGCAAGGCGACGGCGCCGCTCCTGGCGGCCAAGGCCGCCCTCGGTCAGCGCCTGGTGGCGTGCGAGCGCGCCATCGCCGAGGCGGCCCGCGCCGCGGCTGCCAAGGCCCGGCAGGAGGCTGAGGAGCGCGCCCTGGCCGAGCGCCGCCGCCTGGAGGCCGAGCAGGCTGCCGCCCGGAAGCTCGCCGAGGAGGAGCGTGCCAAGGCTCAGGCCGCGGCCGATGCCGAGGCGGCCGTCTTCGGCGGCGAGGCCGAGCAGGTGCCTGACCTGCCCCCGCCGGCGCCGGTCGTCGTCGTGCCCGTGCTCGAGCGGCCGGCCGCGCTCGCCGTGCCGGTGGTCAAGTCCGCGGCGCGCACCACCACCCGGCAGCGCCTGCACATCCACGACGCCAATCTGGTCCCTCTGGAGATCGCCGGAAGGCGGTTGCTGGTGCCGGACGAGAAGGCCATCGACGCACTGCTGCGCGCCGGCGTGGCCGTCCCCGGGGCGCGGCTGGTCAGCGTCGAGTCGATCGGGGCAGGGTGGCGGCCGTGACTGCCCGCGCCGAGTTCATACGCCCGAGCAGTCTGGCGGCGATCGAGCTCTGCCCCGGCCGCCCCGTTATGGAGGCCCGCGCCCTGGCCGCGGTGCCCGCCATCGGCCGCCTCGAGCGCGCCGTCGCCAGGCAGGGCACCCTCGGGCATGAGGCCATCGCCCAGACCCTGGCGCTGATCTATCACGGCCCCGCGCGCAAGGCCCCCGGCCTCGCCCTCGCGCAGATGGCCGAGGCCATGGCCGGGCTGCAGGAGTGGACGCGCGACGGCGTGCGCAGGTGCGTGGCCTACGTCGTCGCGCTGATGGACGACCTCGAGCGCGACGGACGCGCGCCGGTGCTCCACGTGGAACTGAAGCTCAGCGGCAAGGGCATCAACGTCCCGCGCGGTGGCACCGCCGACGTGGTCATCGTCGCCGGCGACCTGGTCATCGTCGAGGATCACAAGCTCGGGTTCCTCGACCAGGGCGACGCGGCCGACCACCTGCAGCTGGGCGCCTACGCCGTGATGGCCTGGGACCGCTTCCGCCCCCGCGAGGTCCAGGTGCACCTCGCGCAGGGCCGCATCCGCGCTTTCACCGCTGCGACCTTCGACGCCGCCGCGATCGAGGCCACGCGCCGCCGCTGCGCGCTGGCCGTCGCCGGCGCTGAGCAGGCCGCGCCGCTGCTGCGTCCGTCGATCGACGCATGCCGATATTGCAAAGCCATCACCAACTGCCGCGCACTCCGGGAGAGAATCATGATCGCCACCGACGAACTGGCGCTCCTGGGCGCCGAGCCCGAGGACCGCCTGCGCCTAGCGGAGGATGCTGCGCTCGCGCGGCGGTTCGCTGAGGAGGCGCGGGAGCTGGCGAAGACGTGGAGCGCGGAGCGGGAAGGGGAGGTCGTGCCGTGACCACCTTCCGCGAAGCCGCCGACTCCATCATGCCCGTCGGCAAGCACCGCGGCCTGACGCTTGACCAGATCGGGGAGAGCGACCGCGGGCTGCTCTATCTCGACTGGCTGCGCGGCGAGCTCGACCCCAAGCCCCGGCAGACGATCCTCGACCGCGCGCTGCTCAAGGACCTGGTCGCCTACTTGGACGACGCTGCGATCGCGGTGCAGCTGCGGGAGCTGGTGGAGCGGCGCCGGTGACAACCCTCCACTGCCCGTTCCCGCCGACCACGAACACCTATTGGCGGCATATCGTCCTGCGCGGCCAACCGCGCACGCTCATCAGCGATCGGGGCCGCAAGTACATCGACGCCGTCGACCTATTGGTCCGCAAGATCGTCGGCCCGCGCCCGCTGCACACCCCGGAGCATCGCCTCCGCGTCGACGTGCTGGTCTACCCGCCCGACCGCCGCAAGCGCGACCTCGACAACCTCGGCAAGGCCCTGCTCGACGCGCTGACCAAGGCGCGCGTGTGGGCCGACGATTCCCAGATCGACGTGCTCACCTTCTCCAGGAAATCGATCCACCGCGGCGGCGTTGTCGTGGTCCGGATCGAGGTCATCCCGCTGTTCACCCTCTGACGCCGCACCGCGTCCGAAAGATCGCCATGAACGAACCCGAAATGCTCACCGGCGCCAGCGTCGCCGAGGCCAATCCCGATAAGTACCAGAGCGTGCCCGTGCCCACCCTGGGCGAGCGCCTCGCAGAGGCAGAGGCCACCATCCGGCAGCTGCGCGCCGAGAACGCGGCCTATGCCCACCAAGTCGCCACCAAGCGCGAGGCTGCGGCCGAGGTCGAGCGGTGCGAGTCCGCCGTCGAGCGCGCCAAGGCCGTCGTCGCCGCCCGCAAGATCGACCTGGCCGACGCGCACGACCGGCTGGTCGCCGTGGTCACCGGCACGCCCAAGCAGGCGCGCGACCCGGACCTGACGCCCAGCGGTGACCACGAGGAGGTCGACCCGGACCGCAACTATCTCGCGCCGCTCCCCGAGCGCACCCCGAACGACCCGCCGGCCAGCGCCAGCGGCGACATCGCTGGCCGCGTCGGCGCCTGGCGGAGGATGCTGCGCGAGCGCCGGCGGTTCGCTGAGGAGGCGCGGGAGCTGGTCGTCGGGCCGCTCAAGGACGCGCTGATCCTGGTGCCCGACGAGGCGGTGGCGCCGCGGCGCGTCGCGGCTGCGCAGCTTCCCTAATCCTAATCCTCAACCGCCAACCGACACCACCAACCCATCAGCACCAGGGGATTCCCATGAACGCATCCGCCACCACCACCACCAGTACTACCGCTGCGCCCCTGCTGCTCGGCATGCCGCTCGCACGTCTGCACGACCTCGCCTCGCGCGCCGCGGCCCATGTCTGCGCATCGCACGGAGCGACGCCGACCCTGCCCGCGGAGATCACGGGCGCGTTCCGTGCCGCGCTGTCGGAGCGGTCCGCCTCACACGCGCTTGCCTCCTCGTGACCGTCCGCGCCACCGCCCCTGCCGCCTTCCACGTCGCCACCAACCGCGCCGGTCGCCCCTGCGTCGTCGACGCCTTCGGCACCCACGACGCCTTCGACTCGCTCGAGGCCGCGACCGCCGCCTGCGCCCTCCGGAACCGCGCCGCGGTGCGCGC
>JBBQSO010000154.1:0-4708 GCA_038213805.1 Planctomycetota bacterium | reverse complement strand
GCTGTGCGAACAGGTGGCCGGGGCTGTTGATGCTCATGGTGAGGCCCGCGCTCTGCTGAGCGAAGGCCAAGCCGAGGGCGTGGTGCGGACCATGTACGCCGGCCTACCCAGCCAAGGTCGTCTCGACTGGCTGCATCCAACACGCGGAATTGCCGACCTCAAGACCTGCGAGAACTTGGACTGGCTTGAGAGCGATGCACGCGCCTTCGGCTACGTCCATCAGCTCGCTTTCTACCGCGCGCTGCTCGCCACCGTCGCCGGCGTGACCGTACCGGTGCACATCATCGCGGTCGAGAAGCGGGAGCCGTTTCGCGTCGGCGTTTGGCGCCTCTCCGACCAGGTACTCGCTGCCGCGACGCGGGATAACTTCGCTGCTGTCGAGCGGCTGAAATGGTGCCGGCGCGAAGAACGGTGGCCGACCGGCTACGAGGCGATCCGGGTCCTCGACACGCTCAGCTGATCACCTGCCCAAAATCCCACGGAACCCAAGCCCATGAGCGTCCTCACCAGCATCCTGACCGGCCCGAACCCGGGCCCACGCCGCCTGATGGTGTACGGCACCGCCGGCATCGGGAAGAGCACCTTCGCCACCTGTGCCCCCGCTCCCGTCGTCATTCAGACCGAGGACGGCCTGGGCGAGATCGACTGCCACAAGTTCCCGGTCGCCACCACGCTGGACTCGGTGATGGCGGCGATCAACGCGCTCTACCGCGAGGAGCACGCCTACCGCACCGTGGTGATCGATTCGCTGGACTGGCTGGAGCGGCTCATCTGGGCTGCCGTCTGCCAGGCCCGCATGGTCTCCACCCTCGAGGACATCGGCTATGGAAAGGGCTACCTCATCGCCCTGCTGCACTGGCGCGAGGTGCTCGATGGCCTAACTGCGCTGCGCGACGAGCGCCAGCTGAGCATTATTTTCACTGCGCACGCCCGTATCGAACGCTTCGAGAACCCCGAGACCGAGCCCTATGACCGCTTCGTGCCGCGCCTGCACAAGACGGCCGCAGCCGTGGTCACGGAGTGGTGCGACGAGGTACTCTTCGCGTCCTACAAGGTCTTCACCAAGGGCACCGACGAGGGCTTCAACCGCACCCGCGTCCAAGCCCTGGGCACCGGCGAGCGCGTACTGCGCACCACAGAACGTCCCTCGCACCTTGCGAAAAATAGATTGCAGCTTCCGGACGAGCTGCCGCTCGCGTGGAGCGAGATCGCGCGCTTCCTCCCCGGCGCAGCGCAGGCGCCGACCGTCGGCACGACCATCATCTCCCACTGAAAACCAAGGATCACCCCATGGCCACCCTCTCTTTCGATGCGTCCCAGGTGGAGCCCAGCTTCGGCAAGGATCCCCTGCCGGCCGGCAGCTACGTGGCGGCGATCACCGCCAGCCAGATGAAGCCGACCAAGAACGGCGCCGGTCAGTTCCTGGAACTGGAATACCAGGTCCTCGATGGCCCGAGCCGCAACCGGAAGCTGTGGTCGCGCCACAACCTCCAGCACACGAATGCCCAGGCGGTGCAGATCGCCCGTGGTGAGCTGTCAGCGATTTGCCGGGCTGTGGGCGTGTTAACGCCCAAGGACTCCGCCGAGCTCCACAACCTGCCGCTGACCATCACGGTGCGGTGCAAGAAGCGCCAGGACACCGGCGAGCTCGCGAATGAAATCGCCGGCTGGGCCAAGAAGGAGGGCACGGGGACCACGCCCACCCAACCCGGCCAAGCGCCCACCATCCCGTCGTGGATGCGTCGATGACCCTCGTGGCCAGCATGATCCCGATCGCCGTCACGCTGCGCGGCGTGACTCCCCTGCTCTGCAGTCGGCTGACGCCGGAACCGGAGGACGCGGACGCCATTTCCGCGTGGGAGCAGGCGCGGGCCAAGCTCTATGCCGATGAGGACGGGTTTCCCATCGTCCCCGGCATGAATCTGTTCCGCTGCCTGGCCAATGCGGGTCGCCACCTCGGCAGGGCTTCCACCGAGTTGGTGCATGCGCTGGGCATCGCGGAGCCCGCTGCGCGCATCGACAGCACCCAGCCCTGGGCGATCGACAGCCGGGCCGTCCGGCATCCCGAGACGGGCGAACGCCGCATCTGCCATCGCCCACGTTTCGACGACTGGCATCTCGCCTTCACCATTCTGGTCGATCCTGAGCTGCTCCCCAGCGTCCAGGTACGAGCGATTGCAGATGCGGCAGGTCAGCGCATCGGCCTGGGAGACTTCCGTCCGGAGCGTGGCGGTCCGTTCGGGCGCTTCGTCGTCACGAGCTGGAGCGAGGCATGAAGATCTCCCTGGGTATCGATCCCGGCCTGCGTGGCGGCATCGCAGCCCTTGGCGCCGACGGCGACCTCATCGGCACGTGGCCGATGCCGGTGGCCGGCGGCGAAGTCCATGCCACGGCCCTCGCCGACCTGCTGCGCTCCCTGCGCTGTGCGAATCAGCACCAGGACATCGGCTTGGCCTGTCTGGAGAAGGTGGCCTCGATGCCGAAGCAGGGCGTCGCCTCGACCTTCACCTTTGGGACTGGCTGGGGCATGGTGCGCGGCGTGTGCGCGACCCTCGGCGTGCCGGTGCTCCTGGTGCCAGCCACGGTGTGGAAGAAGCGCGTGCTGCTCGGCTACACCCACGACAAGACCGGAGCACTGCGCCTGTGTGCGAGCCGCTGGCCGACGGCGGAACTCGTGCTGCCAAGATGCCGCAAGCCCCACGACGGCATGGCCGACGCCCTGTGCCTGGCTGAGTACGGGCGCCTCCGCGAGGCGCGACCATGAGCGCCCCACGCGGTCCGCCTAAGATTTTGCATTTCGGATGCCGCTGATCTCTCATTTACCAACCCAACGCCCCACTCGGGCAAGGATCACCCCATGGTTGAATTCCTCTCGTCACTCCTGACCGTCCTGACCGCTCTCTTCTACATCTGCTTCCTGGGCTATTTTTTTGGCCTTCTTATCGATGATGCGATTCGCGCGACCGTTCGCTCGGAAATGCGCGAGTTGGATCAGGAGCGCGAGCGCCTCGCCCGCATCCGTTCCTCGTTCGAGAAGCCCTCGGCGTGATCCAGCTGCGGCCATATCAGGAGGCGGCCATCACGGCCGTCTACGAGCGCCTCGCCGGTGGCGATGATCACCCCTGTGTGGTCATTCCCACCGGCGGCGGGAAGGGCGTGATCGTCGGCAAGCTCTGCGCCGATGTCGTCGAGCGCTGGCACGGCCGCATCCTGGTTTTGACCCACGTGAAGGAGCTGGTCGAGCAGAACGCCGCCCAGGCCGCGCGATTCCTCGCCCCTGAGCAGGTAGGCATCAACTCCGCCGGGCTCAAACGCCGCGATCTCGACCATCCAGTGATCGTGGCCGGCATCCAGTCGGTCTACCTGCGCGCCTGCGACCTCGGGCGCTTCGACATCGTGCTGATCGATGAGGCTCACCTTATCCCTCCGGACGGCGAGGGCATGTACCGCACCTTCCTGGCCGACACGCGCACCATCAACCCATCGGTGCGTGTCGTCGGACTCACTGCCACCCCCTTCCGGCTGAAGGACGGCCCGATCTGTGCGCCGGGGAACATCCTCACCGCCATCTGCTACGAAATCGGGGTCAAGGAACTGATCCGGGACGGCTTCCTCTCGCCACTCATCAGCACTGCGGGCACAGCGAAAGCCGACACCGCCTCACTGCACGTACGCGGTGGCGAGTTCGTCCCCGGTGAGGTCGAGCAGCTGATGGACGACGAGAACCTCGTACGCACCGCCTGCGCCGAAATCACTTGCCTGACCCGCGATCGCCGCGCGGTCTTGATCTTCGCGGCGGGCGTCCAGCACGCTGAGCATGTCGCCGAACAGCTCCGGGAGGTGCACGGCGCGGACGTGGCCTGCATCTTCGGCCATACCCCGGATGGCGAGCGCGACCGCTTGGTGACCCGGTTCAAGGCGGGCGAGCTGCGCTTCCTGGTCAACGTCACGGTGCTGACCACCGGCTTCGACGCTCCGCACATCGACGCCGTCGTGCTGCTCCGTCCCACGCTCTCGCCCGGCCTGTACTACCAGATGGTGGGTCGAGGATTCCGGTTGGCGCCGGGGAAGACCGACTGCCTGATTCTCGACTTCGGCGGCAACGTTCTGCGCCATGGCCCCGTCGATGCGCTGAAGCTCTCCCAGCAGGATGACCGGGGCACGGGCGAGGCACCGGCCAAGGAATGCCCGCAGTGCCACGCCCTCATCGCTGCTGGATTCGCCACGTGTCCGCAGTGCGGGCATGCCTTTCCTCCGCCGCAGGCGGCTGTCCATGAGGCGGTGGCGTCCACGGCGGGCATCCTGACCGGGCAGCCCACGATCACCGCGTTCGCCGTCCGCGACGTGACCTATGCGGTCCATCAGAAACGTGGTGCTCCACCCGATGCTCCCCGAACGCTGCGCGTCGAGTACGAGGTCGGCCTCGGCCGGTATCAGCGGGAATGGATCTGCGTCGAGCACACCGGCTATGCCCGCGGCAAAGCAGAGCGGTGGTGGGCAGCACGCACAGCACAGCCCCTGCCGGCCACCA
This sequence comes from Planctomycetota bacterium, assembly GCA_038213805.1. GTDB lineage: Bacteria > Planctomycetota > UBA11346 > UBA11346 > UBA11346 > BOG-1363. The sequence continues at coordinate 177 of JBBQSO010000154.1, read as the reverse complement.
CGGCGGAGGCCTGCCGAGTGGCCAGGGTCGGCGCTCTGGCGCGACCGACCTCCATCACCGTGCGCACCGTCGCGGGGGAAGACTTCGAACGCATCATCGACTGGACCTTCGCGGCCACGCCGTCCTCAGCACGTGAGCCAGGGGAGGATGCCGACGAGCCGCCCCTCGAACCAGCCG
>JBBQSO010000153.1:0-4753 GCA_038213805.1 Planctomycetota bacterium | reverse complement strand
GCTGATCGCGGCCGGCCTGCTGCTGTGCGGAGCCTGCGCCCAGGGTGCGGACGTGACCAGGCGGCTCGACGCGCTGCTCGCCGGTGTCCCCAGCGGCGGCGAGGCCGGGGTGGTGCTGCTCGACACCAGCGACCACACGGTGCTCTACAGCTACGCTGCCGACACGCCACGCACCCTGGCCTCGACGACCAAGCTGCTGATCGCCTGCGCCGCCCTGCTCGAATTGGGGCCCACCTACGAGTTCCACACCCGCGTCCTGGCCCTGGGGCCGCTCAGCGGCGGAGCGATCCCCGGCCTGGGGGTGATCGGCGGGGGCAGCCCGTGCCTGGACGGGCACTTCGCCGACCAGGATCCCGACCGCTTCTTCCGCGCCTGGGCCGAGGAGCTGAGGCGCCAGGGCATCAGCCGCGTCGCCGGCGACCTGGTCATCGACAACCGCCTGTTCAGTGGCCCGATCCGCCCGGCCACCTACCCCCAGGACGCGGACAACCAGCAGCGCTGGTACAGCGCCCCGGCCAGCGCCTTCGCCTGGAACGACAACTGCATCGAGGTGCGCGTCCTGCCCGGCGCCCCCGGTGCACCGCCGACGGTCGAGACCAGACCGCGTTCGCCGCGCATCCAGGTGCGCAACGAGGCGCGCAGCCAACCCGGCAAGGATGACGTCGCCATCTCGCGCGACCTGGCCAGCAACACCGTGATCGTGCGCGGCCTGTGCGGCCGGCCCACCGCCTGGTTCCCGCTCGCCATCCAGGCCGACCCCGACCTGCTCATCGGCGACCACCTTAAGGCGGTGCTGGCGGCGAACGGCGTGGCCATCGACGGCGCCGTGCGCCTGGGCGCCGTCGGCGCGGACGCGCTGCCCCTGATCGACCTGCGCCAGGGCCTGGTGCCGGCGGTGACGCTGATGAACCAGCACAGTCAGAACTTCTTCGGCGAGCAGTTGCTGCGCTTGGTGGCGGTGGCGCGCGGCCAGCCCGGCTCGGTCGACGCCGGCCGCCACGAGGTGCTCGCCGCGCTCGCCGCCCACGCCGGCCCGGGCTGCGCCGACGCCACCCTGCTCGACGGTAGCGGCCTGAGCTACGGCAACCGCGCCTCGCCCGCGACCATGACGCGCCTGCTCGACGCCATGCAGCAGACGCCGCTGGCGCAGGTCTTCGCCGACAGCCTCAAGGACCGCACCGTCGGCGGCGTGCGCGCCCACGTCAAGACCGGGACGCTGGCGGTGGCGTGCTGCCTGGTCGGCTACCTCGACACCCCCGGCCACCGCCTGGCCTTTGCCATCCTGCTCGGCAAGGGCGAAGGGGCGGGATTCGGGTGGGCGCCGAAATTGCGGGACAAGGTCCTCGCGGTGATGGCGGAAGCCGGGGGGAGGTAGGGAGGAACCAGACCCTAGACCCTAGACCCTAGAAAACCGACTTCGCCTCAGTCCTCGTGACGACGGCTATCTGCTGTCACTACGGTCTAGGGTCTAGGGTCTATCACCTCACGCCTGCCCATACTGCCGGAGCTTCGCGTACAGCGTCGACCGGTCGATCTCCAGCATCTCCGCCGCCGCCTTCTTGTTCCCGCCGCACTGGTCCAGGATGCGCAGGATGTGCGCGCGCTCGACGGCGGCGAGGCTGGCGATGGGCGAGGCGCCCGAAGGCACGTCGGCGCCGCGCACGGTGTCGGGCAGGTCGGCGGCCTGGATGACTTGGTCGGTGGCCAGCACGCAGGCGCGCTCGATGACGTTCTTCAGCTGGCGCACGTTGCCCGGCCACGGGTGGCGCAGCAGCACGGCGCGCGCCTCGGGTGCGAGCTTGCGCAGCGGCTGGGCGAGGCGGCGGGCGTTCTCGGCCAGGAAGTGGTCGATGAGCAGGTCGAGGTCGCCGAGGCGCTCGCGCAGCGGCGGCATGGTCACCGTCACCACCTCGAGGCGCGTGAGCAGGTCGGCGCGGAAGCGCCCGGCGGCGACCTCGTCGCGTAGGTCGCGGGCGCTGGCGGCGATCAGGCGGACGTCGACGCGGCGCACCGCGCCGTCGCCGCTGCGCTGGACCTCGCCCTGGTCGAGCAGGCGCAGCAGGCGGCCCTGCAGCGCCAGCGGCAGCTCGCCGACCTCGTCGAGGAACAGCGTGGCCTGGTCGGCGAGCTCGAAGATGCCGGGGCGCGCGGTATCGCCCGCAGCGCCGGCGGCGCGGCCGAAAAGCATGGTCTCGAGTTCGACGCCGCCGGTGGCGGCGCAGGCGGCGATCTGGAAGGGGCGGGCGGCGCGCGGCGAGCCCTGGTGGAGGATGCGCGCGGCGAGCTCCTTGCCGGTGCCGGATTCGCCGAGCAGCAGCACCGGCGCGGGCGCGAGGGCGGCGCGCGCCAGCACGCCGCGCACCGCGGCCAGGGCCGGGGCGGTGCCGACCAAAGCGAGCGGCGCGGCCTTGGGCTCGTCGATCAGGCGTTCGACCTCGGCCTCGAGGTGGGCGACGTTGGCGCGGTTGTGCAGCTGCACCGCGAGCTGGTTGGCGACCGCGGCGAGAAACTCCAGCTCGGTGCGGCTGAACGGCTCGATGGCGGCGATGCGGTCGACGTACAGCAGGGCGTGGATCTCGTCGCCGACGCGCAGCGGCGCGGCCATGGCGCTGCGCACGCCGGCCTGGGCCATGCTCGCCGAGGGGTCGATGTCGCCGTCACGCGTGCACAGCAACGGCTCCTTGCGGCTGCGCACCGCGTCGAGCAGGGTGCGCGCGAAGGGCACCGCTCCGAAGCGCGCGCGCAGCCGGCGCTCGTGCGCGGGCCACAGCGCCCAGCCGCGGTCGGCGGGCGCGGCCGAGGGCAGGAATACCGCGCAGCGGTCGCCCTCCAGGGCCTCGGCGGCGGCGTCGTCGAGCAGCTCGAAGAGCTGGTCGCGGCCCTGCGCCTCGGCGGCGCGCACCACCAGCTGGTGGAGCAGCACCAGGTACGCGTTGCTGCGCTCGAGCGCGCCGCGCTCCCCGGGCTGGCCCGCGGCACCGCCCGTGTCCTTGGCACGCACGAACAGCGAGGTCTGGCCGCGCGGGGCGCCGCCGGCGAGACCTTCGATACGCGCGGGGTCGGCCCAGGTGCTCTCGCCCTCGCCGGCCAGCGTGTCCTCCTCGCGGCTTTCGAAGCGCAGGTAGGCCTTGCCGATGCGGAACACCGCGCCGTGCGCCAGGGGCAGGCTGGTGATGCGCCCGGCTTCGGTCCACGTGCCGTTCGAGCTGCCCAGGTCCTTGACCTGCCAGCGCCCGCCGACCAACGCGACCTCGGCGTGCACGCGGCTCGACTTGGGATCGTCGATGCGCACCGGATTGGTCACATCGCGGCCCAGGGTGACGCCCTCCGCCCCGAGCGTGAAGACCTGGCCGGAGCCGGGACCGTCGATGATGCGCAGCAATGCCATGGGCGTCCTCCTGGCGGGAGCGGTCCGTCGGCCGTCCACCATGCCCAGGATGGCACGGGATGGCGGCTGGAGAAGCATACACGTCCACCCCCCGGTCCGCACCTGGGCTGCCGTACCCCATGGGGGGCGGTAGGCTGCCCGCCATGAAGATCCACGAGCTGTTCCAGGCGATGGCCAAGCACAACGCCAGCGACCTCCACCTCAAGGTCGGTGAACCGCCGATCTTCCGCATCTCCGGCGAGCTGGTGCGCATGAAGAGCGCCCCGCTGACCGCCGAGGACACCGACCAGCTGCTGCGCGGCCTGCTCAGCGACAAGCAGAAGGCCAACCTCGACGCGCGCGGGTACGAGGACTTCTCGCAGTCGGTCGAGGGCACCGGACGCTTCCGCTGCAACGTCTTCCGCAGCTGCGGCGCGCTCTCGGCGGCGGTGCGCCGGGTGCGCCCACGCATCCCCAGCTACGAGGAGCTCAGCCTGCCGCCCGCAGTCGGCAAGTGCGCCCTGTACGAGCAGGGTCTGGTGCTGATGGGCGGCATCACCGGCTCGGGCAAGTCGACGACCATCGCCGCCATCCTCAACGACATCAACGCCAAGCGCCGCGCCCACATCATCACCATCGAGGACCCCATCGAGTACCAGTTCATCAACGACAAGTCGCTGATCAACCAGCGCGAGATCGGCCTGGACGTGGTCAACTTCGCCGAGGCGCTGCGCTCCGCGGTGCGCGAGGACCCCGACGTCATGCTGCTCGGCGAGATGCGCGACGCCGAGACCTTCGAGACCGCCCTGACCGCGGCCGAGACCGGACACCTGGTGTTCGGCACCATCCACTCATCGGGCGCGGCGCAGACCATCGGCCGCATCCTCGACCTCTTCCAGCCCAACAAGCACGAGCAGATCCGCACCAGCCTGGCCTTCAACCTGCGCTGCGTGATGAACCAGAAGCTGCTCGCCAGCACCGACAAGGCCAGGCCGCAGATCCCCGCCGTCGAGATGATGTTCATCACCCCGATCATCAAGAAGCTGATCCTTGAGGGCGAGGACGCCAAGGTCGCCGAGGCCCTGGCCAAGGACGTCGAGAACGGCTGCGAGAACTACAACAAGGTCCTCGCCCGGCTCTACCGCGAGAAGAAGATCACCATGGAGACCGCCCTGGCGATCGCGCCCAATCCGGAAGAGCTGAAGATGTCGATGCGCGGGATCACCATCAGCGATGGTGGCATCGTTTGAGCCCGGAGAGAGACGGCGGATAGAACAGGAGCCGCGGAGACGCGCAGACCGGAGGAGGACGGCCGACATCGGGCTGTGAACTACCGAATCTCCAGTTGCCCGCTGGATACCCGCCTGCTGGGGCGGCCGCGCGGCT
>JBBQSO010000152.1:0-4908 GCA_038213805.1 Planctomycetota bacterium | reverse complement strand
CCGGCGAGGTCACACCCGTTCCCATTCCGAACACGGCCGTTAAGCTCGCCAGGGCCGATAATACTCGCAAGGGGAAGGTAGGTCGTTGCCTGGATTTTTTTCGCCCGCCCGGTTCAGAAGACCGGGCGGGTATTTTTTTGTGGGTTGGTTCCAGCCGAAACCACGCACTGGGCTTTCGAGCTCCGAGCTTCGCGTCGACTGATTCGACTGATGAAGCCAGATGACTTGCGGTGCACGGAATCGCCGATCAAACTCGCTAGGGTAATCTGCCATCTCTCGGGGGCAGGCCGAAGGCCGTTCTTTGGGAACCGTGGCCCCGAGGTGAAAGCTTCCCTATGCCATTCATCCAGCACGCCGCCATCATCGTCCTGATCGTCATCGGCGGCGCGGTGGGCGTTTGGGCGGGCGAGTCCTTCGTGCCGGTGAAGACCAGGCAATATGGCGCAGAGCGCCTGGATTTCGAGGTTGCAGGGCAGCGGGCCTTCCTGATCCAGCCCACGGCACCGGCGGCCGGCGGCGCGAGGCCCTGGATCTGGTACGCGCCGACGTTCATCGGTTCCCTTCCCGATCCGGGGCACGCGTGGATGTTCACGCAGCTGCTGGCGAAGGGTTTCGCGATCGGCGGGATCGACGTCGGTGAGGCGTATGGGAATCCCTTCGCGCGAGACGCGTACGCGCACTACCACCAGTTCGTCGTCGCGACCTACGGACTTTCATCAAAGGCCTGTCTGCTGCCCCAAAGCCGCGGGGGCTTGCTGCTCTACAACTGGGCTGCCGAGCACCCCGGCGAGGTCCAGTGCATCGGCGGCATTTATCCCGTAGGAGATCTCGCGAGCTATCCGGGCCTGGCGAAGGCGAGTCAGGCATACGGCTTCACGGACGCCGACTGGGTTACGCGGCTGGCCGAGAACAACCCGATCGATCGCCTTGCGCCGCTCGCGCAGGCGCGGATCCCCATCCTGCATCTTCACGGCGATGCGGACACGGTGGTGCCGCTGGAGCGGAACAGCGGCGTGCTGATCAGCCGCTATCGCGCACTCGGGGGTCCGGGTGAGCTGATCGTTGTGCCAGGCAAGGGCCACCAGGTCTGCGATGAGTTCTTCCAGAGCCAGCGACTGGTGGACTTCTTCATCGGTCTGGGAGTTGCGGCGCCGACGCGGTGATGGGCCGGAGGCCCGTTCGGAATCGTGTAGCGGATACGGGGTGAGACTGAACGGTCCGGTGGCGGGCGCTGCCAGGTTTCAGTCAGTCGTCGGACCGGCTGCCTCGCCAGCTCGCAGGCGGGCCGTTTCCCGGTCACTTCTCCTGATGGAAGCGTTATCATGGCGCCAACCCCGGAGCCCAGAGCATGACGCATCGCGCCGCCGCCCCCCGACTCCTGCGCGCTGTGGCCGCCGCAGCCACCCTGGTCATGGCCGTAGGGGGCGCCCAGGCCGTCGAGACCCGGCCCCTGTTCAAGGACTTCATGGCCATCAACGGCCACTTCTCCTTCAAACCGACGCTCTATTCCCAGTGCTGCAGGCTGACCCGCAACTACCACAACCTCGACTGGGATGTGAAGGCGCCGGGCGACCCCATCCATGTGCCGGCCTGCGTGAACGGCGTGGACTGGAAGCGCGACGTCTACGCGAAGTGGCAGGCGGCCGGCATCGAGACCAGCATCTGCATGCAGTTCGGTGGTTTCGGAACCGACCATCCCGGCTATCAGAAGCTGTGGGAAAAGCGCGAGGACTGGTGCTTCCAGTACGGCAAGGCAATGGCGGCGTACTTCGGGCCGTCGGGTGCGGAGAAGCTGTGCACGTCGCTTGAGATCGGCAACGAACCTGGGCAGAAGTTCGACCAAGCGCTCTACCGCACGATCTTCACCGCCATGGCCAAGGGCATCCGCGCTGGCGACGCCAAGGTGCAGATCGTCACGCCGTCGGTGGTCGCGCGCCAGGCCGACGACTACTCGCAGGACGTGCGCGCGATGTACGAGGATCCCGCCACGGTCGCGCTCTATGACGTGCTCAACATCCATACTTACGCGGCCGCGCCGAAGAAGCCGGGCAAGGAGAGCCCGTGGACGCGTAGCTATCCCGAGGACCCCGGGATCGACTACCTGAAGGTGGTGGACGAGATGGTGGCGTGGCGCGACCAGCACGCGCCCGGCAAGGCGGTCTGGATCACCGAGTTCGGGTATGATGCGTGCACCCCCGAGGCGATGAAGAAGCGCGAGGGCTGGTTCCTCAAGCTCGACTGGCGCGGGCACGACGACCTGCAGCAGGCGCAGTACCTGGTGCGCTCGTTCTTCGCCTTCGCTGAGCGCGACGTGGCGCGTGCCTACATCTACTTCTACGACGATCCGGATTCTCCGATGACGCACGGTTGTGCGGGTCTGACGCGCAACTTCACGCCCAAGCAATCCTTCTATGCGGTGCGCCAGCTGCAGCGCACGCTTGGCGACTACCGCTTTGCGCGCAGCGTCGAGAAGCGCGCCGGCGAGCTGTGCGTCGACGAGTACGTGCACGGCAGTGTGCCCGGGCGGGTGATCTGGGTAGCGTGGTCGCCGACCGGCGTGCGCACCGACGAGCGTGACGGCTACGTGCCGCACGAGGCGAAAGCGGTGCTAAAGGGGCTGCCGTCGAAGCCGGCGCGCGTGCTGGCCATGGCCACCGCCGACGGCGAGCCCGCGGCGGTGGCGTGGGCGCCGGGCGCGGCCGGTGAAGTCAGCCTGACTGTCGGCGAGAGTCCGGTCTACATCGTCATGGATGGTGCAGCGGCGAAGTAGTCCCAGATCGTTTTCGGCGTCCTGACGGATTTAACCGCCAGGACGCCAAGGGGCAGCGAAGAGAGCTGGCCAACGTGGGCACCATGCCGGTCGCCAAGCCGGAGCTTGGCTGCGTGGCCGGATGCCAACACCGTGTCTGATCTTGGCGACTCGGCGCATTGGCGGCTGAGATCGTCTGGAGGCTTTGGGAAATCAGTGGACGGTGACCGCCTTGACGCCGTCCTTCAGCTTGCCGGCGTCGATGTAGCCGATCGCGCCGGGGGTGCGGGCGACCACCTCGACGAGTTCTTCCTCGCTGGCGACCTGCTCGGGCATGCCGCTCTTGCCGGTGAAGACCAATTTTTTCCATCCGGTGATGAACTGTTGGGGATTGCGGCCCAGGCGGCGCAGCAGGGCTTCGTGCGAAGGACCGGAGCGGAGCACGACCACCACCACCTTGGTGCCGTCATCCCAGGCGGTCTTCTTGCCCAGGAAGAGGGCGCGCAAGTCATCGTCAGAGAGCTCGGCGATGGCGGCGTGGCCGTTGACCACCACGGCCTCGTCGGCGCCCAAGGCGCAGCGCACGGTGCAGGCGAGGACCACGGCGAGGAGCGCGGAGAGTCGGTGCATGGGGTGTCTCTGGGTATCCGTGCCAGGCTCAGAAGTCGAAGGTGGTCTTGATGGCGAGGTAGCCCCAGACGGGGTCGAGCACGCCGTCAGGCTGCTCGGCGAGGCGGAGCAGGCTGGTGCCGTGCAGCCAGGTGTATTCGGCCTTGATCAGCCAGTGTTCGATGGGATCGAAGCGCAGTGCCGCGGTGAAGCCATAGAACTTCTCTTCCGGCTGCGTGACCGCATCGGTCTCGTTCCACTGCCAGATGCCCTGCGCCTCCCAGCGGGGCGAGAACCGCCACGAGGCGGAGAGGTAGCAGGCGCGCATCACCTGGTAGGTGGGGAACGCGATGGGGATGCCTGCGTTGCCGCGTATTTCGCCCTTGAGGTACCAATACTCGGCTTCGGCGGCGAGGGTCAGGTTTTCGCGCTGGTACTCGACGGATATGATGTTGTCCCACACGGCATTGATGACCAGCTCGGCGGTGGTGCCTGGGATGAAGGGCAGGCCGGAACCGGTTGCGACCGCCCCCGCAGCGTTGATTCCGCGCACGTTGAACAGCGAGTACTTGAAGCGCAGGCCGTCGACCGGGGTGTTCCAATTGATATTGGCGCCGTCGACCGCCTCGATGTGCAGGGTCGAGAGATCGACGCCCAGGTCGGTGAAGATGTCGTGGATGGTGCCTTCGTGCGGGTCCGGGCTCTGCCCGCCGATGTAGGCCATGAAGTCGAGCGAGCCGAGTCCGCCGCCGGCAAGCGTGCCGTGCACGCCGGCGCCGTTGACCGAGAGCAGGTAGTCGCGCAGGCGCGGATTGTACACCGCCATCGGCAGGAACACCGAGGTGCGCGTCATGTCGAGGTCGCGGAAGTCGTTGTACAGGCCGTGGTTCATCTTCAGCCGGCCGGCGGTGACGCCGACATCGAGCGCCCCCAGGGTGGGGAAACTATAATCGCCATACGCCCAGTCGATCTGCGGCTTGTTGTTGAAGTTGTCCCCCTGGTCCTGGGCGAAGATCTGGATGCCGACGCGCAGGCGTTCGACCGGCGTGGCCATGACATTGAGGGCCGCCTCGTTGAATTCGAAGGTGCCCTTGTCCTGGGAGTCGGAAGTGAAGAGCGCGTTGTTGCGGGTCAGGAAGTAACCCTGACTGGCGAAGCCGTGGAACTGCAGGTCCATGTTGTCCGCGGCTTGTGCCTGTGCGAGCGCAGCGGCGGCGAGGCAGGGGATCAGGACGAGGCGGCGGACCATGTGCAACCCTCCGGGGGGACTCGGCATAACGCCTTTGGGTACCCTACGGAGCGCGGCGCTGTCAACGGCCGATTCTTGTTGCGGGAGGACGGGGGCATGCCTCGTGCCTCGTGGCTCTCCTCAGTCACCGTGGCGCTGGGCGGCGGCGCGCAGCAGGCGATAGGGCGCGCCGGGATCGGGGCCCTCGTCGCGCAGGTGCTCGTCCGCAGCGGCGGCGGCGGCGGCGAAGAGCTCGTCGCGGCAGGCGGGCAGTCCGTCGGTCCAGGTGAGCGGTCCGTCGGCGGTGGCGATGGTCAGCGCG
>JBBQSO010000151.1:0-5352 GCA_038213805.1 Planctomycetota bacterium | reverse complement strand
CGTCGCCGGGCAAACCCAACCGGACCGCATGCCCAAGCAGGCGCCCTATCGGGGGCGGAAGGCCCATCCGCGTAAAAGTGCACGGTAAGGGCAGCCCTTCATAGGCGTTCCGCAGGGTTTCGATCCGATATGATCATTTTCGAGTCGGTCTCGTGACGAGGCAGCCATTTATTGCGTGCAATGATGGCGTGCAATCAACATTGGATGGTATGTCGCTCCTTGATAGGGCATATTGCACGCAATAAACCGGGTAGCTAACGCGGGGGATGACTTTGCGTGCAATACATGCGGCGGGCGCTGGCCTTGTCGGCGAGCCGGAGTGGATGGGGTCATTCCTCACCAGCCTGGCGCGAGACGACCTGGCGCCTGCCACCCTGCGTGGCTACCGCTACGATCTCCGGCACTTCCTTGCCTGGCATCGCACGGTCCAGGACATCGACTTCGCCGTCGAGGATCTCGCCGAGTACGAGCTGATCGCCTATCGCCAGCACATGGTGGCGGGAGGCCGCCGGCCCGCCACGGTCAACCGTCGGCTGGACGCCTTGCGCCGGCTGTGCCGATGGGCGCGTGGGACGGGAGCCCTGGCCACCGACGTGGCGCGCGATGTCCGGCCCATGCGTACGGCGCGCGGCCACCAGCCCGCCGGCCTGACAGATGTCGAAGTCCATGCCCTGCTGCGCGCTGCCGGTGCTTCGTCGCACGGCTTGGCGGCCCGCAACTACGCGATGGTGCAACTCATGCTGCAGGCCGGGCTGCGGGTCGGCGAGGTCGCGGCCCTGCAAGGGGCGGACATCATCATGAACGATCGCTCCGGCAGCGTGCGCATCCGCCACGGCAAAGGCCTCAAGGCGCGCGAGGTGCCGTTGAACGCGACCGCCCGGCGTGCGCTGAAGCAGCACCTCGATCGCTCCCCCGCTCGCACCCAGGACGAGCCGGTGTTCATCAGCCGGGACACCGCAATGCCGGTGCGCACGATCCAGGCCGTCATCACTAGCCTGGGCCGCCGTGGCCGCCTGAAGCGGGTGGCGGTTTCGGCGCACACGCTGCGCCATACCTTCGCGCTCGGCTATCTGCGCGACAATCCCGGCAAGCTGGTCGAACTCGCGAGCCTGCTCGGCCATGATTCGCTCGACACGACCGCCATCTACACGCGACCCTCGCGCGACGACCTCGCGGCCGACCTGGAGCGATCCCACCTCAATGTCGACGGATGACTCCTCGGCCACGGCGAAGGGGCGGCATCGCCTGGCGCCGTCCGACCCGAGCGAAGACGACCTCGCGCGGCACTGGAGCCTCACGCCAGCCGACCTGGCCGTGATCACCGAGTGCCGCGGCCCCGACCACCGCCGCCGCTTCGCCCTGCAGCTCTGCACCATGCGTGTCCAAGGCCGTTTTCTCGACGACTACCGCCACGCGCCGATCAAGATCGTCAACCATCTCTCGCGCCAGCTCGGCCTGGCGCCGGTGCTGTTCCTGGACCGGCCAGGCCGGGCCCAGACGGAACGGGCCCAGGTGCTGCGCATCCGCCGCCATCTTGGCATGCGCAGCTTTGACCGCTCTGTCGCCGCCGATCTGCGGGACTGGCTGCGGCAAGGCGCCATCGAGGGCCGCACCACGGCCGAACTCATCGCGCGCGGCGAGGACAGGTTGCGGGACTGGCGGGTCATGCTGCCGGCCGCCAGCACGATCGAGCGGCTGGTGGTCGCCGAGGTGACGCAGGCGACGTCCCAGCTGTATCAGACGGTTTCGAGCCGATTGCCGCCTTCGTTGCGTGCAGCGATCGACCTGCTGGTCGAAGTGCCGGAGGGAGATGCGCGATCCAGCCTTTTCCGACTCAAGGACTATCCGAAAGCCGCCAACGCCGCGGTCATCAAGGGCGACACCGTGCGCCTGCGCCTAATCGAGGACCTGCTCGACACTGGCGCCAAGCTGGACGACCTCGATCCGCGGATCGTGCGCCAACTCGGCCAACTTGGACGCCGCTACGATGCCGGCGACCTCCGGCGCTTCGCCAAACCCAAGCGCGACGCGCTCATCGCCTGCTACCTGGTCGAGGCACGAAAGACGCTGCTCGACCAAATCGTCGAGATGAACGACCTGTTCCTGACCGGAATGAACCGCAGGGCGCGCACCGCCGTCGAGCTCCGCCGCAAAGGCCTGCGCCGGCGTGCCCGCGACGGCCTGCACCGCGTGCTTGGCGCTGTCGATGCGCTGGTGGCAGCGGATGGCGGGCAGACCGTTGCCGCGTTCCGCGACGCCCAGAGCCCGCCATCGCTGATCGAGGCGGCCGCCGCCTGCCGGGCCTATGAGCGGCTGGAAGCGCGCGGCCATCTCGACGCCATGCTCGCGCGCTACGGCACGCTGCGCCAATACCTGCCGGCCTTTCTGGCCCTGCCGTTCCAGGCTGCCGCCGGCAGCGAAACCCTGTTCCAGGCCATCGAGGCCTTGCGTGCGCTCGACGCCGGCACGCGCGGCGCCCTGACGACCGAGGACCAGCACGGCTTCGTGCAGGCGGACTGGCGCTCCCATCTCATCAGCGACGGCAAGCTCGACCGGGCCATCTGGGAAATCTCGCTCGCCTTCACGGTGCGCGACGCCTTGCGCGCCGGCAGCCTGTTCCTGCCGCAAAGCCGCGACCACGTCTCGTTCTGGAACCTGGTCTACGACGACCGGAGCTGGCAGCAGACCCGCACCGACGCCTATCAACGCCTCGATCTGCCGACCGACGGACAGGTATTCCTGGCCCGGATCACCGCCGAATTCGATCGGGCGGTGCAGGCTGCAGAGCGTGGCCTGCCCGGCAATCGCTTTGCCGCCGTCCGCGATGGCCGGCTCAGGCTCAAACGGCGCGACGCGCTGCCGATATCGCGCACGGTGCGCGAACTGCGCGCCACCATCGGCGCCAGCCTGGGGCGCGTGCGCATCGAAGATCTGTTGCAAGACGTCGACGAATGGTGCGGCTTCACCCGCGCCTTCCAGCCGCTCGGCGGATACCAACCCCGCAGCGGCGATCCGCACCGCCCGCTGCTCGCCACCATGATCGCACACGGCACCAACCTCGGCCTCGCCGCCATGAGCCAGAGCGTCGACAGCCTCACCGCCGAGGCGCTGCAGGACACCAGCCGATGGTTCTTCCGCAGCGCCACGCTCAAGGCAGCCAACACCATCATGGTCGACCACCATCACGGCTTGCCACTCAGCGGGATCTGGGGCGACGGGCGCCGCTCATCCTCCGACGGCCAGCGCTTCGCGGTCGAACGTGACAGCCTGCTCGGCAGCGTCTATCCGCGCTACTTCGGCTACTACGACCGGGCGCTCCAGTTCTATACCCACACCTCCGACCAACACAGCATCTACGCCACCCAGGCTATCTCGTGCGCGCCGCGCGAGGCCGGCTACGTGCTCGGCGGCATCCTCGACAACGACACCGCGCTGGCCATCCGCGAGCACACCTCCGACACGCATGGCTTCACCGAGCACCTGTTCGGCCTGTGCTCGCTGCTCGGCATCGCTTTTATGCCGCGTCTGAAGGATCTGCCCGACCAGCTGCTCAGCCGCATCGACCGCGATAGCAACTACGGCGCGCTGCAGCCGCTGCTGCGCGGCCGCATCAGCGTCGAACTCATCCTCGAGCAGTGGGACCAACTCGTCCGGCTTGCAGCGTCGCTGAAGGACCGGCTGACCCCGGCCCATGTCGTCATGCAACGCCTGGCCAACGCGAACGCGTCGGACCGCCTCGCCGGCGCCCTTACCCAGCTCGGGCGCTTGATGAAGACGATCCATATCCTGCGATACATCCAGGAAGAGCCCCTGCGTGACGCCATCCAGCTCCAGCTCAACCGTGGCGAGTTCCGCCACATCCTCGCCAAGTCGCTGTTCTTCGCCAACCAGGGCGGCCTGCGGTCCGGCGACTACGAGGAAGTCATGAACAAGGCCAGCTGCCTCAGCTTGCTCTCCAACGCCGTGCTGATCTGGAACACGGTCCACATCACCCGCATCGTCGGCCAGCTCCGCGCCGCCGGGCACAAGGTGCGTGACGAGGACCTGGCCCGCGTCTCGCCCCTAGCGCATGCCCACGTCATCCCCAACGGCAGCTACTTCCAGTCTCCCCGCCGGCGCACCGAGGCTGCGCCGCAACCCGTCATGGCGTGAGCCGAGGAACCCACAATGCCACACGCCGAGCCAGTGAACTGGCAACCGATCAGCCAAATGCCGCTGATCGCCAGCATGATCGATACCGCCCTCGACGACACCCGCGAGCACATCGCGACCCTTACCGAGGCCCAGACCCGCCCGCACGTGTTGGATGACGCCACCATCGATCGGATCGAGCAGGTTCACACCGAGCAGATGGAGTTCGTGGACATCTACGCCCAGCAAATCAGCCGTTGGCAGACCCAAGGCCCATCAGCGTCCCAAGTGCGCCAACTGGTTGGGATGGATGAGCAGAACGGGCGCTTGAGAGCCGTGACCGCACAGGTTCTCGGTCTTGCCTGCGAGCTGCGAAAAGGCACCATCGAGCGAGTCCTCGGGATGAGCGACGTCGAACTCGGCCTTCAGGCACTTTTAAGCAGCCGACCAGACCACCAACGCTAACCCGTCCCATGACATTGCGTGCAATACCGCTACCGTGCAGTTTTACGCCGATGGGCCTTCCGCCCCTTCTTTGAAGACGTCGTGGCGCGGGGCGGTGACAGGCGTCGTGTTCGCATCATCAGATCAATCATCGAGGGCGTCCGGCAAACGCCGCGGGACCCGCTGGATGCGAAAGGTTGGGCGAGAGCACTGGCGAAGCGCTTGTCCAATGAACCCTGGACTGACGGAGATTGGGGTGGGCAGAAGGACGACGCGACCTAATGAAGCGAGAAGCCTGGCACATTCTAACTGGAGTTGGGGTTCACGCCGAGGAACAGGAGCAACACACCTGCTCAAAATGCAGCCAAAAGTCACGCATGATAACGTCCTTTATCATGCCGGCGTTAATGGAGCGGAAATAGAGCAATTCGATACACGACTTTAAGTTTTCTTCAGGTATGAATTGCAGAATGTCAATTAAGTCGGATATTCTGAGGACATTTTTCGGTGGAATAGGGTCGAACATGGCTTAATTTGCGCAGCACGTGGGTTATGTGCTTGAGCTGAGAAAGGTCCTTGAGAACGAAGAATTACTCTGAGTCTCTCGTTATTGTATCTTTGGTGCGCACTGGTGTCTAATACCAAATCCCTGATCGAGTGACTCGTCGCCTCTTGCGCGACGCGGCGCGGGTCTGATTCAAGGCTGGTGAACGATTGAGGTTCATCATGGCGATCCCGTTGCGAGCCGATTTGGATGCGACCGAACTCCGAACTGCT
>JBBQSO010000150.1:0-5636 GCA_038213805.1 Planctomycetota bacterium | reverse complement strand
AGGTCGGCAGTGCGCGCCGACATCAGCACGTTCTCGAGCAGGTCGAATTCGGGCAGCAGGTGGAAGGCCTGGAAGACGAAGCCGATGGCGCGCGCGCGCAGACGGCCGCGCGCGCGGTCGCCGAGCGCGGTGACCTCCTCTCCGGCGATGCGGATGCTGCCCTGGTCGGGGCGGTCGAGCAGGCCCAGGCAGTGCAGCAGGGTGCTCTTGCCCGTGCCGCTGGCGCCGCGGATCGCCACCACCTCGCCGGGAGCGACCCGCAGCTCCAGCCCATCGAGCAGGCACAGGTCGGGATAGGATTTGGAGAGGCCCGCGACCTCCAGCCCCGGGACGCCGTCCATCAGCCGCCCTCCCGCAGGATAGTCACCGGGTCGATGCGCGCCGCGCGCCAAGCCGGCAGCGCCACCGCGAGCAGGCCGACCAGGCTCATGATGCCGAGGAACAGCAGCGGGATGAGCGGGTTCCAGCTGATCGGCGCATCGGGCGTGTACATGACGTCCTGCGGAAACAGCGCTAGCCCGGTGGCCTTGCTAAACGGGTTGAGCGCCGCGAGGGCGCCCCAGCCGATCGCCCAGCCGAGCAGTCCGCCACCCACGCACGCGGCGAGGCCAGCGACCAGGAAGGCGCCGGCGATAGCGCGCGGCGGCGCACCGATGCCGATCAGCACGCCGATGTCGTGGCGCTTCTCCGCGACCATGGTGCTGAACACCGCGTAGACGATGAACACCGCGATGATCTGGATGGCGATCATCACCAGGCCGATGATGTTACGTTGCACCTCCATGTTCTTGACCATGCTGCCGCGCCGCTCCATCCAGGTGGCGACGCGCTTACCGGTCTCCGCCTTCACCGCCGTGGCGAGCGCGCCGAGGTCCTGATCGGCGGTGGCCTGCAGGCGGTATCCGGTGAGCCGCGCCGGTTTGCCCTCCTTCGCGGCCAGCCCGGCCAGGCGCTGCGCCTGCGGTAGCGGCACCAGGCAGACGTAGCGGTCGGTCTCGTAGACGCCGGTGCCGATGGTGTCGCTGACCGTGGCGCTGATCTGGCCGGTCGCGCCACCCGTGCCGCTCGGTACGATCAGCTGGATATCGTCACCCGGGCGCAGCCAGTTGATGTAAGCGAGCTCGCGCCCGACCACCACTCCGGGCAGCGGGCGCTGACGCGGCGGCAGCGGCAGCGGACCCAAGCCAAGGCCGGCGAGCAGGTCCAGGCCGCTGAGCGCGAGGTGGTCGCGCCACGCCGGAGTCAGAAACCCGCTGCCACGCTGCTCTGGCGGGATCGGTTGCGCGTGCAGATCGAGCACCGGCGACGGATGGAGCTGCGGCCCGGCGATGCGCCCGAGCGCGCTGTCGGCTGTCCAATCCAAGCCATCCACCAGGCAGGGCAGGTTGTCGCGCTCGGAGCCACCCTGCTTCGGAGTCATGATCGCGTGCGTCGCGACGAAGGGTGCGATGGCCGCCACGCCGGGGATCGCGAGCAGCAGCGCGCGGCTCTGCGCGCGATCAATGACGCGGTCGCCGCGGAAGCCGGCCTCCAGGGTCAGGTCGGCCTCGTTGGCGCGCACCTGCTTGCGCGTGACCTCGACGAAGCCGTGCATGACCCCGACCACGCCCACCGGCACCGCCACGGTCAGGGTGATCGCCGCCAACGCCAACCACGCCGCCCGGCGCTTGCGCAGGTAACGGAGTCCGAGGTGCCAGGCGAGCATGGGGGCAGCATGGGAGGGCTGTCAGGGGGCGCAACGGCGTCTGCGGCCGGACACCGGTGCGGAGTGCGAGGTGCGGAGTGTCGGATGCGTGGTCAACAGCGCACTCCGCACTCCGCACTCCGCACCGGTGCCCGTCCCCCGCCCTTTCCCCACCAGCGCACGCCCGTACAGTCCTGGCATGCCAGCCCGCATCATCGACGGCAAGGCCATCGCACAGGAGCGCCGCACGCTTCTGGCCGAGCACGTGCGCCAGCTCGCCGCGCGCGGCCTGCGCCCGTGCCTGGCGGCGGTGTCGGTGCACGCCGATGCGGGCTGGAGCGTCTACCTGAAGAATCAGGCCGCCGCCTGCGCCGCGGTCGGCATCGCCCACCGCAGCGTGGAACTGCCGCCCGGCTGCAGCCAGGAAGACCTCAGCGAGGTCATCGAGGGCCTTAATGCCGACGGCGCCGTACATGGCATCATCCTGCAGAACCGCTTGGGCGCGCCCGGCACCTCCAGCGCCGGGCTCAGCGAGTTCCACGCCCAGGCCCAGCTCAGCCCGGACAAGGATGTGGAGGGGGTCAGCCCGGCCAACCTCGGCATGGTCCTGGCCGGCCGCCCGGCAGCGGCACCGTGCACCGCGGTGGCCGCCGTCGAGCTCGCCAAATGGGCCTTCGCCAACGTCCACGGTCGCGACCTGCGCGGCGTCGAGGCGGTGGTGATCGGCGCCTCGACCACTGTCGGCAAACCCACCGCCCAGCTGCTGCTGGCGGCCGGCGCCACCGTCACCACCTGCCACATCGACACCCGCGACCTGGGCGCGCACACCCGCCGCGCTGAACTGCTGGTCGCCGCGGTCGGTCGCGCCGGCCTGGTTGGCGTCGACCTGGTCAAGCCGGGCGCGGTGGTCATCGACGTCGGCATCAACCGCGTTGCGCTGCCCGACGGGCGCAGCGAAATCGTCGGCGACGTCGCCCCGGCAGTGTCCGGGATCGCCAGTGCGCTGACCCCGGTGCCCGGCGGGGTCGGCGCGCTCACGACCACGATCCTGCTGGAAGCCACCGTGGCCGCGGCCGAGCGCCTCGCCGAATCTCGCCCCGCGATCGACGGCAGTGCCCTGGCGCGCGTGCTCGGCGCGCCCGGTCTCGACCTCGGTCCCGAAGTCGCCGACCGCATCGCCAATCTGCTCGCCCGCCACCTGGTCGCGCTGCCGGGCGCGCGCAGCCTGCGCAGCGCGCTGGAGCGCCGCCTGGCGCGCGGCGTGCTCGTGCTCGACGGCGCCATGGGCAGTGAGCTGATCGCGCGCGGCGTGCCGGCCACCGCCATCGCACGCGCCAACCTCGACCATCCCGACCTGGTCCAGGAAGTGCACCGCGCCTACGTCGCGGCCGGCGCCGAGGCGCTGACCACCAACACCTTCGGCATCAACCGCCTGCGCCTGCATGGTGACCGCGAACTGGTCGCGCGCCTTGCCCAGGCCGGTGTGCGCCTCGCCCGCCTCGCCGCCCAGGGCGCCCCGCGGCGCGGCACCGACCCGCTGTTCGTGCTCGGCTCGATCGGCCCGCTCGGACCGGTGGTTGGTGCCGAGCTGGCGCGCAGCGAGGCCGAGGATGCCTACGCCGAAGTCGCCCTCGCCCTCGCCGATGCCGGCGTCGACGGCTTCGCCATCGAAACCATGCCCTCGACCGTCGAAGCCGCGGCCGCGCTCGCCGGCGTGCGTAGGGTCTCGCGCCTGCCGGTCCTGGTCTGCCGCAGCATCGCGCGCGACGACGCGGCCGAACTCGGCGAATTCGCGCAGGCGATGGAAAGTGGCGGTGCCAGTGCGGTGGGCGTCAACTGCGCCGCCGGGCCGCGTACTTTGCTGCCGGTGGTGGCGCGCCTGGCGGCGGTCTCGCGCCTGCCGGTGCTGGCGCGGCCCAATGCCGGCTTCCCGACGCGTGCTGCTGACGGACTGAGGTACCACCTGCGCGGCGACTACCTGGTCGCCCAGGCGCGCGCCTACGTGGCTGCCGGCGCTGGCATCATCGGCGGTTGCTGCGGCATTGGCCCGGAGCACATCGCCGCGCTCGCCGCGGCCCTGGCGGGCGCGCCGCTGGCGGTACGCCCGACCGCCACGGCCGCAGCGGTCGAGGCGGTGCACGTGCCAGCGCCGACCTCGGAACTGCTCAGTGCCGCGCTCGCCGGGCGCTTCCCGATCGTCGCCCTGCTGCCCGGGCGCCTGCCGCCGCTCGCCGCCGCGGCCGCCTTGCAGCGCCTCGCCGGCGCCGGCGCCGCCGGGGTCGGCCTGCTCAGCGGCTGGCCGGGCTCGGCGCGCGGAACGCGCCTGCCGGCGCAGCTGCGCCATCTGCAGGACGCCTGCGGCGTGCCGGCGGTGCTCGAGCTGCTCGCCTCCGACACCAGCCTGCGCGAAGCCCAGGAGGCGCTGCTCACCGCGCACCTGCTCGGCATCCGCACGGTGATCATCGACGATGGCGTGTTCAGCGGCGAGACCCGCGCCGACGTGGTCGCCGCCGGTAGCGACGCCGGCGAGCTGCTGCGCCTGGTCGGCCAGCTCAACGCCGGCCGCGACCTCGCCGGTACGCGCCTCGACGAGCCGACGCGCTTCACCGCCGGCGTGCGCCTGGCCTCGGCACGCCTCGCCGATGACGCCGGTGCGGTTGCCGCGCGCCACGCCGAGGCCGGTGCACGTTTCCTGTCCCTGCAGCCGGTCTACGACGCGGCGTTGTTCCGCACGCTGATGGCCGCGCTGCGCACCGACCTGCCGCTGTTCGCCGAGGTCCTGGTGCTGCCCGATGCCGCCACCGCCGACGAGCTCGACAACGAACTGCCGGCGCTGTCAGTTCCGCAGCGGCTCAAGACGCGCCTTGCCGCCGACGTCGACGACGACGCGCGCGGCGTGCTGCGCTTCCTTGGCCACTGGCGCGCGCGCCTGGCCGGTGCCTTCATGATGCTGCCCGACGCGCGCACCGCCCAGGCCGAGCTCATCCTGCGCGAGCTTGCGGCCGCGCGGGGCGCGGACGCAAGCCCTAGACCCTAGACCTTGGTGGCTGCTCACGTCCTACCAGTCAGAGAACGTACGGCAGGTCACAGGACATCTTGGTCGCGGTCACGTGTCCCTGGACCGCGCGCTGCCCATCCTGTCAAACCCGCTGCTCACGCTCAATGTGGCGGACCCACCAACACCGGCAGCGCGTACAGGCCAGTGCGCGCGGTGATGAACAGGGTGTGGCCGTCGCTGCCGCCGAAGCACAGGTTGGCGGGCTGTTCGGGCACTGGGATGGTGCCGAGCAGTGCACCCGCGGGCGAGTAGATGCGCACGCCATCGCCGGCGGAGGTCCACAGGCGGCCGTCCTGATCGACGCGCATACCGTCTGGCGCCGGCTTGTCGTCGAGGTTGGCGAAGACCCGGCCGTCGCTGAGCGTGCCGTCGGCGCCGACCGTATAGACCCGGATGTCGAAGGGCGCCTTGCCTGACTCGGCAATGTAGAGCGACTGCTCATCCGGGCTGAAGCACAGGCCATTGGGGTGGTCGAAACTATCGTTGACCATGGTGATCGCCTTGCCGTCGGGCGCGATGCGGTAGACGGCATTGCGCTCCAGTTCGGCCTGCTCGCCCTGGGGGATTCCGTAGGAGGGATCGGTGAACCAGATGCTGCCATCCTTCTTCACCACCACGTCATTGGGCGAGTTGAACCGCTTGCCGTTGAAGCGCTCAGCGACCACGGAGACCGTGCCGTCGGCAGCGGTACGGGTGACACGGCGCAGACCGTGCTCGCAGGTCACCAGGCGGCCCTTCGGGTCGAGGGTGTTGCCGTTCGCGGCATGGCTGGGCTTGCGGTAGGTGCCCAGGCCCTTGGCCCTGGTCCAGCTCTTCAGCTCGTCTGCCGGGATGTCACTGAACACCAGCATGCCGCCGGCCTCTGCAAGCCACACCGGGCCCTCGATGAAGCGC
>JBBQSO010000149.1:0-5885 GCA_038213805.1 Planctomycetota bacterium | reverse complement strand
AGCGTGGGCACCCGTCGGCGTAGCGGGCGACAGCCTCGTCGAGGGACAGATCGAGCTGGTTGGCGAGCGACGCCAGCCAGGCGAGCACGTCACCCAGTTCGTGGAGCTGCTCGTCGGCTCCTCCTTTGCGGACCGCCTGAGCCAGCTCGCCGACCTCCTCGGCCAGCCAGGCGATCGTCGCCGGCCGGCCCCGCTCCCGGTCCCGGACGCCGTAGGTCCGCTCCATCAACTCCTGGAACGCAACCAGTCCCATCGGTCCGCCATCAGCCATCAGCCATCAGCCATCAGCCATCAGCCATCAGCCGGTCACGGCGTCGTCGCCCCATTCGCCACGCTGCCATCATCCAGCGTCCGCCAGCTGGTGTGCACGTGCGCGTGGCCGCGCTCCAGTCCCTGGTGGCGCACCTGCATCAGGAACGAGGGGCCCTGCAGGCGGTAGTAGTGCGGGTGGAAATCGTCGACGTCTCCGTACCAGGCGAGGCGGGCCTCGGCGGCCTGGGCGTGGACCTTGGCGCGCAGCGGCTTGGCGATCGGCTCGGGGAAGGAGCCGACCAGGTCCTCGGTGAGGCCGTCGTACAGCGCCAGCGCTTCGGGTGAGAGCGCGCTGAGCGTGGCGCCGGCCAGCGCGGGCTTGCCGGGCGTGCGGTCCATGTCGCCGGGGATGCCCTTGTCGCTGCCGTCGACGATGACGTGCGCGGCCTTCTGCTGTTCCGGGCTCAGGGCGTTGAACAGCCGCGTGCCCAGGGTGCTGGCCTCAGGCACGATCGGCGAGGGGTTGTGGCCGATGGCAAGCGGTGAGGTCAGCACGTGCTCGCCGTCGATGGCGATGTTCAGGCTGATGTGGTGGCCCTCGAAGCGGAAGCCCCAGTGGCCCTCACCGACGCTGCCGAAGAGGCTGAAGAAGTACCAGCCAGGGCCGCCGGGTGGAGTGCCGGTGGGCGTACGGTTGATGCCCATGAAGCCCATGCGCGGCTCGTCGCCACCTTCGCGGCGCAGCACCTGCTCGAGCTTACGGTAGCCGTTCGCCGACAGCGTGACTTGAAAGAGCTGGTGCAGCTTCACCACCGAATCGGTGCCCATCTTCTCGAGCGGCAGGCCGATGCGGCCATAGGGTGCGTAGTTCTTGCCAAGCGCCGTGTCGGCAAGCAGCGGCGCCGGGATCCAGTGCCAGTAGCGCTGTTCCGGGCCGGCGTAGGCGAAGGAGGCGCTGGCCAGATCGGCGGGCGGCAGCGTGGCGACGAAGGCCTTGGCCGCGACCGTGATCTGCTGCACGACCTCGGCTTCGGTCTGGGCCGGCGGCACAAAGGCGGCGTTGTCGGCGGGGGTCGCCGCCACCAGGACGGCGAGCAGCAGGGCGGATGAGAGCATGGGTTTCCTCCGTGGCGGGAATGACGACGCCCAGACGTAGGTGCGCCCGGCGCGGGCGCAAGGCTCGGACGGATGCGGCGTCGCGGCGATGGACTAGGCGTTACCCGCTGTCCCGCGCGGCGTTGTCGGCGGCTGCCCGATCCGGTGGCGGAATGTGCGGAGCCTGCGTGTCAGCGGCTGCGCGGTCAGGCCGGTGCCATCTCGCGCAATCTATCGAGCGGCCTGCCCATGGAGGCCGGCTGCTCAGTCATCGCCGGGTTCGGTCTCGTCGGCGCTGATCTCGCCACGCCCGGTGAAGGCGCGCGTGCGGCCGGTCGCGAGGTCGAGCACGGCCATCAGCTTGCCGCAGCGCGAGCAGTAGTAGCAGCCGCCACGGCGGGCGCCGGTGACTTCCGTGATCGAGCTGCAGTTCCAGCACGAGATCGCCGCCGGCCGGACTGCGGCGCGCCCCGCATCGCGCTGGGCGACTGGCTCGTCCGTTCGAATGAGCGGCCCGGTCGCCGGCTTGGCCAGCGTGCCCGTGGTCGGTCTGGCGCCAGCCCTGGCGATGCTGCCGGTGGTCTGCCCGACCGGATTGCGCCGGATTGGCTTGACGATGGGTCCCGTCCCCGGCCGCGCTGTGACGCGGGCGATGCTGCCCGTGGTCGGCCGCTGCGTTGCCGCGCGCGGCACGGTGGGTGCTAGAGTCGGCGCTGACCTGACGGCTGCGGGAGGGGGCGGTGGGACGGCCCGGCGCTCCGACCTGCGCGTGCTCCGCTCCCACCACACATCGAAGCGATTGACTACCGTCATCACGAGCTGACCCACGCGGCGGCTAAGGAGGCGCAGCCGCCGGGTCCCACGCCAGCCATGATAGGCGGTAGCCGCCGCTGCTGCCGCCAGGCGTGGGCGTGACCACATCCAGGCCTGACGGCTCTTTGCCAGGGCGACTTGCGCAAGGTCCGCGATCCGCGCGACCCAGGCCTGACGCACCAAGGGAACAGACGCATGCATTCGACTGGATTCGCTGGTCATGGTCGGGCGCGGCGAGGGGGGACGGCGGGAATAAGCTGGTATGAGCCCGGCAGTACTGTGTGCCACACCAGGCAGGCGGGATCCTGGTGGGCCGAGGACGAAAGGCAATGCAGTGTCGCGTGACGTGATACCGGGCGATTTTCGTTTGCCGCATTGCGGCAGGCGATGCTCAGGCCTCGTCACCCATCGCCAGCGCCACGGCGGCGGCGTGGTCGGTGCGCGCCAGCTCGAGCGTCGCATAGCGCCAGACGTGACCGTCGCGCGCGCCGCCGACGATCATGGTCTCATAGAGGCGTGGCTCGCCGTTGATGGTGCCGACTTGGCCGAGTTCGTCCGGTCCAAGGCACAGCGTGCTTACCGCGACCGTGTCGCTGATGCGCGTGCGTGCGATCAGCCGGCGTTCGATGGTCAGCCCGCTCCAATCCGCGAAGGTCTCGCTGGAGGTGTCGCTGAGGGGGTTGCCCTGGGAATCGAAGGGTGCGGACTGGCCCATGGCCAGATCCTAGCCGCATGCGGTCTGGGCTCCATCGCCAACGCACCCCGCGCACATCATGGTACCGAAGGCGGGGCTCGAACCCGCACACCATTGCTGGTAGGGGATTTTAAGTCCCCCGCGTCTGCCAATTCCGCCACCCCGGCCTGGGCCGGATCATGCGGTCGCAGGCGCCGACTCAAGGATGCTGGCAGGGCATCCGCGCCGCGCATGACCGACGTCACCAGGAGACCCCCCGTCCTGGCGTGGGCATCATCCGCTGCGCCGGGCGGCACATGTCCGCGTCCTGATGCGGACAGTACCGACGTCCTCTGGTCGTGGGCCTGCGTCATGTGCAGGCTGCCCACGGAATGGATCCCCACCAGATGACCAGCCAGCCCACCTTCACCCCGCTGCACGTCCACGGCGTGCCGGACCGCCAATGGCGCATCGTGCCCGGGCCGGGTCGGGAAACCGTGCAGTGCCGGGACCTGCCGGAGACCATTTGGCGCGATCAGGACGTAGCCGTGGTGCGGGCCGAGATCGCCCACCACACGGAGATCGGGCAATGGCTGGCCCGCATGCTGTCCAAGCCGGCAGCGGCCTGCGACGGTGGCGGGCGCAAGTCGCGCTGAACACACTGCGGACGCCTGCCCATGGCCGCGATCTGCGTTGATGACGGCAGACGCAGAACGAGCCGCCATCACGCCGCGTTGCGCAGGATTGGTATCGCCTGCAGCGCGCATGCGTACGCACCGCACGGGTGGGCGCGGATCAACGCCGGAAGCCTTGGCGCTGCGGTGGTGCTACCCTGCTGAGCGCATGCGATTGATGAAGCTCACTTCCGGTCGGTTGGCGAATCGTATTCGTGATTGATGCCGGCGGCCGCCTTGGGCGCGGCGGACGGGGCGGTGGCCGGTGCGCCGGGTGTTCCTGCGGTCGGCCCTGGCACCGTGTTTCCAGGGCCGTTGGGATTGCCGGGTCCGCCCGGACCACCCGGTAGCCCCGGGCCACCGGCGGGTGCGGGGATCGACGTCGGCGCGCCACCTGCGGCCGGGGTCGCCGGCCTGGCGGCAGGGGTGGTGGCGCCGGTCGCACCGGTGACGCCTTCGACCGCTGCTGCGCCGCCGACGGGGCCAGCTGCGGCCTGCGTGTTGGACGGGGCCGGCATGATCACCTTGGCCACGGTCGTCAGCATGATCTGGTGCACCGCGTCCATCTCGTTCTCGGCGGCGCTGGCATCCAGGCGCGCGGCGGTCGGATTGATGGGATTCTGCAGCACCACCATCTCGGCGAGGCGCAGATAGCGGCCTTCATGATACGAATAGCGCAGCACGCGTGCCTCGCCGCTGGCTACCGGCAGCGCCTGGTCGCTGATGGAGGTGAAGCCGGTGCGCGCCTGCAAGCCGGCGAGCTGGCCGGCCCACAGCGCGGCGAACGGCCCGCGCGCCTCGACGCTGCGGATCATGCGCACGCTCAGGTAGGCGGTGTCGCTGCCCGCGTCGATCCAGGTGCCGTCCGCACCCTCGAAGGGATCGGTGCGGTTCCAGTTCTGCGGTCCGGGCACGGCGATTCCCGAGCTGGTGTCGGCGAAGTCGCCTTTGGGCGCACCGCCGGCATCGCTCTCCTTGGCGGGCTCCATGCCCAACTCGCGGCGGATGCCGTTGTGATTGGGATTGGCGCGGTAGCCGGCCTGGTAGCAGCGGTAGCTCAGCTCGCGCGCGCTGCCAAGCAGTTCGGAGTTGGCGTCGCACCAGCGGCCGAGCTTGTAGAAGCCGTCGGCATCCTTCCAGCCGAGCGCCGCGAAGCGGTCCTGGAACTCCTGCGCGAGCGCCTCGCCGCGCTGCCGCCACTGACCCTCGTAGAATTCGAGGCCGAGGCGGCGCATGCGCCGCGCCAGGTCCTCCTTGGCCGGACCAGCCAAAGCGCGGATCCACGGCGCGCTGGCGATGCGCGCGGCGCGTGGCACGTCATGCAGCAGGTCGAGCGACCAGGTCACCGCCTGCTGGGCGAGGGCCACGTCGCTCTCGCTCTCGGCCTTGACCGCGGCGTCGTCGACGACCTGCGACACGATGGTGTCAGAGGAGACCAGCCAGAATTCGCGATTGCCCTGCTTGGCCGCCTCCTCCTTCGCCCAGTTTGCGACCGCCAGGCGGCCGGGGAAGTCGGTGGCCGGCACGCCCGCGAGGTGCGCGGCGATCAGCTGCTGGTCGGACGGCGCGTTCTCGGCCGCGACCACGTCGAGGTGGACCTGGCCCTGGGCAGCGGTGATGCGCCCGAAGACGTAGAGGTTGTCGCCGTCGATGCGCGTCCGCCACAGCTCGATGGGACCGCCGGCCTCAAGCTTGGGCAGGTTGTAGAAGCGCGCCTTGCCGCCATCGACGCGGCCGAGCTTGGCGGCAAGCATGACATCCTTGTGGTCGAGGAAGCCGGGGTCGGCGAGGTCCTCAGGCAGGGCGGTCAGGTAGCTGGCGCCCTGGTAGACGACGTAGGTGCGCTCCTTGCCCTTGAGCTGCATTGGGAAGCTGTCAGTCCATGGCTTGGCGCCTGGTTGGGGGGGCGATTCTGCGCCGCGCCCGGGCGCGGCGAACAGCATCATGGCGGCCAAAGTCGGCAGCAGGCCCGCGCGGACGCGGGTCAGCGCGGTCAGGTCCGACCGGTCCTGGACAACGAAGCAGTGCGGCAGGCGGTGAGCGCTCATGCGGTATCCCTCCAACCGGCAAGAACCGGTCTGTCAGTCTAGTCGGAAAACGTCTGTTCCACAAGCCGGGGACAAGGGTTGGAACACGCGTTGGCGAAGGTTGGCGGGTGGGCGGTGGTCTGGAAAATGTCCTTGCCCGAGGCAAGGCCACCCGTAATTTTCCGCTCCCCCGCGTAACGGTGGGGGAACGCGGACCGCCTGTGCTGACAGGGTTCCGCGGATCTGGGAGCCCTGCCCGGATCGCGCTGGTAGATGGGGGTATAGCTCAGTTGGTAGAGCGTTTGAATGGCATTCAAAAGGTCAGGAGTTCGAATCTCCTTACCTCCACCA
>JBBQSO010000148.1:0-6228 GCA_038213805.1 Planctomycetota bacterium | reverse complement strand
CTCACATCGGCGATCAGCAGCAGCGCCCGGCCCTGGCCGTAGGGGCGGAGGTCCATGAAGTCACCGCCCATGCCGTCCTTGGGCAGATGGCGGATCGCGACTTCGGTGCCGCGCAGCCAACCGAGGTCGCTGGGGAAGATGCGCCGGTGCAGACCGCGCGCGACCATGCGCTCGCGCATGGCGGTCTCGCGCAGGCCGCGCTCGGCGTCCAGGCGCAGCGCCATGACGTCGAGGCGCGCGCGCTCGGCGCGCAGCGTCGCCACGTGCTCGACCAGCAGGCGCAGCTCGTCGAGCTTGACCGGCTTGCGCAGGAAGCCGGCGACACCCGCGTCGAGTGCGCGACGCAGGTCGTGGGCCTGGGCGTGGCCGGACATCAGGATCACGTGCATGGCGGGACGGTGCGCACGCGACAGCTGCGCGAGCTGGGCGCCGCCGCCCTCGGCCAAGCGCACGTCGGCGATCACCAAGTCGACCCCCTCCTGCCCGGCCTCCAGTGCGGCCGCCGCCTCGCCCACCGTCGCCATGGCCAGCACCTGGTGCCCGCACCGCCCCAGGAAGGGGGCGATGGTATCCAGGACCAGGGGTTCATCATCGACCACGAGGATGCGCATGGCGGGGTCCACTGCGCGCGACATGCCATTGGCGAAAATGCGAGGAAACCCACGTTTTCCAGGCACTTGCGTGCATCACGGTGCGCGCAGGCGGATTTCCCGCACCAATTGCTGGGGTGCGGGGCCAGGAGTTGGGGTGGTGGGGGCGTGGGTGTGCGGGAGGCGCGGGTGCAGGCGGAACCGCCGGGAGGGAATCGCGAGCGCCAACGGCGCGCCCGGCCGCAGCCCAGGGCAACGCCCTGCTCCTTACCCACACCTGCTATCGACGGTGTAGAATGGTCAGAAAACTGCCAATCTGCCCGCTTCCTGAGCCTGCGGAGCAGGCGACATCGGCTAGCCCAGGGCTCACGCCCTACCCATTACCCACAAGTCAGTCGAATCGCAGCCACTCAGAGCCCGCGGAGCGGGCGACACATCGTAGCCCAGGGGCCCCAGCCGGAGTATCTGCGGGCCAGCCCACGGAGTGGGCGACACAGCAGGCTCAGCGGTAATGCACGACCATTGGGACCCGATCTGGGAATGTCCGTGGATCATCACGACTCGCCCGGCATTCACCTCATTTCGATGTGGCAGGACCTGTGCCGCCCGCTCCGCGGGCTCCGATCCTCCTCTCGAACCGAGGTTCCCAGGGGCTCACGCCCTGGGCTTCGATGTGTCGCCCGCTCCGCGGGCTGTGGACAGGACTGCGCTGAAAAGAGGGTCAGTGCCCGAGTGCTGCGACATGTGGGCAATGGGTAGGGCTCACGCCCTGGGCTAGTGGATGACGCCCGCTCCGCGGGCTTTGGGCAGGTGCATTTCGAGGTCATTTTCCCGCGAATTGCGCCAAGATGTGAGATGTGGGTAATGACTAGGGCTCACGCCCTGGGCTAGTCGATGTCGCCCGCTCCGCGGGCTCTGGGCAGGTGCATGCCGAGGTCAAATTTCTGCGCATTGCGCCACCATTCGGAATGTGGGCGATGTGCAGCGCATGGCCCTGCGCACGGACGCGTCAGCTCCGGAACATGGACACTATGACGCGGAAATCGCCCCCTCACCCTCACCCCATTGCCCCCATCGCCGCCATCGCCTTCCTTCCGACCGCCGTCGCCGCCCCGCTTCCCGCGCCGGCGGAGCCGTCGCCCACCGCAGCCTGCGCGAGCGGCAGCAGAATGCGGAAACAGCTGCCCCCACCCGGCGTGGAATCGAGCAGCAGATGGCCATGGTGCGTGGTCACGCAGCCGGCCACCGCGGCCAGACCCAGGCCGGTTCCCTGACCTTCGGCCTTGGTGGTGAAAAACGGCTCGAAGATGCGTTCCTGGAGCGAGAACGGGATGCCCGCGCCGGTATCGCGCACGCTGATCGACACGAAGCTGCCCGTGATCTCCTCGCCGCAGATCCGACAGTGCTCGCTGACGATCGCCACCTCGGCCGCGCCGAGGGTCAGTTCGCCGCCCTCCGGCATGGCGTCGCGGGCGTTGACGCACAGGTTGAGCAGGGCGTTCTGCAGCTGCTCGCGGCTGGCCTCCACCACCAGCGCGTCGTCGTCGGCCTCGCGCACGACGCGGATCTGCCGGCCGAGCACGCTTGCGAGCATCTCGTGCAGGTCGCCGAGCAGCGCCGTCGGCCTGATGACCTCCATCTCGACGGTGCGACGGCGGGCGAAGGTCAGCAGGCTGCGTACCAGCGCGGTGGCCGCGGTGATGGTGCGGTCGATGGTGTCCAGGCGCCTGCGCACCCCGGGCACGCGGCCGACGGCGGCGTCGAGCAACTCGAAATTGCCGACCAGCACGGCTAGATGGTTGTTGAAGTCATGCGCCAGGCCGCCCGCCATGCGCCCCAGGGATTCCAGCTTCTCGCTCTGCGCCAGCCGCGCCTGAAAACCGTGCTCGCGGGTGACGTTCCAGACCAGGCCGAGCATGCCCTGTTCGCCGGGTCCGGCACTGCGTCCGCGGATGCGGATGCGCCGGCGATCGCCGGCCGCCTGCCACCAGCCCTCGCACTCGAAGGGCTGTCCACGATGGCGCCCGGCCTGCCACGCGGCCTCGAGACGGGCGCGGTCCTCCGCAGCGAAGCCGGCCGCGAACTCGGCCCAACCGCCGGACATGGTCGGCGCGCAGCCGAGCAGGGCGCAGGCCTCGGCGTCGCAGACGATGCCCGCGCCATCGCCGGCCAGTGCCCAGATGCCCATGCCGGCCGCGTCCAGGGCGAGATCGAGGCGCACCTGGCGGTCGGCGGCGAGGCGTTCGACGAGCAGGCGCTGCGCCTGCTCGTCGCGCACACAACCGGCCAACTTGGTGTTGGCCAGCGCCAGTTCGCGGCGCAGCCGCGCCAGGGTCAGGTGGGTCGAGACCCGCGCCACGACCTCGGCGGCGTTGAAGGGCTTGGAGATGAAATCCAGGCCGCCGGCGGTGAAGGCGGCGACGCGCTCCTCGGCCGTGTCGCTGGCGCTCAGGAACAGCACCGGGACGGCGCAGGTCGCGGGATCATCGCGCAGCCGACGGCAGGTTTCGAAGCCGTCGAGCCCGGGCATGTGCACGTCCAGCAGGACCAGGTCGGGCAGCCGCGCCTGCACCGAAGCCAGCGCGAAGGCGCCATGCGGCGCCAGGCGCGCGTTCAGCCCCTCCGCGCGCAGGATGGCGCTGAGCACCTGCAGGTTCTCGGGCGTGTCGTCGACGATCAGGACTTCACCGCTGAGTGGCATGGCGCGCTCCAGGCTGGAGCCCTTTGCGCAGCGCGTGCCAGCAGGGTGGAATCCGCGATTCCAGGCAATTGTCGAGGGTTTGCGGCCCTTCGCGACCGGCCCACCGCCCCAATCTTTGGCCCCCACGACATTTCTTGGGGTTCACTCCAGCCGGCCCACTCGCCCACTCGCCCACTCGCCCTCGCTCCCTCGCTGTCTGTCTGCCCTTCCGCGCTGCCATCCGTCCTTACTGCGTCAGCGCATGCTTCTCGATGCGCCAGCGCAGCGCCTCGTACGAGATGCCCAGCTCCTTCGCCGCCACGCGCCGGTTCCAGCGCTGGCGCACCAGCACGGCCAGGGTCTCGCGCGCCTCGGGGTCGCTGGGCGCGGCGACGTCCGCCGCGCCGGCTGCGGCCAGCGCCGCGGCTGCGGTCTCGACCGGCGGCAGGGCGAGCAGCGCCAGGCCGATGGTGCCGTCCTCGCTGAGCATCACCGCGCGCTCGACCAGATTGCGCAGCTCGCGCACGTTGCCCGGGAAGGGATAGGCGACGAGAGCCGCCAGCGCCTCGGGCAGGAACACGGCGCGGGCCAGGCGCCGGCGTTCGGCGAAGTGCTTGAGGAAGTGCGCGGCGAGCACGGGGATGTCCTCACGCCGCTCGCGCAGCGCCGGCAGGCGCAGCTGGTAGGTGTTGAGGCGGTAGAGCAGGTCGCGGCGGAAGGTGCCGGCCTTGACCATGCGCTCGAGGTCCTGATTGGTGGCGGCGATCACCGTGACCTCGACCGCGACGTCCTTGCGCCCGCCCAGGCGCCTCACCAGCCGCGCCTCGAGGGCGCGCAGCAGCTTGGCCTGCGCGGCGCCGCTGAGGTCGCCGAGCTCGTCCAGGAACAGCGTGCCGCCGTGCGCCATCTCGAAGGCGCCCGGGCGGTCGGCGTCGGCGCCGGTGAAGCTGCCCTTCATGTGCCCGAACAGTTCGCTCTCGACCAGGGACTCGGGCAGGGCGGGGCAGTTGACTGCCACGAACGGCGCGTCGGTGCCGCGCAGGCGCTGGTGCAGCTCGCGCGCGATGACGTCCTTGCCGCTGCCGGTCTCGCCGGTGATCAGCACGCTGTCGAAGGGCGTGCGCGTGGCCGCGGCCAGGAAGGCGAGGACCTCCTGGCAGGACTTGGCCGTGCCAAGCCAGCCGCTGGCGGCGCCGGGGGTGGCGTGGTGGACGTGCGACAGCGTGGCGCGCAGGCGGTTGCGCTCGCCTTCCAGGCGCATCAGGCGGCGTGTGCGCTCGAGCGCGGCGAGCAGGTCCGGGTACTTGATCGGCTTGCGCAGGAAGTCGGCGGCGCCCAGACGCATCGCCTCGATCGCGGTGTCCATGGTGCCGTGGCCGGAGATCATGATTACCGGCAGGTCCGGATGCTCGCCGCGCAGGCGCTGGAGCACCGCCAGGCCGTCCTCGCCGGGCAGGCGGATGTCGAGCAGCACCAGGTCGGGCGGCGTGCGCGCGAAGGCGGCCTCTGCCGAGGCGCTGTCGGCGAAGGTGCGGATGCGGTTGCCTTTGCGCGCCAGGAAGTCGCGCAACGAGTCGCGGATGACCTCCTCGTCGTCGATGATGGCGATGTCGATCGCGTCCTGGTCGCTCATGTCCCCGTCCCGCAGCGTTCCTGCAGGTATACCGTGGCGGTGACGCCGCCGCCAGCCCGTCCGGCCAGCTCAAGCCGGCCGCCGCACTGCGCGAGGATGCCGCGCGCGGTCGCCAGGCCCAGGCCGACGCCGCGATCCGGCCCCTTGGTGGTGAAGAACGGCTCACCCGCGCGGGCCAGCGTCGCGGCCTCCATGCCGACGCCGTTGTCGACGACCACCACGCGCACCGCCACCGTCGCGTCGGCACCACCGTCGATGGTCACGGCGATGGCCGGACCCTGTGGGTGCGGGCGCGCCAGGCAGGCGTCGCGGGCGTTGGCCAACAGGATCTGCACCACCTCCTGCAGGGCGAACGGGTTGGCGTGCACGCGCGCCGGCAGGCCGTCGCCGTGCACGGCCAGTTCGATGCCCTGGGCCTGGATGCGCACGCCCATCAGGCGCACCGCCGCCTGCACCGCGGTGCGCACGTCGACCTCGACCTGGTCGAGGCGCGCGTCCTCGTCGGCGAAGCCGCGCACCCCCTGGATGAGGTCGTCGATGCGGTCGGCCTCGGCGATGATGCGCGTCATCTTGGCCATGATCTCGGCGTGCGAGATGTCCCAGCCCTCCTCCAGGCCGATGAGGATGCCCTCGGCGAAGCCGCGGATGCCGCCGAGCGGCTGGTTGATCTCGTGGGCCATGCCCGCGGCCATCTCGGCGAGGCCGTGCAGGCGGTGGCGGCGCATGCGCGCCAGCAGCTCGGGATCCTCGGGCACGGCACCGGGGCTCACGGGTGGTCCACGTCGATCAGGCCGCCGAGCAGCGCCGCGAGTTCGCGCAGCCGCACCGGCTTCTCGACGAACCCGGCCAGTCCCTCGCGGCGCAGGACATCGAGGTCCTCGCCGGCGGTGTGCCCGGACATCAGCACCACGCGCGCCGCGGGATCACCGGCGCGCAGAAGGCGGAAGACCTTGGCGCCGCTCTGCCCGGGCATGATCAGGTCGACCAGGGCGATGGCGAAGGGTGGCGCGGCAGCTTTCCAGGCGGCGAGCGCGCTGCCGGCCTCGGCGTGGACCTCGACCTGCCAGCCGAGGCGGCGCAGGCCCTCGGCGATGACCGTGCGCACGGTCTCCTGGTCGTCGAGCAGCAGCAGGCGGCCGGTGCGCGCACTGACTTCGGAAGTGGGCGCCGCCAGCGGCGGTGCGGCCGCTGGCGGCGTCGCCAACGGCAAGTGGATGGCGAAGGCGGTGCCCGCGCCGGACGCGCTGGCCAGGGTCAGGTGGCCGAGGTGCGCGACCACGCAGCCCAGCACCGCGGCCAGGCCCAGCCCAGTGCCCTGGCCCTCG
>JBBQSO010000147.1:0-6398 GCA_038213805.1 Planctomycetota bacterium | reverse complement strand
GCCGCCACCGGCGACGGCCCGGTTGACGCGGTGGTGAAGGTGCTGCAGCGCATCTGCGGGGTCAGCGCCGCGGTCGAGGACTACCGCCTGCGTGCGGTCACCAAGGGCGGCGACGCCCAGGGCGAGGTGTCGATGCGCGTGCGTGTGGTCAGCCCCGAGGCCCCATACGGCGTCGTGGTCGGGGGCAAGGGCCTGTCCACCGACATCGTTCAAGCCAGCTGCCTCGCCTACCTGGACGCGATCAACCGCTCCAGCTACCTGATCGGCCGCCTCGACTACCGGGTCACGCCAACGGAGGAAGCGTCCGGAGGTCCGGAAGTCCGGAAGTCCGGAAGTCGGACAGCCTGATCAGACGCGCGCGCAGCGCGCGTGGCATGCGGCGGCCTGCGAGCCATCGCTCGCAGGCCGCTCCGTTAGGTCCCAAGTCATGCCAGTGCGTTCCACAGTCGACGACGCCGGAGCGTCAGCGGCACGTCGCGCAGTTCGGCACGCCCCATCAACGGACTTACGGACTTACGGACTTACGGACCGGGCCGCAGGCCCGCTCTCCGTTCCAGCAGCACCACCGCCTGCGCCTGCAGCGCGCGCATCTCGCCGACCGCGTCGCAGCCCTCGTTGGTGCGCGCCTTCAGGCCAATGCAGTCCAGCGGCAGCGCGAAGAGCTCGGCGAGGGCCGCGCGCATCGCCGGCTTATGCGCGGCCAGGCGTGGCGCCTGGGCGATGATGTTGACATCGAGGTTGGCGAGCCGCCACGGCGCCAGCGCCGGCAGGGCGAGCACCGCATGGACGAATTCGCGCGAGTCGCGGCCGCGGTGCGCCGCGTCGGTGTCCGGGAAATGCTCGCCGAGGTCGCCGGCCGCGACCGCGCCGAGCAGGGCGTCGCACAGCGCGTGCAACACCACGTCGCCGTCGCTGTGCGCGATCACGCGGTAGGGGCAGGAAACCCTCACCCCGGCGATGACCACGCCATCCCCCGCCTCCAGGCGGTGGATGTCGTAGCCGATGCCGACGCGGTGGGTCACGGACGGCGGTCCGTCACTTCGTGATCTTCTTCTGGTAGTCCGGTCCGCTGAGCAACCCGGCCAGGGGCGTCGCGCCGAGCGGCTTGACCTTGGCGAACCAGCCCTTGCCGAGCGGGTCGGCGTTGAGCTGCTCCGGGGCGCCGCGCAGCGCCTCGTTGACCTCGGCGACCACGCCGTCGACCGGGCTGTAGTAGTCGTTCACCGACTTCACCGACTCGATCTCGGCGCACACCGTGCCGCGCGTCAGGGTGGCGCCGACCTTGGGCAACTCGATGTGGATGACCTCACCCACCTCGCCGGCCGCGAAGGGCGATAGGCCGATGACCACCAGCGCACCATCCTGGCGGGCCCATTCGTGGGTGGGGAGATAGGATTCGCTCATGGGCCGGTCCAGCGGGGGTGGTGGGCGCAGGATGATCCGGCAGGAGCGGCCCGCAAGCCCACAAGCCCGCAGGTCCGTGCGGGCCTCCGGACCGCCGTCCAACCTTGGTGTCTGGTCCGGCGCGGCGGCCTGCGTCCAGGCTGCTCGCGGGCGCTGCCGCGGGCTGTAATGACAGGGCCACCCGCGGCGTGTGTGAGGGCCCGACCACCTGCCCCATAAAGGCACATTGTCGGTTCCCTGGCCTGGGGTTAGGCTTGACCTGTGCCCTGGTGTGCTTGTGCTCTGCCTGCGCGGCCGGATGCCGCGCGATCGGCATCTGGTCCCATCACGAATACCGGGGAGCGCAAGACCTTCTGTGGCTAAAGAGACCAACGGCCCCGAGCAGCTCGACGAGGACTTCCGGTACGGGCAGCTGGCCATCGAAGGCCGGCTGATCACGCCCGACCAGTTCGACGCCGCCATGGACAAGGTGCGCGAGACGCGCAAGCCCCTGGCCGAGATCCTGGTCGGCGAGAGCACCATCGACGTCACCACCGCCGACCGCCTGACCAAGGCGTTGCGCCGCATCATGCGCGACGAGCGCGCCAAGAGCGAAGGCGGGATGCTGGTCAACAAGCAGATCGGCGGCTATAAATTGGTGCGCCGCATCGGCGAGGGCGGCATGGGCGAGGTCTACCTCGCCGAGCAGCTGACCATGCACCGCACGGTCGCGCTCAAGATCCTGCACAACAAGTGGGCCGACGACGAAGAGTTCCGCAAGCGCTTCCTGCTTGAGGCGCGCGCGGCGGGCAAGCTCAGCCACCAGAACCTGATCCAGGTCTACGACGTCAACAAGTACCAGGGCAAATACTACTTCTCGATGGAGTTCATCGATGGCGTCACCGTCGAGGATCTCATCCGCCACGAGGGCGCGCTGTCGGTCGACAAGGTCATCGACATCTGCATGCAGACCTGCCAGGCGCTGAAGTACCTGGCCACGCACAACATCGTGCACCGCGACATCAAGCCGGCCAACATCATGGTGACCAAGGACGGTACCATCAAGCTGGGCGACTTCGGTTTCATCCAGTCGGTGTGGGACGCCGAACTGATGCAGGAGGGCACCACCATCGGCACGCCCGACTACATCTCGCCCGAACAGGCGCGCGGCGAGCGCAACCTCGATGTGCGCTCGGACATCTATTCGCTGGGCGCGTCGATCTTCCACATGCTGACCGCCAAGACCCTGTTCCAGGGCTCGTGCAGCAAGGTCATGCGCGACCACATCGAGACCGAGCCGCCGCGCCTTGAGGACCTGCGCAAGGACCTGCCCAAGGACCTGCTGCGCGTCATGCGCAAGATGACGGCCAAGCAGCCCATCGATCGCTACCAGTCGCCAGAAGAGGTCATCAAGGACATGGAGATGCTACGCATCGACGTGGCCTCCGGCGCCGGCGTCATCCCGACCTCGCGCAGCCAGATCATGAACGTCATCACCGCCGAGAAGGAGCGCATCGCCTCCCTCGAGAAGGATCTGGCGGGGATGCGCGGCAAGCAGATCGCGTGGATGGTGGCCTGCGCGATCGGTTGGATCGGGGCAGCGATATTGTATGTGCTGTATATGCTGAGACCGCATTAGCGGAGACGGCTGGAAGCTGACGGCGACAGCGGACGCGGCTGCTGCGCAGCGCGCTGGACCACCCGAACGCACGAGGCCGCTTCTACATCATTGAAGACCCTGCAACACGGTCCGACGAGCCGCCAGCCGCCAGCCCCGCTTCAATTGCACCATTCCGCCATCGCCCGCGCGGCCGCATAGCCGCGAAGCCCGCCATTGACCCCTTGCCCGTCGCGCGCCGGGCAGGTACCGTCCTGACCATGTACGAACTGGTGTTCCTCACCGGTGGTCGGGCGGGCGCGGTGGTGCCGGTGACCGGCAACCTGATCGGCGGACGCAGCCCCGACTGCTCGCTCGAGGTGCCGGATCCCAACGCCAGCCGCCAGCACGCGCGCTTCACCTGGAACGGCACCGAGCTGCTGGTGATCGATAACGGCTCGTCGAACGGCACCTACGTCAACGACCAGAAGATCACCACCCACCGCTTGGCGCACTCCGACGTCGTGCGCCTGGGCGAGACCCGCCTGCGCGTGCAGCTACGCAGCTTGCAGGATGGCCAGTCGAGCTCGATCTTCGGCTTCACCTCTGGCGAGGACGACGCGCACGACCTCAGCCAGAGCATCGTGATGTCGGTGGACGAGCTCAAGAACTCCGCGCGCAGCCCCGAGGTGCTGGCCGCGCGTCTCAACGCCATCATCAAGGTCTCGCACGCGCTGGTCAACATCACCAAGCTCGACCTGGTGTTCGAGGGCATCCTCGAGACCCTGTTCGAGGTCTTCCCGCAGGCGGACCGCGGCTTCCTGATGCTGGGCAAGGACGCGACCAAACTCGAGGCGCGCGCCATGCGCCAGCGCGGCAAGGGCGCGACCGAAAACCTCGCCCTGTCCAACACCATCTGCAAGAAGGTGCTGGAATCGCGCTCGGCCCTGCTCTTCAACGACCAGGACGCGAAGGAGCTGGCCAACCAGAACATGTCCTTCGTCTCGCTGCACATCCGCAGCGCGATGTCGGTCCCGCTGATGGTCGGCGAGGAGGTCCTCGGCCTGCTGCAGATCGACACGCCGGACAGCCAGCGCAACTTCACCAAGGACGACCTCGAACTGGCGGTCGCGGTTAGCATGCAGGCCGCCATCGCGCTGCACAACGCGCTGCTGCTGTCGCGCGTCGAGCAGGAGACCACCCTGCGCAACAATCTGCGCCGCTTCCTGCCCGGCCCGCTCGCCGACCAGGTGGTGTCGGGCAACATGGATCTGGCGATGGGCGGCAAGATTTACAAGAGCACCATCCTGATCTCGGACGTGATCGGCTTCACACGCATGGCCGAGGGCCTGCCGCCAGATCAGGTGGTCGCACTGATGAACCGCTACTTC
Source organism: Planctomycetota bacterium (assembly GCA_038213805.1). Taxonomy (GTDB): domain Bacteria; phylum Planctomycetota; class UBA11346; order UBA11346; family UBA11346; genus BOG-1363. The sequence goes on along the minus strand of JBBQSO010000147.1, from coordinate 2,027 downwards.
GACCGCATGGTGCCGTGCATCGAGGCGCAGGGTGGCGCCATCGACAAGTTCATGGGCGACGCGATCATGGCGTTCTGGGGCATTCCCTTCGACAAGGGTGCGGCCGCCGCCAACGCCGTGCAGACCGCCCTTGCGATGCAGACCGAGCTGGCCGGCTTCACCAGCCGCCAGGCCGCGGCCGGCGCGCCGCTGCTGAACATGGGCATCGGCCTGAACACCGGCACGGTGGTGGCCGGCAACATCGGCTCGTCGAAACGCTCGGAATACACCGTGCTCGGCGACGCAGTGAACACCACGCAGCGCATCGAGAGCGCGGCCGGCGGCGGCCAGGTGCTGGTCAGCGCGGCGACCTTCGCCGACCTGGCGGGCGCGGGTGTGGCGATCGCCCTGCCGCCGCTGCGCGTCAAGAACAAGGTCGACCCGCTCGCGGTGTACAGCCTGCGCGGACTGCGCATCGCCAACGACGAGATCGTGTTGTACCTGCCGCTCGACTCCTCTGGACAGCGCGCCTACATCATCCGCCGCCTCGCCGACCGCAGCTTCATCATCGTTCATCCGGCGAGCTGCGACGTGGGCGCGGCGCCGCTGCTGACCGTGCTGACGGAATGGCCGGGCATCGATCTTGGCAAGCCCGAGATGCTCGCCGTGCTGCCGGTGCAGGAGGCCGACGGTACGATGCTGCGCAGCCACGTGCGACTGGCCGACGACAGCCTCAAGGGCCTGATCGGCACCGCCCCGCTGGTCTGCACGCGCGACTGGGAAGCCATGCCGCGCTCGCCCTGAGCCTGGCCGGCGAAGCCCCTCGGTTTGTGGTTGCAGCCCGAACCCGCTGGCGAAAGTCGGCTCAGGGACACTCCCAACGACCATGCCTGCGCCTTTGCCCCAGACCGCCGCAGATTGGCTGCACGAGGTGCTCGAGCACCTTGAGATGGCCGCGCTCGCCGCCGCCGCCGAGGGGCTCGACAGCGCGCCCGAGCGTTCGCTGTGGGTGACCTTCATGCAGCGCCAGGCCCTGGCCCTGGCGTGCGCGGCGCGCGGGCTGCACGATGCCAGCGAAGATCCGGAGCGCCTGCTCGTCCAGCTCGACGCCGTCGATGACCTCGCCCGTCTGCTGCGTGGCGCGGTGCCGGGCCGCATCGGCGATGTGCTCAGCGAGGGCCAGCTCTTCTTGCTGCTGTGGCTGGCGGTGCACGTGCATGCGCGCCTGCTGCCCGTCGACCAGGCCAAGTCCCTGGTGCAGACCTGCTGGAAGGACTGCACGAATGCTCCCGACGACGATGGCGACGCAGCGCTGCGCGCGCCCGCCCCGACCGAAGTGGAGGAAGACGGCATCGACGAAGACGAAGACGGAGACGAGGACGGCGATGACGAGCCCTGGCCAATCACCGTCCCGTCGCCGCGCGACCCGTCGGCGTGGCTGGGCGAAATCACCGCCGCCTACGCGCGCCGTGGCGAAGCGCCGTCGCTGCCGGTCTGCGACGGCGCGGCTTTCGTGCCCGACAGAGGCTCCCTGCTCGAGATCGCCACCACCCTCGCCCTCGCCAATCGCGGCGTCTGCCCGCCCGGCGAAGCCGTGCACGAACTCATCGACACCATCGGCGCGATGGAGGAGGACGTGCGCAGCCAGGGCCCGGAATGGGAGGCGATGCAGGGCATCCCCGCCCTGGCCTTCTCGATGTACTACGTGTGGGTCCACCTCGCCATGGGCGTCGCCGACGAGGACCAGGCGATGCTGGTGATGCGGGAATGCAGCTCACACCTGGCCGATTTCCCGGAATCGGAGCGCCAGAGCAGCACCCGGCCGCAGCGGCGCAACGGCGGGCGGTAGGCGGTAGGCGGTAGGCGGTAGGCGGTAGGCGGCGGCTGCGCTGCCGCCAGACCCTAGACCCTAGACCCAATGGCGTTCACTTATCACCCGCCCCTCTGGACGGACCTTCCGAAGGGCATCTTGGATTCCCTGGGGGCGTGTCTATTGGGCCGAGGTGAGTAGGCAAATTGTCGGAGAACGCGGATGCACTGTTCCGTCA
>JBBQSO010000146.1:0-6416 GCA_038213805.1 Planctomycetota bacterium | reverse complement strand
GCTACTGGTGTTGGCCACGTCGATGCTCAGCTGCACAGTCTGGACGTCGCTGCCGGGAACGCCTTCGGCGGTACCCACCGCGACAGCCGGGCCCAGCCGCAGGTGCACGCCCCGGGCCTCCGCGGAGAGCTCCCCCTGACCACCGCGCCACTCGCCATGACCCTGGTTCGCGACAGCATATGGTTCATGAACGCCACCGGCACGGCGTGCGTGGTCAAGTACAGCGGCGGCGAGGACCAGGAGGCGCCGCTGTCGATCCGTTCGCTGGCCTACAACGGCCAGCGCAACAACATCCTGATGGGCTCGCGCAACTCGTGGTTGTGCGAGGTCGACGGCGACCACATCCAGTCGCTGATCCAGCGCCAGCGCGTCCTGCGGGCCGAGATCGACGACTACAACAAGAACGCCAAGTTCGCGAGCAAGACCAGCGCCGACGCGCGCTACGACGAGCTCACCGCCGAAATGCGCACGCTCGAGGCCGCGATCGCCAAGTGCGACAAGGTCTACAACCAGCCGGCCGGCGTCGCGACCGACTTCACCACCACCCAGCAGAGCCTCTTCATCGACCCGCCGCGCGGCCGCGTCTACTTCAACCGCGCGGTGATGGACAGCAAGGCCCCCGACAAGATCATCGGCGTGTTCAAGAGCCCGGAACACTCGATGCGCAATTCCGAGCACCTGCGCGAGCTCTTCGCCAAGTACACCTTCATCAACCAGATCATCGCGGTCAGCCCGGACGGCGGGGTGGCGGCGTCCGGCACCCATCTCTTCAACACCGAGGACTTCACCGTGCTGCGCGAGCTGCCCGTGCCGACCACCGCCATCGCCTTCGCGCCCGACATGCGCACGCTCTACTTCTGCGACGTGGTCAACAACCAGATCGTCAGCATGCGCTACCGCGACGACAGCTGGACGCCGCCCGTGGCGGATCCCAAGAAGGCGAAGTAGGGGCGCGTGGCGCCACGGGCTCAGGGCTTCGGCGGCGCGGCGGGCGCGTCCGCGGCCGGGATGACCTCAACGGCGAGGCCCTCCACAAGCCGGCCGGCGGGATTGAGCACCACGCGGTCGTCAGCGCTGAGCCCTTCGCTGATCGCGACGTCGGCGCCGTAGTCGACGGCGATGACCACGTCGGCGAGACGGACCTTGTCCCCCGCGCCCACCACCGCCAGCTGCGTGCCCTGGCCGGATTGCATGAGGGCGTCAGCGCTGACCAGCAGCAGCGGCCGACCGGCCGGCACCGACATGGTCGTCTGCACGTACATGCCGGGCAGCAGGCGGGCATCCGCGTTGGGCACCTCGATCTCGACGCGCATGGTGCGGCTCTGCTGGTCGAGGGCGCGGGCGATGTGCTTCACCTCGCCGGCGAAGGCCTCGTCCCGGCCGCGCGGCCGCACCTTGGCGGCGAAGCCGACGGCGATGGCCTGGGCGCTGGCCTGGGGAACATCGACCAGGACCCGCACCGGGTCGGTCTGGGCGAGGCGGAACAACGCCTGGGCGGTGCCGCTGCCGGCGGTGACCAGGTTGCCCAGCTCGATGGAACGCTGGGTGATGGTGCCGGCGAAGGGCGCGGTCACGCGCGTGAACGAGACCAGCTCCTCGAGCCGCCCCACGCTGGCGCGATCCGCAGCGGTCTTGGCCTCGGCGGCGCCGAGATTGGCGGCCGCGCCATCGCGATCGGCTTGGCGCGTGTCGATGTCCTGCTGGGTCGCAACGTCGGGGCCGAGGCTCTTGAAGCGCTTGAGATTGAGCTCCGTCAGGGTGAGTGCCGCCTTGGCCTGCTCCACCCCGGCCTGTGCCTGGCCGAGCGCGGCCTTGGCTTGGGCGAGTTCCTGGATGACCTCGGGCGCGTCGATTTCAGCGAGCAGCTCCCCCTTCGCGACGCGGTCGCCGAGGTCGACCTTCCAGCTGCGCACGAAGCCGCCGGTGCGCGCGTATATTCCGGTCTCGCGCTCAGCCACCACCGAACCGGGCAGCGCGAGCACGGTGCTCGGCGGGGCCACGCGCGGCTTCGCGACGCGCACGCGTGGCGCACTCAGCGCGGTCTGCTCGGTGATCGCCGCCAGGGACTTCTGCTGCAGCAGGCGCGGCACCCAGCCCACCAGGAACAGCGCGGCGATGACCACGATCGCCACCAGCAACAGGACCAATGGGAAGCCGCGCCGACCGACCGGTTCCGGGACCGATGCGGCGGGCAGGTCGGCGGAGGCGCTTGAGGTCCGGTTCATGCGGGCTGTCCTTTAGGATGCAGGTCGGCCGATTCGGTGGCAGGCTGGCGGCGGCGCAGGGCGCTGTAGACCACCGGCACGAACAGCAGGGTCGAGAGCGTCGCCATGACCAGGCCGCCGATCACGGCGCGGGCGAGCGGCGCGTTCTGCTCGCCGCCTTCGCTCAGGCCGAGCGACATCGGCACCATGCCGATGATCATCGCCGCGGCGGTCATCAGCACCGGGCGCAGCCGCACGCTGCCGGCGAGGCGCGCCGCAGCCGCCGCGTCCAGGCCCATCCTGCGCTGGTCGTTGGCGAAGCTGACCACCAGGATGCTGTTCGCGGTCGCCACGCCGATCGCCATGATCGCACCCATCAGCGCCGGCACGCTGAAGGTGGTCTGGGTCAGGAACAGCGCCCAGATGATGCCGGCGAGCGCGCCGGGGACGGCGCCGAGGATGATCAGCGGGTCGAGCCAAGACTGGAAGTTGACCACCATCACCAGGTAGACCAGGACGATCGCCAGGAGCAGGCCCCAGGCGAGGCCGGTGAACGAGCTGTTCATGCTCTCGACCTGGCCGCGCACGATGAAGGACGTACCGCGCGGGATGTCGTCTTTGGGAATGCCGGCCAGGATGCGGTCGACGGCTGCGGACACCGTGCCAAGGTCGGTGCCGTCGACGTTGGCGAGCACGTCGGTGGTGGGCATGGCGTTGTAGTGGGTGATGTTGACCGGGGCGGTTCCGCGACTGGCCTCGGTGAGGTTGCTGAGTAGCTGCGTGCCGTGCGCGTTCGCGATCGGCACGTTGCCGAGTTCGGCAAGGCTCGCGAGCTGCGCCTGCGGGGCCTGCACCGCGATCAGGTACTGGACGCCGCCCACCGCGTCGAGCCAGAAGTTCGGCGCGGTCTGCTGCGATGAGGCGAGCGTGATCAGCAGGTTGCTGGCCACGTCCTTCTGGCTGAAGCCCGCCTGCTGCGCCAGCACGCGGTCCACCGCGAGGCGCACCTCGGGCGCACCCCGTACCTGGGCGAGATGCACGTCGACAGCTCCCGGGACGGCGGCGAGCTGGCTGCGGATGCGCTCGGCGATGGCGAAGTTCCGTTCGCGGTTGCGCAGCGGGCCGACCAGCTGGATGTCGATGGGCGCGGAAAGCCCGAAGTTGAGCACCTGCGACGAGATGTCGGCGGCAAGGAAGAAGCAGGTCACCTCCGGAAAGGCCGCGGCGAGGTGCGCGCGCACCTTGCGCACGTACCCGGGCGTGGGCGCGTGCCCCTCTTTCAACGAGACCAGGATCTCGCCGTCCGCGGGCGAGACCTGCGAGGGGTCGCCCAGCGACAGGTTGATCGAGCTGTTGGGGATGCCGATGGTGTCGCTGATATGCGAGAGGTCGACCGCGCGGATGTCGCCGCGGATGGCGTCCTCGATGCGCGCAAACCAGCGCTCGCTCTCCTCGATGCGCGTGCCCGGCGGGCAGCGCACGTGCAGACGGAACTGGCCGCCGTCGACGTTCGGGAAGAAATCGCGGCCGACCAGCGGCACCAGACACAGCGACAGCCCGACGAACAGGCCGAAGGCCATCGCAGTCAGGACGCGGCGGTCGAGGGCGCCGTCGAGGACGCGCACGTAGGCGCGCTGGAACGCGAGGAAACCGCGCTCGAAGCCGGCGTGTACGCGCGCGAACAGGCCCGGCGCCACGTCCACCTCGCCGTGGCGCGCGGCCTCGCCGCGCAGCAGGTACTGGATCAGCGTCGGGACCAGGGTGCGCGACAGGAAGTACGAGGTCAGCATCGCGAACACCACCGCCATCGCCAGCGGCACGAACAGCGACTTGGCCGCACCGGTGATGAACACCACCGGTACGAAGACGATGCAGATGCACAGCGTCGAGACGAAGGCCGGCACCGCGATCTGCTGCGCACCATCGATGATCGCCGCGGTCAGCCCCTTGCGCACGCCGCCGGCCCCAGGCAGGCCGAGATTGCGGTGGATGTTCTCGATGGTGACCGTGGCGTCGTCGACCAGGATTCCGACCGCCAGGGCCATGCCGCCAAGCGTCATCAGGTTGAGCGTCTGCCCCAGCCACGCCAAGGCGATGATCGAGGTCAGGATCGAAAGCGGGATCGACACCACCACGATCAGCGTCGAGCGCCAGCTGCCCAGGAAGAGCAGGATCATCAGGCCGGTCAGCGCCGCCGCGAGCACGCCCTCTTTGATGACGCCATCGACGGCGGCGCGCACGAACAGCGACTGGTCGAAGAGCAGACTGATGTTCAACTCCTCGGGCAGGGTCGCCCGGATCGGCGGCAGCGCGGTCTTGACGCGCGCGACGATGTCGAGGGTCGAGGCGCCGCTCGACTTGAGGATCGGCTGCAGCGCGCCCTTCTTGCCGTCGACGTGCACCATGTTGGTCTGCGGCTGGTAGCCGTCGCGCACGTGCGCCACGTCGCGCACGCAGACCATCGCCCCGTTCACCATGCGGATCGGCAGGTTGTTGAACTCCTCAATCCGCGTCGGGCTGCTGTTCAGGCGCACGCTGTACTCGCGGTCGCCGAACTTGGCCACGCCGGAGGGCAGGATCAGGCTCTGCGCGGTCATCGCATCGCTGACGTCGGAGGCGGAAATGCCGAAGGCGTAGAGCTTCTGCGGATCGAGGTCGACCATCACCAGGCGCTGCTTGCCGCCGTAGGGGAAAGGCAACTGCGCGCCCTGGACCACCGCCAGGCCGCTGCGCAGCACGGTGTTGTCGAGGTCGAAGAGCTTCTGTTCGGAGAGCGAATCGGAACCGAGTGAGGCCTGCAGGATGGGCACGTTCGAGGCGCTGTAGCGGATGATCAGGGGCGGCTGCATGCCGGGCGGCATCTGGCGCAGCATGGTCTGCGAAATCGCCGTGACCTGGGCGGTGGCGGCCTCGATCTTGGCGCCGGGGTGGAAGAACACCTTGACCACGCTGTTGCCGTAGATCGACAGGCTTTCGATGTGCTCGATGTCGTTGACCGTGGTGGTCAGCGCGCGCTCATAGTTGCCGGTAATGCGCTGCTCCATCTCCTCGGGCGAGATGCCGGCGTAGAGCCAGACCACCGAGATCACCGGGATGTCGATCTCCGGCAGGATGTCGGTGCCCATGGTCCTGATGGTGTTGCAGGCCAGCAGCACGGTGAGCATCGCCATCACCACGAAGGTGTAGGGGCGGCGCAGCGCGAGATCGACCAGCCACATGGCGTCAGCCTCCGCTGCGGGGTTGGCTGGCGGCGGCGAAGCGTTCCGCGTCGCCGCCCTCGAGCTTGGCGAGCAGCGCCTGGAGGGTCGCCTGCTCGGCGGGGCTGAGCACGGCGATGCGCTTGGCGGTGGCGCCGTAGACGTGCACGCGCAGCACGTCGTGACGCTGACGACCGGCCTGGGTCAGTTCGACGAACATGCGGCGGCGGTCGGCGGGATCGCGGCGGCGGCGCACCAGGCCCTGCGCCTCGAGCTCGGCGAGTTGGCGCGACAACGCTGCGGGATGCTGCACGGTGGCGGTGGCGAGCTCGAGCTGGGTCGAAGCCTCGCCGCGCGCCAAGTAGGTCAGCACCTGCCACGTCCACATGGTCTCGCCGTGCCGCTCGAGCTCGCGGTGGCCGCTCGACCACAGCATGCGCCGGCAGCGCGCGACCAGGATGCAGAGCTGGCTGCTATCCGCCGCGGGCGGGACGGGCCGTCGAGCAGTCGTTGATTTGGCAATCATTGCAAAATCAATAATCCCACCGGGTCGTCTTTCCAGTGCGGGATCGGTCAAGGTTCCGGGGGGCTTCCGTGCCGCTGGCTGGGGACAGCCGCCACATACCCACATGACAGCATCTGTCTACCCCGTGGGCTGGAGACCGTTGGGGCTGGCGAGCTCCGGGACGGTGGACTCCGCGAGGACGGATACATGCATCAGGGCTCGACACCCGCTCCGACGATGTGGCGGCGCCCTGCCATGGTCTGGAGCAGGGCCAGGGCGTCCATCCGGCGGTCGGGAATGACGTTCATGAAGAGCAGCGCCATCTCGTTCTCGGTCTGTTCGCCGAAGGTCACGCGCTGCGGCGGCGTGTGCGGGTTGCGCGGGTTGTCGGTGGAGTTGTCGTAGTGGTAGACCATCGACACCTTGGTGCCCTTGGGCAGCGCGATAGGCTTCACGTAACGGTATTGCTCCTGCCAGTTGAAGTCCCAGTCCTTGATCCAGATCAGGTCG
>JBBQSO010000145.1:0-7093 GCA_038213805.1 Planctomycetota bacterium | reverse complement strand
GCCGCCTATCAGGTGCAGGCCAGCGAGCAGCTGCGCGAGATGCGGCAGCTGATCCTCACCGGGGCCGAGGCCGCGGATGACCTGTCCACGCGCATCCACGCGGCCGGCAACAACACCGTGCTGGCCCACGACCGCGACCGGGCGATGTACGAGCAGGCCAAGCTCGACCTTGCCGAGGCCGAGGCGGACGTCCTTGATGCCCGCGAACGCCTGACGGTCATGCTCGGCGTGTGGGGCCCCGCCACCGCCTGGACCATGGCGCCGCGCCTGGCGGAGCTGCCCGCCGCTGAAGCGCCGCTGACCGATCTGGAGAAGCGCGCGATCACCAGCAGCCTCGACCTGCTCGCGGCGCGCCAGGACATCGTCCTCGCCACCCGGCGGTACGGTCTGGTCAGTCCCTATGTCCCCGCGGTGACCCTGGGCGCCGACCTGGAACGCGACGCGGGCGGCGGTTGGGGCCTTGGCCCCAAAGGCACCGTCGAGATCCCGGTCTTCAACCAGGGCCAGGGCATGAACATGGAGGCGCAGGCGCACCTCCAGCGCGCGTGGTCGCTCTACGCGGCGACCGCGCTCGAAATCCGCTCCGGCGTGCGCATGGCGCGCAACCGCGTGGTGGCGGCGCGGACGCGCGCCGAGTACCTGCGCGCGGTCATGATCCCCTTGCGCCAGCGCATCGTCGGCGAGCTGCAGCTGCACTACAACGCGATGCTGGTCGGAGCCTTCGAGCTGTTGCAGGGCAAGGCCGACGAGATCGGCGCGGGCCGCGACTACCTGCTGGCGCTGCGCGATTACTGGATCGCACGCAGCGAGCTCGACCAGATTCTCAGCGGCAAGCTCGCGCGTTTCGACAGCATGGCTCCAGGCGCCATGTCCGGCACGGCATCCACGGGTTCGGAAGGACACTGACTATGGCCATTCCTCTTTTCAGCGCCGTGACGCGGCGTGGCCTCATCGCCAATGGTGCCACGGCCTTGGCTGCGGGTGCGGCGCTGGTCGGCTTGAATCGCCTGCAGGGCGGCGAAGGCCAGCGCCTGCCGGCGCCCGCGCTCCGCCCGCGGCGGACCATGCGCGACGATGCGCCGGCGCTGCCGCCGGGTCAACCCGGTCAGGACTATACCCCGGTCATCGCGCCGAACTCCACGACGCTGCCGTGGAAGATCGTGGATGGGGTCAAGGTCTTCCACCTCATCGCCGAGGAGGTGCAGCACGAATTCGCGCCCGGCCTGGTCGCGACCTGCTGGGGCTACAACGGCCAGGTCCACGGTCCGGTCATCGAAGCGGTCGAAGGCGACCGCGTCCGCGTCTACGTCACCAACAAGCTGCCGGAAGGGACCGCGACGCACTGGCACGGCGTGCTGCTGCCCAACGGCATGGATGGCGTGGCCGGTCTCACCCAGAAGATCATCCAGCCGGGCGAGACCTACAAATACGAATGGACGTTCCGCCAGCACGGCACCCTGATGTACCATGCGCACCACGACGAGATGACGCAGATGGCGCTGGGTCTGATGGGCATGATCGTCGTGCACCCGCGCACGCCGGTCGGGCCGAAGGTCGACCGCGACTTCGTGATGCTGCTGAGCGAGTGGAAGATCGTGCCTGGGACCTCGCGGCCGGACCCCATGGAGATGACCGACTTCAACGTCTTGACCATCAACGCACGCTGCTTTCCCGGCACCGCGCCGCTGGTGGTCAAGCAGAACGAGCGCGTGCGCCTGCGTTTCGGCAACCTCAGCGCGATGGACCACCACCCCATCCACCTGCACGGGCACGCCTTTACCATGACCGCCACCGATGGCGGGCCCACGCCGCCGTCCGCGCAGTGGCCCGAGACCACTGTGCTGGTCCCGGTTGGCAGCACGCGCGATGTCGAGTTCATCGCCGACAACCCCGGCGACTGGTCCATGCACTGCCACATGAGCCACCACGTCATGAACCAGATGGGTCATGGGCTGCCCAATCTCATCGGCATCAGCACCGCGGGCCTGGACGAGAAGATCAACCGCCTGCTGCCGGACTATATGACCATGGGCGACCAGGGCATGGCCGACATGGGCGCGATGGGCATGCCGGTGCCACCCAACAGCCTGCCGATGGTCGGCGGCAAGGGCCAGTTCGACTACATCACCATGGGCGGCATGTTCACCATCCTCAAAGTGCGGCCGGACCTGGTCTCCTACGCCGATCCCGGCTGGTATCAGAATCCGCCCGGAACCCTGGCTGGACCGGCGACCCCTGAAGATCTGGCCAGGGACGGCATCCCGACGAGCTGACCTCTTCCGGACCGAGCGGTGCGTCTCGTCAGGTCCAGGAGATGGCTCCGTCATTGCGGATTGAGTCGGGCCTGGAAGACGCCAGGGTTTGCGCCCAACACGCCCTGGAGATCCGGATATGGCCAGCAACGAGCAGATCCAGCAGTCGCCGACGGCGCAATACCGCAAGCAGACCTCGCTCGACTGGGAGGCCGACGGGCGTTGTTACGAATACACCGCGGCGGCGAACCCGCGTGTCCCCGCCATCCCCATCGCGGTGCTGCCGGCGGCGCTGCACCAGCAGGGCGACACGCGCATCATCCCCTTCGACCTGGCCGACAAGCTCGGCACGCCGTACCCGGCCACCAGCCCCGGCCTGCTCGCCAACTTCCTGCGCATCCGCGTCGCCGAGACCCTCGCCACCCAGGCGAGCGCCACGTCGCAGATGTTCTTCGTGATCCGCGGCAGCGGCAGAAGCCGCGCGAGCTTCGGCACCCTCGACTGGTCGCAGGGCGACCTGTTCGTGGTGCCCCTGGGCGCAGAGCTGGAACACACGGCGAGCAGCGATGCGGCGCTCTACTGGGTGAGCGACGAGCCGCTGCTCGCCTATCTTGGCGTGCAGCCGGGGGTGCCGCGCTTCAAGCCGACGCTCTTCCGCCACGAGCGCCTGCTCGCCGAGCTCGACAAGGTGAAGCAGCAGCCCGGCGCTGCCGAGCGCAACCGCCTGGGCATCCTGCTCGGCAACGCCGCGACACCGCAGACCCTGACCCTGACCCATGTGCTGTGGTCGCTGCTGAATGTTTTGCCCGCGGGCGTCACGCAGAAGCCGCATCGCCACAACTCCGTGGCCCTCGACCTGTGCATCTCCGCCCAGCCCGGCACCTACACGCTGATCGGCGAGCACATCGACGAGCAGGGGCGGATCATCGACCCGGTGCGCGCCGACTGGCTGCCAGGCGCGGTGTTCGTCACGCCGCCGGGCCTGTGGCATTCGCACCACAACGACACCGGCCAGGACGCCATGGTGCTGCCCATCCAGGACGGCGGCCTGCACACCTACCTGCGCACCCTCGACATCCGTTTCGTGGTCGACTGAGCGGAGCGGCGGCAGCGCCGTGCGGGCGGGTGGCCGATAGCGCCTCGGGTCTGCCGTGTCACACGACCTGCCCGTCCCCACAGATGCCCCGGGCCATGCATGGGATTCTCCGACCATATCCCCCGGATGCCCGCCCTCCGCGCCATCGACGCCCTGTTGGTGGCGACCCAATCGCAGGTGCGCAGCTATATCGCCGCGCTGGGCGTGGCGTCGGCGGATGTGGATGACATCGCCCAGGAGGTCTACCTCGCCCACGCCCGCAGCAGCGCGCCCATCCCCGAGGGAGTGGAGGAACTGCGCTGGCTCAAGGGCATCGCGCGCAATCTCGCGAACAACCATTTCCGCCGGCAGGCGCGGCGCGGGCCCGCCCTCGGCCAGCTCGCCGAGGTGCTGGAGGCGGCGCCGGTCTGGCTGCCGGAGAGCGGCGCGGACGAGCAGGTCGCGGCTCTCGACGGCTGCCTGGGCCGCCTGAGCAGCGAGCATCGCGACCTGATCCGGCGCTATTACGGCCAGGACGAGGAGGCCAGCGCGCTGGCCGCAGCCTTCTCGCGCTCGGTCGACGGCATCCGCCGATTGATGATGAAGCTGCGGCGAGACCTGCGCATCTGCGTTGAGCAGTCAGTGGCGCACGGTGGCGGACGTCCGTCCGCATCTGACCGCGGTGCGGCGGGCGGGCCATGAGCGAGCTGCTGGAACGCTTCCTGGCGGACCGCGCGTCACTCGATGCGGATGAGCTGACGGCCCTGGCCGCCGCGCTGCGCGCGGATCCTGTGTTGGCCGGCGAGGCGCGCGCGCAGCTCCAGCTTGATGAGCTGCTGTCGCGCCGGCACGCCGGTGATCGCGGACATTTCGCCGCGCGCGTCGCCACCCGGCTGGCCACCGCCGACAGCGGCAGTTTCGTGCGCCGGGTGCGTCGCCCGCTGCTGCTGCGCCGCCCGCGCAGCGGCATGCGCCACCAATGGCTGGCCGCGGCCGCGCTGCTGGTGGTGATCGCCGGCGGGATCCTGCTTCAGCGCGGGCCCGGCGGCGCCAGCGGCGACGTGCCGATGCTGCAGGTGCGTACCGGCACGGTCACGGCGTCCGGCCGTGCCGTGGCTAGCGGTGCGATGCTGCGTGCCGGCGCCGACCTGCGCGTTGACGGTGGCACGGCGACCCTGGTGTGGCCCGACGGTACGCGCGTGGAGCTGGAGGCGGGGGCACATGTGGTGCTGACCGCCACCACACCCAAGCAACTGCGCCTGACTGAGGGCGCGCTGCGCGCCGACGTCGCCAAGCAGCCGGTGGGCGCGCCGATGACGCTGGCGACGCGCGACGCGCTGGCGACGGTGCTGGGCACGCGCCTGCGGCTGGCGGTCGGCCGGGACTCACGGCTCGACGTGCTTGAGGGCCGCGTCGCCTTCGGCAATGCCAGCGGCACTGTCGAGGTCGGCGGCGATGCCATGGCGACATGCAGCGCAGGCCAAGCACCGCACCTGCTGCGACGCCACATGGTGGTGGCTTTCGGTCGCGCGGATCGCGCCCTGCCGGCCGGCACGCAGGAGGATCACGGCCAGGAATTCAGTGCCGCACGCGGCTACGGCTGGGATCGCGCGAATGACGGCGCGCCGCTGCCCGGGGTGATCTGGATGGGCCAGCCGCGCGCCAGCGACCGCCTGCAGGTCGATTCCTGGTCCGCGCCGGACGCGCTACGTGATTCGGGGCTCGCGGTGGGTTGGGCCGGCTTCGCCGAAGGCTGGCGCATGGCGCTGCCGGACGGCCGTTACGATCTGACCATCGCCGTCGGCGGCACGGCGCTTGAGCAGGGTCCGCACCACGTGCTGGCGCAGGGTCAGGTGGTGGTCGACGACGTGATCACCGCCGCGCGCGCCGTGCGCGAGCTGACGGCGCGGGTGGCGGTGACCGACGGCTGGCTGCGCCTGGCGGTCGGCGGCACCAGCGCACCGGCCTCCAGCGATGGCAGCAGCGACACGCTGATCTGCTATCTGCGCATCGCCGTGGCGGAATGATCGACGCCGACGTGTGACACAATCCTGGGCACCCGCCCAGGCGGCCGGCCATGCGGGGCGGTCAGCGGACCATAGGCCCACGACCACCCGTGGAGCCCACCATGCAGAAATTCCTGTCCGCCTGCTGTCTTGCATTCGCCATCGCCGTCGGCCTCGCCGCCGCCGAGCCGGTGACGGTGATGCCGCTCGGCGATTCGCTGACCCTCGGTGCGTTCGCCGCCGGCCAGGACGGTACCGGCGGATACCGCGCGCCATTGTGGACGCGGCTGACCGCGGCCGGCTACGCGGTCGACTTCGTCGGATCGGTGAACGGTCCGGCGCCGGCGGGCGTCGAAGCCCAGCACGAAGGGCACGGTGGCTGGCGCATCGATGACCTCACCGCACACATCGATGGCTGGCTCGCGAGTTCCCAGCCGGCGGTGATCCTGCTGCTGATCGGTGCCAACGACATCATCCAGGGCTACAGTGTCGACACCGCGCAGGCGCGCATGAATACCCTGCTCGACCGCATCTTCACCGCTCGTCCGGGAGTGGTGCTGCTGGTCGGGACCCTGCCGCAGGTGCCGCAGCCGAACTTCTACAATTATGACCTCGCCAAGCTGCAGGACTTCAACAGTCGGCTGCCGGCGCTGGTGAACGCGCGCAAGCAACAGGGGAAGGACATCACCCTGGTCGACATGTATGGCCTCAGCGGGCTGGTCACGGCGGACTTCGGCAGCGACGGCGTGCATCCGACCACCGCCGGTTACGCCAAGATGGCCGACGTCTGGTATCCGGCGCTGGCGGCGCGGCTGACCACGACCCCGGCTTATGTACCGCCAACGCCGAACGGCGCGTTCTACCGCGCGGTGAACCTGGGCGGCGGCGCCACCACCATCGACGGTCACGCGTGGGAGGCCGGCACCGCCAGCGGCATCAGCACCACTGGGAGCACCTTCGCCAACCAGGGGGTGACGCTGTCGCCCGCGACCGACGCCGCGCGCACGGCGATGATCCGCTGCTCGGCGTACGACGTGAATGGCAGCAACGTGACGATGTCGGGGGTGCCGAATGGGGTCTACGACGTCTACAGCTACGTGTGGGAGGACAACAACAGCGAGACCACGACCTTCAGCCTCAACGGCGCCACGGTGCAGAGCAGTTACGCCAGCGGCAGCGCCGGGCACTGGGACCGGCTGGGGCCGTGGTCGGCCAGGGTGGCGGGCGGCAGCATCAGCGTGCGCGCCAATGGCGGCGTGCTCAATCTTTCGGGTCTTGAAGTGTGGCGTACCGGCGATCTTGAAGCGCCGCCGTCGCCCACCGTCCAGCCCATCGCGCTGCTGGCGCAGAATCCGCACTACTTCCTCTTCCGCGGCCAGCCGACGGTGCTGGTGACGTCGGGAGAGCACTATGGCGCGGTGATCAACCCCGATTTCGACTACCTGCGCTACCTCGATCGTATCCAGGGTCTGGGCTTCAACCTCACGCGCATCTTCGCCAGCTACGCCGAGACCTGGGGTGAGGGTTGGAACACGCTCAATCCCGCGAGCGGGCGCTATCTGCAGCCGTGGGCGCGCAGCGGCACGCCTGGATTTTCCGATGGCGGCGACCGCTTCGACCTCAACCGTTTCGACGACGCCTACTGGAGCCGCGCCCGGGCGGTGGTGCAGGCGGCGTCGACGCGCGGCATCGTCGTCGAGTTCTCGTTGTTCTGCACGATGTACGGCGACAGCGAGTGGTCGATGCAGGCCTTCAAGGCC
>JBBQSO010000144.1:0-7204 GCA_038213805.1 Planctomycetota bacterium | reverse complement strand
TCGGCCTGCAGCACGTGGTCGATGTAGAGCTTCTCCCATCCACGGACGTATGACGACGGCACCGCGACCAGGGCTGCGCGGCGTTGGGCCAGCACCGCGTCGGGCACATCGAGGTGCAGGCGGCGCGCCGGTACATCGAGTTCGATCCAGTCGCCACTTTGCACCAGTGCCAGCGGGCCCCCCGCGGCGGCCTCGGGCGCCACATGCAGCACCACGGTGCCGAAGGCGGTGCCACTCATGCGGGCGTCGGAGATGCGCACCATATCGGTCACGCCACGCTGCAGCAGCTTGGAGGGGATGGGCAGGTTGCCGATCTCGGCCATGCCGGGATACCCACGCGGGCCGCAGTTCTTCAGCACCAGGATGCTGTTCTCGTCCACCTCGAGATCGGGGTCGTGGATCCGTTTCTTGAGGTCGTCGGCGCTGTCGAAGGCCACCGCCCGGCCACGGTGGCGCATCAGCGCGGGCGTTGCGGCCGACGGCTTGATCACCGCGCCGTCGGGCGCCAGGTTGCCGCGCAGCACCGCAATGCCGCCCTGTGGCTTGAACGGCTCGGCAACCTCGAAGATCACCTTGCGATCGAAAACCTTGGCGTCGGCGATTGTCTGGCCCAGCGTCATGCCAGCGACGGTAGGCTGGTCCAGGTCCAGGAAGGATGCAATCTCGCGCAGAACGGCCGGGACGCCGCCGGCATAGTAGAAGTCTTCCATGAGGTACTGTCCCGAGGGCATGAGGTTGACCAGACAGGGCACCTCGCGGCCGTAGTGGTCCCAGTCGTCCAGCGTGAAGTCAACCCCGAGCCGGCCGGCCAGCGCGATCAGGTGCACGACCGCATTGGTCGAGCCGCCCAGGGCGGCGTTGAGTCGCACCGCGTTGGCAAAGGCCGGTTTGGTGAGCACATGGGAAAGGCGCAGGTCTTCGCGCACCATCTGCACCGCGCGCCGGCCCGCCTCGAAGGACAGCGCCTGGCGGCGCGCGTCCACCGCCGGAATGGCGCCGTTCTGCGACAGCGCCACGCCCAGGCCCTCGCAAAGGCTGGCCATGGTGGAGGCGGTGCCCATGGTCATGCAGGAGCCGGCGCTGCGCGACATGGCGGCCTCTGCCGCCATGAACTCCGGGATGCTCATGGTCCCGGCCGCCACGGCGTCCTTGAAGCGGATGACGTCGGTGCCCGAGCCAAGCGTGCGGCCCTCGTAGCGGCCCGACAGCATCGGCCCGCCGGACACCAGCAGCGTGGGCAGGTCGACACTGGCCGCGCCCATCAGGCATGCAGGCGTGGTCTTGTCGCAGCCGGCGAGGAGCACCACACCGTCCATCGGCTGTGAACGGATTGAGGCCTCGACATCCATGCTGGCCAGGTTACGGAAAAGCATCGTGGTGGGACGCATCAGCGGCTCGGACAGCGAGGTCACCGGAAACTCCAGCGGGAAGCCGCCCGCCTCCAGCACGCCGCGCTTCACATGCTCGGCCAGGCCGCGCAGGTGGCCATTGCAAGGCGTGAACTCGGACCAGGTATTGCAGATGCCGATCACCGGCTTGCCTTCGAACATGCGGGCGGCATGGCCCTGGTTCTTCATCCAGCTGCGGTAGATGAAACCGTAGGAGTCCTGGCGCGCGAACCACTCGTCGCTGCGCAGTCCGTTAGGGCGCTTCGGATTGCCGGTCTTGTTGGTGCCGTCTGCCATCACGGGCCCTCAGGTCGACAGGCCGCCATGCCACCAGTGGGCGGCGGGGTCGGAATGCAGGATCTGCTCGATGGTGTCCTGGGTCACCCGTGGCAGGCCGGAGCCGGCGATCACCTGGTTGACATTGCGCAGCCCGGCGATCGAATCAGCCACGGTGGTGAACGGGAAGTCAGTGCCCCAGAAAATCTTGTTGCGGTTGGCGATGGTGTATTCCTGTGCGCACACCAGGATGTTCCAGAACTGCCAGGGCCGGTAATACAGCGCGGACACCTCGCAGTACACATTCGGGTTCTTGCGCGCCACCACGATGCACTCCTCGTACCAGGGGTGGCCCATGTGGGCCATGACCATCTTCAGGTCGGGGTGGCGGTTGGCGATCGTGTCTACGTCGAGCGGGCGGCCGTATTGCACCGGCGCGTTGGCGCCGTAGGTGGTGCCCATGTGCATGGTCAGCGGCAGGTTGTGCTTCACCAGATAGCGGTAGACCGGCTCCAGCCGCGGGTCGAGCAGCGAGACGCCGTTGTAGATCGGGCCGAACTTCACGCCCTTGAGCTTCAGGTCTTCGATCGCATGCACCAGCAGGTCCATGCAGTTCGGCATGCGCGGGTCGAGGCAGGCGAAGCCGATGAACTTCTTCGGGTCGCGCGCGACCAGGCGGGCAGTAACTTCGTCGTCGCCGTCGATGCCGATCGAATCCTTGTAGCGCAACGAGAACACGATGGCGCGGTCGACGTCGCGCATGGCACGCTCGACGATGTCCGGGTTGGACGGCAGCTCCACCGCATCGGCCCGCGCAAACCGCGTGACCTCCAGGTGCAGCGGAAGGATGTGAGCGTCTTCGTACACATTCACATGGCAATCGACGATCATGGTCGCGGCTCCCGGATCACAAAATGCCGTAACGGGCAAAAACGTCGGCGAGTTTGTCGCCACGGCGCAGGTCCTGCAAGGTGCTGCGTTCACCCTTGACCTTCTCGAAGGCCAGGTCGAGTACCTGCTTCTCGATGGACTGCGGCACCACGACCACGCCGTCGGCGTCGCCGAAGATCAGGTCGCCGTGCGCGACCGGCACGCCGGCACATTCAATCGGGACGTCCAGCGCCATGATTTTGCCGCGGCCCTTCGAGTCGAGTGGGGCGATACCGCCATGGAAGACCGGGAAGCCCATTGCCAGGATCGGCTTGATGTCGCGCACGCAGCCGTCCATCATTGCGCCGGCGGCGCCACGCACGTGGGAAGCAGTGGACAACAGCTCGCCCCAGGGCGCCACGCGGTCTGGATTGGAGCAGGCGAACACCGGAATGTCGCCCGGCTGCAGGCTGTCGATCAGCGCGATTTCCAGCTCATAGGGATTGACACCCTCGGGCACGTGGTAGACCTCCATGAAAGCCGCCGTGCGGGCGCGGCCGACCATCACCGCGGCGATGTCCAGCGGGCGGATGCGCGACGGCATCGCCTGCTTGGTGACGCCGCAGTGGTCAAGACAGTCGGACAGCACGGCCGAGAACAGCACCGATCGGATCTCGGCCAGGCTGTAGGCCGGCGCGGGAGCGGGGTTGGAAGCGCTCATGGTGGGGGAGCTTTCTGGTTGGCCCGGCGCTGCACATGGATCAGCATCTGGGCGGTGGTCATGTCGGGAGGCACGTCGCGCGGCTTGCGTCCGGTGCCGTCGATGATGTCGTGCACGTGGGCCTTGGCGTACAGCCAGGGCGGCAAGGCCGGGTCGTGTTTGTCGGCCAGGCGTGCCGGAATGGTGGACCACTCCGACGAGCGAGGTTCGCCGTACTGGCCGTAATACAAGTGCATCGTGCGCCGCTGGCGCGAGCCCAGCTTGAGCTTTCCGGCATGGATGCAGCGCGCGTGAAACACAAAGGCCGAACCTGCCGATCCGATGGCGTCGAACTCCATTCCGGGCTGCACGTCGTCGGGCCGAAGCGCGCCGCGCGGGCCGTCGTGGGTGCCGGGAATGATGCTGAAGCAGTGGTCGTTGGCGGTGACATCGGTGAGGTAGTACACCACCGACACCACCTTGATCTCGTGGCGCCGGTCGAAGGCGCGAATCACGTCGCGGTGCCAACCCTTGAGATCGCCAACCTGGTCGGTCGGATTGCGGATCACGAGCGACATTTCCTCGAACGCGAGCTTCTCGCCCAGCAGCCGCTGCAGGAAGGGCAGGACCGTCGGGTTTTCGATCGTGGCGTCGAACTCACCCATGTGCGGCAGCACATCGGCGGTATGGATGAAGGACTCGCTGAAGTGCGACCACTCATGGGGAAAGTCGCTCTCGTAGCGGTGGAAAGCGGTGTTCAGGGCCGCCACCTGCGCCGGACTCAACGCATCAGGGATGACCACAAAACCCCGTTCATTGAACTCGTCGACGGCGACGCCCCAACGGTCTGCGGGACTGGCAACGGCACTCATGGTGTGGCTCCGGTGGCGTGAGAAGGCGCGACGCTGCGCCGGCGCGTGATGCCGCTGGAGGCCAGAAACGAGGGTTTCAGGCGCGTGCCCAGGCCGGGGCCCTGCAACGGCGTCATGCGCCCGTGCCGGATCGGAGGCAGCTCGGTCACCACATCGGCATACCAGCCGCGCACAAACGCACGCACGGTTTCCTGGATCATGGCGGTGGGCGCCCAGAACGACAGGTGGGTGCCCGCCACATAACCGATTGGGCCGGTGCAGTCGTGCGCGGCGACCGGCAGCTGTGCTGCAGCCGCCATGTCGCATATGGCGCGCGCCTGCGTCACCCCTCCGCACCAGCCGGGGTCGAAACACACGATGCCGGGCGCACCGGACGCGATCAGGGGCGCGAAGGCGGAAGCCGGGGCGAGCGTCTCGGAGGCCAGCAAGGGCACGCGGGTAAAGCTGGCCAGCTCGCGCAGGGCCCGTGTGTCATCCATGCGCACCGGGTCCTCGATCCACAAGGGATCGACGGCCTCGACGGCCCGGATGATCTGCTTGGCGCTGGTCAGGTCCCACAGGGCGTGCATCTCGACCATGAGGTCCATCTCGGCACCCACGGCGGCGCGGATGCGCTGAAACACGCGCAGCCCCTCCTGAATCTGGGTCGCAGTGATACCGACGCCGCCGTTGGCGTACGCGGCCCGGTCAAAGGGCCAAATCTTCATGCCGGTGATGCCTTCGGCGAGCAGCTCACGCGCCAGGCGTTCGGGTTCGTGTTCGAAGGCGTGCAGGTCGTCGAGCGGCTGCAAGGCACGGTCGCGTCCGAACCAGGCGTCGACATCGGCCGAGCGGGCCTTCGTGACGTAATGCGGTCCGGCGCAGGTGTTGTAGACGCGGATAGTGTCGCGGGCACGGCCGCCCAGCAGCGTGTGAAGGGGCAGGCCGGCCTGCTGACCCAGACAGTCCCAAAGCGCCATGTCGAGCGCGGCGGCCGCGCGCATCTCGGCGCCGGAAGACGCATAACCGACCGGGTAACGCGTCAGCTCGCGGTTGATGGCGCCGATGCGGGTGGCGTCGCGCCCCAGCACCAGCGGGGCGACGACTTCATGCAGGAAGGTGTCGACCGCGCCCGGTGCAAAGAAGGCTTCGCCCAGGCCGGCAACGCCCGCGTCCGTCTCGACGACCAGCCACAACAGGTTGTCGTTGTCGCTGGAGCGGATTGTTTCGAGCGCGGCGATGTGCATGCGACGGCAGCGGGGTTGGGTGGATTCCAAATGATTATTATCTTTATCGATATAGGTGTCAACCGAAGGTTAGCGCATTTCAGCGCCAAACTGCGCCTGGCTATCGATCGGTGATAGCCGGATAGCGGCAGCGTGACAAAGGCCTTGTTCTTCCGGGAAGACTTCGACAACCGCGGGAGCCTGTCAGTGCGGGAAGTTCACAGACCGGCAGAACATTCAGCAGCAGCCCGTTCACCTTCCCGCCGACCGTCAAATTGAATTTCGTGTTCGGACAGGCCATCAAGGTGTATTCGACATTGGACATAACCCTCTCGGTGAAGGATTACAACCAGCAGGGCATCACGTCGCTGTTCGGCATCGATGACACGGAGCTCAGTGCCTATTGCTGCAGCTTCAAATCCGTCCTGGACGCGGGCGGGAATCCGGTGGTCGATTACACGCTGACGTCTGCTAGCGGTGCCGCTTGGACCCGGTCCTCGATTCCTCTCCCGGCTGTCCCGGAGCCGAGCGGTATGGCGTTGATGCTGGCCGGATTGACGATGGTGCTTTCCCTGGTTCCGGGCCTGAAAAGGCCGATGAAAAATTCACCCGCTTTAGGATCCAGGCGCCGGACTGTTCCGCGACCGCGACGAACTCCGGCGCGTCGTCAGCCCCAGGACGCGGCTGATCGCGGTGTGCAACCCGAACAACCCGACTGGCCGGATCATCACACCGGCCGAGATCGACGCGATCGGTACTCGTTCTGCTCTGCGATGGATTCGAAACGCCCTCCGGCGCAGGCCAACGAACGCGTGCAGATCAACAGCGCCGGGCAGGCGTTGCTCAAGCTCAAGACGCCTTGGCGCGACGGCACCACGCATCTGGTGATGAGCGCGCTGGAGATCATGCAACGCCTGGCAGCGCTGGTGGTGCCGGCGGGGTCGGACAAGGCGGCCGGCGATGTCCACGCGCAGCATCCGGAGAAGCTGGCAGAACTCGTCGCTACATGGTGGACGCAGGCTGGGCGCTCCCGTCACACATTGCCCGCGCCCGACGGCGTGCCGATCGGTGTGCCGATCCGATCCCGGGATCACGCGCTGACTGCCGCCACGCTGCGGAGGTGTCTATCGGGAGGCGTGACGCTCCCACTGCCAGCGCGGGGCCTCATCTCGCGGCAGCCGCTATCCTCGCGCTGAAGGCAAGCCCACCGTGAACGACCATCGCGCCACACGCACCAACGCGCCGGAGCACCGTCCGGGCACCCGCCTGTGGGCCATCGTCTACGTTTCGAAGGCGGCGCGCGAGGTGACGCGCGGCGATCTGCTGCGCATTCTCGAGAGCGCCCGACGTCGAAATGCCGAGGCGCACATCACCGGCTTGCTGCTCCATGCCGACGGATCCTTCATGCAGTATCTGGAAGGCCCTGCGGTGGAGCTCTTCAAGGTCTACGCCCTGATCAAGGCGGACCCGCTTCACAACGGGCTGGTCGACCTGGTTCGCGAGCCGATCCAGACGCGCGAGTTCGCCGAATGGTCGATGGCATGCCATGCCGTCGGCGCCGCGGCCGGTGCGCCCCTGACCGAAAACTATGCCCTGCTGGCCAGCCGCCTCACGGCCAGCCTGCGACCCAGATCTGCAGCGTGTGAGCTGCTGTCCAGTTTCTGGACTGAGGGGCGCGACGCGGTCGCATCCGCCTTGCGGAGCTACGGCAGGCTGCTGGCCGAGCGCCGGACACTGGCCGACGTCGATAGCCTCAGCTGGCGCTGAGTCCGGCTCCGCAGAATGCCTCGTGGAGCGCGCCGCCTCACTTTGCGGTCGAGGCGCGGCGATGCCCGCCTCCGCCGTCCAGCGGCTGCCCCAACAGCTCCAGGTAGGCATGCTCCAGCGTCACTG
>JBBQSO010000143.1:0-7334 GCA_038213805.1 Planctomycetota bacterium | reverse complement strand
GAGGGTCTGCGGGCCAGCCCACGGAGTGGGCGACACAGCAGGCTCAGCGGTAATGCACGACCATTGGGACCCGATCTGGGGATGTCCGTGGATCAACACGAATCGCCCGGCATTCACCGTATTTCGATGTGGCAGGATCTGTGCCGCCCGCTCCGCGGGCTCCGATCCTCCTCTCTCAACCGAGGTTCCCAGGGCTCGCGCCCTGGGCTACGATGTGTCGCCCGCTCCGCGGGCTGTGGACAGGACTGCGCTGAAAAGAGGATCAGTGCCCGAGCGCTGCGACATGTGGGGAATGGGGAGGGCGTGCGCCCTGGGCTAATTTCTTCCGCCCGCTCCGCGGGCTCATTATGCCACCTCAAACGTTGTTCCGTTGCCCATTGGCGCGATACCGGTTTTCTCTCGCCTCGCTCCTCGAACATCGCGTCCCGCCTCACGCCAAAAAAAAACACCCCGGCGGATTCCCGCCGGGGTGTCGCACGGTTGCGCAGCGCGCCGACTCAGTAGCGGTACAGCTCTGCCTTGTACGGGCCCTGCTGCTTCACACCGATGTACGCGGCCTGGGCGGCGGACAGCTTGGTCAGCTTGGCGCCGAGCTGGCCGAGGTGCAGGCGCGCGACCTCCTCGTCGAGGTGCTTGGGCAGCAGGTAGACCTTGTTC
Organism: Planctomycetota bacterium; assembly: GCA_038213805.1. Classification (GTDB taxonomy): domain Bacteria; phylum Planctomycetota; class UBA11346; order UBA11346; family UBA11346; genus BOG-1363. The sequence goes on along the minus strand of JBBQSO010000143.1, from coordinate 6,677 downwards.
TCGAGCTTGGCGTGGTTGGTGAACAGCTCCATCTGCGCCAGGGTCTGGTTGCAGAAGCTGTTCGACATCACGAACGACGGATGGCCGGTCGCGCAGCCGAGGTTCACCAGGCGGCCCTTGGCGAGCAGGATCAGCCGCTTTTCCGCGCGCTTGCCCGCGGCGGGCCAGATGACGTGGTCGACCTGGGGCTTGATCTCCTCCCACTTCAAATCGGTGAGCGCGGCGATCTGGATCTCGGAGTCGAAGTGGCCGATGTTGCAGACGATGGCGTTGTGCTTCATCGCGTCCATGTGCTTGCGCGTGATGACGTCGACGTTGCCGGTGGTGGTCACGAAGATGTCGCCGAACTTCGCCGCGTCTTCCATGGTCACGACCTGGAAGCCCTCCATGCACGCCTGAAGCGCGCAGATCGGGTCGATCTCGGTGACGAACACCGTGGCACCCTGGCCGCGGAAGGCCTGGGCGCAGCCCTTGCCGACGTCGCCGTAGCCGCACACCACGGCCTTCTTGCCGGAGATCATCACGTCGGTGGCGCGCTTGATGCCGTCGATCAGCGACTCGCGGCACCCGTAGAGGTTGTCGAACTTCGACTTGGTGACGCAGTCATTGACGTTGATGGCCGGGAACTTGAGGGTGCCCTTCTTGACCATCTCGTAGAGGCGGTGCACGCCGGTGGTGGTCTCTTCGCTGACGCCGACGATGCCCTTGGCGATGCGCGAGTAGTAGGTCTTGTCCTTGGCGAGAGTGCGCTTCATCGAGGCGAGCAGCACGGCCTCCTCCTCGTTGCCCGCCTTGCGCTCGAGGATCGAGGGGTCGGTCTCGGCGTCGCTGCCGAGGTGGACGAGCAGGGTGGCGTCGCCGCCGTCGTCGAGGATCAGGTTGGGGCCCAGCCCACCGCCGAAGTCGAAGAGGCGGTGGGTGTAGTCCCAGTACTCCTGCAGCGTCTCGCCCTTCTTGGCGAAGACCGGCGTGCCGGCCTTGGCGATGGCCGCGGCGGCGTGGTCCTGGGTCGAGTAGATGTTGCAGCTGACCCAGCGCACCTGCGCGCCGAGCGCCTGCAGGGTCTCGATCAGCACCGCGGTCTGGATGGTCATGTGCAAGGAGCCGGCGATGCGCGCGCCCGCGAGCGGCTGGCTCTTCGCGAACTTGCGGCGGATCGCCATCAGTCCGGGCATCTCGTGCTCGGCGATGAGGATCTCCTTGCGGCCCCACTCGGCGAGGCCGAGGTCGGCGACCAGGTAGTCGTTCTTGGCGGTCTTGGCAGCGGTCTTCGACATGGTGGTGTCCTTGTATCGTTTCATCATGATAGAGCGATGGAAGGCGCAAGGGGGGAATCGTGGGCCTTCTTCATAGGGCTGATGGCTGATGGCTGATGGCTGGCGGCTGGGGGCTGGGGGCTGGCGGCTGGCGGCAAGCGTGGCTGAATTTCAGCGTCGCGGGTCTCGGGCCACGAACGCAGGCCGCGCGCCGGGCGCCTCAGGGGGCTTGTGTCCCCACGATCCTCCCGACGATCCCCGCCCCATGGCAACGCCCCGCCGCATCTACCGCATCTACCACCGCCTCGCCCAGGACGCGGCCGAGCTGCAGCAGTTCATGCAGGCGATGGGCAAGAAGTCCGGCACCATCGACATGCTGGTCACGCAGGACCGCGCCAAGTTGCTGACGCGCTGGGGCGAGGAGATGGAGGAGCTGTGCGGCGTGCTCGACGGCAGCCACGACGACTCCTACCTGATGGAGGCCACCCAGACCTTCTATTGGGCGACGCTGTTCGCGGTCACCGGCGGCGTCACCTGGGAGGACCTCGGCTTCCAGGATCTGCGCGTCGCCGCGGTCACCTGCGGGCTGCATGGCGTCGACGACCTGCGCGCCACCGCCACCCGGCTGGTCGCGCTCGGGGCCGAGCAGGCCAAGCCGGCCAAGCTCTTCCTGCTCTGGAACGTGGCCGACCACATCTACCGCCGCCAGACCCGGATCGACCAGCAGTGGAGCATGGAGCAGCTGATGGAAGCTGATCTGCAGGACATGAAGAAGCGGGATTATCTGGAGCCGATCCTGCGGATCGTGGGGGAGTGAGCGCGGGACGCGGGACGCGGGACCCTAGACCCTAGACCCTAGGGACAGCCGACAGCAGCAGCGACAGCGACAGCGACAGCGACAGCGAGGCGCGTGGCGGCTGCACCCATGGTGCGCGGTACGCTTTCCACCACCCGGCCATCGCTGCCACCGCGTGAGGCGACAGTCGGTTTCCTCGCGCCTCGCGCCTCAGCCTTCCACGATTGACGCCCACCCGGCGGCTGCTGGGATCGGCGTGGAGGACCCGCCCATGAAGACCTACCGCCTCGTCCGCTTCTCCGCCGCGCTCGATGGGCTGATGCTGGACGATGCGCCGCGGCCTGCGCTGGCGCACGGCCAGGTGCGCGTGCGCGTGCGCGCGGTGGCACTGAACTACCGCGACCTGCTGGTCGCGCGCGGCGTCTATGCGCGCAACCCGCGCGTCGGGCTGGTGCCGTGCAGCGATGGCGCGGGCGAGGTGGTCGAGGTCGGCGACGGGGTCGCCGAGGTGAAGGTCGGCATGCGCGTGGCCGGGACCTTCTTCCAGACCTGGTTGGACGGCGCGCCGACGCGCGCGCACATGCGCAGCGACCTCGGTGGCGGGCTCGATGGCATGCTCGCCGAGGAGGTGGTGCTGGACGAGCACGGCGTGGTCGAGGTGCCGCAGCACCTGACCTGGGCCGAGGCGGCCACCCTGCCGTGCGCCGCGGTCACCGCCTGGCACGCACTGGTCAGCGCCGGCGGACTGCGCGCCGGCGACACGGTACTGGTGCTCGGCACCGGTGGCGTGTCGCTGTTCGCGTTGCAGTTCGCGCGGCTGCACGGCGCACGCGTCATCGCGACGTCCAGCTCCGACGCCAAGCTGGCGAGGGCGCAGGCGCTGGGCGCGGATGGCATCGTCAACTACCACACCACGCCGGCCTGGGACGAGGCGGTGCTGGCCCTGACCGGCGGCGACGGCGTCGACCACGTGGTCGAGGTCGGCGGCGCCGGCACCCTGCCGCGCTCGCTGCGCGCCGCGCGCCTCGGCGGCCGCGTCAGCCTGATTGGCGTGCTGACCGGAGGCGAGATCGACCCGCGCCCGGTGCTGGGCCGCAGCCTCACCCTGCAAGGCATCTACGTCGGCAGCCGCGCGATGTTCGCGGACATGAACCGCGCCATCGCCGCGCACGCGCTGCGCCCGGTGGTGGACCGGGTCTTCCCCTTCACCGAAGCATCGGCCGCCTACCATCACCTGGAAGGCGCTGGGCATTTCGGGAAGGTGGTGATATCGGTGGAGTGAAACCGGACCCCGGTATTCTCCGCCCTCGGACCGCGATGGCTGCGCGTCTCGTGCCTCGCACCTTCTCCTCTCCGGACCCCACCCATGCCCTGCGACATCCTGGTCTTCGCCCCCCATCCCGACGACGCCGAGATCCACTGCGGGGCGACCATCGCCGGGCACGTGCGGCGTGGCGCGCGGGTGATCGTCGTGGATGCGACGCGTGGCGAGTTGGGCAGCCGTGGCACGGTCGAGACGCGGGCACGCGAAGCGGCCGCGGCGGCGGCGATCCTGGGTCTGGCGGGGCGCGAGAACCTGGGACTGGCCGACGGCGCCATCCCCAGCGAGGACCCCGCTGCGCGCGCACTGGTGGTCGACGCCCTGCGCCGGCATAAGCCGTCGACCGTGCTGGCGATCTCCAGCCACGCGCGCCATCCCGACCACCAGGCGCTCGCGCAGCTGGTGCGGGGCGCAGTCAAGGCCGCAGCATTGCATAAGCTGCCGAGCCCGAGCGGGGCGCCGGCCTGGGGCGGGGCACGGCTGTGGCATTACGAGGCGGAGCTGCCGGCGACCCCCGACCTGCTGGTGCCGGCGACTGAGGAGGACTGGACGGCAAAGCTCGCGGCGGTGCGCTGCTATGGCAGCCAGCTCCACCGAGCCGGCTCCAGTGAGCCGGTAACGACCATCGCCGATCCGGCCTTCCTCTCCTGGATCGAACATCGTGGCCGGGCATGGGGTTATGTAGCAGGCGCGGCCTATGCCGAAGCCTTCAGCGGAGCTGAGCTGCCGCGTATTACAGATTTCCGCGGTATCTAAAAAGCTATCTTTTTGACATTTTATTGTCCTTTTTCGGCACTTTTTGGTTTCTATTTGACCGCATCCGACGCTAAAACCGTCGTGACGTACTGCAGTCGTTTCCAGGACGCCTTCAGGTCATCCCAGTAGCGACGCCGTGACCGATCATTTTTCGATCATTTGTACCATTGCGTCCGGCCTGTGATGAACGGATGAGGCCGCTCTGCTGCACGGTGCATCGGATAGCGCCGGCACAGAACTTGCCATGGGAAGGGATCTCCCAACCGCAGGCAGCCCATGATCAGTTCCAAGAACCTCGTCGTCATCGGCAACGGCATGGTTGGCCACAAATTCCTCGAGAACCTGGTCGAGGCCGGTCTGACGGGCACGTGGAACGTGGTCACCTTCTGCGAAGAGCCGCGCCACGCGTATGACCGGGTCTACCTGTCGAGCTTCTTCAACGGCAAGAGCGCGGCCGATCTGTCACTGCTGAGCCGACCCGACTACTACCACGCCAACGGCATCACCGTGCACCTGGGCGACAAGGCGGTCGCCATCGACCGCGAGGCCCACACCGTGACCTCGGCCAAGGGCGTGCACATCCCCTACGACCAGCTGGTGCTGGCGACCGGGTCCTACCCCTTCGTGCCGCCCATCAAGGGCAACGACGCCAAGGGCTGCTTCGTCTACCGCACCATCGAGGACCTTGAGGCCATGCAGGCCTGGGCCAAGGGCTGCAAGACCGGCGTGGTGGTGGGCGGTGGCCTGCTTGGCCTGGAGTGTGCCAGCGCGCTGCGCCACATGGGCCTCGAGGCCAGCGTGGTGCAGTCCGCCTCGCGCCTGATGAACATGCAGATCGACGACGGCGGCGGCGCCGTCCTGCGCGACAAGATCGAGTCGCTGGGCGTGAAGGTACTGCTGGCGCGCGACACCGTCGAGATCGTCAAGGGCGCAGAGGGCCAGGTCGAGCGCATGCGCTTCGCCGACCGCGCAGAGCTGCAGACCGACATGATCGTGTTCTCGGCCGGCATCCGCCCGCGTGACGAACTGCCGCGCAGCGCCGGTCTCGCGATGGGGGAGCGTGGCGGCGTGGTCATCGACGACCAGTGCCGCACCAGCGACCCCGCGATCTACGCGATCGGCGAGGTCGCGCTGCACCGCAACCGCATCTACGGCCTGGTCGCGCCCGGCTACCACATGGCCAAGGCCGCGCTCGACGCCATCGCCGGCACGCCTGCCGAGCGTGCCATGACCTTCACCGGCTTCGACATGTCGACCAAGCTCAAGCTGATGGGCGTCGACGTCGGCAGCTTCGGCGACGCCTTCGGCGCCACGCCCGGCAGCCACGTGGTGTCGTACACCGACTCGCAGCACCAGGTGTACAAAAAGCTGGTGCTGTCGCCCGATCGCAAGGCGCTGCTCGGCGGCATCCTCATCGGTGACGCCTCGGCCTACGGCGCGCTGCACCAGTTCATGCTCAACAAGGTGGCGCTGCCGCCGGCGCCCGAGGACCTCATCCTGCCGGTGCGCGAGGGCGGCAAGCCCGTGGGCATGGGGCCGGAACACCTGCCGGACGCGGCGACCATCTGTTCGTGCCACAACGTCACCAAGGGCGTGATCTGCGCAGCCATCGCCGACAGCAAGCTGGTCGACGTGCCAGGCATCAAGGCCTGCACCAAGGCCGGCACCGGCTGCGGTTCGTGCATCTCGCTGTGCAAGGACATCCTCAAGTCCGAGCTGAAGAAGGCGGGCATCACCGTCAGCAACCACCTGTGCGAGCACTTCCCGCACTCGCGCCAGGAACTCGCCAGCCTGGTGCGTCTGCACCAGCTGCGCTCATTCGATGCGCTGATCGCGCGCCACGGCAGTGGCCGCGGCTGCGAGATCTGCAAGCCCACGGTGGCCTCGATCATGGCCAGCACCTGGAATGAGCACATCCTGGCGCGCACGCACGCGCCGCTGCAGGACACCAACGACCGCTTCCTGGCCAACATCCAGCGCGACGGCACTTATTCGGTGGTTCCGCGCGTGGCGGGCGGCGAGCTCACGCCCGACCAGCTCATCGCCCTGGGCGTGGTGGCGAAGAAGTACAGCCTCTATAGCAAGATCACCGGTGGCCAGCGCGTCGATCTCTTTGGCGCCCGCGTCGAACAACTGCCCTTCATCTGGGAAGAGCTCATCGCCGCCGGCTTCGAATCCGGTCACGCCTACGGTAAGGCTCTGCGCACGGTGAAGTCGTGCGTCGGTTCCACGTGGTGTCGCTTCGGCGTGCAGGACGCCGTCAGCTTGGCCATCAAAGTCGAGAACCGCTACAAGGGCCTGCGCTCACCGCACAAGCTCAAGAGCGCCGTCAGCGGCTGCGCACGCGAATGCGCCGAAGCCCAGAGCAAGGACTTCGGCATCATCGCCACCGACAAGGGCTACAATCTCTACGTCTGCGGCAATGGCGGCATGAAACCTCAGCACGCGCAACTGCTGGCGGCTGATCTCAGTGAAGCCGACGTGCTCAAATACACCGACCGCTTCCTGATGTTTTATATTCGCACCGCCGACCGCCTGGAACGCACTG
>JBBQSO010000142.1:0-7509 GCA_038213805.1 Planctomycetota bacterium | reverse complement strand
CGAAACAGGGCCACGCCAACGGCTCGGCCAAGAGCGTGATCTTTATCTTCTGCTACGGCGGACCCAGCCACGTCGATACGTTCGATTACAAGCCGAAGCTCTATCCGCTCGACGGCAAGACCATCCCGATCAAGACCTTCGGCCGCGGCGGACACCGCAACGAGGGGCGCGTGGTCGGTCCCAAGTGGCAGTTCAAGCAGTACGGCAAGAGCGGCAAGTGGGTCAGCGACCTGTTTCCCAATCTCGCGACCTGCGTCGACGACATCGCGTTCATCCACTCGATGACCGCCGACTCGCCGATCCACGGCTCGGCGATGCTGCAGATGAACAGCGGGCGCATTCTCAGCGGCAACCCGTGCATGGGCTCGTGGGTCAACTACGGCCTGGGCTCGGTGAACCAGAACCTGCCCGGCTTCGTGGTCATGCTCGACAAGACCGGCGGTCCGATCAGCGGCGCCAAGAACTGGTCGAGCGGCTACATGCCCGCCTCCTACCAGGGCACCGTGTTGCGTCCGACCGGCGTGCCGATCCTCGACCTCAAGGTCCAGGACGGCATGAGCGACGCATCGCAGCGCCGCCTGCTCGACACCCTCAAGGCCTACAACCAGGAGCACGAGGCGACGCGCGTCAGCAACAGCGACCTGGCCGCGCGCATCCACAGCTACGAGCTTGCCTACAAGATGCAGCAGAGCGCGCCCGAGGCCGTCGACCTGACCAAGGAGCCGGCCGGCATCCAGGAGATGTACGGCATCGACAATGACCGCACCCGCGACTTCGGGTCCAAGTGCCTGCTTGCCCGCCGCCTGGTCGAGCGCGGCGTGCGCTTCATCCAGCTCTACAGCGGCGGCGCGCACAATGACGACAACTGGGATGCGCACAGCGACGTGGTCAAGAACCACACCTTCCACGCGGGCAACACCGACAAACCCATCGCTGGTCTGCTCAAGGACCTCAAGCAGCGCGGGCTGCTCGACTCGACGCTGGTGGTGTGGGGTGGCGAATTCGGCCGCCAGCCCACCGCGGAGTACAAGGAAGGCTCGGGCCGCGATCACAACGCCTACGGCTTCACCATGTGGATGGCCGGCGGCGGCATCAAGGGCGGCACCAGCGTCGGCCAGACCGACGAGCTGGGCGCGGCCGCGATCGAGGACAAGTTCGCGGTCAAGCACCTGCACGCGACCATCCTGCACCAGATGGGCCTGGATACGAAGCGGCTGAACTACTTCTTCAACGGCCTGGACCAGACTCTGGTCGGGGTCGAGGGCGCCGAGCCGATCAGGAAGATCATCACCTGAGTCGGCGCGTTCCACGCCTGGACCCCGAACGCAGGGGAAATCGGCGGTTCTAGCGGCATTCCTGCGCAAAATTTTGCATATCTCCTCCGTACCACCCCGGAATCCATCCCATGCGCACGCGCCTCCTGTCCGGCCTCGCCGCCCTGTCGTTCACCGCCGCCGCACTTGGCGCCGCCGAGGGTGACAAGGTCGCCATCACCGGCACGGGCCACCGCTTTTTCGCCGCCGACTACGACAAGCACATCATGCTGATCGTCGCCGCCGACGGCAAAGTGGAGTGGAGCCATCATATGGACGGCGGCGCACACGACGCGTGGATGCTGCCGAACGGCCACATCCTGTGGACGCCGAGCGGCGACAAGGTCTTCGATCTCGACCCCAAGACCGACCAGCAGGTCCTGGTCTACGACTCCAAGACCAACGGCAACGAGCACGCCGACGTCCAGGTGCACGGCATCACCCCGTTGGAGGGTGGCGGCGTGGTGGTGTTCGAGTCCGGTCCCAAGCGTATCCTCGAGATCGGCAGCGATGGCAAGATCCAGAAGCAGATCGCGCTGACCATGGAGGGCGACCCGCACCATAACATGCGCAATGCACGCAAGCTGGCCAACGGCCACTATTTGCTCTGCTTGTCCCATGACCGCAAGATCAGCGAAGTCGACGGCGACGGCAAAGAGGTGTGGTCATTCCCCACCGAGATGGAGTGCTACAGCGCGGTGCGCCTCGCGAACGGCAACACCCTGATCGGCGGCGGCTTCTCGCACAAGGTGCTGGAAGTGGACAAAGCCGGCAAAGTGGTGTGGTCGATCAGCGAGACCGAGCTGCCCGGCATCGCACTCGGCTACGTCGCCCAGGTGGAGCGCCTGCCCAACGGCAACACCATCATCGATAACTGCCACGCCAAAGAGGCCAACCCGCAGCTCATCGAAGTCGACAAGGACAAGAAGGTGGTGTGGAGCTATCGCGATTTCGAGCACCTTGGCAATGCCACCCCGGTGGCGTTCGTGCTGGATGTGCCGGGCGCCGTGCGCTGACGCGGAGGCATGCGGGACAAAGCTATGGCATGGGAGTCGTTGTCTCGCTTCTCGCTTCTCGCTTCTCGTGACGCACACCTTGCACTCGCACCTTCACCGGAGTTCCATGCGCCCGCTCGCCACCACCGTGCTCCTGATCCCCTTCCTCGCCGCCGCTGCGGAAGGGCAGACCGGCGTCCCCCACCGCTTCCTTGGCGCGGGTGCGGACGCGGTAGTCGCGATCGTCGGCAAGGACGATCGCATCGAATGGCAGCGTAAAGTTCCCGGTGAAATCCACGAGGCGGTGCTGCTGCCGAACGGCCACGTGTTGATGGGCGTGGGCTGGACGAGGGTCGTCGAACTGGACATCGCGCACGGCGACCAGGAGGTGTGGTCCTACGATTCCGCCACCATGAACGGCAACGCCGGCAAGCGCGTCGAGATCCATGCCTTCCAGCGTCTGGCGGACGGCAGCACCATGATCATCGAGTCGGGTCCGGCACGCATCATCGAAGTCGACGCCATGGGCGCGCTGCTGCACACGACGCCGCTGACCACCGACAAGGAGGATGCCCACCGCGACAGCCGGCACGGGCGTAAACTCGACACCGGTACCTATCTGGTCGCCCAGGAGGGTGACCACAAGGTGCGCGAGTATGATCCCAGCGGCACGGTGGTGTGGACCTACGACTGCAAGAGCATGGTCTTCAGCGCGGTGCGCCTGAAGAATGGCAACACCCTGATCGGGACCGGCGACGGCCACCAGGTCATCGAGGTCGACAAGTCCGGCGCGACGGTGTGGTCGGTGGGCGAGACCGAGCTGCCTGGCATCAAACTGGTATGGGTCGCGCAGATCGAGCGCCTGGCCAACGGCAACACCGTGATCATCAACTGCCACGCCGGCCCCGACCAGCCACAGATGATCGAGATCACGCCGGACAAGAAAGTGGTCTGGACGATGAACGAGTTCAAGCGCTTCGGGAATGGCATGCCGGTGGGGCAGAGCCTCGATGCCGGTCCCGGCGTGATCCGCTGAGGGTGCGCAACCCGCGAGCCTGTGGGGCTACGAGCTACGAGCTACGAGTGAACGTCTTCCTTCGCGACTCGTAGCTCGCGACTCGTCACTCGCAGCTTTCATCGCGAATCCAACACCCGCCTCACCGTCACCTTAAGCAGGTTCGCCGAGTAGGGCTTCTGCAGGAACTCCGCGCCCTGGCCCTGGACCTGGTGGTGCATGACCGCGTCGTCGGTGTACCCGGAGGTGTAGAGCACCTTCAGCGTCGGCTGCATCGCGAGCAGCTGTTCGGCGAGTTGGCGGCCGCCCATGCCGGGCATGACCACGTCGGTGATGAGCATGTGCACCTGATCGCCAAGGTTGCGATAGTGCGCCAGCGCCTCGGCGCCGTTGGCCGCGGCCAGCACCTGGTAGCCGGCGGTGGACAGCACGTGGCGCGCCAGTTCGCGCACGTCGTCGTCGTCCTCGGCGAGCAGCAGCAGTTCGTGGCTGGGGCGGCGCGAGATGCGGTCGGTACGCGCCTCAACCATCACCTCGCCGGGCGCCACCCGCGGCAGCAGCACGTTGAAAGTGCTGCCCTTGCCGGGCTTGCTATCGACCGAGATGGCGCCGCCGCTCTGCTTGACGATGCCAAAGATCGTCGCCAGGCCCAGGCCGGTGCCCTTGCCCTTCTCCTTGGTGGTGAAGAACGGTTCGAAGATGCGTGGCAGGGTGCGCGCGTCGATGCCCATGCCGGTGTCGCGCACCGCCAGCGAGACGAAAGGCCCGGGCTTGAGGCCGCCGAGTTTGCGCACCGCAGCGGTGTCGAGGTCGACGTTGGAGGTGGTGATGACCAGCTTGCCGCCGCCGGGCATGGCATCGCGCGCGTTGACCGCGAGGTTCATCAGCACCTGGTGCATCTGTCCGGCGTCGGCCTTGATGAAGCACGGCTCGAGCGCCGGGGCGATGACCAGCTGGATGTCCTCGCCGATCAGACGGCGCAGCAGCAGGCCCTCGTCGGAGACCAGCTGGCCGAAGTTCAGGGTCTCATGCTTGATGATCGACTGGCGGCTGAAGTCGAGCAGCTGCCGGGTCAGGGTCTCGGCGCGCTTGGCGGCGCGCAGGATCGGCTCGGCGTCCTTGCGCACCAGGTCGGCGCCGGTCTGGTCGAGGAGCAGCCCGGCGTGGCCCTTGATGACGGTCAGCAGATTGTTGAAGTCGTGCGCCACGCCGCCGGCGAGGCGGCCGATGGCCTCCATCTTCTGGTTCTGCCGCAGCTGCTCCTCAAGTGACTTGCGCTCGGTGATGTCGAAGAATGACGCGACCACGCCGTTGATGCCGCCGGCTGGCGAGAGCAAGGGGTGGGCGTTGCTCGACAGCCAGATGCGCCCGCCGTCCGGGCGGGTCATGCCGATCACCACGCCCGGCTGCGGCTGGCCGGTGCGCAGGGCGATCAGCGCGGGGTGCTCATCAGCGAGGAAGGCCGAGCCGTCCTCGCGCACCTGCTGCCAGCGCGGGTCAGGCATGGCGCGCCCGAGCAGATCCTGGCGGTCGAGCCCGAGGATGCGCTCGGCGCTGGCGTTGGCGACGCGCACGATGCCATCCTGGTCGAGCACCACGATGCCCTCCTCGAGGGCGGCGATGATCGCGCGCGAGCGCTCCTCGTTGTCGTGCAGGGCGTGCTCGGCGCGCTTGCGCTCGCTGATGTCGGTGATGGTGCCGACGTAGCCGAGCAGCCGGCCCGAGGGGTCGAGCTCGGGGGCGGCCTGGCCGAGCACCCAGATGCCGCGCCCGTCCTCGCGCCGGAAGCGGTACTCGGCGGTGAATGGGCCGCGCGCGTTGACCGCGGTCTGCCACAGCGCGGCGACGTGGGTACGGTCGTGCGGATCGATCGCCGCCACCCAGCCGGTGCCGCGGGCACGTTCCAGGTCGAGACCGGTGAATTCCGACCAGCGCTGGTTGACGTACTCGCACTGGCCGCGCGGATCGGTGCGGAAGATGCCGACCGGCACCACGCGCGTGAGCTGCTCGTAGCGGTGCTGGCTGGTGCGCAGCGAATCCTCGGCGAGCAGACGCTCGGCGACCGCGCGCTCGAGTTCGGCGATGGTGGCGCGCGCGGCGAGGTGGTGCATCACTTGGCGGGCCAACGCGCGCAGCACCTCGTGCTGGCCGCTCGACAGCGCGCGCGGCGCCACGTCGAGCACGCACAGGCAGCCCAGTGGCAGGGCGCTGCCGGGCAGATGCAGCGGTACCGTGGCGAGGGCGCGCGCGCCCAGCGGCGCGGCGGTGAGCGGATGGTTGGCGGTGCGCGCGTCGGCGGCGAGGTCAGCCCAGGCTTCCAGGCCGTCGCCGTCCGGCATCGGCGCCATGGCGCGCGGCCACTCGGTGGCCGCGATACCGTGCCGCGCCTTCAACCAGGCGCGGCGCTCGTCGATCAGGACAATGGCGGCCATCGCCATGCCGGTGGCCGCCGCGGCCAATGCGGCGAGGTCGTCGAAGAGCGCCTCGGGCGGGCTGTCGAGGATGCGCAGGGCGCGCAGGGTCGCCAGGCGCCGCGCCTCGCGCTCGGCATCGTGCACATCGTTGGCGGGGGCGGAGGGGGTCACGGCGGCGATCGGGGGCTGGGCGTAGGCACCTCAGGCGCATTTGAGGGACCGCGTGCGGCGAAGTCAAACCCCGCCCACGGCACCTTGCCGGTTTCGCGGGCTCCGCCACCGTCCCGGCCACTGCGCGGGTCACCGCGGTTTGCCAAGCGGCCGGCGCAAGGGTATGATCACCCTGGGCTTCCGCCCCTCGCCACCATGCCACCGCGCCCCTTGCCCACTCCGCAGATCCCGCGTGGCCCGTTCCTGGTGCGCGCCGGCCGTCGCGAGGTGCGCGCCGCAGACGCGGTCGAGCTGCGCAACCTGCTGCGCGCCGCGCCGCGCGGTGCGGCCATCGAGATCATCGACCTGCCGAGCGGCCGCCCGGTGGTCATCGGTGGCGAGGGCGCCGGCTCGGCGTCGGCGGCCGCACGCACGCCCAGCGCCGACATAAACGGTTTCGGCACCGAGGATGTCCAGGTGTTGTTCCTCGGCTTCACTTCCGAACTGGAGGTGGTGTCGTCGGCCGCGGTGGTGACCGGCCAGTCGACGAACCTGCGCCGCGCGGAGCGCACCCCGACCCCTGAGCCCGGAGCAGCGCCAGCACTGCGCCCCCGCACCAGTCAGCGCTTCCCGGCCCTGCGCCGCGGACAGGTCCCTGAACGTGCGCTGCCTGAGCCGGCGCACCGTCATTCGCAACGCGCCGTGGTCATCATCATCCTCGCGGCGCTGGCGATGATCGCGGTAGTCGCTGGCGTGATGCTGGTGCACCCACCGCCGCGCCCACCGCCCCGGTCCGCCCCACCGGATGAGCCCATCGTCACCGCCGCGCAAGCGCCCGTGGCGCCGCCATCCGCGGCGCCCACGCCGGTGGTGGCGCGCGGTCCGGTGGCCTGGTACCGCTTCGAGGACACCGGGAACCTGGGCCGCGACGTCTCGACCCTGGGCAACAACGGCGCGCGCCAGGTGCTGGGTGTGCTCGCGGTGGTCGACGCGCAGCGTCAGCACGTGGCGGAATTCCGCGGCAAGGGCCAGATGGTCGTGCCCTGTGTGGTGCGCAAGGACTTCACCATCGTCTGCTGGCTGCGCACCGGCTTTTCCGGCGGCGACCCCTACGGCGATCCTGAGGAGCTGCAGTGGCGCATCGGCACCGGCCTGATCGACGGTGACATGCCGAACATCGCCGCGGACTTCGGCGTCGGGCTGTACGGCGGGCGCCTGCTCTTCGGTGTCGGCGCGCCCAACACCACGCTGTCCGGCCGCCAGGTGGTCAGCGACGGCGCCTGGCACCACGTCGGCGTCGGGCGCGCCAACAGCGGCGAAATGCGCATCTACGTCGACGGCCAGCGCGACGCCACCATGCCGGGCCCGCCCGGCGACCGCACCGCCCCCGACCGCCTGGTGATCGGCAGCATGACCACCGGCTACGGCGCGCTGAACGGCCGCCTCGACGAGCTGCGCTTCTACGACCGCCTGCTCACCGACGCCGAGGTCAACGAGATCTTCCGCGTGGAGCATATGGGGAAGTGAGCAGCTGGACGAGCGGGATAGAAAAGGAGCCGCGGAGACGCGGAGACCGGATGAGGGGGAAAGATCGCGGTGCCCTGCCTGGTCGACCGGTCGAC
>JBBQSO010000141.1:0-7961 GCA_038213805.1 Planctomycetota bacterium | reverse complement strand
AGGACGTTCGGCAGGTCACGGGGGACATCGTGGCTGTCTGCCCAGAGCGCCAACGGCGCGGCCAGAGGACCAGCCCAGGGCGAAGCCCTGGGTAGTGCAGAAAAAAGATTCTGAGCCCTGAAGGGGCGGTTCATATCGATTGGCATCAGCGAAGGGAGATCGCACACGAGCGCATTCTCGGTGCATGCAAGGCGCGCGGTCACAGCATCGGACTGGCAGGGTACCATGGGCCGCCCTTTCAGGGCTCGAACGTCATGTATTCCCATGAACCCAGGGCGTTGCCCTGGGCTGCCCGTCTGGTCGCGCCGTTGGCGCTCACGGCAGACGACCTTCCGGCCTGTGGTTCCCGGCCGACGCAGACTTGTGGGTAATGGGTAGGGCGTGAGCCCTGGGCTAATTTCTTCCGCCCGCTCCGCGGGCTCGCGCGGGCTGGGCCCCGAGCGCGTATGCGCCGCCCGGGCCCGCTCCATCGACGCGGTTTCCGCCACTGCTCTAGAACTTCACCTGCTCCAGGTACTTCATCGTCAGCGGGATCTGCGTCACCGAATCCGGCGACTCGTCCTCGATGAAGTAGTAGGCCAGGCCGGCCTTCTTGGAGGCGGCGAGGACGGCGGGCCAGTCGACCTGGCCGGTGCCCAGGACGACGTTGTACTTCACGTCGGTGTGGCCGGTGAGCGCGCCGGTGGGGACGCCCTTCTTCAGGTCCTTGAGGTGCATCATCACCCAGCGCTTGCCGTAGGTGTCGAGCAGCTTCACCGGGTCCTGGTTGGGGAAAATGATCCACAGCACGTCCATCTCGAAGAACACGCTGTCCTTGTCGGTCTCGGTGATCAGCAGGTCGGCGATGGTGCCTTTGCCGTGTGGCTGGAACTCGTAGCCGTGCAAGTGGTCGAAGAAGATGATGCCCTCCTTCTTGAGCGCCGCGCCGGCGGCGTTGAACACCGGGGCGACCTCGTGCACCCACGCCTCGTCGACGGGGTCCTTGTGATCGACCCAGGCGACGCCGGCGTACTTCAGGCCGAGCGCCTTGGCCTCGGCGGCGATGCCTGCGGGATCGCTCTTGAAGCGCGCGTAGGGGAAGTGGCCGCTGACCGGGATCAGGCCGCGCTCGTCGAGCATGGCCTTGAACTTCTCGGGCGGCAGCTTGTAGGTGCCGGCGAGTTCGACGTACTTTATGCCCATGCCCTTGACCTTGTCGAGCGTCGCGGGAACGCCCGCGGACTCGAACTCGGCGCGCAGGCTGTACAGCTGCAGGCCGACCGGGCCGGTGAACGAGTCGCCGGTGCCGGCGTCGCTGGCCGACAGCGGCAGCGCGAGCAGCGCCTGGGCGAGGATGAAGGCGAGGGCGAGGCACTTCATGGGGGAGTCCTGGGTGGAGTAGTGTCGTAGGCGGTCGGCGGGGAGCGTCAATTCTCGTCAGCGGATGGTGCGCGCGGGCGGTGGGTACGCGTGTCAGGATTCATGAGCGTGGACAAGGGCGGCACGAGGCGCGGAGCCTGTGTCGGGTTGCGCGTTGCGAGCGCCGCGTGCGAGCGGAGTTCGCCGCGCGCATCTGTGCAGGGAGATGCGGCAGAAGGTCGCTGAAGCTTCAGCATCTCGAGGTCAGTGCGCGGCTTCCTGTCCCGTGGGAAGCGGCCAGCCTTCCTTGAGCACGCGCAGCACCTGGCCGACGTGGTAAGCCTCCGCATGATCGCTGTCGACCACCCAGCGGATGCCGCTGCAGCCGTAGGTGCCGGCGGTGGCGCTTTCGGGGAGGTGGTTGGCGAAGCCCATGCGTACGAATGCCCCCTGTGCTTTCAGCAAGTCATCGCAGGCGGCGACAAAGACCGGCTTGCCCCAGGGGTCGCCGTCGAGCAGCGGTGGGAAGTCGGCGCGCACGCCGGCGAAGAACACCACGGTCAGCAGGCGGCCCTCGATGGCGGTGATCAGGCCGGGCATGCCCTGCGCTTTTACCAGAGCGCGGTGCTGCAGACGCTGGTGGTCGGTGGTGGCGGCGATGGTGTCGGGTCCGGCCCAGATCTCGGTGCAGATGCCGGGGCTCGACGCGCTTATCGCGCCGTGATCGGCGAGCAGTACGTCGCCGGTGACGAGCGCGGCGACGGTGGCTTCCTTGCCGCCCTTCCACACCCGGGTCTGCGCATCGACCGGCAGTTCGCAGCGGCCGAGATCCGGCGGCGTGATCATCTGGTCCTGGAAGTCCTTGATCGGCGGGATCTGGCGCGCGACGCGCAGCCGTCCGTCCACGGCTGCCTCCTCCACGCGGTAGGTGACGCTGTCCTGCACCAGGCGGCTGGCGTCGTCGAGCACCACCGCGGCGCGCGTGAAGGCGCCGGCCGCGTCCTGGTGCAGGTCGAACCAGCAATGCGTGCCCAGCGGCAGGTCGGTCAATTCGCCCTCGGCCCCGCAGCGCAGCACCGTCCCGAAGGGGGGCATGGTGAAGTCCACCAGCGCGCCGCCGCGATCGCTGCGGAAGCGGCCGGCGCGGTGCGCGGCGTCGATCGTGACCAGTTCACCGCCGACGCGGTGCGCTGACTGGTCGGGCGGAAAGGCGCCGGGTTTGACCGCGAACCACGGCAGATCGGGATTGTAGAGGTCGGTGCGGTAGGGGAACAGCCCCGGATCGTCGTCGTTGGTCTCGAAGCCGTGCTCGTAGAGGCCCTCGCCGTAGGGCATGTCCTCGACCTTCCAGCCATCGTGCGCGAAGACCCGCACCAGGCGCCCGGGGCGGAAGCCCTCAAGCAGCGTGCGCGGTTCGAACACCCAGCGCACGCCGCCGCAGCCGTAGCCGTCGCTGGGCGGCGGCAGCATCTCCACGAGCGGTCCGTGCTGCTGGTCGACCGGCGGGTTGTAGGTGCGCAGCTCGTGGTCGGCGACCACCACCCCGAGCCAGCGATGGTCCTTGAGCCAGGTCGCCGGCACCACCCCGGTGTCGGCGAACAGCGCCTGCAGGGTGGCGTGGTCGCGGCTGAAGAGCGCAATGGTGAGCTTCTTGCCATCGACGCGCTCGATCCAGCCGGGCAGGCCGCGTGCGATGAGGAAGGCCTTGTGGCGCCCGCGCTGGGCGGCGGTGGCGCGCGCCTGCGCGTCGGCGCCGGCCCAGATGTCGCAGCAGTGGCGCGGCTGCTGCGTCTGGTCGTCGCGGCAGTCGATCAGCAGTTCGTCGCCGGGCTTGAGGTCGGCGAGGGTCGCGCGCCCCTCGCCCTTCCACACGCGCGTCGCTGCGTCGACGGCGAACGCAGCACTGCCGGCATCGGCGCCGGCGCGACGGATGGTCGCGCTCAGTGCGCCATCGTGGATAGCGTTTAGACGCCAGCTCAGACCTTGCGCGACCGCGGTGCTGAAGTCGTCTTCCATGGCGGCGAGGCGGGTGAAGGCGCCGGTGGCGTCTTCGTGCAGGTGGAAGACGCAGCTGGTGCCCAGCGGCACGTCGCGCAGCTCGGCCTCGGCGCCGGCGTAGGCGGCGGTGCCGTAGGGCGGCATGGCGAAGTCGTTGAGCGCGCCATCGGCAGAGCGGAAGGTGCCGCTGCGGTGGATGTAGTCGGCCACAACCAGGGTGCCGGTGACGGCGTGCGCGGAATCGCGCGGTGGGAATTCCAGCGGGCGCGGCTGGTACCACGGGGCGTGTGGATTGGAGGCGTCGGTGCGGTAGGCCGGCGCTGCGCCATCCTGCGCCCACAGGCCGCCGCAGGCCGCCAGCGCCGCCAGCAGTCCCGACACCCTGACGACCGTCATGCGACGATGTCCGCGATCGGCCCGGTGCTGTCGACGAAGCTGGTCACCGGCACCTCCATGCGCTGGAGCATGGTCAGCAGCAGGTTGCTGAGCCGCGCCTGGCCATCCTGGGGCGGTCCGCACAGGCGCTTCCACTCCTCGTAGTCGAGCGTGTAGTCGGGCACGTGCGGTTTGTTCCAGTCGAGGTGCTGGCCGTGCTTCAGGCCCAGCGCCGCGCCGCCCGCGAGCAGCATCGGCAGGTTGCTGTTGGAGTGACTGTGGCCGTAGCTCATGCCGCTGCCGCACAGCACCATGGTGCGCGCCAGCAGGCTCTCGCCGCCCTCGTCGATCGCGGCGAGCTGGTCGAGGAAGTAGGCGAACTGCTCCATCAGGAAGCCGTCGGCCTTGCTGAGGCGCGCCAGCACCTCGGGGTCGCCGTTGTGGTGCGAGAGGTTGTGGCGCGACTGGGTGATGCCGATCTCGGGGATGCTCAGGCCGTTGCCCTCGGTGCCGGTCATGTAGGTGATGACGCGCGTCATGTCGGTGCGCAGGGCGAGCACGATCAGGTCGTACATGGTGCGGTAGTAGTCGCCGGCGGGGCTGCGTGGCACCTCGCGCTGGAAACGTGCGCCGTCGACCTTGGGCTTGGGCACGTCCAGCCACGAGTCGAGGCGCTCGACGCGCTGTTCGACGTCGCGCACCGCGTGCAGGTACTCGTCGAGCTTGCTGCGGTCGGCGCTGCCCAGGACGCTGCGCTGGTCCTTGGCGTCGGCGAGCACGGTGTCGAGCACGCTGTGGCGGCGGTCGAGGCGCGCGCGCTGCGCCGCCACGCCGCCGGCCTCGACGCCGAATACGCGATCGAAGATCGCCTGCGGCTTCTCGTCCGCGGGCAACGGCACGCCGTCGCGCGAGAAGGCCAGGGTGTTGGTGTTGTTCGGCTCGCCGGTGCCGCCGGAAATAGAAAGCTCAAGCGAGGTGAAGCGCGTGCGCGGGCCGACGACCTCGGCCATGAGCTGGTCGACCGACACGGTGTTGTGGTAGGAACGCGCGCTCTGCGCGTCGATCTTCGCCCCGGTGAGCCAGGTGTCGGCGCAGACGTGCGCCTGGCCCAGGCCGTTGGGGTGGTGCAGGCCGCT
The DNA here is from genome assembly GCA_038213805.1 of Planctomycetota bacterium. Classification (GTDB taxonomy): domain Bacteria; phylum Planctomycetota; class UBA11346; order UBA11346; family UBA11346; genus BOG-1363. The sequence continues at coordinate 3,114 of JBBQSO010000141.1, read as the reverse complement.
GAACACGGTGAGGTCGCCACGGTGGCGCGCGAGTGGCTTCAGCGCCGCGGACAATTCATAGTCGCGCCCCGGCTTGGCGATCTGCCAGGTCATGCCGTTCACGCCGTTGGGGATGTAGACGAAGACGCTGCGTCGCGGCTTGGCCGCCTGGCCGGCCGCGCCCGGTTCGGCCGCGGCTAGCGGAACCATGCAGTCGAGCAGGGGCAGGGCCATGGCCACGCCCAGACCGCGCAGGACCTGGCGGCGCGACATGCGCCAGCGGTTGGACAGGATGTTGGTCATGTCGATCCCACTTTCTGCGTCAACGTTCCTGGAAGAGCTCGCTCGTCACCAGCAGCCCGATCAGGTCGGCCAGGCGCCAGCCGTGCGCCTTGCTGCGCGCGGCGAGGTCGGCGAGCAGCGCGCGGTCCGCGATGGTCAGGCCGCGGCGCAGCGCATAAGTGGCGAGCTTCTCGGTAAAGGCAGCGCCACAGCGGTCGAGGTCGTCGACCAGCAGGTGCTTGAGGCCGGCCTCGTCGGCGAAGGCGCGGCCGTCGGGCAGTTCGCCGCTGGCATCGATGGCGGGATCCTGGCCCTGGCCGTCGCGCACCGTCTCGGTGGTGCGCCAGCGGCCGATGGCGTCGTAGTGCTCGAAGGCCAGGCCGAGCGGGTCGATCTTGCGGTGGCAGGACGCGCAGGTGCCGTCGGCGCGGTGCAGCGCGAGCTTCTCGCGCAGCGACAGCTTGGCCTGGTTCGCCGCGGTGGTGCCGAGCGGCGGCACGTTGGCCGGTGGCGGGGGCGGCGGCTTGCCGAGGACGTTGGACAGCACCCACTTGCCGCGGTGCACCGGGCGGTGGCGGGTGCCGTCGGAGGTCATGCTCAGGATCGCGCCCTGGGTGAGCAGCCCGCCGCGGTGATCCTGCGGGCGCAGCGCGACGCGGCGCATGGCCTCGCCCTCGACGCCGGGTACGCCGTAGTGTTCGGCCAGGCGCCCATTGAGCATGGTCCAGTCCGAATCGAGAAATTCGCGCAGGCCGAGGTCGTGGTGCAGGACCTCGGCGAAGAATGCGGTCGACTCCGCGACCATGCTGCTCTCAAGGTAGTCGTCGTATTCCGGGTAGAGCTTGCGGTCGGGCGCGAACTGGCCGACTTGGCGCAAGTGCAGCCACTGGCGCGGGAAGGCGTCGGCAAAGGCCGCGGCGCGCGGATCAGCAAGCATGCGCCGCGCCTCCTCGGCGAGGACTTCGGGGCGGTGCAGCGTGCCGTCCGCGGCGCGCTGCATGAGGCGCTCATCCGGTAGCGAGCTCCAAAGGAAGTAGGACAACCGCGAGGCCAGTTCGAAGTCGTTCAGGCGCGGCGCACCGGGCGCGCTGGCGCCCTCGACCAGGTAGAGGAAGTCCTTGGAACACAGCGCCGCGAGCAGACCGGTGCGCAGCGCGGCGACGAAGGTCGCGCCGGCCTTGAGCTGGTGCTCGACCAGCGGCAGCAGGCGCGCGAGGTCCTCGGGCCGCGCCGGGCGGCGGTAGGCGCGCGTCACGAAGCGGGTGAGGATCTCGCGTGCATAGGCCAGGTCGCCGGGCGCACCGTCGCCACGGAAGAAGATGCGCTGGTAGGTGGGCGGCGGCCACGATTCCTGCACCGGTCCCTGCCATTCCACCCAGTCGAGCATGATCACCGGCTGGATGGGGACGCCGTCGTCGCCGGTCAGCTTGAGCTGCCACGGCAGGCGGCGCTGCAGGCGCACCAGCGGCTTGCTGTTGAGCGGGCGCGACGGGCGGTCCTCGGGGTTGGGGCCGGGCACGGCGTTGACCAGGCGGATGAGGTGCACGCCGACGGGCAGGTGGGCGTGGAACGCGATGGTCGTGGGTTGGTCCTCGGCGGCCTCGACGTCCTGCTCGAAGAGCACGCGGTTGAGGTCGGCGGCGTAGACGCGCAGGCGCGGCGCGCGGCCGCCGGGCGGGCGCAGGGCGCTGAACCTGATCGTCACGAGGTAGTCGCCAGCGTCGTCGATGTGCAGCTGCTCGGAATCGAGCGCGCCGTTGTTCGGCACCAGGTCGATGCGCGTGCGTTCGAGCGTGCCGCGCGCGCTGAGCAGGTCGGCGAGGTCGCCGCGCACGCGGTGGTCGCGCGGTGTCCAGCGCACGGTCTTCACCGGCGGGCGCGGGCCGGTGGCCAGGCACTCCTCGAGCGCGGCGTCGGCGGTGGCCAGGTACTTCTCAACGTGCGACGGCGAGATCGTCAGCACCGAGCCGATGCGCTCGAACCCCTGCCAGTCGGGCTCGGTGGGCAGTCCGGCCGGATCCGCGACGTCGCAGGTGACGCCGAGCAGGTCGCGCATGGTGGCGCGGTACTCCTCGCGCGACAGCCGGCGGTAGGAGATGCGCTCGCCCTCCGACGCCTGGCGCGCGGACTCGGCCTCGACCAGGCGGGTGGTGATCCACTCGGCGACCTGGGCGATCTCGGCGCCCGCGGGGCGCGGCTCCTTCTTCGGCGGCATGTCGCCGGAATCCATGCGGTCCATCATCTCCGCCCAGTGGCGGGCGATGCCCTCGTCGCGGAAATCGCGCGGCAGGGTGTCGATGCGGAAGTCGCCCTTCTGCTTCTTCTCGCCATGGCAGGCGGTGCAATGGGTCTCGAGGAAGGGCTGGACGACGCGCTTGAAGCCGGCCTCGTCCTCGACCGCCTGCGCCGCGCCGCCCACCGCCGCGAATGCCAGGCCGGCGAGCAGCGCGCAGCGGAACCCCAGGACGGTGGCGGTGTGGCGGGGCATGGGAGGTCGTACCGGGGAGGGGGTCTGCAGGCTGGCGATAATACGAGAAGAATGAGACACGGGCCGGGCGCAGGCGGCGCGTGAAGGATACACCTAAGTCGGGGCCAGGGCCCCGGGTAAGGTGGGTGGGAGACGCGGAGAGGGATCGGGCCGGTGAGACGGAAGGGCGCCGGAGCGGAGAGTGACGGCCGGGCTCAACGGCGTCCACCCCGGGAGGAAGGCTTCGCCATCAGCCATCAGCCATCAGCCATCAGCCATCAGCCATCAGCCATCAGCCATCAGCCATCAGCCATCAGCCATCAGCCATCAGCCATCCGCCAGCAGCCATCAGCCAGCAGCCATCAGCCATCAGCCAACAGCCATCA
>JBBQSO010000140.1:0-8221 GCA_038213805.1 Planctomycetota bacterium | reverse complement strand
CACCCGCACCGACTTTTAGATGCGATGTCTCCAGCGTGGGACTGCGGCCCACTGGGCCGCAGTCCTTGCGGATACCTGAGGCGACCAGAGGTTCTCGAGTTCCGGGGCTCGCCGATCCAGCCCCGCCGCTCACCGCCCCAGCGATGACGGCGTCGAAACCTCTTTCACCAGATGCGCCGTGAGGCGCGCCGGCGCATAACGCGCGATGTCGGCCTGGGCGAGCATGCCGCAGCAGGAGCCGGTCCCGTCAACCACCGGGATCCGCCGGATCTGGTGCGCTTCGAGCAGCCGACACGCCTGTTCAACGTCATCGTGGTCCCCGACCGCGACCACCGGAGCGCTCATGCACGAGCCCACCGTGGCGGTCACCGGATCGAGTCCATTGGCGACCCCGCGGGTGATGATGTCGCGGTCGGTGATGATGCCCAGCAGCCGCCGCTGATGCAGATGGTCGACCACCGGCAGGGCGCCGCAGCCACTGTCTGCCATCAGCTTGGCGGCCACCTCCAGACTGGTCTCTGGAGTGCAATCCACGATGTGGGTGCTCATGATCTCGCGGTTCTGCATGAAGGATCCTGTGCTCAGTCCGTAAACGCGGCGGTGATCAGGTCAGGGGTGCGACGTGGGATTCGCAGGGGCGGCCTCCGACGATACCGGTGCCTTGTCGAGGGCCGTTTCAGCAGCCGTCTGCGCCGGGGTGGCTGAGGTCCCGATGCCCATGGCGTGGGCGTACGTGAAGACGCTGAAAGCAGCGCGCTCCTGGTCGGCGCCATCCGCATTGACCGCGACCAGCACCTGGCTGCGCTGCAGGGCCTCAGCGTAGTCGGCGGTCTGCGCATGCGGGATGCCGAGTTCCATCAACCCGCCCTTGAGGTCGCCGACCGCAGCGCCGATGCCGGCGCCGCCGAGCAGGCCGAGCAGCGGCCCGACCGCGATGAAGGGGCCGATGCCCGGGATGGCCAGGGCGGTGACACCGACCAGCCAGCCGATGGTGCCACCGACCGTCGCGCCGGTGACCGTGCCGTGACCGGTGGCGACGTGCAATTCGCGCGCCAGGGCACTGCTCTCCGCATTGCCCGCCATCAGCACCGACACGCCGGCGCGAGCGAAGCCCGCGCCCTCCAGACCAGAGACGATGCGTTCGGCGTGCGCCGCCGAATCGGCGAGGCAGAAGATCGTGGAGATCATGGCGGCACCTCGCGGCGGGAGTGTTCTGATGGCAGGTACTCTGCAGGATCCGTGCCAAGGCGCGGACCACCCGGGGCGGTGCCGGCGGGCAGGACTCCCGGCAGCTGCGCCGGAGCGGGGGTCGGCGCGCGGGCCACAAGGGGGGCCTCCAGCTTACCCTGGGCCGCCGGTGCCTTTCCTGACGCCGCGAGCCGGCGCCCGCGCGCTTCGGCGTGCAGGCGGGTGAAGAGCGCGCCGCTCAGGAAGATCTGCGCGGAATAGTAGATCCACACCACGATCGCCAGGATCGCCCCGGCCGGCCCATAGCGGCCCGCGAAGTCGGAAGTCCCCAGGTACAGGCCGATGGCCCAGCGGCCGACAACGAAGAAGAGCGCGCTGACCGCCGCCCCGAGCCACACCTCCCGCCACGCGATCGCGGTGTCCGGCAGGAACCGGTAGGTGGCGGCGAACAGCAGGAAGGCCATCAGCCAGCTGGTGAGCTGGTCACCGGCCGCGACCGCGGCGGCGAGACCCGGCTGCCAGCTGGACAATGCGTTCACGCCGGCGGCGAGGGCCGCTTCGCAGACGAAGGACACCAGCAGCAGGAAGCCGAACCCCAGGACCATGGTCAAGGGCGCGAAGTAGCCGCGCAAGAGCTCTCGGAAGCGCACGTGTTCCTTGGCTTTGACGTGCCACAGGCTGTTGAGCGAATCCTTGAGCTCAAGGAACACCCCGGCTGCGCCAACAAAGGTCATCACCGCGCTGAACATTGTCTGCCATGACGAGAACGCTGGCGCCTGCGCATGGTCGAGCATGGCGCGCAGCGCGTGCGCCTGATCGCCGCCGATCATGCTGGTGAGTTGCAGGTCGATCTCGTGGCGTACCGCGGTGCGGTCGAGGGCCAAACCAAGCAGTGCATCGGTGATGACCAGCAGCGGCACCAACGAGAGCAGGGTGTAGAAGGACAGCGAGGCAGCCAGCCGGCTGACCCGTTCGTCATGCCAACCAAGAGCGACGTCTTTGAGCAGCGACCACCAGTGCCGGCGCGCTGGCGCTGGCTGGACTGAGGGTCGGTCGAGACCCCGGTCGGATGTGGCGGTGGCGTCCATGGGCGTGCTTGGTTCAGCAGTTCAGCGCGTGGAGTGCCAATCCCGCGTTGGAACGGGGGGTGCTATTGCGCTAGCGCCTGCGCGAGCGCGAGAGCGAGAGCAATCGTCCGGCCACGGCGGACTCCAGACTTCCGCGTCCACCCTGATCGGAACCCACCGTGCAACGCATCATCAACGCCGTCCGCTCCCGCACCGACCGGGTCGCCATCCATCATGAGGGGGAAGACCAGCAGTCCGAGCGCCGACGCCGCCTGCGCATCGGTCCCGGACCGTGGCTGGCGATCCTCGCCGCGCTGGTGGTCATGGTCGTCGCCAAGGAGCTGATCCTGCCGCTGGTGCTGGCCCTGCTGCTCAGCTTCCTGTTGCGCCCGCTGGTGCGCCTGCTGGCGCGCCGGGGCCTGCCGCTGCCACTGGGCTCGCTCGTGGTGATCGTGGTCCTGACCGTGGGGATGGGCCTGGCGATCACCGGCTTGCAGCGCCCGTTCACCGAGTGGATGTCCAAGCTGCCCGACGCTGTGCGCCATATTCGCGAGCGCATCGACGAGGCCCAGGGCTCGCTCAAGGGAGTCGATGCCGCGACCAAGGCGCTGCATTCGCTCTCCGAGGTCGCGGGCGCCACTCCCGCCGTCAGTCCGCTCGAAGTGCACAGTCAGGAATCAGGCTCGTGGATGCTCGGCGCGGGCAACGCCGCCCTCGCCGTGCTCGAAGTCCTCCTGATGCTCTACTTCCTGCTTTCCTCAGGAGACCGCCTGCTGCTGCGCTACGTCTCGCTGCTGCCGGGTCTGCGCTACGGGTCGACGGCGCCGGACGTGGTGATGGGTTCCTACAACACCAAGAATGCGGCGGCGGTGGTGGCGGAGATCGAGGACATGGTCTTCACCTACCTTGCCACCATCACCGTGATCAACCTGCTGGTCGGCCTCGCGGTGGGGCTGATCACCTGGGCGGCCGGCATGGGCAACCCGGTGCTGTGGGGCGCCATGGCGTTCCTGCTCAATTACCTGCCCTACATCGGGCCGCTGGCCGGCGTGCTGATCGTCGCCCTCGCCTCGTTCGTGACCATCCCCGACGGTGGCCAGGCACTGATCGCACCGGCCGCCTACGCCGGTACCGTGCTGATCGAGGGCAACGTCCTGACCCCGCTGGTGCTGGGAAAGCGGCTCGAGATCCACCCGCTGGTGGTGTTCGTGTGGCTGCTGCTGCTTGGCTGGCTGTGGGGCATGGCGGGCGCTATTCTCGCCGTGCCGCTGCTGATGGTGATCAAGATCTTCAGCGAGCGCATCCGCGGGCTCGGCTTCTTCCCCTCGCTGATCGCTCCCTGACCCCTGCTGGTGATTGCACTTCGCCCTGGGCACCCCCGCCCGGTCGTGCGACCTGCAGTGGGGGGGCCAAGTGTCACCGGTTCGGCCCGTGGGCAGACGCGTGGGAGCCACCGGTTGCACCGCGCACGGCTCCCGGCGCCGGAGATTGGACCCGGGCTTGCTAGCTCCTGCTGGGGCGTGCCACGAGGTGCGTGCTCCAGCCACCCGAGGAGCCTGAGCCATGGAACCCGCCACCCCCTTCGTCGCCCCCTTCCCGCCGCCCCTTGAAGATCCAGTCGCCACCTCCATCGCCACGCTCAACCACCTGCTGCGTGGCGAGCTCGCCGCGGTCGAGACCTACGACAAGGCGGTAAGCTTCTTCGCCGCACAGCCGCCCCACGCGCTCTGCATCTGCCTGGAGTCGCATCGTCACCGCGTGCAGGCGCTGCGCGACCGTCTCGACGCCCTCGGCGGCATCGTCGCCACCGGTGCGGGCGCGTGGGGCATGTTTGCGCGCGCCACTGAAGCGGTGGCGGCCATGCTCGGCAACGCCGCCGTCCTGCGCGCCCTGCATGAGGGCGAGGAGCTTGGCCTGGCGGATTACCGCAAATCCATGGCGGCGCTCGACGATGACAGCCGCACCCTGATCGAACGCTCGTGGTTGCCGGCGCAGGAGGAAACCACGGCGCGCATGCGCGCACTCTGCGCCGTCCCCGCCCACGCCGGCGGGGCCTGAATAGCCGCACCGCCGCGCCGTCCCCCACCTGCCAGGAGCCCCCGTGCCCAGTGCGTTCGCCGCCTTCCGCCCCTTTGCCGGCCTCTTTCGCCGGGCAGCCACCGTCCCGGCGGAACGCGGTCACCACCTCGGCGCCCACCAGGTGTTCACGCGTGAGCAGCTTGAGCGCCACGCGCGCGAACTTGCGCAGCTGCATGGCGCGCCGTGCCTCGGCGGGCGCCAGCGCCTGCTGGCGCGCCTGCGCACCAACGCCGCGACCCTCGCCGAGTGCCATGAAGTGCTGGCGGCGGCCATGGCCGCCGGGCAGCGCACCCCGCCCGCGGCGCAGTGGCTGGTGGACAACATGCCGCTGGTGCGCGCCCAGGTCGCCGCCGCCCTGCGCCACCTGCCGCGCGCCTATCTCCGCCACCTGCCGCGGCTCGCGCGCGGGCAGGATGCGGGGCTGCTGCGCGTGCACGCCATGGTCCTCGACTTCATCGGCCACGCGGACGGGCGGGTCGAGCCCGAAACCCTCGCCGGCTACACCGGCGCTTACCAGCAGGTCGAGGCGCTGACCCTGGGCGAACTGTGGGCGGTGCCGATCATGTTGCGCCTGGCGCTGCTCGAAAATCTTGCGCGCATCGCCGAACGCGTGCGCCACGGCCATGCGCAGGCGCGCGAGGCCGCGCGCTGGGCGACGCGCTTCATCGCCACCGCCGAGCGCTCGACCGCCGAGCTGGTGGTGGTGCTGGGTGACCTCGCACGCGCGCATCCGACCCCTGGTGGCACCTTCACTGCGGAGCTGGTACGGCGCATCCAGGGCCAGCATACCGGCCTGGCGGTAGTGGTCGGCTGGCTCGAGGGCCGCCTCGCCGAGCACCACTCCGGCATCGCGGCCACCGTCCTCGCCGAGACCCAGGCCCAGGCCGCCGAGCAGCTCTCGGCCGGCATCACCATCGGCAGCCTGCGCACCCTCGACGAGACCGACTGGCGCGAATTCGTCGAAGGCTGCAGCCTGGTCGAACGCGCCCTGCGCTCCGACCCCGACGGCACCTATCCGCGCCAGGATGAGCGCACCCGCGACCGCTACCGCCATGCGGTCGAGCGCCTGGCGCGCGCCGCGCGGCGCAGCGAGGTCGCGGTCGCCGAGAGCGTGGTCGCCCTGGCCGGTGGCGCACACGGCGACGCGCGCGAGCGCCACGTCGGCCACTGGCTGATCGGCAACGGGCGCGCGCGCGCCGCCGCGCTGCTCGGCGTGCGCCGCGGCGTGGTGGGGGCCGTGGCCGATTGGGTCGGCCGCCATCCGTTGGTGCCGTTCCTGGGCGCACTCGGGGCGGTCACCGCGGCGGGCGCCTGGACAGTCGCGTGGCCGCTACTGCCGACGGCGGCACGGCCGGTGTGGCTGGGCGTGCTCGCGGTCCTGGCGCTGCTCGCCGCCAGCCAGCCGGCGACCGCGCTGGTGGCGTGGCTGTGGGCGCGCTGGCTGCGCACCACCGCGCTGCCGCGCCTCGATCTCAGCGCCGGAGTTACCGCCGAGCACCGCACCCTGGTGGTGGTGCCGACCATGCTGCGCGACGAGCGCGACGCCACCGCCCTGGCCGAGGGGCTGGAGCTGCGCTGGCTCGCCAACCCCGACCCCAACCTGCGCTTCGCCCTGCTCACCGACTTCGGCGACGCACCGGCCGCCGAGCAACCGGGCGACACCGCCCTGCTCGAGGCCGCCGCCGCAGCGATCACCGCGCTCAACCGCCGCCACGCCGGGATGACCGTTGCGCCGTTCCTCCTGCTGCACCGGCCGCGCCTGCGCAATCCGCGCGAGGGCGTGTGGATGGGGCGCGAGCGCAAGCGCGGCAAGCTCGAGGACCTCAACGCGCTGATCCTCGAGGACCAGCGCGCGCCGTTCTCGCGCATCGTCGGCGATCTGCAGGCGCTCGCCGGGGTGCGCTACGTCCTCACCCTCGACACCGACACCCAGCTGCCGCCGGGCGCGGCGCGCACCCTGGTCGCGACCGCGGCGCACCCGCTCAACCGGCCGCGCCTCGACCCGCGCACCCGGCGCGTGGTCGACGGCTACGCGCTGCTGCAACCGCGCGTGGTGATCAGCACCGCCAGCGCGGCGCGCTCGCGCTTCGCCAGCCTCAGCGCGCCTGAACCCGGCCTGGACAGCTACACCGGCGTCTCGGCCGACCTCTGGCAGGACCTCGCCGGACAGGGCTCGTTCGTCGGCAAGGGCATCTACGACGTCGCCGCCTTCCACGCCGCCCTGCATGGCCGCTTTCCCGACAACGCCATCCTCAGCCACGATCTGATCGAGGGCTGCTACGCGCGTTCCGGGCTGGTCAGCGACGTGGCGCTGGTCGAGGACCAGCCGGCGCGGCTGCTCGCCGACGCTGCGCGCCGCCACCGCTGGCTGCGTGGCGACTGGCAGATCGCCGGGTGGACGCTGCCGTGGGCGCGCACCGCCCATGGGCGCGCGCGCAACCCGCTCGATGCGCTGGCGCGCTGGAAGATCACCGACAACCTGCGCCGCGCGCTGGTCGCGCCGGCGGCGCTGGCGCTGGTGCTGTGGGACCTGGCGCGCGGCTCGGGCGGGCTGGTGCTGGGCGCGCTGCTGGCGCTGTGGCTGGTCACGCCGGCACTCGGCTCGCTATTGGCCATGGCGCACCGCGCCGGCGAGGTGCGCTGGCGCACCCACTTCTCGGTGTGGGCGCTGATGGTCCTGCGCCAGCTCGCCGGCATCGCGCTGTGGCTGGTGTTCCTGCCCTTCGAAGCGGGCCTCGCGCTGCACGCCAGCGCCGTCGCGCTGCTGCGCGTGCACGTCACGCATCGCCATCTGTTGGCGTGGCAGACCTCGGGCGATGCCGAGCGCCTGGCGCGCGGCGATCTGTTGGGCGTGCACCGCGCGCTGTGGGCCTGCCCGGCGGCCGCCATCGGTCTCATCGCGCTGGTCGCGAGCGGCGGCACGCCTGCCGCCACCGGGCTGCCGCTGGCGCTGCTGTGGGCCGGTGCGCCGACCCTGGCGTGGTGGCTGAGCCTGCCGCTGGGTGCCCGCCAGCAGGCCCTGCCAGAGGCCGACCTCATGTTGCTGAGCGCCGCCGCGCGTGTGACTTGGCGCTGGTTCGAAACCTTCGTCGGGCCCGAGGACCACTGGCTGCCGCCCGACAACGTCCAGGAAGCGCCGGTCGTGATGACCGCGCACCGCACCTCGCCCACCAATCTCGGTTTCGCCCTGCTCGCCGATCTCGCCGCGCACGACCTCGGCTACCTGCCGACCGGCGCCTGGCTGGAGCGCGCCACTGCGACACTGACCTCGATGGAACGCCTCGAGCGGCACCGTGGGCACTTCTACAACTGGTACGACACGCAGACTCTGGCGCCGCTGCCGCCGCGCTACATCTCGGCGGTCGACAGCGGCAACCTCGCGGGCGCGCTGAGCACCCTCGCCCAGGGTTTCATCGAAGCCGAAGGCCAGCGCACCGGTGGCGCCGCCATCCATGCCGGCCTATGCGCCGCGGCCGCCAATTTCGACGCGGCCATCGCCGCCGTCCCGGCCATCCACGCCAAGACCGCGGCGGCGTTCAGCGCCGAGCTCGCGCGCCGCCTCGCCGCGCCGCCGGCGGGTCTGCTCGCGCTCGGCCGCTGGCTCGCAGCCTTCGCCGCCTGGGCGGAGGGCTCCGCCGACGCCGCGCAGACGCTCGGCGACGAGCCCGCCTGGTGGCTGGCCGCGCTTGCCCGCCAGGCGCGCGGCCACGCGCAGGAGCTGACGGCGTTGGTGCCGTGGGCGGCCTGGCGCGAGGCCCTGCCCGGGCGCCACGCCCCGCCCCCCGCGCGCGCCGCGCCCGCCGCGCCCCCCACCGGGGTGCCGCACGAGCCTGTTGGCCCGGGCAGCGGCGCCGCTGCCCGCGCCGCGGCGCAGCTGGTGCGCGCCC
>JBBQSO010000139.1:0-8755 GCA_038213805.1 Planctomycetota bacterium | reverse complement strand
ATGGCGACGTGCAGCTTGTCAGCCCGCGGCTGCGCCGCTGCGCGTGCCGGGATGGCCAGGGGCCAGCCACCATGTCGCCGTTGCGCAACCTCATCCCCGGCCATGTCGCGCCGGAGCGGCTGTAACTTGGAGGCGCGCTGGGCTTCGCTGGTGCCCTACGCCGCCGCAGCCGGCCTGCTCGCCGACCTGCTGCCGGTGGCATCGGGCGCGAACGCCACCACCCTGCGCCAGCACGTCCTGCGGGTGGCCGAGCGCGCCGAGGGCGAACTCGGGAAGGAGCAATCGAGCTTCATCGACGGCTGCCCGGCGGAATGGGCCGGGCAGCCGATCCCGGAAGGGCACATCGTCGTCGGCCTGGACGGCGGCTACGTCCGGGACTGGGACGAGCGGAAGATCAACTTCGAGCTGATCGTCGGCCGGTCCATGCCGGACGACCGCGAGCCACGCTACATCGGCCTGGTGCATGGCTATGACCAGAAGCCGAAGCGCCGGCTGTTCGAGCTGCTGAACGGCCAAGGGCTGCAGGCCAATCAGGACGTGACATTCCTGACCGACGGCGGTGAGGAGGTGCGCTCACTGACCGAGCTGGTCACCCCGGAAGCCGAGCACGTTTTGGACTGGTTCCACATTGCCATGCGCCTGACGGTGCTGGAGCAGTATGCCCGCGGTATCGCTCACCACGACGCCGACGAGGGCGCACGCCTGTTGCGCGAGCTGGAACGAACCAAGTGGCTGCTCTGGCACGGCAACGGCCACCGTGCCCGGCAGCACGCTGATGACCTGCGTGACGACGTGAAGGCCCTGGAGCTGGACTACCCGCACCTGGGCAAGTTTGCCCGGTCGGCGCAGGAGTTCGCCGTCTACATCCGGTCGAACGCCGGCAGCCTGATCAACTACGGCGAGCGGTTCCGGTCGGGCGAGCGCATCTCGTCCGCCATGGCCGAGAGCACGGTCAACGCGGTGGTCAGCAAGCGCTTCGCCAAGCGCCAGCAGATGCAGTGGACCCGGCGCGGCGCCCACCTGCTGCTGCAAACCCGCACCCGCGCCCTCGACGGCACGCTCCGGCCCTTGTTCGAGCGGTGGTATCCAGGGCTGGCGAACGACAATCCCGCCAGTGCCGGTCAGGCGAACGCGGCGTGAACAACACACACTTCCTCATGGTCCCGGGATGGCGCCTTCACTCGCAAGGATGCGCAATTCCGGCACTGGATCACGCCCGATGGCGCTCCAGGTCCCAGCGGCGAGGGCGGCTTCAAGGCTGAGGCCGGACGCTACCACCTGCATGTCTCGCTCGCCTGCCCTTGGGCGCATCGCGCGCTGATCTTCCGATCGCTGAAGGGGCTGGAGGGGATGATCTCGCTCTCCGTCACCCATTGGCTCATGGGCGACCAGGGCTGGAGCTTCGAGCCCGGCCCCGGCGTGGTGGCCGACTCCATACTCGGCGCACGCCATTTGCACGAGCTCTACGTGACGGCGGACCCCCGATACACGGGCCGTGTCACCGTGCCGCTCCTGTGGGACAAGGCCAGCGGAAGGATCGTGAACAATGAATCGGCCGAGATTATCCGCATGCTGAACACCGCGTTTGACGGCCTCGGCGCCCGACCTGGCGACTTCCATCCCACGGCGCTGCGGCCGGAGATCGACATGCTCAATGCGCGCATTTACGAGGCGGTCAACAACGGCGTGTACCGGGCGGGCTTCGCGCGCAGCCAAGCGGCCTATAACGAGGCCATCACCTTGCTCTTCACCGCCTTGGCCGAATTGGAGACCCGCCTTTCCCGGGCACGCTACCTGTGCGGGTCGGTCATCACCGAGGCGGATTGGCGACTCTTTGCCACGCTGATCCGGTTCGACTGCGTCTATGTCGGACATTTCCGCTGCGACCTGCGCCGCATCCTCGACCATCCAAATCTCTGGGGCTGGCTGCGGGAGCTGTACCAATGGCCGGGCATAGCCAGCACGGTCGATTTCGACCATATCCGACGGCACTACTACTTCAGCCACAACAGCCTGAACCCTAACGGACTCCTGCCGATCGGGCCGGAATTGGATTTCCACGCATCGCACGGGCGCGAACGGTCACGGTGAACAGAGGTGGCTCGGTTTTCGCTGCTCGGCAGGGTCTTGATTGCCTTTGGGGTTCGACACTGCGCTGCGGTGATCCGCTTGTCGTTCCCGGGGACGCATTGCCGACTAACGGCGTGTGCGGCTGTGGGCCGGAACGTTCTACGGTGCCCTGGTCGTCATGCTGGTGGTGTTCGCGGCCATGAGCCTGCTGCCCGGTAACGGGGTGACTGGACAAGGGGCGTCGCAAGGGGCGGCGACCGACCGCCAGCCACAATGGAGGATCGGGCGCTTCAGGGTCTCCGTAAGGTTCGGGGTTATAGCAACAACCGAACCGGATTGTGTCTCGCGGCCAACCTCGTGAGTGCCGTTTGATAGCCAGAGATTGATGCATAGGTTGTTGCACGTTGAAAGGGGTCTTGGCAGCTTTTGGTTATCGCTTCGTCGGCATTCCCATATTGATGGAGTGAACCTCCTCTCTCGCTTGTTGCCGGACCCGGCTTCGGTCCGGCTCGAAACTTGGAGCCTTGAGCCCGCCCCTGCCTCAATCACCGTCACCCTCCGCTCGCGGCCTTATCAGACGCGACGTCCGCTTTGCGGCAGGCGGTCCAAACGAACCCATAGCCGTTACGAACGGACGTTCGCTGACCTGCCCTGGGGCGAGCATGCCATCACCATCGGCGCTGTTTGCGAGCACGAGCCCCGGTGATTGCAAGCGCCTACACCTACGTGCTGCTATTCTTGATCTTGGCCATCGTGACCGGCTACAACTCGTATCGCGGCGTCAAACGGAGACGTTCGCCGGGCATCGTCACCCTCATTGGCGTCCATCGTCATAGGTTGAACGCACCGTTTGGCCTGAACTGGCGTCGAGCGCCCGCGCGCGCCGCAGTCCGCTATATCCTCCAAGGGCTCGACCCGGCTGCAGTGGAGGGGGCTTTCCGTCGCCACGCCGCCCTGCTGTAGGCGGTGCGCGCCACACCCGGGCAAGGCAGCATCGCGCTCGATGGCAGAACGCTCCGCACCGGTTGACCACCTTTTTCTGCCTGGGGATGCGATGGCGGAAGTCTTGGTTCAGCTCGAAGGGCAACGCGAGCGTCCGGCATCTGGTGAGCAGGGGGTGTCTCCTATGCCAGACCGGCTCCAGATGCCACCGGTGTCCGTGCACCAACCCAACGTGGGACGACATCAGCCGGTACTCGACCGGGTTCAGGCGGCCTGCGTTGTTGCAGGGGAAAAGCGCATGGACCTTCCCGAGAGCGCGGCGACCAGACAGGCGATCACCGCATCGTCAGCCCCCCGGGCCGCAATCGATACAGCGCAGCGGGGGGTTGGGGCCGAATGCCAGCGCGGCATTCAGGTTGCGCAGCGCGGTCCGCAGGCCCTCCTCCAGCACCGGATGATAGAAGGGGCGCTGCAGGATCTCCGTCACCGTCAGCTTGCTCTCAATCGTCCAGGCGATGAGGTGGCCTAGATGTTCGGCGGAGGGGCCGATCATTTCCGCCCCGAGAAGCAGGCCTGTATCGCGCTCGCCGTAGACGCGCAGCAATCCCTCATTCTTGCCAATCACGCGCGCCCGGCCCTGATCCTCGAATGACACCTCGCCGTGAGCGAACGCGATCCCGGCATCGGTTAGCTCGCGATGACTGCGCCCCGCGATGGCGATCTGCGGATCCGTGAAGACGATCCCCAATCCGGCTCGCCGCGCACGACGATAAACCTCTGGGTAACGCGCGGCGTTCTCGCCCGCGATCCGGCCCTCGTCGGCTGCTTCGTGCAGCAGGCGCGGCGCGGTCAGGTCGCCGGTTACGAAGATGGACGACAGTCTATCGCCCCTCGTGCGCGCCCGCATCGACAGCGGATCGTGATCCGGCGACCCACGCTCGTCCAGCACCAGCGAGGTGTTCTCCAATCCGATCCGGTCCAGGTTCGGCCGTCGGCCGGTCGCAGCCAACAAGTAATCGAACCGTTCTTCTCCGCTCTCGCCGTTCGCCAACCAGCGCACGACGATTTGATTGCCGTCGCGCTTGATCTCCGTTTGGGCATCGAAATGCGCCCCGAACTCCTGCGCATACGTCTGACGTCCGTAGGCAACCAGCTCCGGATCGGTCAGCGGCCCAACCGATCCGCCGCGTCCGAATAGACGCACCCGCACCCCTAGACGGTGAAGCGCCTGGCCGAGCTCCAGGCCAATGACGCCAGCGCCGAACACGGCGACCGATCCCGGCAGGGCGATCCAGTCGAACACGTCGTTGCTAACAATGAGCCGGTCGCTCGCCGCTTCGAGCGGCGGCGGCACGTTGGGGCGGGATCCCGTCGCGACGATCACCGCACGCGCGGTCAGCCGGACGCCGTCGTCGAGTTCGAGCGTCGTGTCGTCCACGAAGCGGGCATTCTGCCGGATGAGGTGCGCGTCGGGGAACCGTTCGACCGCCTCCTCCACGAACCCGACGAAGCGGTCGCGCTCGGACCGGACCCGTTCCATCACCGCGGCGCCATCCACCTCGACCGGCCCGGCGCGCACCCCGAAGCGGTCGGCGTGGCGCGCTTCATGCGCCGCGTCGGCGGCCGCGATCAGCAGCTTCGACGGCATGCAGCCGACGCGCGCGCATGTCGTGCCCAAGGGGCCGCCATCAATAAGGCGGACCCGGTCGGTACGCTTGGCGACCTCGCGGTAGGCTGCCATACCGGCGGTGCCCGCCCCGATGATTGCGACATCGTGATCGTACTCGGCTTCCGGCATGGCGGTCCCTCCCGATACGTGACTAGTACCTCGGCACAGTGATTATGCCTCGTTGGCGATGTCGGGATAGGCGCGAGCGAGCTTGTCGCGCGCTTTTTTGGTGGTGAACCGAAGTGTCAAAAGCCTGGGCAGGCTGCTTGCCGGTCTCTGGCTGGAGAGCGTGTACAACCGCACCCACACGGTCGACTTGCGGATCGCGGCGGCCGAGCGGCAAGCAGCTACGGAGGTCACGGCTGTCCGGAACGGGCCGGACTAGGCCGCAGCAGCGGATGAGCACCGGCCCATCGTCATGCTCGACGGCACCTACATACGTGTAGTGCCCGGTCCCCAGGTTTGGAACTTCGAGGCCATCTGCGGCTAGGTCGAGCATGAGGGCCACCCCAATTCGACGCTTTGCTTTGGTTCGCAGCGCGGCCGAGCAGCCCCACGCATTGCTGCGCGCCGCGCTGCAGGACCAGGACTGGCGGGAGGGCGATGCGGTCAGCGACGCCGACCTCGCCATACGGTGGTATGCGCGCCAGCATGGTTGACATGGAATTCTGACCAAACGCCGCCGGGGCAACCCGGCGGCGCCTCAGCCCTACGGCGGGATGTTGCTGAAGCGGACCGCCCGCTCGATCAGGCTGGTCATGTGCGCCGATGCATGGGTCGTCAGCGGGTGGGGCGTGGCGCCCGGTCGCGGCAGGATCGCGCGCGCCATCTCGTGCGCCTGCCGGATTTGTCGCTCCGATGCGGTGGCGAGCAGGGCGATCACCAGGTTCTCCAGCGCGATCATGCGGACATGCAGCGCCGCGACCTCGGCGGCGTCGTTGGCAGGCATCGGTATCGGGCCGCTGGGCTGGTCCGGTTCCGTCTGCGGACCGTCCGACCCGGCGCCGCCCTCGTTGTCCCAACGGGAGAGCGCCCGCTGGCGCAGCAGGGCTGCGTTGCCGGGATCATTGGTGCGATCAGGAGCTTGGCCAGACATCAGGTTGTCTCCATAGGTGGGTGTTCAGCCGTGTCCTCGGGCAGGGAGCGGTGGAACGCTACGTAGAACCGCACCGCGGCACGCCCGGCTCCGTCACTGGTAGCCGACCCCCATCACGTAGTCCCGCAGAAGCGCCTCGTCGCTTTCCGCCTCGCCCAGCAAGGCCTGCAATGCGTCCCGCGCATAGACGATCCCGACCGGCCTGCCATCACAGTCCAGCACCGGAATGCGTTGCAGGCCGCGCGCCTTCATCACGGCCCAAACATCCTGCAACCTGTCGCCCGACTGGCAGGACGCGACGTCGCGGATCATGATCGTGTCCACCTGGCCCCCTCCACCCTCCGCCGTCCAATGCCGGATGTGGCTTACGATGTTGGTCTTTGTCAGGACGCCGACCATTCTGCCATCAGCGCCGCACACGACCACCAGGTCCGTGTGGGGGCGGGACATGATGTCAGCGGCTTCGGTCACGGGCGCTGCGCCGCTCAAGGTGGCCAGGCGCTCGCGTGCCCGGGGCAGCATTTGCTCAACGAACATCCTGGTCATCCTGTCCTGCCGCGGTGGGCTGCCACACGGATGCGTAGTCCCGGGCGAACTCTGCCAGGGTGCCCGGTGCGCGGCCGATGAGCCGCGGCAGGTCCGCCGATACCTCCGCCGCAAGGCCCAGCCGCGCTACGGTGTAAACAGCCGTCATCACCAGCGCGAACGCGAGCGGGTGGCCCTGCGCACGCACGTGCTGCACGAACGCCGGAATGCCCGGATTGCAGTACGTGATGCGCCGGCCCAGCGCCGCCGAAAGCGCGGCCGCCACCTGGTCCATGTCCAGCGCCTCGGTACCGGTGAGGGTGTAGGCTCGGCGCGCATGCCCGTCCCTGGTCAGGACCTGCACGGCCGCGTCCGCCACGTCGCGTACGTCCACGAAGCTGGTGCGTCCGTGCCCGGCCGGTGCCCAAATCTCGCCGCGGTCGCAGATGTCGGCCCGGTGGACGGTCGAGAGGTTCTGCAGGAAGTCGTTGGGACGGAGGTGCGTCCAGGCAAACCCGGAGCGCTCCAGCAGGCGTTCGATGCCGTGGTGCGGCAGCAGCGGGTTGCCGCCCGCGCCGCGCACGGACAGGAACGCGACACGCTGCACGCCGGCCCTCAGCATAGCGGCCACGAACGGCCCGAAGTCGCGCCGGGCGCGGGCAAGCTTCGGCGGGCGCAGCAGGAACACGCGGTCCACGCCGCGCAGCGCGGACGCGAAGGTGGACGGGTCCAGGAAGTCGAACCGCACGGCATCGGACCCGCACGGCATCGGACACGCCGTCCTGCCGGCGCAGGTCGCGCAGTGCGAGCCGCACTGGGGCATGCCCGGCCAAGCGCCTCGCGACCTCGCCGCCGACCAAGCCGCCCGCGCCTGTGACCAGGATCATGGCCCGCCGTCGGCCAACCTGTCCGCCACGGCCTGCTGCACCTCCGGTGGCGCGGCGTGCTCCAGGGCGGCGCGCAGCCGCAGCAGGCGCCGGCGCGTGTCGTAGAGCTGGTCCAGCAAGTGCAGCACCACCGGCAGCGCCTCCTCGTGCAGCGCCAGGTCGCGCCGCAGCTCATGGATCAGGCGCAGCCGGGCCACGTCAATGTCGCGGAACAGCCAGGCGCCCGGCTGGCCTGCGGGACGCACGACCTCCTGCGCGATCAGGACTTCGACATCCTGCCGGCGTAGCCCGGTGATGGTGAGCTCCAGGGCTTCAATCGTGATCATGCCGCGTCCTCCAACCCAGCGCGGGGGGTCCAGTCCGGGGCGTCCGTGCGGTCCCGCAGGAAGGCGGCCAGCCCTTCGTCCGGCGGCCCCAGCACGATCCGCACCTTGGCAAAGGCGTCGCCGGCTGCCTGCTGGCCGGACGCAGGCACGCCCTTGCCGCGCAGGCGCAGCCGGGTCCCCGCGTCGGACCCGGCGGGCAACGCCATGGACACCGCGCCCACGATGGTGGGCACCGTCACCCGCGCGCCCAGCACGGCCTCCGCCACGCTCACGGGCAGCTCGATCTCGATGTCGCGGCCCACACGGCGAAACAGCGGGTGCGGCGTCACGTCCACCTCGATCAGCGCGTCGCCGGGCGGGTCGCCGGGTTGGCCCTTGCCGCGCAGCCGCAGCACCTGGCCGCTCTCGATCCCCACGGGGATGTGCACGTCCAGGCCGCCGCCGTCCGGCAGGACCAAGCGCTGCGTGCTGCCGCGCACGGCGTCCAGGAACCCGACCGTGAGGCTGTAGCGCCGGTCCGCCCCGTTCCGCTGCGCGCCCGCCCGGGCGCGGGCGCCGAACAGGCCAGACAGGATGTCGCCCAGATCGTGTTCGTCGCCATCCGCAAACCCGGGGCTGTATTGGGCACCGGATGGGCCTTGCGCGTAATCGCGGTAAGTCCGCTGGCCCGGCGGCGGACCCGGCGGGGGCCTCTCGTGCCCGGCTGCGTCAATCTCGCCCCGGTCGAAGCGGGCGCGGCGCTCCGGATCGGACAGCAGGTCGTTGGCCGCGTTGACCGTCTTGAAGCGCTCCTCGGCCTTGGCGTCGCCCGGGTTCAGGTCGGGATGCGACGTCTTGGCCAGCTTCAGGTAGGCACTCCGCACCTGCTTGTCCGTTGCGTTACGCGCCACGCCCAGGGTTTGGTAGGGATCGTCAGCCATGGAGTCCTTGCCTGTTGCGCCAGCCATGGGGGCCTGGGCCGGCCCAGCTTACCCGTTTGCCGGCCCCGGGTGGCGGCACCATCCACAGACACCGAGTTATGCACAAGCAGGCTACAGGGTTAGGCGCCGGCCAGGGACGCGGCATCGGCTTCCTCGGCGGCATCGGCCGAGTTCAGCCTGGGCGCGAGCTGGCGGACATGCCCGGTGGTGTGGGTGAGCGCCGCACTGAGGCGCGGCACCTGCCGGTTGCCGCAATGCACCACCAGCCAAATGCTGGCTGACGGGACGGGCGGTGGGATGGCAATGCGGAGCAGGCCCAC
>JBBQSO010000138.1:0-9225 GCA_038213805.1 Planctomycetota bacterium | reverse complement strand
GGTGGATGGAGCAGGTTTGCAGCCAGGCCATTGAGCCGCACGAGGAGCTTGCGTGCGCAGGCTATGAGTGCGACCTTTGGGCTCTTGCCGGCATTTTTGAGTCTTTCATAGATTGGCTTGAGCCACTTGCTGCCCCGGGTTGCGGTGAGGGCAGCGAGGTAGAGCGCACGTCGCAGGCGCTTCCTGCCGCCGTAGATTGCGCGTCGCCCATCGTGGGTTCCCGAAGCGCGGTCGTAGGGCGCCAGTCCGGCGAGGGCGGCGATCTTCTGGCGGTTGAGGGTCCCGAGCTCGGGACAATGCGTCATGAGCGTGACGGCGGTCTGGAGGCCGACCCCGACCTCCTCCTGGAGCCGATCGCTCATGGCCTTGAGCGCCGGCTGTTGGGCGATGGCCTTGGCCATGAGTTTGGTGTAATTCTTCTCCTGCGTGCTGAGGCGTTTGATGTTGGCCCGCACGTCCTTTGCGATGAGCGGATCGCTGATGCTTTCGAGATGATTCTGCTCTTGGATGCGCAGTTCGATGATCTGGTCCCGACGATCGCTCAGGGCGCGAAGATGGGCGATGTCAGGCGTTGGAGGGGTATAGCAGCGGGGCTTGGTCGCAGCGGCGAAACGGGCGATGACGCGTGCATCGATGGGGTCGGTCTTGGCGCGGATGCCAAGGCTGGAGGCGAAATGGCGGACGCGACCGGGCTGGACGATGGCGACCTGGTATCCGGCAACGGTCAAGGCCGCTGCCGCCGCTCGTCCATAGGGACCCGTGGACTCCATGACCACGGCCGCAGGGTTGAGAGGACGCAGGCGTTTGACGAGGTCGCGATGCCCGGCCGGGGTGTTGGGGACGCGGAACAGCTCCGCATCTCCCGAGGCGACGACCAACTCCGCTTTCGCGACGTCGATGCCGATATAGGATGGAGGCGTTGACATGATTGACTCCCTGGCTTGCAGAAGCGAACACGGGGGTGACCCCCCGGTTCAGGTGACTGTTCGGGATGAAAACCATGGCGACCGGTGTGTTCAAAACTCCTGTACGATCGCGCGAGCGATCATGACGCGGAACGAACGCCACCGATCGGGGGCGCCTGGCGGCCACCAGGCGCCCCCTTTTTTCATGGCGCCAACCAGGATTACCCCGGCTGGCTAATGATCAATTGCCCACGCGACCGGCGAACCGGCACCGTCCCGGCCTTGGAGGGGCCGGGACTGCCTGGGGGCGGAGGGCCCCCAGGCTGCCACTTCGCCTCGCAGGTGGGTGAAGAGAACTTACAAGACGCGGAGACGCGGAAGGTGGATCGAGAAGAATTGAGCTCGCGAACTTCTGGCGCCGGTCCTCGGGTCCACCATGGCGGTTCCTGGTCTGCAGACCCATGTCCTGTGCATCGACGCAGATGAACCGGAGTCCGAGCCAGCGGCTCCCCTCCTCTTCCCTCCGCGCCTCCGCGCCTCCTGTTTTATCGGCTGTCAGTCGATCTGCCGCGTGGCCAGGAGGGGCTGGCGCGGTCGGTGGATGCGCGCAGGATCCCTGTAATTCAGGAGGTGTGCCATGGACGGCGCGCAGAAAATCACCCGCATCTTTGTGCTGGTGCTCGAGAACCGCTCCTTCGACCACGTCTTCGCCGGCCAAGGCTGGGCGGGGACGCGTCCCGATGGGACGGCGACGACGCTGACGGTCGCGCCCGCAGCGGTGCGCGCCGATCTGGCGCAGCTGGTCACGGACGGCTTCGACTTCGATCCGCCGCACGAATTCGCCGACGTGCACCGGCAGCTGCCGGCCTTGGCGCCGGCTGCGTGGCGCGCGGCGCTCGGCGCCTCGCTGGGGGCCAAAGTCACGGCGGCGCAACTGCCACAGGCGACTTCGCTGCTGCAGGCGGGCAGCCAGGTCAGCGCGCTGCGTACGCTCGCGCAGGAATTCGCGGTCTGCGATCAGTGGTACGCTTCGGTGCCCGGTCCGACGTGGCCCAACCGCTTCTTCTTCCATGCCGCATCGGCCAACGGCTTGTACGACAGCCCGAGCTCCAGCGCGGTTGCTGGCTCGTTTTCCGTCGACGGCTACCAGTTCGACAAGGGCACAGTCTACGAGCGCCTTGATAAGGTCGGCGTGCCGTGGCGCGTCTACTATGGCAGCCTGCTGCCGCAGGTGTTCGCCCTCGCGCACATGACGCCATTCACGTTCTGGCGGAAATATTACAAGCAGAGCCGCTTCGCCACCGACTTGGCGCGGCCGGGCTTTCCGCAGGGTTACACGTTCATCGAACCGGACTACGGCCACACCAGCCAGGACTTCCTGGGCGGCGACTCGCAGCATCCGCGCGACGCCTTCCTGCCCGGCGAGGTGCTGGTCAAGCAGGTCTACGAGGCGATCCGCAACTCCGCCTATTGGAACGAGAGCCTGCTGATCATCACCTACGACGAGCACGGCGGCATCTTCGACTCGCAGCGCCCCACCACCGCGGTGCGCAATCCCGGTGACAGCAACCGCTACGCGAAGGGCTGCAAGACCTCGTCGGGGCTCGATTTCGACTTCACCAGCCTGGGCATGCGCGTGCCCGCGGTGGTGGTCTCGCCGTTCATCCCGCGCGGCACCATCGACCAGCGCGTGCACGAGCACGCCTCGGTGCCAGCGACCGTGCTGCGTCACTTCGGCGGTGGCGTCCTGACCAACCGCGATGCCGACGCGCGCGACTGCCTCGACCTGCTGTCGCTGACCAAACCACGCAGCGATGCGCCGCTGACCCTGCCCCTGCCCACCGGGACCGCCCTGCCCAAGGTCGTACGCGGCGGTCCCCGCCTGCTCGCCGCGCCGCGCCCGCGCCCAGCCCGCGAGCAGCTGCTGGCCGCCCGCGCCGACCATTCGGAACGCTCCTTCGCGCTTCTGGCGATCAAGTTCCGGCATCAGAAAAACCCGCGCTTCCAGCATCGGCGGGCGCTTACGACGCTGCGGGCCCTGCGTACGTCGGGGGCGGTGCGGGAGTTCGCGGCGACGATGCTGCGGGATATGTGAGGGCGGGGCACCCGAAACCAGAAACGTGGCGGGTGTGTACGGTTAATCGCGCTTCTGAACTGCGGCCCACTGGGCCGCAGTGTCGATATAATTGCAAAATGATAATTTAAATCAGATGTTTCACGGCTAAAATTTTCCGCTCACCATGACGTGCTGCTATTTTGAGTGTCCCTCGCCCTCGCCCTCGCCCTCGCCCTCGCCCTCTCACCTCACGTCCCCGTGGGCTTCGCCTCACCCTGCTCCGCAACCGTGTCCTTGAGTTTCACCGCCGTCTTGGTGTCGCCGCCGTGCTTGGTGAAGCGCGGGCGGATGCGCAGTTTCTGCGGCTTGAGGGTGTAGGCGGTGTCGGAGGCGGTCTTGGCCCATACGTAGGCCTCGCCGGCGCTCAGCGCGGCCATCTGGGCGGGGCCGATCTCGTTGTAGGCGGGCTTGACCATAGCCACGTGCTTCAGCCACAGCGGCGAGCTCATCTTGAGCATCACCGTCATGCTCGACAGTTCGATGATCGGTAGCGGCACCGAGGGCGGATCCTGCGAGGCGATCATGATCGAGGTCGATTTGTGGCGCATCTCGCGGATGGTCTCGGTCAGCGAATCGACCAGGGACGGGTCGCGCATGTACTTGTGGGCCTCGTCGAAGACCACGAATTTCTGCAACGGCTTGCCATTGTTGGTGGTGTCGGCGAAGAGCTGGAGCAGCACGATGAGCAGGGACAGCGCCTCCTTCTTTTGGATGTACTCGTCGCGCAGATCGACCAGCACCAGGCGGCCGGGCTTGATGTAGTCCTTCACGCGTACGTTGTCGTCGATGTATTCCGCGGCCAGGCTGAGGCGGATGCGCGCCTTGTCCTTGTCGGCCTCGCTCAGGTAGCTGGCGTCGATGTCGGTGCGGATGCGCGCCACCGTGGTGTCGTTGCGGTGGCGGCGCAGGATCTGGTTCATCACCTGGAAGTACATGCTGTCGTCCTCGCCGACCGCGCCCATCAGGATCTTCCAATGCCCGGCCTGCAACTCGGCCGAGGAGAAGGCGAGCGGGAAGCAGGCGATACCGGGGAATTCCTCGATGCGCGTCGCCACCATGTCCTTCGGCGCGAGCAGGATGCAGTCCTCGACTCGGCTCGGGTCGGCGCCGTACTTCTCCTTGAGCGTCGCAACCTGCGCCGCGATGTCGTTGGGCAGGATCGACGAGGCGAATTCCGGTTTGTAGATCTGGGTCGGCGAATAGTGGAACACCACCGTGGCGATGGGATTGGGCAGGATGTTGATGCCCGGGGCGCGCGCGCAGCACATCTCGATGATGGTGCCCATGCAGTACGACTTGCCCGCACCCGGCTCGCCGAACAGCGAGATGCAATTCATGTAGGTGAGGTCCATGGCGACGATGCGCTCGCGGTCGTCGACACTTTCGCCGAGGATGCCCATCTGCGGGGTCTGCTTCTCGTCGCGGCACAGCAGGGTGTGGTAGCGCAGCGCCGGCCGGGGCGGATTGGCGGCAGGTGTCACTGGGGTCGTGACGGCGGCGGGCTGGGCAGTGGCGGACACGTCCTGCAGCGTGGGCGCTTCCCGCGGTCGGGAAGCCTGGCAGGGCGGGGCCCTTCGCCTGCCACCCTGGAGCGCCGGTAGCACGCGCTAGTGTCCGGGGATGCGTCCGATCCTGGTATTCGCGCTCGCGCTGCTCGCTCTGACGCTGGCTGGTGCCGAGGATTCCCGGCCGGCGGGGCAGGCGGAGCTGGTCCGGCTCGATCATGAGATCGCGGTGGTCGAGGGGCTGCTGGCGACGGCCGACCAGGGACTGGAGCGGAACCATGCCACCACCTTGGCCATGCTCGACCTGACCATGCGCGAGGGCATCGCGGGGTGGACCGACTGGCATCCACCGCTGGCCACGCCGAGCACGCCGCAAGACATGCAAACGTGGTACCTGCGCGGCGTGCAGGAGCGCCATGGCTTTGACGTGCGCGAGCCGGCGACGCCCTGGCAGCACCAGTGGATGGCGCTACGCGAGGACGAGCACCAGCTCTACGACCGCTATGCGGAGCTGCGCGTCGCCCTGCGCCACCTGCAGCGCCTGCGCGAGCGCCTGGCGCGGCAGCTCGCACCCCGCTGAGCAGCTGCCAGGGTTCCGTGCACGCACTCCGTCCTATCGTGAGCGAAACATGCACCGCCTGCCATTCCTACTGCCCACGCTGTTCATCACTTTTCTCCTGGCTGCGTCCGCGGTAGCGGTCGAACAGCCACGCCTCGCCCCGTGCGTGACCACCTATCCCGGAGGCGATTTCCTGGTCTTCACCGAACAGGTGGTGCTCGACGTCCTGACCACCATGCCCGAGCCGCTGCAGGAGCGCGATGCGGTCTCGGTGGTCGAATGGTCGGCCGCGCTCGGCGCGCAGAAGCCGCCCATCGAACTCACCGACGAGATGACCACGGCGCTGATCGTGAAGCTGACCGCCGGCCGCTGGGCGGTGGTCGGATCGAACGTCACCTACGTGCGCCGCGCCGCGATCAGCGTGGTCGACGAGCGTCAGGGCATGCTGCACTTCATGCCCAGCACCCCGGCCCCCGCCGCCGGCGGCAAGGGCGTTGGCGCCCTCGCCCAGCCGCACGCGCACGGTGTCACCGTGGTCGCCGCCAGCGGGCGCATCTTCTGTGGCGTGCGCTCGCTCGGCCGCCTGTTGTCGGTCACCGGCGCCGACGTCGAGGCGGTGGCGGCGCTGGTGAAGCCGCCAGATGCCGCGGCGATGATCGCGCTGGTGGCTGGACGGTAAGGCGGGCGGCATGGAAGTGGCCGACCGCAGCCGCGGCTGGGCGTCCAAGCGCTCGGCTCATCCCACCTCGACCCAGGTGCCGGTGACGACGCGTGGCGCCTGGGTGAGGGTCGCCGCCGCCACGGGGCTGCGCCACGACGCTGGGATGACCAGCCCGACGTGCTGGCGGCGGGCGCCATTGTAGGTGAAGCCGGCGACGCGCACGGCGCGCGGCGGGGGCAGGCCGAGCGCCGTAGCGCAGCTGGCGCCGGCGCTGGCGAGTGTGATCTGCACGGGGGCGGCAACGAGCTGGTCGAAGCAATGCGGCCAGGGCAGGAAGACCGCGCCATCAGGTGCACAAAGGGCATGGAGCGGCTCCGCGTGCGACTCGGTGCCTGCCTCGTCCTGGGTTGTGGGGAGAGCGGTGGCGGGCCGGTCGACGGCGTGTCCGGGCTCTGCGGTAGGAGCGGTTCGCGCCGGTTGGGCGGCTGCGTCCGGTGCGGTGCGGTTGTCAGCGGAGGTCGCGTTGGACCCGCCCACGGCCTGCCGGGCGCACGCGACCAGCGCCGTGATGAGTGGCGCAGCGGCGGTGACCACGCCGAGCATTGCCGTCGCAGGCGCGTTGGCGGTTTCGCGGCCGTCCTGCCGTGGCTTGAGCGTGTCGACCCGCTCCAGGCACGCCTCGAGCGCGGCGGCGAGCCGTTCTTCGGCGATCCGGTGCGGATCCGGTTTCATTTTGGGTCCGCGCAGCCGCTGCCAGCGCAGGTGATCCTCTGGCGGCAGCGCGGGCGCGATGGTTTCCAGCCGGTCCATGAGCAGCGCCGTGGTCCAGCGGGCATCGAGCACGCTGCCTGAGGCATCCTGCTGCGCCGGCGCATCGGCACGTCGTGTCCGTGGCGGCTCCGGGAAGGCCGCCGGCAGGAAGCCGAGATCCTCGGGGTCGGCGCTGGGCATGTTCGCATCGGCGCCGCACCAGATGCGTCCGTCGAAGCCGCCGCCCGGCGCGACGCTGGGCAGGCCGGGCACAGCGGCGTTGCGCAGGATAATGGCCGGACCGGTGCGCACGCTGGCCCCGCCGCGCGCCACCGCGGTGACCAGGTGGCGGATGCCGGCCGCGCCCGCAGAGGCGTTGGCGGCAACGCACCACGGCGTGCCGTCGGGCAGGGTGCAGGGTGCCACCTCGTCAAGGAAGGCGCATCCATCGCTGGCGGCGTAGAAGGCCTGGAACAGTCCGCCGACACGCGCCTGCTGCGCCGCCGCGCCCGCCGCGGCATACGCGTGCTGCAGGGCGGACGTCCCATCCGGCATGGTCAGGAAGAGCACCGTGTGGGTCGCGGAGACCAGCAAGTGGGCGTCGACCTGGTTGATGCTGAGCGCACCCTGCGCGCAGGCCTTCGCCAGCCCTGCGGCGAATTCGTCGGCCAGGGTGCCGCTGCCCGGTTCGTGGCGCGGCGCGGGTCGGCCGCTGGGAGGCACGGCCTGCAGGCAGCGCTGGCGCGCCTCGTCGAGCAGGGCCAGGTGCGTCCCGTCGCCGCCGCCCTGTCCGGCGAGGATGGCGAACAGCTGGTTGGCGGCGGGGCGGCCGAGCCAGGGCAGCAGGCCGAGCGGCACCACCATGCCGAGCATGGCCAGGGCGAGCGCGCCGTCGCCGCCCGGCCCGGTGCGGACGTGCCCGGGCAGGTGGCGCACCTGGATGCTGGTCGCTTTGCTGTCGGCCACCACATCGGCGAGGTAGCGGTGCGGCGACCAGGTGCGGCCGGCGACCTGCACCTCGAGTCGCCACAGCCGGCCCAGGCCGCAGATGAGCCCGGCGAAGGCCACGGCGGCGCGGCTGCGCAGCGCATGCGCGGCGTCGTCGGTCGCGTTTTGGCGCGCGCGCTGCAGCTCGGCTGCGGTGGCTGCCACGGCGCACGCGTGCTGCACCAGCCCGAGCGGCCCATTGCCGTGGTGGGCCTCGCTCGCCGGCAGCACGTGTGCCAGGCGCAGCAGGTTCTGCGGGGGCGCGCCGGGGCCGAGCAGCAGCGCGCTCTCCAGCTCGTCAGGCAGGGCGAGGGCCTGGCGCAGGCGCTCCAGCGCGGGTGCCAGGGCGGTGCGCAGCTGCTCGGGTGCAGGGCAGACGAAGGTGCGGCCCATCGCGGCTCTGTTCAACGCCCGTCGCCGTGCGCGGCGTCGCGCAGCGCGAGGTCGGGAGCGGCGGCGAACAGGGCCGGGGGTGCGGCCGGCTCAGGTGCCTGGGCCGCCATGGCGTTGAGGCCGTCGTCCACGGGGGCGTCGGCGTCAGCGGGTGCGGCCGCCGCCGGCTCCCGGCCCGGGCGGCGGCGCTGCACCGGGCGCACCGCCTCGCGCATCACGCCGCGGTGCATGCCGATCTCCTCGTAGAGGTCGGTGGTGGGATCGGGGAACATGCCCTGCGCCAACAGCCAGACCTGGCCCTTGGCGTGCACGAAGGCCTGGCCGCGCGGCAGCGCCAGCACCGCCTCGGGCGGGATGCGCTTGACGGTCTGCTGCTGGTAGGACCGGCTCTCGTTGGCGGTGAAGCCGCGCACGTCGGTCAGGCCGGTGTGGCCGACCGCTGGCGTGGTCGAGACGCTGCGGCTCTCCTGGATGATGCGCGCGTCGCCGGCGCGGCCGGCGAACTCGCGCGCGTCCTCGTCGAGCGGGCTGCGCAGCTGGATGACGGTGTTGAGGTTGCCCATCACCTGCTGCGCGCCCTCCTTGCCCAGCTGGCGCGCGAGGTCGGCACGCGTCTGGCCGGCGATGATGGCGCGCAGGCCGACGCCGCGGCACTTGTTGAGCAGCTGGATGAAGGGCTCATTGATGAACGAGCTGACCTCGTCCGCGAAGATGTAGACCGGATCAGCCTTGCCGCCCGCGTACTGGTAGCGCCGGCCGAAGTACGCGGCGATGTCCTGGACGATCATCTTGGCGCAGGCGGTGGCGCCGTGGTCGTCGATCATCGACGACAGCGCGCAGTAGACCACCTGGCGCTCGGCGATCATGGCGTCCCAGGCCAGGTCGCTGTCGACCGCGCACATGATGCGCGCGCGCTCGCCCAGGAAGGGCTTGATCGCGCTCTGTAGCGTGGTCGCGTATTCGAGGAACTTCTGCCGCTCCTTGGTCGCGTCGCTGTAGTGCGATTCCAGGCTCATGCGCACCGCCGCGAACATGCGCTGCAGTTCGTAGGCGTCGCCGTCGCGCTCCGGCACGAAGTGGTCGTAGAAGGCGCGCCAGCGGCGCTGCTCCGGCGGCAGGTCGGCGTTGGGCTCGTAGCGCAGCTCGAGCGGGTGGTAGCGGCTGCCCTGGTAGGCGGCCCACAGCGAGGCCTCTTCGCCACCGCGGCCGCCCTTGGCGGTGATCTCGGCGGGTGCGGCGGTGCGCGGGCAGGCCGGCGCGGCGGTGCGCGCGCCGGCTAGGTAGAGATGGAAGTGGAAGATCTTCAGCATCCACCCCAGGAAGGCGACGGTGTTGTCGATCTCGTATTC
>JBBQSO010000137.1:0-9670 GCA_038213805.1 Planctomycetota bacterium | reverse complement strand
GATCCTGAAACTGGCGTCGATCCGTGTGCTTCACGGCCAGGTCGCCCGCTCATGAACCTGGCATCGGGACAGCTGAGAACGCAGCGAGGCGCGGGGTCATCCCCGCGCCTCACCATCAGCCATCAGCCATCAGCCATCAGCCATCAGCCATCAGCCATCAGCCATCAGCCATCAGCCATCAGCCATCAGCCATCAGCGCAAGACGCCCAGCGCCTCACCCCATCTTTGAAATATCCGGCGTGGTCTTCCCCGCGACGGTCAGCTGCGAGACGATCCACTGCGCCTCGGCCTTGGCCTTGACCTTCTCGATGGGGTCCTCGTAGGTCGCGGCCAGGAGCTTCTCCAGGCGCACCAGCAGGTCCTTCTCGCTGACCTCGGCCGCGGGCGTGGCGCCCTCGGTGAGGATCTTGACCTCGTCCTTGTAGACCTGGACGACGCCCCCGCGCACCGCCCAGCTCTCATCGGGGTGGGTCGCGCTCTTCACGAACAGCCGGCCGTTGCGCAGCTGCGCGACGTAGGGCGCGTGCCCGGTGCGGATGCCGGCGTCGCCTTCGGAGGCGGGCACGGTGACGTGGTCCGCCTGGCGCGGCGGTAGCGCCTTCTCCGGAGTGATGATGTGCACGGTGAGGGTCATGGGGGGCTCGCTTCGCTCGCGGTCCGGAAGTCTGGAAGTCCGGAAGTCTCGTGTCCACGCGGTCTGAGGGTCTTCTGACCTCCGGACTTCCGGACTCCGTCGCCGATCAGCCCTTCTCGGCCTTGGCGATGACGTCATCGATGGTGCCGACGTACATGAAGGCCTTCTCGGGCAGCTTGTCGTAGTCGCCGGTGAGGATCGCCTCGAAGCTGCGGATGGTGTCCTCCAGCTTCATGATGATGCCCTTCATGCCGGTGAACTGTTCGGCCACCGCGAACGGCTGCGACATGAAACGCTCGAGACGGCGTGCGCGTGCGACCAGGCGCTTGTCGTCATCGCTCAGCTCGTCGACGCCAAGAATGGCGATGATGTCCTGCAGGTCCTTGTAGCGCTGCAGTACCTTCTGCACGCCGCGGGCGACCTTGTAGTGGCGCTCGCCTACGATGTGCGGCTGCATGATGCGCGAGGTCGAGGCGAGCGGGTCGACGGCCGGGAAGATGCCCTTCTCGGCGATGCCGCGCGCCAGGTTGGTGGTCGCATCAAGGTGGGCGAAGGTGTTGGCCGGCGCCGGGTCGGTGTAGTCGTCGGCGGGCACGTAGACGGCCTGGATCGAGGTGATCGAGCCCTTCTTCGTCGAGGTGATGCGCTCTTGGAGCTGGCCCATCTCGCTCGCCAGGGTCGGCTGGTAGCCCACCGCGCTGGGCAGGCGGCCGAGCAGGGCCGACACTTCCGAGCCGGCCTGGGTGAAGCGGAAGATGTTGTCGACGAACAGCAGCACGTCCTTGCCCGAGACGTCGCGCAGGTGCTCGGCCTGGGTCAGCGCCGACAGCGCCACGCGCAGGCGCGCGCCGGGCGGCTCGTTCATCTGGCCATAGACCAGCGAGCAGCGGCTTTCGCCGGCGAGCAGCTTGGGGTGGCCGTTGGCATCCCACTTGGCGTGGCCGTGCTCGTCCTTCTCGACCTTGATGACGCCCGACTCGATCATCTCGTTCCACAGGTCGTTGCCCTCGCGGGTGCGCTCGCCGACGCCGGCGAACACCGAGAAGCCACCGTGGGCCTTGGCGACGTTGTTGATCAGCTCCATCAGGATGACGGTCTTGCCCACGCCAGCGCCGCCGAAGAGGCCGATCTTGCCGCCTTTGACGTAGGGGGCGAGCAGGTCGACGACCTTGATGCCGGTGACGAACAGCTCGGTCTCGGGGTTGAGGTCGGCGAAGGCCGGGGCCTTGGCGTGGATCGTGCGGCGCACGCAGGCGGCGCTGACCTGCGGGCCGTTGTCGACGCACTCGCCGAGCACGTTGAAGATGCGGCCCAGGGTCTCGTCGCCGACCGGCATGGCGATCGCGCGGCCGGTATCGCGCACCGTGGTGCCGCGGGTCAGGCCGTCGGTGGTCGACATCGCAACGGCGCGCACGCGGTTGCGGCCGAGGTGCTGCTGGACTTCCGCGACCAGCCGGGTCTGCGCGCCGG
Organism: Planctomycetota bacterium; assembly: GCA_038213805.1. Lineage (GTDB taxonomy): Bacteria > Planctomycetota > UBA11346 > UBA11346 > UBA11346 > BOG-1363. The sequence goes on along the minus strand of JBBQSO010000137.1, from coordinate 7,566 downwards.
TCGCCGGGTCGGTGATATCCATCTCGAGGGCGTTGTAGATCGCCGGCAGGACGTCGAACTCGGCGTCCAGCGTCGAGCCGATGACTTGGACGACTTTGCCGGTCGAGGAGGCGGTGGCGATGGTCATGGGGATCCTTTTTGAGTCCGGAAGTCCGGAAGTCCGGGAGTCCGGAAGTCTCGTATGAAGAGAGACCGTGGCGATTGAATGGATGTCGAGGAACCCATGCGGCGGATAGTCCGGAATTCTCCGACTTCCGGACACCCGGACACCCGGACTTCCGGACAGAGGCAATCCGTGCTGCTCATGCCATGGCCTCGACCGCGCCGGTGATCTCAGCGATCTCCTGCGTGATCTTGCCCTGGCGGCCGCGGTTGTAGGCGCTGGAGAGCGCCTTGACCATGTCGGCGGCGGCGTCGCTGGCGTTCTTCATCGCCACGCGGCGCGCGGCATGTTCCGAGGCGTTGGTCTGAAGCAGTGCGCTGAACAGCCCTGAGCGCACGGTCAGCGGGATGAGCGTGGCGAGCAGGTCTTCCGGCTCGGGCTCGTCGATGAAGTCGGCCTTGGTCGCGGCCTTGCCGCCGCCGGCCTTGGCGCCGTCCTGCCCCGCGGGCAGCATGGTGTAGAGGTCGGGGGCCTGGCGGGCCGGGCTGATGAAGCGCGAGTAGACCACTTCGACGAGATCGTACTCGGCCGCCAGGAAGCGCTCGATGGCCGCGTTGGCGAGCTTTTCAGCCTTCGCGAAGGTCGGCGCGGCGGTGACGCCGACGTGGCTCTCGCGCACCGCGCGGCCGAGGAAGACCAGTGTCGACGCAGCCTTCTTGCCGACGGCGATGATGTCGACGCTGCGCCCGGCGCGCTCGTGCTCGACCGCGCGCGCGGTTGCGGTGCTGATCAGGTTGGTGTTGAACGCGCCCGCCAGTCCGCGATCGGCGGTCAGCAGCAGGATCGCCACCTTCTTCGCCGGGCGCGCCACCATCAGCGGATGCGGCGAGGAACGACCTCCGGTTGCCGCCGCGATGGTGTTGAGCAGGTCGCGCAGCCCGTCGGCGTAGGGCCGCGACGCCGCGGCGGCGTCCTGCGCCTTCTTGAGCTTCGCCGAGGCCACCAGCTCCATCGTGCGGGTGATCTTGCGCGTGTTCGCGGCGCCCTTGCGGCGCTTGCGGATGTCTCGGAGGTTGGCCATGGCGTTCGCGGCTGATGGCTGATGGCTGATGGCTGATGGCGGGCTGCCAGCGGCGATCGGGCGTCAGCGGTTTTTGGGTCCGGGTCCTGTCGCGTTCGGGCCGGTGACTGCGGTCGATGGCCATCAGCCATCAGCCATCAGCCATCGGCCGGTTGCCCTAAAGCTTGTGCTTGCCCTTGAAGATCTCGACGAAGCGCTTGGTCGCCTCCTTGAACTTCTTCTCGCCGTCGTCGCTGAAGGCCTTCTTCTCGCGCAGCTCCTTGGGCAGCTCGGAGTACTCGTTGGCGACGAACTCGAGGAACTCCTTTTCGAAGGTGCCGACCAGCGCCACCGGCGCGCCGTCGAGCATGCCTTCGCCGGCGCCCTTGATCATCATCACCTGGTCTTCGACGTTCAACGGCTGGGCCTGGCCCTGCTTGAGCAGTTCGACCATGCGCGCGCCGCGGTCGAGCTGCTTCTGCGTGGTCGGGTCGAGCTCGGTGCCGAGCTGGGCGAAGGCTTCGAGCTCGCGGAAGGCAGCGAGGTCGAGGCGGAGCGTGCCCGCGACCTTCTTCATGCCCTTGATCTGCGCGGCGCCGCCGACGCGCGACACCGAGATGCCGACGTCGACCGCGGGGCGCTGGCCGGCGTTGAACAGGTCGGGCTGCAGATAGATCTGGCCGTCAGTGATCGAGATCACGTTGGTCGGGATGTAGGCCGAAACCTCGCCCTCCTGGGTCTCGATGACCGGGAACGCGGTCAGCGAGCCGTTGCCGAGCTTGTCGGACAGCTTGGCCGCGCGCTCAAGCAGGCGGCTGTGCAGATAGAACACGTCGCCGGGGTACGCCTCGCGACCGGGCGGACGCCGCAGCAGCAGTGACATCTCGCGGTAGGCCGCGGCCTGCTTGCTGAGGTCGTCGTAGGCGATGAAGGTGGCAAAGCCCTTGCCGCCGGAGCCGACCGGCTGCTGGACATACTTGCCGCCGACCTGCTTGGGCAGGCCGTCCTGGTGCTCCCAGGTGTTGTACATGAAGTACTCGGCCATCGCCGCGCCGGCGTAGGGGGCGAGGTACTGCAGCGGCGCCGGCTGCGAAGCCGCGGCGCTGACCACGATGGTGTAGGCGAGCGCGCCGGTCTCTTCGAGCAGCTTGACGATGCCGGCGACCGTCGACTCCTTCTGGCCGATGGCGACGTAGACGCAGATGACGCCCTTGCCCTTCTGGTTGATGATGGTGTCGATGCAGATCGCGGTCTTGCCGGTCTTGCGGTCGCCGATGATCAGCTCGCGCTGGCCGCGGCCCACCGGGATCATCGCGTCAATCGACTTGAGGCCGGTCTGCAGCGGCTCGTGCACGCTCTTGCGGTCGGCCAGGCCGGGGGCCGGCGACTCGACGCGGCGGGTGGCCTCGTTGGCGATCGGGCCCTTGCCGTCGATCGGGCGGCCGAGGGGGTCGACCACGCGGCCGAGCAGGGCCTGGCCGACCGGCACCTCAAGCACGCGCTTGGTGCGCTTGGCGACGTCGCCTTCCTTGAGCGAGGTGTACTCGCCGAGGATGACCGCGCCGACGTTGCCTTCCTCGAGGTTCAGCGCCAGGCCGTAAGAGCCGTTGCTGAACTCGATCATCTCGCCGGACATGATGCCGGACAGGCCAGTGATGCGGGCGATGCCGTCACCGACCTGCACGATGGTGCCGACTTCGTCGATCACCAGCTGGGCGCCGTAGCTCTTCAGCTGGTCCTTGATGACGGCGGTCATTTCATCGGCGCGGATCTTCACGGGAACTCCTTGAGGAAATCGGTCATGAGAAAGAGGGGGTCGCTCACCCGTCCCAGAGCTGGCTGCTCACGGGCGCGGCGAGGATGGTCTGCTTCATGTCGGCGAGCTGGCGGCGCACGCTGGCGTCGACCTGGGTGTCGCCGAAACGCAGCACGATGCCGGCGATAAGCAACGGGTCGGTGGCCGCCTCGATGACCACGCCCGGGCCGAGCGCGCGCTTGAGGCGCTCGCCGATCAGCCCGGACTCGGCCGCGGTCAGCGGATGGGCGCTGGTCACGCGCACGCGCACCAGGCCGACCTGGACCTCGGCGCTGCGCACCGCCTCGGCGATGATCGCGGGTGCGTCGGCGAGGCGGTTGCGGTCGATGAGCAGCAGCAGCAGGTCGAGGACCTCCTGCTCGGCCTGGCCGGCGAGCGCCTTGGCCACCGCCTCCTTGGCGCGCGCCTTGCCCAGGCGCGGGTCGTCGAGGCTGGCGATCAGCGCGCCGGTCAGCAGCTCGGCGACCTCGCGGCAGCTGGTGACCACGGCGGTGCGCTTGCCGCGCTCGTCCGCGAGCTCGAGCAGGGCCTGGGAGTAGACGCCGGCGACGGTTCCTGCGGCCATCTCAGTTGACCTTCGCCAGACGGGCCTCGTAGGCCTCGAGCGCGTTACCGACCACCTGCTGCTGGGCGCCGGCATCGAGTTTCTCGCGCACGATCTTCTCGGCGACCTGGATCGCGACCTCGGCCACCGCCTGCTTGAGCTGGACGATGGCGGCGTGGCGCGCCGCCTCGATCTCGCGCAGCGAGCGCGTACGGATCGCCTCGATCTCGCCACGGCTGCTCTCGATGGTCCGCGCCTTCAGCGATTCGGCGTCGCGCTTGGCCTCGGCGATCAGCTCGGCGATGCGCGCCTCGGCGCCCTTCATCTGCGCGGCGAGGTCGGCCTCGGTCTGCTTGGCCTTGACGTAGGCAGCCTCGGACTCGGCAAGTTCGCGGGCGATGCGGGCCTCGCGCGCGTCGACCGCGGCGAGCACGTGCTTCACCGCCAGCTTGAGCAGGATGAGCACGAAGACCACGAAGGCCGCCAGGCCCCAGATGAAGCTGGCGAGATTCGAATTCAGGAATTCATCCATGGCGGATCCCAGGTCAGAGGCGTGGACGTGACCGCCGCCGGCACGGGCCGGCGGCGCCGACGGGACGGCTCAGAGGATGAAGACGAGCACGAAACCGATCAGGGCGAGGGCTTCGATGAAGCCGATACCGAGGAACATCAGGCCGCGCAGCGCGCCGGCCTGCTCGGGCTGGCGGGCGATGCCGGACAGGGTGGCGGCAACCACCAGGCCGATGCCGACGCCCGAGCCGGCGGCGGCCGCGCCGTAGGCGATGCCCTTGCCGATGGGCTTGAAGTCGGCGACCGTCTGAACGACGGTGTCGACCGCGGGCAGCGTGTTGGTGAGGGCCTGGGCGATGGTGGCGAGGTCGGTCATGGTCGATCCTTTGCGCAGAGCGCGCTGGTGAGGCTTGAAGAGTCGGGGTGGGTGCGCAGGAGCGCGGAGGAGATCAGTGCTCGGGATGGGCGCAGATGCCGATGAACACGGCGCTGAGCAGGACGAAGATGTAGGCTTGCAGCAGGGCGACGAGCAGTTCGAGGGCGTAAAAGGCGACCGTCATCAGCCAGCCGAAGACGCCCATGGCGCTGGCCATGGCCAGGCTGCCGTGCTCGCCGTGCGGCGCGGAGGCGTAGATGATGAAGCCGAGGCTGACGAACACGAGCAGCACGCTGTGCCCGGCGAGCATGTTGGCGAACAACCGGATGGAGAGCACCAGTGGCCGGATGACCAGCTGCAGGACCTCGGTGAAGAGCAGGAAGAACCACAGCAGTATCGCGCCCGGGTTCCACGACCAGCGCACCGGCACCAGGCGGATGAAGAACAGCACCGGGCCGTTCTCCTTGAGGCCCATGAAGAGCATCAGGAAGGCGGTGGTCAGCGAGAACGCCGCGGTCACCGCGATGTTGCCGGTGGCGGTGCCGAACAGCGGGATCAGGCCGAACAGGTTGCAGGCCAGCAGGGCCAGGAAGAAGCTGGCGAAGTAGGGCGTCCACGCGTCCGGGTGGTGCTTGATGTTGGGGCGCACGATGTCGTCGCGCACGAACAGCACCAGCGACTCGACGATGTGCTGGAAGCGGTTGATCGGCTTGTGCTGCTCGGGCTTGCGCCGCGCGAACACCAGCAGGATCAGCGCGGTGACGCTCAGCGCGACCGTGCTCCAGAAGGTCTGGTGGTTGAAGAACGACAGGCCGTGGGGCAGCGCGCCGAACCACGCCTCGTCGCGCGCCACGGTCATGGCCTTGGCCAGTTCGGTGGTTTCGGGGCCGTGGTAGTCCTTGCCCTTGCGCGCCACCACCTGCGCCGCCCACTCAGTGTAGGGCGCGCCGTCGGCCTTGGCGAATTCCGGGCTCTCGCTCAGGCTCGCGAAGTTGGCCTGCGCGTAATCGGCGGCGTTGAGGATCAGTGCCGGGTGGCCGTGCACCCACTCGATGGCCGAGTAGGGCATGTTGTGGCTGGCGTTGATGGCGTTGAAATCGTAGCGGTGGCCGGCGTGGTGCGCGGGCACCGGCGCGGCGCCGGTGAAAGCCGCCTGAGCGGCTTCGGCGGCGGGCGAAGGGGCCGCTGCTGGCGAAGGCGTGGTTTCCACGACGGGCTCAGGCACGGGCTGACTCTCCAAGGGCGGCCGCCACGGGCGCTGCCGGACGGTTCACGGTGCGGATCCAGGTGCGCATCTCCAGGGCCAGGGCCGCGCCCAGGCACAGCGCCATGCTGAGCAACGCGGCGGTGCCGTGCGGCTGGCTGCCGAGGATCACCGCGGCGACGCCGGCCCCGCCGATGCGCAGCAGGAAGGCACCGGCCGCGGCGAAGGCAGCGTGGTGCAGGGCGGACTCGCCGCTGAGCGCGGTGACCGCCGCGCCGGCAAGCACCAGCGGCAGGGCGATGAGCGCGCCGAGCGCAGCCCACAGCCAAGCGGGCCCGCCACCAAAGCCGGCGCCGAGGCAGCCGACCGCCATCACCGCGAAGGCCGGCACCGCGGTGAGCGCAAGCTGGACGAGTACGGTACGGGTGCGCGAGCTCATCGCTTCGACTCCCGCACCAGCTGCCACAACCCAGCGGCGAGCACTGGCAGGACCAGTCCGAGCGTCCACGCCGGCGACGAGCCCTGCTGGCGGTCGAGCCAGATGCCGATCAGCGTGGCGCCGAGGACGCCGGCAACCAGCGAAGAGAGCAGGGCATAGGGGCGCGCCCACGACCGCAGGTCGACCGGCGGCTTGGCTGGGGTACGCTGATCATCACCGTCATCATCGCCGTCCGCTCCACCATTGCCCACGGGCATGCGCGGGGGCCGCGGGGCGGGTTCCCCGGCGTGGAGGCGCAGCTCAGCGGTGGGTGATGCGTTCATCGACGGGTGGTCCTGACTGGAAGGCGGGCGCACCTTAGGTCCCTGACAAAGGTGTCAAGGAACGTTGGAGGCGGATATGCGGGAATTGACGGTCATTGAAGGAAGAGCATGAAATTAACGCATGCGCCATGTCGTGTCGCTGTGCTACTCAGCGGATTATTCCAGGCAGCCGTGAGGGGTGTATAAGGCAGACTGACGCGGCAACGGAAATTCATCTCATTGCTGAATAGGAAGATACGTTCCGTGTCACAGGTAAAGATGAGAGGGCAGTTCTTCCAATTACTCGCCTTCCGAAGGCCTAGACTTGTATTCAGCGGATAGGGATTATCTTGCGACGCCGTTCGTCTCAAGGCATCCGTCGTTGCGGTCGTAGAGCCGCTAGATCCTCTCAATGGGGTGTCAGAACTTCGCCGGCTGACGACATGCCGTACCCTCACCTGGAATGACCTCAATGACTGCATCGTTTTATGCTGATGTCCGTGCCTTGCCCAAGATGTTCATGATGTTCATGATGTTCATGCTGGCCCTCTTGGCGGTCCAGGATGGGCAAGCAACAGAATTGGAGATCACTGGCTCTCCGTTGCAGATATTCGCTTCTGAAAACTTGGCTATGCGCGTCCTCCGATTAGAAGATCATTTCGATACATTGAACAATGTCTTCACTGGTCAAATCATCGCGGAAAGACAGTATTTCTCGACGTACAACACCTTCATTCGCCGGACGCTTTCGGGTTCGACGACGGTCAGCGGGCCGGGAAATTACACTCCGTCACCCAATGAGCATGTGCTGGTCAATGTCAGCGGGATTGGCACGACGGGCACAATCACCTCGCGGGTAACCACGGCGGACGGAATCAGCATTACCCAGGTGGTTTCTTATGTGGAAGGACAACAAGTCTATCAGCACACCTGGACAGTGACAAATGCCAGCAATTCAACGTTCACTGGCGTTGCGTTGAGGTATGGGGGTGACTCCTTTTTCTATTTCAGCGACTTGGCAAACGGCTTCTTCGATCCCGCTTTGGGAATGGTGTTCTGTAGGAATGATAAGGTGCCGGGATTGATGGGCATGTTTGGGGCCGCTAGCACCCCTGCGACTCACCATTTCGAGGATGGCTTTTCCGCAAACGGCACCCAGTTGCAGTCGACAGGCGACCTTCCGGATACTGTGAACCCTGCCTTTATCGATAA
>JBBQSO010000136.1:0-9708 GCA_038213805.1 Planctomycetota bacterium | reverse complement strand
CGCGTGCGGCGGCATCTCGAAGGCGCGCAGTTCCAGCAGGCCGAGGCGGCCGGTGGCCGAGTCCGGCATGTAGAGCTTGTCGATCGAGAACTGCGTGCGGTGGGTGTTGCCGGTGACGTCGACCAGCACGTGGCGCAGGATGCGGTCGATCAGCCACGGCGGCACCTTGCCGTGATCAGGGATCTGATCGAGGGCGAGCTGCAATTCGTAGGTGATCTCGGTGCGCGCCTCGTCCGGGCGCGGCGCCTGGCTGGTCGCGCCGATGAACAGCCCCGAGAACAGGTAGGACAGCGCCGGGTGGTTGTGCCAATAGGCAAGCAGGCTGCGCAGCAGGTCGGGGCGGCGCAGGAACGGGCTGTCGGCCGGGGTCGCGCCGCCCATGGTCACGTGGTTGCCGCCGCCGGTGCCGGTGTGGCGCCCGTCGAGCATGAACTTCTCGGTGCCCAGGCGTGTCTGCCGCGCCTCGTCGTAGAGCACGGTGGTGGTGTCGACCAGCTCACGCCAACTCGCGGCGGGGTGGATGTTGACCTCGATCACGCCCGGATCGGGTGTGACCGCGAGCATGCGCACGCGGCTGTCGCGCGGCGGGGTATAGCCCTCGATCAGCACCGGCAGTCCGGTTGCGGCCGCGGTGTCCTCGATGGCGGTGACCAGTTCGAGGTAGTCCTCGAGATAGGGCACCGGCGGCATGAAGACGTTGAGGATGCCTCCGCGCGGCTCGACGCACAGCGCGGTGCGCACTACGTACGCAGCGGATTCGCCCTTGCCCGGCTTGCGCTCGGCGCGCAGCCAGTCGGGTGGCGGGCCATCGCTCTGCGCAGCGCCGGCGCTGGGCGCAGGCCGGCTCGCGGCACCACCGCCCAGGCGCGCTTCCGCCTGGCGCAGGCGGACCGCCTCGCGCGCCTGCTGCGGCGGGCGCAGCTGTTCGCGCGCGGGCAGCGGCGGACGCAGCGCGAGCGGGTCGAGCGGCTGCTCGCCGACCAGATCCTCCGCGCTCGCCCAGGGCAGCGAATCGAGCGGCAGGCGCAGGCCGATCGGCGAATCGCCGGGCATCAGGTAGAGGTGCTCCTGGCGCAGGAACCACGGCCCGCTCACCCAGCCCGGCCCGCTGCCACCGCGCACGCGGCCGAGCGGCAGCACGTGGCCGACGACCTTGTCCAGACCCTGACCGAAGACCTTCGCGAAGCGCTGGCGATCCTGCTCGTTGTCGAGCCTGCTGGCGAGCGGATCGACGTTGCTGGGGAGCTTGCGCTCCTTCCACAGGTAGTACCAGGTGTCTTCGTATGCCGGCATCAGCCACTTCGCGCCGGCGCCCAGGCGCTCGCTGAGCGCGGTGATGAAGGTGCCCGAATCCTTGTCGGTGTGTCCGGCCGGCTTGCGCTCGTCGGCGAAGAGTTCGGGGCGCGTCCAGATCGGCACGCCGTCCTTGCGCCAGTACAGGCCGAGCGCCCAGCGCGGCAGCGGCTCGCCCGGGTACCACTTGCCCTGGCCGATGTGCAGCAGAGCGCCGTCGGCGAAGCGCTCGCGCAGGCGGTGGGTGAGCTCGCCCGCGAGCAGACGCTTGTTAGTGCCCAGCGCCGCGGTCGTCCACTCCGCGCCGTCCATGTCATCGATCGACACGAAGGTCGGCTCGCCGCCCATGGTCAGGCGCACGTCGTTGGCGGCGAGGTCGGAGTCGACCTTCAGGCCCAGCTCCTCGATGCCCGCCCACTGCTCCTCGGTGTAGGGCTTGGTGACGCGCGGGTCCTCGTGGATGCGCGTGACGGTCATGCGGAAATCGAGGCTGGTCTCGGTCTCCTCGGCGCCACCGAGCACGGCGAAGCCGCCGCTGATCGGCGCCGCGCTTTGCGGGTCGGGTGAGCACGCCAGTGGGATGTGGCCCTCGCCGGCGAGCAGGCCGGACGTCGGGTCGAAACCGATCCAGCCGGCGCCGGGCAGGTAGACCTCGGTCCAGGCGTGCAGGTCGGTGAAATCCTTGTCGGTGCCCGAGGGGCCGTCGAGGGCCTTCACGTCGGCGGTGAGCTGGATCAGGTAGCCCGAGGCGAAGCGCGCGGCGAGGCCGAGGCGGCGCAGGATCTGCACCAGCAGCCACGCCGAATCGCGGCACGAGCCGCTGCGCTTGGCGAGGGTCTCCTCCGGACTCTGCACGCCGGGCTCGAGGCGGATCAGGTAACCGATGTGCTTGCCCAGGTCGCGGTTGATGTCGACCACGAAGTCCACGCTGTTGCGCTTGACCCGCGGGATGGTGGCGAAGTACTTCTCGAACTCCGGGGTCAGCGGCAGGGTCTCAAGGTACGGCTTCAGCTCGCGCTCCAGCGCCGGCTCGTACTTCAGCGGCCAGAACTCGCCCGCCGGTTCGACAAAGAAGTCGAACGGGTTGATGATGGTCATGTCCGCGACCAGGTCGACCTCGATGCGCAGCTCGCGGGTCGGCTCAGGGAACACGAAACGCGCCAGGAAGTTGCCCTGCGGGTCCTGCTGCCAGTTGATGAACTGCTGGGCCGGCGTCGCCTTCAGCGAATAGCTGAGCACCGGCGTGCGGCAGTGCGCGGCGGGGCGCAGCCGCACCACCTGCGGCGACAGCTGCACCGCGTCGTCATACCGGTAATGGGTGACGTGGTTGAGGGCGACGCGGATGGTCATGTGGTCTTCTGGGCCTGGGCGGCTGGCTGCACCGGCGTGGGATGGAAAAGCTCGGCGTTGGCGGCGTTGCAGACGGCGGCCAGGCGGGTGCTGATGCCGAGCAGCGGCGCGGCCGAGGCGACCAGCGCGGCGCTGTCGAGCACGCGCACGTCGCTGACCAGTTCACGCGCGCCGGCCAGGGCCTGGCTGGTGCCGCCGCGGTTCGAGGTCAGCTGCAGCAGCGCGCTCTCAAGCAGTGCGAGCGCGCCGGCCAGGGTGCGCGGCGAAGCCGGGTGGCGCACCAGCAGCTCGGCGACCCGGCGCGGGTCGATGATATCCTCGTAGGCGCGGCGATAGGCCTCGAGGCAGCCGGCGGCGACCAGCATGCCGACCCAGTCGCGGTGGCGCGCGGTGCCGATCGCCGGCCGCTCGAGGCTGGCGGCGCCGGCCAGGCTGGCGGCAAGCAGGCGCGCCATGAAGTCGGCGCGCTCCACCGCCTGGCCATACGCCAGCACGTGGAAGATCTCGTCGCGGTTGAGGTCGGAGATCGCGCCGCGGATCCACTGGCAGTGCTGGCGGATGCGCGCCAACACCTCGTCGACGCCGCGCCGCTGCACCGCGTCGGCGTCGAGCGCGTTGATGTCCAGCCAGGTGCTGCTGATCGCGTCCCACAGCTCGGCGGTCAGCGCGTGGCGCACGGTGCGGCCGTTCTCGCGTACCGCGCCCAGGCTCGAGATCATGCTCGAGGGGTTGTCGCGGTCGCATACCAGGTGTGCGATCACCGCGATCGCGCGCTCGGCGGCGCCCGCCGGGGTCGCGGCCACCGCGCCCGCGAAGAGCTCCGGATCGCCGGCCAGAGCCAGCGCGGTGCGCCACGCGCGCGCCGGATCGGCGGTGGCCTCGGGGGCGAGCGCGGAACCCATCGCGGCGGTCAGCACGCGCGCGGTGTTCTCGGCGCGCTCCAGGTAGCGGGCCAGCCACGAGGCGTTGGCGGCGAGACGGCTCAGCACGCGCGCGCTCCTTCCGTTTCGGGGCTCGCAGCTTCCTCAAGCACCCAGGTGTCCTTGGTGCCGCCACCCTGCGAAGAATTGACCACCAGCGAACCTTCCTTGAGCGCCACGCGCGTCAGCGCGCCGGGCACCAGCGTGCAGCATGGGCCCTTGCCGGCGACGCCGCCGCTGAGCACGTAGGGGCGCAGGTCGACGTGGCGCGGCGCAATACCCTGCGCGACGAAGGTCGGACAGGTCGAGAGCGCCAGGGTCGGCTGCGCGATGAAGTCCTCCGGATCGGCGAGGATGCGCTGCTTGTAGGCCTCGCGCTCCGCCACCGTGCTGGCCGGCCCGACGAGCATGCCGTAGCCGCCCGAACCGTGCACCTCCTTGACCACCAGCTCGGCGAGATGCTCGAGCACGTAGGCGCGGTCGTCCGCCTTGCGCAGCCGGTAGGTCGGCACGTTCGAGAGGATCGGCTCCTCGCCCAGGTAGAAGCGGATCATGTCCGGCACGTAGAGGTAGATGGCCTTGTCGTCAGCGACGCCGTTGCCGACCGCGTTGGCGAGGTTGACGCGCCCCGCACGGTAGACCTCCATGATCCCCGGCACGCCCAGGCAGCTGTCGGGATTGAAGGCGAGCGGGTCGATGAAGTCGTCGTCGACGCGCCGGTAGATCACGTCGATGCGCCGCGCTCCGGCGGTGGTGTTCATCCACACGTACCCGTCGTCGACGAACAGATCCTGGCCCTCGACCAGCTCCACGCCCATGCGCTTGGCGAGGAAGGCGTGCTCGAAGTAGGCGCTGTTCGCCGCGCCCGGCGTCATCACCACCACCGTCGGATCGGAGACGCCGGCCGGCGCGCAGGCGCGCAGGTTGCTGAGCAGAGCCTCAGGGTAGTGGTCGACCGGCGCGATCTGCTGGCGGCGGAAGAAGTCGGGGAAGAGCTGGCGCATCGCGGCGCGGTTCTCGAGCATGTACGACACGCCCGACGGGGTGCGCAGGTTGTCCTCAAGCACGTACCACTGCTCGGGACCGACGCGCACCACGTCGACCCCGGCGATGTGCGCGTGCACCCCGTGCGGCAGGTCGACGCCGACCATGGCCTGGTTGTAGAGTGGATTGGAGAGCACCTCGTCGGCCGGCACCACGCCCGCCTTGAGGATCTCCTGGCCATGGTAGATGTCGTCCAGGAAGCGGTTGAGGGCGCGCACGCGCTGGCAGCAGCCCGCAGACACCGTCTTCCACTCCGCTGCCGACAGGATGCGCGGCATGACGTCGAAGGGGATCAGGCGCTCCGTCCCGCTGGCATCCCCGTAGACGTTGAAGGTGATGCCGCGCCGTTTGAAGATGCCTTCGGCCGCCCGGCGCTTGGCCTCGAGGTGATCGGAACTGGCGGTGGTCAACCACTCCGACAACGGCTCGTAGGGCGCGAAGGTGCCGGCGGCATCCCCCATCTCATTGTAGGCACGTGGACGCACGGTGGACACCGCTCGGGCAGGGGCGGCCGGACTCGCGGCCGCCGGGGTGTGGGTCTTGGTAGTCACGGCGATGAGGAGACGTGGCAGGGCAGGGGTGTCAATTGATGCGAGGGCTTACAATTCACAGGTAATGCTGAAATTTCCGTATCAAAATGGGTGTTTATTTGAACCGACAAGGCTGTTGAGGAATGCTGACGGAGCCAGCATGGTGCCCACGCTTGCGTGAAGGATGACCTCTGCGGGGCGCAGGTACCAGGGTTATTTCACACCCTGGGTAGGAACGAAACGGATGGCCGGCCCGCACTCCTATGGCCTGTTGGTTCCGACACCGCACGTGCATGGCGGGCCGGAGGTCAGGACGTAGCCTGCGGCATGCGCGGCTACCTCCTCGTCGACCACGGCAGCCGCCGCGCCCAGGCCAACGCCCAGCTCGACGACATGGCCGCGCGCGTCGCCCGCCTGCGCCCGGACGCGGTGGTGGCCGCCTGCCACATGGAGATCGCCCAGCCGGACATCGCCGCGGGCTTCGCTGGGCTGGTCGTGCGCGGCGCCGGCCAGGTCGCAGTGCTGCCCTATTTCCTCGGCGATGGCCGGCACCTTTCCGAGGACATCCCGCGGCTGGTGGCGGAGGCGGCGGCCGGTCATCCCGGCGTCGCTTGGACGATCGGGGCCGCGCTCGGACCGCATGATCTGTTGGCGGAGCTGCTGCTGGAGCGCGGGGGCTGAGTCCCGGTTTCACCGCAATCACGCCGCGACTCGAGTCCGTGAGCTAGGACTCACGAGGAGAAGGCTTGAGGCCACAGAGCGGGCCCTCTCGGGAGAAGAACCCGAAATCACGCCGATGCCGTCCTCTGCGATCATATGCATGACCCTCTGCGTTTGGGTCCCGCGGGACCCGTCCTGGGCTTGATGCCTTCATGCAGCCCTGCGCTTGCCCCACCCGCCCCCCGCCGACGATGCCGCACATCATGCCCGATCCCGCCGCCGCCGCCCTGCAGATCCTCGCTTGGTGGAACCACCGCCCGCTCGCCGCCATCTCCGCAGAGCTGGACGACCTGGACGAGGGCGGCCCGCTGCTCGACGCCGCGGACGCGCTCGCCGACGCGGCCGACAGCGATGACGAGGCGGTGCGCGGCGCCGGCCTGGGCGCGCTCTTCGCCGGATTGGTCGAGCCGCTGAACGACAGCTTCGCGCCCGCCGGGCGCGCCATCTACGCGCGTTTGTTTGCACGCATCGCCTGGCGCGTCGCCGGCCGCGCGCCGGCCCTCGCCGCGCAGCTTGCCGCCTTCGGCATCACCAGCGAAAAGGCGCTGTACGTGCGCCACGCGCGCGCACGCCATGCAACCGCGGCGATGCTGCCCGCGACGGTGCACCGCGTGGTGGTGCTCAGCCGCGTCACCATCGGCGCCGATGTGCTGCTCTCCAGCCTGGTGCTGCAGCGCCTGCACCAGCGCTTCCCGCAGGCCGAGCTGGTGCTGCTCGGCGACGCCAAGCTGCAGGGTCTGTTCGGCGGACTGCCGAAAGTGCACGTGCAGCCCATCGCCTACGCACGGCGCGGGCCGCTGCGCGAGCGCCTCGCCAGCTGGCTGGGCGTGGTCGCGGCGGTGCGCGACCTCGGCGCCGACCTGGTGGTCGCGCCGGACTCGCGCCTCGACCAGCTCGGCCTGCTGCCGGTGATCGACGACGCCGAACGCTACCTGCTGTGGGAGAACATTCAGGCCGAGGCCGCCGCGCCCGAGAGCCTGGCCGTGCTGCTCGACCGCTGGCTGGTGCGCCGACTCGGCCTGGGCGACGCGGTTCCAGGCATGCCGCTGGTCGCCTTCGACTCCGCCACCGCAGCCATGCGCGCGCGCCTCGCGGCCGCCTTCGGCCCGGGACCGTTGTGCGCGATCAAGCTCGACCACGGCGGCAATCCCGCCAAGGCGCTGCCGCGCGTGGCCGAGGTCCAGCTGGTGCAGCGCGCCCAGGCGCTCGGCTGGCGGGTGCTGCTCGACCGCGGCTTCGGCGCGGCCGAGCTCGCCAACAGCGATGCCCTGGTCGCGGCGCTCGGCACGGTCGCGGTCGACATCGACGATAGCGGCCAAGGCCTCGGCCTGGCAGTGGCGACGCTGCCCGCAGGCGCCCTTGCACACGCCGCGCTGATCCGCTTCCACGGCTCGATCGCCGGCTGGGCGGCGGCACTCGCCGGATGCGGCCTGGCGCTCAGCTACGACAGCGTCGGCCACCACCTGGCGGGGGCCCTCGGCATCCCGGTGCTGGTCGCCTTCACCGGCTTCGCCGACCCTGCCTTCCCGGTCGCCTGGCAGCCACGCGGCCGTGCCGGGGTGGTGGTGGTGCGCATCCCAACTGCTGACAAGGCCAGTCCCGAGGCCTGGCAGGAACTCCTCGCCGCCTTTCCAAAGCCTGGCCAACCCCTGTCCATGCAATCGCTTGGATGAGCAGCATTGCGGCCTGACGGCCGCTACTACAATGGCCCTTTCACCAATCACGTCGCCGAATCCCGGTCGGACCGGGAACGGGGGAACCACTCACCCGGGGCGTATCGCGGCCAGCCGCGTAGGGCACTCTTCGCCCGAGCCCGTCAGCTAACCTCGTAGGCGTGAAGAGGCGACTCCGTGTCATGGGAGCGACCTCCCGTGAACTGTCGGAGCGTTTCCATGTCTTCTGATCGCCCTCCTTCCCCCACCCCTGCGCCGCCCGCTCCGTCGCCTGACGCCAGCGGCCGCCTGCCCAGCGACGAGTCGCGCTCCAGCCTGGTGCGCATCAAGCGCATGCTCTTTGGCGGCCCCAAGGACATCGAGGACCGCTCGTTGCTCCACCGCCTCAGCCTGGTCGCCTTCCTGGCCTGGATCGGCCTGGGTGCCGACGCGCTGTCCTCGTCGGCCTACGGTCCCGAGGAAGCCTTCAAGGCCATCGGCCAGCACCGCTACCTGGCCATCGGCCTGGCGCTGGCCACCGCCGGCACGGTGTTCGTCATCTCCGCGGCCTACAGCAAGCTGATCGAGAACTTCCCCAACGGTGGCGGCTATGGCGTCGCCGCGCGCATGCTCGGCGCGCGCGTCGGCGTGGTCAGCGGCTGCGCCCTGCTCGTCGACTACGTGCTGACCATCACCATCTCGATCGCAGCGATGGGCGACGCCATCTTCAGCTTCCTGCCGACATCCTGGCTGCCATGGAAGTTCAGCGGCGAGGTCGCCGCGATCGTGATGCTGCTCGGGCTGAATCTGCGCGGCATCCGCGAGTCGATCCTGCTGCTCGCGCCGATCTTCATCATCTTCATCATCACCCACGCCATCCTCATCCTCGGCGGTCTGGCGCTGCACGCGCCCGAGATCGCCACCTCGGCGCGGGCGATCAGCGACGGCTACCATGCCGACCTGTCGACCATCGGCATCGGCGCCATGCTGCTGATCTTCCTCAACGCCTATTCGATGGGCGGCGGCACCTACACCGGCATCGAGGCGGTGTCGAACGCCCTGCCGCTGATGCGCGAGCCGCGCGTGCAGACCGCCAAGCGCACCATGGTCTATCTGGCGATCTCGCTCGCCGTGACCGCCGGCGGCCTGATCCTCTGCTACCTGCTGTGGCGCGTCGAGCCGACCGAAGGCAAGACCATGAACGCGGTGCTCGCCGAACAGGTCGGGCACATGCTGCCGTTCGGCAACATCTTCGTGATCGTAACCCTGGTGGCAGAGGCGGTGCTGCTGCTGGTCGCCGCCCAGGCGGGCTTCATCGGCGGCCCGCGCGTCATCGCCAACATGGCGGTCGACTCGTGGTTCCCACGGCGCTTCGCCGCGCTTTCAGAGCGCCTGACCACCGAGAATGGCCTCTACCTGATGACCCTGGCCTCGCTCGGCGCGCTGTTCGCAACCCACGGCCGGGTCGACACCATCGTCGTCATGTACTCGATCAACGTGTTCCTGACCTTCAGCCTGACCATGGGCGGCATGGTCCGCTATTGGTTGCGCCGGCGCGGTCCGCGCAAGATCCAGGTGCGCCGCCTGACCCTGTTCGGCTTCGGCCTGCTGCTGTGCGCCACCATCCTGGTGGTGACGGTGGTCGAGAAGTTCAGCGAGGGCGGCTGGATCACCTTGAGCGTGACCGGCGCGCTGGTCGCGCTGTGCTTCCTCATCCACGCCCACTACCAGATGGTCAACGCCAAGGTCGCCAAGCTCTTCGGAGAGCTCGCCGGCCTGCCGCACTCGGGCAAGGCGGTCGCCCCGCTCGACCCGGCGCAGCCCACCGCGGTGGTGCTGGTCGCCGGCTATGGCGGCCTCGGCATCCACACCGTGCTCAACGTCTTCCGCGTCTTCCCCGGGCATTTCAAGAACCTGGTGTTCGTGTCGGTGGGGGTGATGGACTCCGGCGGGTTCAAGGGCGACGACACTGTCGACGCGCTCAAGGAACGCACCGAGGACGCGTTGCGCAAGTATGTCGACCTCGCCGCCCGCCTGGGCGTGCCGGCGACCTACCGCTTCGAGGTCGGCACCGACGCCATCGAGGAGGCGGAGCGCGCCTGCATCCAGATCTGCAAAGAGTTCCCGCGCGCTACCTTCTTCGGCGGCAAGGTGATCTTCAAGCGCGAGAGCTGGTACCAGTGGCTGCTGCATAACGAC
>JBBQSO010000135.1:0-9788 GCA_038213805.1 Planctomycetota bacterium | reverse complement strand
CCCATGCGGTTGATCACCGCCTGGTCCTCGACCAGGCGGAACAGGCGCGGACGTGGGTTGCCGGCCTGGCCCTGGCCGGTGACGGTACCGATCTCGACGTGGCTGAAGCCGCAGGCCGCCAGCCCGGCGATGGCCACGCCGTTCTTGTCCAGGCCCGCGGCCAGCCCGACCGGCGCAGCGAAGCGCAGACCCCACAAGGTCTGCGCCAGAGCCGGCGCCGCGGGCGGCGCGCCGGCGACCAAGCGCGCGGCGCCGCCGGCCAAGCGCATGCCGGCGATGGTCAGGTTGTGTGCGACCTCGGGATCGAGGCGGAAAAGCACCGGCTTGAGCAGGGTCTGATAGGCGTCCATGGCGCGGCGCAGGGTAGTGCGCCAGGGCGGGCGCGCCATCGCGCGCCCGCGGTGCGGCAGTAGACGCGCAACTGCTTGCAGCGGCGCGCGGGAAGGCGCACGATGCCGCGATGGATCCCGTACCGGCTGCGCATCTGAACCGCTACGCGACCGTGGTTTTCGCGCTGCTGCTGCTGGCGCTGCCGGCGTGGGCGGCGTGGACCTGGCTGCCACAGCGCTACCCGCACGCCTGCGCCGTGCTCGGCGGCGTCCCGGGCATGGACGCCGTCCTGGCCGAGCGCCACTGCAGCGACGCCGCAGCCTTGCTCGCCGCGCACCGGTCGGCGGTGGGTGGTGGCTGGCAGGAGCGCGAGCGCAGGTGCGCCGACATCAACGGCGTGATCGAGGCCGGACTGGTGATCTGCGAGCGTCACCCGATGACGGAGCCGGAGTGGCGGCGTCGGGAGCTGGCCCTGCGGCGCATGCGGGTGCAGACGAATTCCGGCCTGCGCCAGATCGATCGGTAGCGGACGACGCGGCCTCAGCGCACCTTGATGGTGCGCGTGGTGCGGGCGAAGCCGGCAGTTGCGGGCTCGAGCGCGCCGCCCTGGAACTCCTCGCTCGCGGCCTGGCCACCGCGCAGCAGACCGACGGCGACGAGGGTGGCGAGCAGGCACAGGCCGACCCAGGCGAGCAGGATCCACAGGATCGTCATGATCATTGGTGATTCCTCGGCGGGGTACGTAGAGAGGATACTCTTCATCCGCTCGTGCGTGGCAAGCTGTTCACAAAGCCTGTACATGACAAAAGGCGGAAGTGCTGAAAGGCATCAGCGGAGGCAGGTCGGACAGCAGTCTGCTTTGGCTGCGATCTGAACCGATGCATCGATCCTTGCGACCTTTGGCCGTTTCGATCTCGCCACACTGCCAACGCAACGTCCGCACCACTCCGTGCGCCACCGCGTAGTGCAGCCGTTGCACATCCCAGCCCGCCGGCGCGCTCCCCCATTGGCACGCCCGACGCCCTGGAGACCAGCGGCGCCGTTCCCGACGGCTTCCCTGTCGCGAGTGCCGACAGGGGTGTCGCCGCCGACAACGCCCGCGCTGGAGCCCCCGTGGCCGTCGAAGCCCCCAACATCCTGCTGACCACCGCCGACAAGCTCAGCAAGCGCACCGAGCTGCTCTTCGCCATCGGCGTGGTCGGCATCCTGGCGGTGCTGGTGCTGCCGGTGCCGGCGGCGCTGCTCTCGACCCTGCTCGCCTTCAACCTCTCGCTCTCGCTGCTCATCCTGCTGGTGTGCATCTACGCCAAGGAGCCGCTCGAGTTCAACGCCTTCCCCAGCCTGCTGCTGATCACCACCCTGCTGCGCCTCGGCCTCAACGTCGCCTCGACCCGCCTGATCCTGCTCACCGGCACCGGCGGCAGCGTCATCGAGACCTTCGGGCAGTTCGTGGTCGGCGGCAACTTCGTGGTCGGCGTGGTGGTGTTCCTGATCCTGCTGGTCATCCAGCTGGTGGTGGTGACCAAGGGCGCCGGGCGCATCAGCGAAGTCGCGGCGCGTTTCGTGCTCGACGCCATGCCCGGCAAGCAGATGGCCATCGACGCCGACCTCAACGCCGGCCTGATCAGCGAGAAGGATGCGCGCGAGCGCCGCGCCAAGGTCGCCAGCGAGGCCGAGTTCTACGGCGCCATGGACGGCGCCAGCAAGTTCGTCAAGGGCGATGCCATCGCCGGCCTGATCATCACCGCGATCAACATCGCTGCCGGCTTCATCATCGGTATGACGATGATGAACATGAGCGCCGGCCAGGCGCTTACCACCTTCTCGATCCTCACCATCGGCGATGGCCTGGTCAGCCAGATCCCGTCGCTGCTGATCACCATCGGCTCCGGCCTGCTGGTGACCAAGTCGAAGAGCGACGACACCGTCGGTACCGAGCTGGCGCGCGAGTTCTTCCTCAAGCCCAAGGCGCTGCTGGTCGCTTCCGGCATGATCATGTTCCTGGGGCTGATCCCGGGCATGCCGGTGCTGCCGTTCGCGATCCTGTCGATCGGCCTGTTCGTGCTCTACCGCCAGGTGCGCAACGTCGATCAGGAGAAGTCCGCGCACGCTGCCAAGGCCAGGCACGAGGCCGACAAGAAGCCAGAGGAGAAGGTCGAAGACCTGCTCACCAACGACCGTCTGGGCGTGGAGATCGGCTACCGCCTGATCCCGCTCGTCGACAAGGAACGTGGCGGCACGCTGCTCGAGCGCATCACCGCGCTGCGCAAACAGCTCGCCCGCGACAGCGGCACGCTGATCCCGCCGATCCGCATCAAGGACAACATCCAGCTGCCGCCCACCACCTACCGCGTGCTGGTGCACGGCCACACCGTGGCCACCGGCGAGCTGCAGCCCGAGCGCCTGCTCGCCATCGACGGCGGCGGCGTGGCCGCGCCCATCCAGGGCATCGCCACCAAGGAGCCGGCCTTCGGGCTCGACGCGGTGTGGATCGAGAGCGGGCGGCGCGCCGAGGCCGAGGCCGCGGGCTACACCGTCACCGACCCCGCCTCGGTGTTCATCACCCATCTCACTCAGGTGCTCAAGCAGAGCAGCGCCAGCCTGCTCAACCGCGAGGACGTGCAGACCATGCTCACCAGCCTCAAGCGCGAGTCGCCGGTGCTGGTCAAGGACATCGAGACCAACGCCAAGCTCGGCACCGTGCAGAAGGTGCTCGGCGCGCTGCTCGAGGAGAAGGTGCCCATCTCCAACCTCGAGAAGATCCTTGAGGCCATCGCCGACACCCCGGCCGCCGACCCGGCGCAGATCGCCGAGACCGTGCGCGCACGCATCGGGCGCTCGATCATCGCGCCCTACCTCAACGCCACCGGCCAGCTGATGGCGGTGATCCTCGATCCCACCAGCGAGCAGCGCCTGTCGCAGGCCCTGCTCAGCGCCAACCAGGGCGGTGGCCTGGGCATCAATCCCAACGAGGCGAGTGCGCTGGTCGACCAGCTTGGCAAGGTCACGCGCACCGCCGCCGCCGCCGGCCACGACCCGGTGCTGCTGACCACAGCCGCGCTGCGCCGCAGCCTGCGCCAGATCACCAGCCGCTTCTATGCTGACCTGCCGGTGATCTCGTACTCCGAACTCGCACCGGGGATCCCGGTCGAGGTGGTCGGGACCATCGAACTCGGGGCGAAGCCGTGAGCGGACACGTGCGACCTGCGATGTCCGACGTCCGATCTCGGGTTAGGCGCCACCGGTCATCGGACTTCAGACAGCGGACCTCAAGGAATCCTGAACCATGATCGTCAAAACCTACTCCGGCCGCACCATCGCCGAAGCCCTGGGCAAGGTGCGCACCGCGCTCGGCGACGATGCGCTGATCATCGAGACGCGCCCGGTGCGCGAGCCCGGGCTGCTCGGCCGGCGCAGCGGCTTCGAGGTCGTGGCGGCCAGCGCGCCGGCGGCGGAAGTGACAACGCCGGCGACCGCCGAGTCCGAGGTACGTGCTTGGGAACCCGTCGAGCTCGGCGCGGCGCCAGCCGCTTCCGCCGCTCTGAACACCGGCATCGCCGGCGGCCAGGCCAAGGCGCTGGCGCGCGAGACCGGCCGCTACACGCGCAGCGGCCGGACCAGCGTCCCGGCCGCGCACGCCGGCGTCGAGGACGAGCTCGCCGGCATCCGCGCCCAGCTCGCGCGCCTGGCGCAGAGCCAGGGTGCCGCCACCCCCCACCTCGGCGCCGAGCTGCGCGCACGCTGCGAGGAGCAGGAGCTGCCGGCCGAGCTGGTCGCCGAACTCGATGCCGCCCTGGAGCGCGCCGGCGAGCGCCTGGAGCCGGCGCGGCGCGGCGAATTCCTGGTGCGCCTGCTCGCGCGCCAGCTGCCCTGCGCCGGCGCCATCGACTGGACGGCGTGCCGGCGGCTGATGCTGGTCGGTCCGACCGGCGTGGGCAAGACCACCACCCTGGCCAAGC
Organism: Planctomycetota bacterium; assembly: GCA_038213805.1. Classification (GTDB taxonomy): domain Bacteria; phylum Planctomycetota; class UBA11346; order UBA11346; family UBA11346; genus BOG-1363. The sequence goes on along the minus strand of JBBQSO010000135.1, from coordinate 5,499 downwards.
TCGCCGGCGACCTGGTGCTGAAGCAGCGCCGTTCAGTGGCACTGGTGACCATCGACACCTACCGCGTCGGCGCCACCGACCAGCTGCGCGCCTACGCCGACCTGCTCGACGTGCCGCTTGAGGTCGCGACCTCGCCCGCCCAGCTCGGGGCCATCCTGCGCCGTTTCGAGCACGTCGACAACGTGCTCATCGACACCGCCGGGCGCAGCCCGGCCGACAGCGCGCGCGTCCAGGAGCTGAAAGGCTTCGCGCGCGCCGCGCCCGGCATCGCGGTGATGCTCGCCGCCGCCGCGACCAGCGGCCGCGCCGAGTTCGCCGCCGTGGTGGAGCGCTTCTCGGTGCTGCCGCTGGCGCATGCCGTGATCACCAAGCTCGACGAGTGTGCCGCCGCCGGCCGCCTCTACGGCTGCCTGCGTCGCCACCGCCTGCCGCTCAACTACGTCACCGCCGGGCAGGAGGTGCCCGAGGACATCGCGCCCGCCGTCGCGGCGACGGTCCCCGAGATGCTCTTCCCCGCCGCCGTTGCCGCCGCGGCTGGCGCCTGACCGGCCCATGACCGACCAGGCCCGATCCCTGCGCGCCGCCGTCGCCCAGCGCCCCGGCACCAGCCGCACGCGCCGCGCCGCCGAACCGCCGCCGCTCGCTGCCATCGCGGTGACCGGCGGCAAGGGTGGCGTGGGCAAGACCTCGGTGGCGGTCAATCTCGCGCTGCTCCTCGCCAAGCAGTCGCTGCGCCCGCTGCTGGTGGACTTCGACCTCAGCCTGGCCAACGCCGACGTCATGCTCGGCATCAGCGCGCAGACCACGCTGTTCGACGTGGTCAGCGGCACCTCGACCTTCGCCGAGGCGGTGGTGCAGGGACCGGCCGGCCTCGCCTTCCTGCCGGCGGCGAGCGGTCGCGACGAGCTGACGCGACTGAGCGCCACCCAGCTCGGCGTGCTCTTCGCCGGTCTGGCCAAGGCGGCGGCGGCCTATGACCTGCTGGTCATCGACACTGCCGCGGGCATCGGCCGCGAGGTGGTCGCCGCGCTGCGCGCCAGCCGCGTGGTGCTGGTCGTGGTCACGCCCGATCCGACCTCGATGACCGACGCGTACGCGCTGATCAAGGTGCTCGAGGCCGCTCAGCCCGGCAAGGACATCCGCGTGCTGGTCAACCTCGCGAGCAGCCAGAACGAGGCGATGGAGACCTACGGCCGCCTGCGCCGCGTGGTCGAACGCTACCTCGCCCGCGACGTCGTCCTGGCCGGCGTGCTGCCGCGCGACCGCGCCGTCGCCGACGCGGTGCGCCAGCGGCGGCCCTTCGCCCTGGGGCCGGACTGCGCGTCGGCGCAGGCGCTGCGCGCGCTGGCCGTGCGCTTCAAGGCGGAGAAATGGGCTGGTTGATCCCAGCCGCGGTGGGCCGTGGGAGGAGCGGGGTGCGTGTTGGTTGCACGAAGCGAGCCATTGTGCATCACTGCCGATCCACTGAAAACCATCGACGACGGACACACCGCACTCCGCATCCAACCAGCCCGACTCGACCAGATCACCAAAGTTCCATGTCCGACACCCGCCCCGACCTCAGCCAGATCGAAGCCGCCCTGCGGCTCTTCGATGACACCACGGCGGCCTTGTCCGATCGCGTCCGCCGGCTCGAGGACGTGCTTGTCCAGAAGCAGCAGGAACTGGTCGAGAGCAATCGTCGCCTGGCCGAGAACGTCACCGTGCTCGACCGCACCACCGCCTGGCTGAACCTGGTGATGGAGTCGGTGGCCTCCGGCGTGCTCGCCATCGACCGCGACGGCGTGGTCACCACCTGCAACCGCGCTGCCGAGAGCGCGCTCGCCGGCGCGCTCACCGACCCGGTCGGCGCCGACTACCGCGAGGCCTTCCCGGACAGCCCGCTGCTGGGCGTGCTCGCCCAGGGCGAGCCGGCAACCTACGAGCGCAGCGTGCGCGGCGCCGACGGCGTGCTGCGCATCCTCGCCACCAAGGGCGCGCCGCTGACCGGCCCCGACGGCGTGCGCATCGGCGCGGTCGAGGTCTTCGAGGACGTCACCGAGATGCGCCGCTTGCGTGAATCGGTGGAGCGCGCCGACCGCCTGAAGCAGCTTGGCGAGATGGCCGCCGGCGTGGCGCATGAGATCCGCAACCCACTCAACGGCATCGAGGGCTTCGCCAGCCTGCTCGCCCGCGACCTGCCGGCAGGTGCGAAGGGCCAGCGCTACGCCGCGCACATCGTCGAGGGCGTGCGCAACCTCAACCGCACGGTCTCGGCGCTGCTCGAGTTCACCAGTCCGCGCCGTCTCGAGCGCCGGCCGGTGGCGCCGGTGGCGCTTGCCCAGGACTGCCTCGAACTGGTGCGCGCCGGCCTCGCCCTGCCGCGCCAGGAAGTCGTCCCGGCCGTCGAGCTGGTGCTGCACGACCGCTGGCCCGGCGGCGAGCCCGCGCTCGACGGCGGCCAGCTCAAGCAGGTGCTGCTCAACCTGGTGCAGAACGCGGTGCACGCCGTCCAGGACCAGGGCCGTGCCGGCCGCGTCGAACTCACCGTCGCCCCGGCTGGCGACGGCGCCGTCGCCTTCATCGTCGATGACGACGGCCCGGGCGTGCCCGCCGAGGCGCGTCAGCGCATCTTCACCCCGTTCTTCACCACCAAGGACCACGGCACCGGTCTCGGCCTGGCCGTTGCCCACACCATCGTCGGCCTGCACGGCGGGGCGCTGACGGTGGACGACGCGCCGCTCGGCGGGGCGCGCTTCACGGTGACCATCCCCGGGTGAGATCGGCTGCGCCGGGCTCACCCGGGGGTCCGGAAGTCCGGAAGTCCGGGGTCCGGAAGTCGGAGGCAGGACAGCCCCGCGCGCGCCGCAGTGGGACGGCTGCCAACGTCATCGGCTGACGGAGCGGTCCTGTTCCTGATCAGCGTCTGCACGTGCCTGGCGCAGTCCCGTTCAAGCGCGCTCCAGCCCTATCCCACGAGACTTCCGGACTCCCGGACCTCCGGCTTCCGGACCCTTAGAACGGATCGTGCCGCAGATAATACGGCGACTCGGTATTGGAGCGCGTGTTCGGGCTGGGGTCGGTCATGGACGGGCTGCGCACGCCGTCGATGGCGGTGGCCGGCGGCGAGCGGTCAAAGCACCCGCACAGCCCGATCAGGACCACGGCGGTGAAGGTCGCGAGGGCGAGGATGCCCGGCAGCGTGCGCATGGGCGCGGCGATGGCGGCAGGGCGATTGTCGGCGTGACGCGGCATCGGCGATCCTCGCCGGCAGCATAGGCCCGCGGTGGCGCCGGCCAGGGCCGGGCGCGGCGCGGGCCGGCGCCTCATTCACCCACCCGCGCCGGGGCACCGGGCACGAGGTCACCGATCCCGACCACGCTGCCGCTGGCCAGGGCGCGGAGGCCCGTCGGGCTGTCGATCAGCAGGCGGCCCTCGTCGTCGAGCCCTGCCCCGGTTCCCGCGTGGCGGCCGCCGGCGTCCTGGACCACCAGAGCGCGGCCGCGCAGGTGGTCGCGGGCGCGCAGCGCCGGCAGCAGCCGCGGCCAGCCGCCCGCGGCGAGCAGGCCGCAGGCCTCAAGCAGGTAGCGGCGCAGCGCACTGAGCATGACCGGCATGGTCGGGGGCGTGACGATCTCGGCGACGCTCGCCGGGGCGAGCCCGGGCGGCGGCTCCACCCAGCGCGGGTCGAGATTCAGGCCGATGCCCACCACCACGCGGCCGGGCGCGGCGTGCGCGCGTTCGCACAGCACGCCCGCGAGTTTGCGTCCCCCCAGCAGGCAGTCGTTCGGCCATTTGAGGGACAGCGCCGCGCCGGGGGCGAGGTCCTCGACGGCGTGGGCGATGGCCAGGCCCGCGGCCAGGGCCAGGCGCGTGGCTGGGACCGCGGTGTCCAGGTCGAGGGCGAAGCTGGCGGTCAACACCCCGGGGGGCGCCAGCCAGGTGCGGCCGTGCTGGCCGCGGCCGGCGGTCTGACTGATGGTCCACACGCAGGCCCCGTGCGCGAGCGCCTCAAGGTGCTCGAGCGCCCAGGTATTGGTCGATGGGCAGCTCTCCAGCGCGATCAGCCAGCCTGCAGGCGCGGTCGACGGTGATGTGGACGGATCCTCGGGCATGGGCGCATGCTTGCCCGGGGGTCAAAAGCACAACCCCCGCTCGCTGGGCGAACGGGGGTCGGATGAAGAAGGCAGAAGCCGACGCCGAGGCGCCGGTACGGAAGGCTCAGCGCGCGCGATTGCTCGCGGCGGCGGTGGCTTCCATCTTCTCCTGCAGCAAGCGCTTCTCGAGCTTGCGCGACTCGCGGCGACGGCGCTCGCTGGGCTTGTCGTAGTACAGGTTCTTCTTGATGTCCTTGGTCAGACCTTCCTTCTCGCAACGCTTCTTAAAGCGACGGAGGGTCTTCTCGAGGGGCTCACCGCTGCGGGCTTCGACGCGAATCATAGAGACCGATGCTCCTCTTCGTGGGGGAGCGAACCATAGCACCCGGTTTTGGGGCGCAAGCGGGAAGATGGCGGGAGTGTCCGGACGTTCGGAAGTCCGGAAGTCGGAGGATGCGCGATCCAGGGACTTACCGTGTTCTTGGAGCGGACTTCCGCGAAGCAGGAGCGGTCTGGTATCACAAGACTTCCGGACTTCCGGACTTCCGGACCTCTGGACGGTCCAGCTCCGCGGGCCCCTCGAGTTCCGCGACCAGCGCCGCATGGTCCGAGAGTTTCCGCCACGGCTGCCCCGACAGGCAGGCCGCACTGCGCGGGGTCAGGCCGCGGCAGTAGAGGCGGTCGAGGGCCAGGAGGGGGAACCACACCGGGAAGGAGCGCGCGTGCGCGCCATGCACGGCGCTGTGCACCTCGACCAGGCCGAGGCGCTGGGCGAGCACTGCGCTGATGCGCTGGCGCCAGTCATTGAAGTCGCCCGCCACCAGCAAAGGCGCGTCGGCCGGGACGTGCGCGGCGATGCGTTCGACCAGGCGCTCGATCTGTCGGCTGCGGCCGTGCTCGAAGAGGTCGAGGTGGCAGCAGATCAGGTGCAGCCCGGCAGGCGCCGCCGGGTGCGCGACGGTAGCATGCAGCAGGCCGCGGCGCTCGAAGCGGTTGTTCGAGACGTCGATGTTCTCCCAGGCGCTGAACGGGTGCTTGCTGAGGATGGCGTTGCCATGGTGGGCCACGGCCGAGACGAAATTGCGCCCGTAGGCGTGGTGCGTCCACACGCCCTCGGCCAGGAACTCGCCCTGGCCGGTGGTCGGCCATTCCGCGTGGTGGCGCGCGCGGTGGTGGTGCTCGCCCTGGACCTCCTGCAGGAACACCAGCTCGGGGTCGAGCTCGCGGATCGCCTCGCGCATGCGCGCCAGCACGAAGCGCCGGCGCCCGGCAGTGAAGCCCTTGTGGATATTGTAGGAGAGCACGCGGATGGCGGTCATGGCGGTCAGATCACGGCTCGGAGGATGAGCACGGCGTTGCCGATCAGGCGCGTCAGCAGGGTCGGCCGATGGGTGTCCACGGTCAGCTCCACCGACTTGGATAG
>JBBQSO010000134.1:0-9970 GCA_038213805.1 Planctomycetota bacterium | reverse complement strand
ACCCAGGGCTTCGCCCTGGGCTGGTTGCCTGGCCGCGCCGTTGGCGCTCTGGGCAGACGGCCGATCAGCCCCACGATCATCGGCCAGATCACTGGCTTGTCGGCAATGATCCGGTGTAACATCAGAGGCATCTCCGGAGAGATGCCATCAGCAGCCCCTGGAACCACGCCCATGCCGATACGTCGCCCGTCCTGGCGCATCACCGCCCTCGGCCTCGCCCTGCTGCCGCTGGCCCTGCGCGCCGAATGCGGCGATCCGCAGGTCATGACCGACGACCCCTGGTACCCCGGCGAGCTGTCGTGCTCGACGTTCCCGCGCCTCTTCAAGACCGAGGCGGACGTCTACAAGCGCGTCACCGGACGCGGCGTCGACAGCGACGAGGACAAGGCCCTGGCCGCCTGGTACTGGCGCAACCTGCACTTCGCGCACGGCGAAGAAGGCCACCCGGACACTTTCGACCGCACCTCGCACAGCGCCTGGAACCGCGAGTACTGGACCGGGCTGTACGGCTTCGGCTTCGGCATCTGCGGGACCACGCACAGCCAGTGGACCGCCGAGCTGCACCAGCTGCTCGGGCCGTTCCGCGGGCGCGTGGCGGGGGTCGAGGGGCACAACAGTTTTGAGGTCTACCTGACCGGCGGCGCCTATGGCCAGGGTGACTGGGCCCTGCTCGACCATGATGTCTCGACCGTGATCTTCAGCGATGATGGCAGCCGCATGCTGGGCATCACCGCGATCAAGCCGCAGATCACCAAGTACGCGAACCCCGATTTCACGCCCGGGCGCAACCACGGCTGGCGCGTCGCGGGCCTCGCGGCGAGCGATGCCACTGCCTACGCGAAGTTCAACACCACGGAATACGGCGGCGGCTACAGCGGCCCGCCGCCGACGGTGCACCTGCGCGCCGGCGAGACCATGCGCCGCTACCTTGCTCCGGGGCTTGGCGACGGCCACACCTTCGTGTTCTGGGGACGCAACTACGACGCTGCCGGCATTCCCGGCCCCTCCCGGCGCGAGAGCTGGGTCAATCAGCCGGAGAAGATGTACCAGGCCGCCGCCTCGTGCCCCCCGCGCGACGGGCAGGTGCGCTACGCCAACGCCGTCTACACCTACGTCCCCGACTTCGCCGCTGGCGGCTACCAGGACGGCGTCATCGACGAGGCCGCGGACCACGTCACCTTCGAGTTCTACACGCCCTACGTGATCGGTTGCACGCCGGCCGACACCAGCGCCTGGGGCATCTACGCGAAAGGCGGACGCAACGGCCTGGTGCTGGCGGGCCGCATGACCTGCGCGGTCAGCGTGTCGACCGACCAGGGCCATACCTGGGAGGGTGCTGGCGCGGCCCGCGACGGGCTGGACCTGACCGATCTGGTCAAAGGCAGGCAGCAATACTGGATCCGCTTCGCCGCCGGTCCGGCCGCGCTCGCCACGTCCGGACTGACGCTGCGCACCGTCTGCGCGTGCAACAGCACGATCATCCCGCACCTGCACGACGGGGACAACCACATCACCTACCTCGCTTCGCAAACAGGCGTCATCAGCGCCGGCCCCAACAAGGACCAGGCCGAGGGCCACGTGGTCGAGGGCGCGCTGGGCAGCGCCGCGGTCACGCTGGAGCTCGCCACTCCCCGCCACGAGCAGGCCGTGCGCGTCTACGCCGCCGCGTGGGAGGCCTGCGGCTGTCCGCCCAAGGCCGGCGTGAAGTACCAGATCGAAGTCTCGACCGACGCGGGCCGGAGCTGGAAGCCGGTGGTCAAGGATTGGGAGGTCATCCGCCACGATCCCGAACCCGGCGACTGGTGGAGCCAAAGCATGACCTTCGGCGATGTGGCGCTCGACCCGGCGAGCGGCCCGGTGCGGGTGCGCTTCACCAACAACGGCGGCAAGCCGTTCCTCAAGGTCGAGGCCCACCTGGTCTATCAGGTGCGCAGGCCGGGCCCGGTCGCGGTCACTTTCGGCTGGGCGGACGACGCGGGCCCCGCCCGCACGGCGACCCACGTCTTCGCGGGGCACGCCGGGCAGGAGGACCGCACCTGGTCCTTCGCGGCAGGCAGGCAGGTGAAGACCTTGTGGGTCGAGTACGCCGCACGCTGAGGGCTGACTGCGCACGCGCCGGTGGGCACGCTGCCGCGGTCATCCACCAGCGCGCCAGAGATCTGCCTGTGATCAGGCCACGTCGAAACGATCAAGGTCCATCACCTTCGTCCACGCCGTCACGAAGGCGCGCACGAACAGCGGTCCTGCTCCCTCGCAGGCGTAGACCTCCGCCAGGGCCCGCAACTGGGAGTTCGAGCCGAAGACCAGATCGGCGCGGGTGGCCGTCCAGCGCAGTTCACCCGTCGCGCGGTCGCGTCCCTCGAAGACATCTGATCTTTCCGAGGTCGCCGTCCACGCCGTGCGCATATCGAGCAGGTTGATGAAGAAGTCGTTCGTCAGGGAACCGGGACGCTTGGTGAGCACGCCGTGCTGGCCACGTCCCACGTTCGCGTCCAACGCCCGCAGGCCGCCGATCAGGGCGGTCATCTCCGGGGCGGTCACCGTCAGCAGCTGGGCCCGCTCTACGAGCAGCGCTTCGGCATGGCCGCTGCGGTCCGCCGTGCAGTAGTTGCGAAAGCCATCCGCGAGCGGTTCGAGGACCGCAAACGAGGCGACATCGGTCTGCTCCTGCGATGCATCTGAGCGACCGGGCGTGAAGGGAACTTCGACATCGTGACCGGCATTCCTTGCGGCCTGCTCGACCGCGGCGCTGCCACCGAGGACGATCATATCAGCCAGCGAGATCTGCTTGCCTGCGGTCTGCGCCGCGTTGAAGGCATTCCGGAGGCGCTCAAGGACGGCGAGGACCTTGGCGAGCTGAGCCGGTTGATTGGCCTCCCAATCCTTCTGCGGCGCGAGGCGGATACGCGCGCCGTTCGCACCGCCGCGCTTATCAGAGCCGCGGAAGGTGGATGCTGACGCCCACGCGGTCGCAACCAGCTCCGGTATCGAGAGCCCGGAGGCGAGGATGCCGCTCTTCAGCATGCGCATGTCATTGGCGTCGATGAGCGGATGCGCGACGGCCGGCGTGGGATCTTGCCAGATGAGTTCCTCGGCGGGGACCTCAGGACCAAGGTAGCGGGCCCGGGGGCCCATATCGCGGTGGGTCAGCTTGAACCACGCACGGGCGAAGGCGTCCGCAAGCAGGCGCGGATCCGCCAGGAAGCGTCGCGAGATCTTCTCGTAGGCCGGGTCGAAGCGCAGTGCGAGGTCCGTGGTCAGCATGGTCGGGACGAGTTTCTTCGTCGGGTCGTGGGCGTGCGGTATGGTGGCCGCAGCATTTTTGGCGATCCACTGGTGCGCACCTGCCGGACTCTTGGTCAGTTCCCATTCGTGGCCGAACAGATTCTCGAGGAAATTGTTGCTCCACCGCGTGGGCGTGGTGGTCCAGGTGACTTCGAGGCCGCTGGTGATGGTGTCGCCGCCCGCGCCGGTGCCGAAACCGCTTTTCCAGCCAAGGCCCTGCGCCTGGATGGGGGCCGCTTCGGGATCGGGCCCGACATGTGATGCGGGGGCGGCGCCGTGGGTCTTGCCGAAGGAGTGCCCACCGGCGATCAGCGCGACGGTCTCATCGTCGTTCATCGCCATGCGTGCGAAGGTCTCGCGGATGTCCCTGGCTGCGGCGAGCGGATCCGGAATTCCCTCGGGACCTTCCGGATTGACGTAGATGAGGCCCATCTGCACGGCGGCGAGGGGTTTTTCGAGTTCGCGTGCGCCGGAATAGCGCTTATCGCCACCCAGCCAGGTCTTCTCGGCGCCCCAGTAGACGTCCTGATCCGGCTCCCACACGTCTTCACGCCCGCCGCCGAATCCGAAGGTCTTGAAGCCCATCGTCTCCAGCGCGACATTGCCGGTCAGCACCATGAGGTCGGCCCACGAGATCTTCTGGCCGTACTTCTGCTTGATCGGCCACAGCAGGCGGCGCGCCTTGTCGAGGCTGACATTGTCGGGCCAGCTGTTGAGGGGGGAGAAGCGTTGCTGACCGCCACCAGCGCCGCCGCGGCCGTCACCGGTGCGGTACGTGCCGGCGCTGTGCCATGCCATGCGGATGAACAACGGCCCGTAGTGACCGAAGTCCGCCGGCCACCACGGCTGCGAGGCGGTCATCACCGCGGCAAGATCCTTCTTCACTGCTGCGAGATCGAGGCTCGCGAACTCCTTGGCGTAGTTGAACGGTTCTGGCAGGGGGTTGGATTTGGCGGAGTGCTGATGCAGGAGGTCGAGCCGCAGCTGCGTCGGCCACCAGTCGCGGTTCGACGTGCCTGCGCCGGTCGCGTTCGAAGACGGTCCCTGCCGTACCGGGAGCGCGCCGGGCTGCTGATCGTCGCGAACGGGCGCCTGGGCGGTCGTGGGCGGCTTGTCATTGGTCACGGGGATCTCCTGGTGGATTTTTTCTTTGCGGAGCCTGAAACCTTGCGGGCGCACTGCGCACAGACGCCGCGCACTTCCACGTGCGCGTCGACGACGCTGCCGATGCGCGTCACTGCTTCCGGAAGGCGCAGGCGGTTCAGGTGGGGACTTTGGAAGTCCCGCACGAGACCGCAGCGCACGCAGACGTAGTGGTGATGCGGGCTGAGGTTCGCATCAAAGCGCATGCCATCCCGTTGCGGACCCAGGGTCGTGGCCAACCCCAGGTCATGGAGCAGCCACAAGGTCCGGTACACCGTGTCCAGGGATACCGTCGGCAGGCGCGGCTGGACGGCGCGAAAGATGGTCTCGACGTCCGGGTGCGCTTCGTTCGCGACGATTTCCCGGAAGATCTCGAGCCGCTGGTGCGTCAGCTTGACGCCGGCCGCCTTGACGGTCGTCGTGAGGTGTTCCAGACGACGCTCGGCCTCGATTTGTCGCACCTTGCCCATGCATTCCTACCTGCGGATTATCCGCAGGTAGGAAATGGATGACATTGTCGGAGGGAGTCAAAGGGAAAGGCGGTCAAGCCGCCGGGTGACCAGCCGGCAGGATGGTCATGTACGCAGCGGCCCGTCCGCGTGGGCCCATGCCGCACCGCGACGCGCGCCGGTGGGCGTGCGTGGGTGGCGCTTGCGAGGGCTTCGCCGTGGAGGTATCGCATGGGCGCTCGCCGGCGGTGCGGGCATCCTGCGCGAAGTCGCGGCCCCCTGGATTGAGCACCCGATGACCCACCTCGACCTCGACACCCTCTACCGCGCCGACGTCCTCAGCGACCTGCGCACCCACGCCGCGGGTCCGGCAGGTTCGCTACCGCTGACCCACGACCTGCTGCTGAACGCGCCCAGCGGCGATCTCTTCGCGATGACTCAGAACGCCGCCATGGGGTGGACCCCGTCGGAACTGGGACGTGACCAGGTTCTCATCCTCTCCACCGCTGGCGGCCTGCGCCAGAGCGATGGCACTCCGCTCGCCCTGGGCTACCACACCGGCCACTGGGAGGTCGCCCTGCTTGTCGAGGCCGCCGCGCGTGAGCTGCGCGCGCACCACGTCATTCCCTTCGCCGGCGCCGTCACCGATCCCTGTGACGGCCGCTCCCAGGGCACCACCGGGATGATGGACAGCCTGCCTTACCGCAACGACGCGGCGATCGTGCTGCGCCGCCTGATCCGCTCGCTGCCGACGCGCAAGGGCGTGATCGGCATCGCCACCTGTGACAAGGGCGCGCCGGCCATGCTCATGGCGCTGGCGGGCTGCCGCGACCAGCCGGCGGTGTTCGTGCCGGGCGGCGTGACGCTGCCGCCGACCCAGGGTGAGGACGCGGGCACCATCCAGTCGATCGGCGCGCGCTACGCACACGGCAAGATCAGCCTCAAGGACGCGGCCGAACTGGGCTGCCGCGCCTGCGCCACGCCGGGCGGCGGCTGCCAGTTCCTGGGCACCGCGGCGACCATGCAGGTGATCGGCGAGGCCCTGGGGTTGGCGCTGCCGCATTCCGCGCTCGCGCCTTCCGGGCAGGCGATCTGGCTGGAACTGGCGCGCGCAGCGGCGCGCGCGGTGCTTCATCAGCGCACCATCGGCCTGACCGCGGGGAAGATCCTGACATCAGCGGCGCTGCACAACGCCATGGCGACCTACGCGGCGGTCGGCGGCTCGACCAATGCGCTGCTGCACCTGCCGGCGATCGCGCACGCGGCCGGGCTGGCGCGACCGCGGCGCGAGGACTGGCTGGCGCTGATGCGCCAGGTGCCGCGCCTGGTCGACGCGCTGCCGAACGGTCCGAGCAACCACCCGACGGTGCGCGTCTACCTCGCCGGCGGCGTACCGGAAGTCATGCTGCATCTACGCGCTCTCGGACTGCTCCGGCTCGACGCGGTCGGCGCCAGCGGCAGATCCCTGGGCGACGTGCTGGCGTGGTGGGAAGGCAGCGAACGCCGGCGCGCGCTGCGTGAACGCCTCGCGGCGGACGGCACCGATCCCGACGACGTGATCATGGCGCCGACGCGGGCGCGCGCGCGCGGCATGACCGGCACCATCGCCTTCCTGTCCGGCAACGTCTGCCCGGACGGCGCGGTGATCAAGGCCACCAGCATCGACCCCGCCGTCGTCGACGCCGACCACGTCTACCGCAAGACCGGGCCGACGCGGGTGTTCGTGCGTGAACACGACGCGGTCGCCGCGATCAAGGGACTGACCGCCAAGCCGGTGCAGGCGGGGGACATCGTGGTGCTGTGCTGCGGCGGCCCGCTGGGCACGGGCATGGAGGAGATCTACCAGGTGACCTCGGCGCTGAAGCATCTGGACTGGGGCAAGCAGGTGGCGGTGCTCACCGACGCGCGCTTCTCGGGCGTCAGCACCGGCGCGTGCATCGGCCACGTCGGGCCGGAGGCGCTCGCGGGCGGTCCCATCGGCAAGCTGCGCGATGGCGATCGCATCCGCATCGTCGTCGACCGCGACCGTCAGGAGGGGACCGTCGACCTCATCGGCGACGCCGCAGGCGATCACGACGCGGGATGGGGCGCGGCCGAGCTGCTGCGGCGCAGTCCGCGCGAGGATCTCGCCCCGCACCCGGCGCTGCCGTCGGATACGAAGCTGTGGGCGGCGCTCCAGCAGGTCAGTGGCGGCACCTGGGGTGGCTGCGTCTACGATGCGGAGGCGGCGGTGGCGGCCCTGCGCGCGGCACCGCTTGCGGCGCGGGTCTGAGCGCCGCTCCATGCGCTGCAGCGGTCGCACGCGCGACCGCTGCAGGGTGACGGTGACGCGCCTTACGGTTGCCCGACCACGACCTCGCTGATCTGGATGATCGGCTTCAGGTCGGTGTAGTTCGGGATGTCCGCCAGGATCTCCGGGGCGTGCGGGCCGAAGCCGCCCTGGAAGGTCTCGATCGACGTGCAGTGGATGTGGCACATGCCGACGAAGGTCGCCGGCTCGCCCGGGCCGATGCCACCCAGGCCCTTGTCGACCGTGTAGAAGAGGCACGACGCGCCCATGCGGGCTTTCACCAGGGGCATGTGCTTGTCCCGGTAGTAGGTGTGATCGAAGCGGGCACCGGGGGTGTTCGGGTACATCACGCTCACCTTGATCATGGTCGCTCTCCTGGGGTAGGGCCGGGTGGCCCGGGGGCGTGATCGTGGCCTGGGGACTGGCAGCAGTCCAGCACTGCGTGACGCGGTGTCGGCACCGGCGGGGTCTGGTGCGCATCCGTAGGTGGCTTCGTGCGGATACGGCTGCGCAGCGCGCGTCCGGCTGCGTGGACCGCGTTTACGGCGCGCGTGGGCGCCTATTTCCTCACCCCGACGTCCGTGACCCCTGTGGGCGCGATAGTGAACTGCATGCCGCCCTTCATCTCGTACCCGTGCGTGCAGCCCTGCTTGACGAGCATGGATTTCCGCTCGTGCGGGATGTTGTCGTAGACCAGCCACACGCCAGACGGGGCGCAGGTGTAGTCGCCATAGTTGGCGACCAGGTGGACCTTGGCCGTGATGCGCTTGGCGAGGAAGACCGGGTCGTAGGAGTCGAGCGCCGCGTTGTAGTCGGGACGCCAGCCGCGCTGCCGTCCCAGTGTGATGCCGCCGAAATCGCAGCTCCACGGCGACCAGATCTCGCTCGAGGTCACCTCCGCGTCCAGGGCCGCGCCCCACAGCCCCTGCAGGCCACCCTGGCTGCCGCCGTTGCTCTGCAGCTCCTTGCCGTTCCATTCCGGCCTGGATTTCACGTACTGCAGCGCGCGCATCACGCGCAGGGCCATGCCGTGGTAGTAGGTCTTCTCGCGGTCGGCGTTCTCGTCGTTCTTGAAGCAGTACGAAGCCAGATCCTTCTGCAGCTGCTTGTAGTACTCATCGTCCCGGCCCAGCTCCATGCCGTGCGCGTTGATCTCGAGGAAGATCGCGCCCTCGTTGAGCCAGCCGGGCGGGTTATGCTTGTTCACGCCATAGCCCTGGAACTGCACGATGCCGGGCAGCGACCTGGCCTTGGCACCGACCGGCACGGTCAGGTAGCCGGTCACCGGCTTCGGACCCGCGCAGGCGATAGTGGCCGCGTACAGCGTCACCTTCGGGTTGGTGCTCGGCAGCTCCTTCAGGTCCGCCGTGATGGGAACGGTGTCGAGCTTGGCCCTGGTCGCCGTCCAGAAGGCGTCGAAATCCTTGGGCTCGGCGACGGTCTGCAGCTTTTCCGGTTCAACGCAGGCGCCGCCGTCGAAGAAGATGTCGCCGTTCTTGTTGGCGCCCCAGCCGCCGACGTAGCCCTGCAACCGCTTGCCGTCGGTGCCGAACGCCTGCACGAGCAGGCGCACGAAGCCAGGCTTGTCCAGCGCGGTCGCCACTTTCAGGCCGTCGATGCCAGCCGTGCCCTCGCCCTGCTCGGTTCTGCCGTCGTCGCCGGTGCGCGTCCACTTCAGCAGCGTGCCCGCGATGGGTGCCTCGCCATCGAGGACGCGCAGGGTGAATTCGATCCTTTCACCGGGCTTGTAGATCGCCACGTCCTTGTCGGTGGTGCCGCGGATGGAGAGTTCGGCGGAGCAGGCGACGCCGCTCAGCAACAGGAGGCAGAGCGGCAGCAGGTGCGTCGTCGTCGGCATGATCTTCTCCAGGAGGGGCATATCCGCAGTCGTCATGGATGGGCGAGGAGGCCAGGAATGGAAGCCCCCAGGTCGTTGGCGCCCGCAGGGTCAGACCCATTCTACTGCCGACGACCCCACCTCGTTCATTTTCCGTCGGCACCGCCAACCACGATCAGGTGGCTGATCTCAAGCGCGTTCTCGGCCGCGGCGCTGCCCATGCCGATCGCCAGGGTGTCCCACGACGCGACCTCGAGCCGGGAGTTCTGCATGCCGGTGCCGTTCGGCCCCGGTTTGAACTCGGCGAAGGGCACGTAGACGACATGCCACTGCCCGTCGGCCGGGAACAGGTCCGGGCACCAGAACCCGACGCGGCTGTCGGGATTCGCCAGGATCGCCGCCGGTGCGCCCGGCTTGAGGATGCGCGCGCGGATGATGAATCCCGAGTCGCGCTCCCCATCGAGCCGATCAGGCAGGGTGAACTTCGGGTATGTCCAGTTGCCCTGGGCCGCCGGGAACACCGCCGTCATCCGCCACCCACCAGCGTCAGTCAGGAACGTCGTCCTGCCCTGGGCGGAGACGTTGGCGTGCCACCGCCCGAGTTCCGTGATCGGCAGGGCCCGCTGGTGCGGATGGCGGGCGAGGTGCTGGTCGAGGCTGCCATCCATCACCAGCGGGATGGCCAGCGGCCCCGGCTGGGCTCCCGCCGGGGTCTGCGCGGTGATGGTGATGAAACGGGTCTCGGCGATGTCGAGGCTCGCGCTGGCATCCACCGTCCAGGTCACCTCGCTCGACCCTTGCGCTGGCACCGCGACCGCGGCCGCCGCGACCGGCGTTCCGCCCGGCAGGCACAGTGCCGGAGTGACCGTCACGGGCGCCGCGGAGAGGTTGTGGATGCGCACGTGGATCGGCAGGGCATGCGTCAGCCCCTGGTCGAGCAGGTAGCGGCGCGCTGACGGCCGCGAC
>JBBQSO010000133.1:0-10105 GCA_038213805.1 Planctomycetota bacterium | reverse complement strand
GTTGTCCGCCTTGATGAAGTCGACCTTGTCGATGGTCCAGTCGTTGCCGAGACCGAGCGCTGCGCGAAAGAGTTGCGGGCTGTCCATGCAGAATGGTCAAGCGCAAACGGAAAATTTCCACCGCGAACGACGAGGAGCCAGGAATAATTGAGGTCGTTGCGCTCGTGTCCGAACATGAAGGTCGAGACGCGCGTCGAATCGGTCCAGAAGCCAAGCACGATCAGATCAAGCATCAGGCGCAGGCGCTTGGTGTGGTCCTTGCCGTCGAACGCCACGACCTGGCCACCGAGCTGGCCGACCGCGCGCGTCGCGGCCGGGTCGACGCGGCGCTGCTTGGCCGCCTCCTTGATCTCGCGGTCGAGCTGTTTTTCAACGTCGCGCACCGAGGTCAGGTATTCGTCGAGCTTGCGCTGGTCGGCGACGCTGGCGCGGCGGCGCACGCCGGTCGCGTCATCGAGCACGTAGTCGAGGACGCTGCGCTGGTCCTGCTCCGAGATCGGCATAACCACGTTCGCGCCGCCGGCCGTCTTGGCGTCGCCCGCGCTGCGGAACAGGCGGTCGAAGGCGCGCTTCGGATCGATCTCGTTCGGCACCGGCGTGGTCGGCGCGCTCCACGACAGCTGGCTGTCGTAGACCCGCGCCCAGCCGCTGTCGACGCCGCCGTAGGGGGCCATCATGCCGAGGTGCAGCGATGGGAAGCGCGTCACCGCGCCGGTGCAGGTGCCGGCGACCTGGTCGACCGAAATACCGCCGACGTCGAGGTCGGCACCGGTGGTCTTCTTCACCACCGTGCTGGTCCACAGGTTGGCCTCGTTGGTGTAGTGGGCGAGGCCGTCGACGGTCGCGGCCTTGTTCATCAGGTTGCCGATCAGCAGCAGATCGCCGGTGAAGGGCTGCAGCGGCTTGAGCAGCGGCTTGAGTTCGCCGAGCGGGCCCGGCTTGTCGACGGCGCCCCACTCCGCGCGGTAGGTGCCGCAGGGCAGGTTCATCAGCAGCATGCGCACCGGTGCGCGCGGTGGCTTGAATTTCGGTCCGGCGATGGCCGGTTCGTCGGCGCCCGCCATGATGTCGAGCATGGGCAGGGCGATGGCGACGCCCAGACCGCGCAGCATGGTGCGGCGGGAAATTGGCCAGGATCTCATCGGCGGGCTCCTCGGTTCATTTGGCGGTCAGCGGCGCGCCCGGGGCGGCTGGTTTGATCTGCGGGTTGCGCTTGGCCCTGAAAGGCAGGCTGAGGGCGATCTCGGTGACCAGCGTGCGCGCCTTCCAGCCGTCGGCGGCGAGGTGCTTCAGGATCAGGCGCACGCTCGGCCGGTCGCAGCGCTCGGGCGCGCGGCCCAGCGCGTAGGCGAGCAGGCGCTCGACCAGGGTGGTCATGATGCGCTCGCGGTGCTGCAAGAGCAGCTTCTTGAGCTGCTGCGGGCCGCTGAACGTGTCGCCGTTGGGCAGGGTGCCGACGGCGTCCAGTGCCTCGCCCTGGTCGCCCTGCGTGCGCCAGCGGCCGAGCGCGTCGAAGTTCTCCAAGCCGAAGCCAAGCGGATCGATGCGCTGGTGGCAGCTGGCGCAGGCCGGATCCGCACGGTGGCGCTCCAGGCGCTCGCGCAGGGTGCCGACATTGGGCGCGCCGGCAGTCGCCTCGATCAGGGCCGGGACATTGGGCGGCGGCGGCGGCGGCGGGTACGAGAGCAGCTCCTGCAGGATCCACTTGCCGCGCAGCACCGGGCTGGTGCGCGACGGCCGCGAGGTCACCGCCAGCACGCCCGCCATGGTCACCAAGCCACCGCGCCGCCCGTCGTCGACGGCGATGCGCGTGAAGCCGGTGCCTGCACCCGGAGTCAGTCCGTAATGCCGCGCGAGGGTCTCGTCGGCGTAGACGTACGTGCAATCGATCAGGTCGAGGACGCTGCCGTTGCCGTCGAGCAGCGCCTGCATGAATTCTGCTGGCTCGGCGATCATCGCGGCGCGCAGGGCATCGCTGTAGCCTTCGAAGAGCTTGGCATCGGGACCGAGGCCGGTGGCGAGATCGGCGGTGCCCAGCCATTGGCCCATGAACTGGCTGGCGAGGATGCGTGCACGCGGATCGGCGAGCATGCGCGCGACCTGCGCGGCGATGCCCTCTGGTTTTGCCAGCGCGCCGTCTTTCGCCGCGGCCAGCAGCGCCTCGTCGGGCATCGTCGACCACAGGAAGTAGGACAGGCGGTTGGCCAGTTCGTACGCGCCGAGCGGATAGGCGCCCGGCACGGATTTCACCTCTTCGAAGCGGAACAGGAACTCCGTCGAGGTCAGCGCTGCCGCGTAGGCAAGTTGCAGCGCGTCCTGTGGCGCGACGTTGCCACGCGCCGCGCGCTCGTAGACGCGGTACAGCGCCTGGACCTCGCCTGCCGTCACCGGTCGGCGCCAGGCGCGCGGCAGGAACGCGGTCAGCGAAGCCTCGACCGCCTTGCGCCGCGCCTGCGGCGTGACCTGGCCCTGCTTGTTCTTCTCCGCCTCGACGACGCCGAGCCGCGCGGGCTCGGCCTTGGCGACCAGGCCGAGCGACAGGCCGAGCAGGCGCTCCATCAACAGCGGTGACACGAACAGCGTGTCGGCCTGGTTGTCGAAGGCGCCCGCACCGCCGGCGCTGTCCGGCGGGAACGCCTGCGCCGGATCGCCATCGACGCCGAGCAGGTCGTGGATGGTGCGGTTGTACTCGACGTGGGTCAGGCGGTGGATGGTGACGCTGCCCGGGTCGCTGGGGGTGTCGCCGCCGGGCCCATCAAGGGTGCGATCGATCCAGGTGATCAGGCGGTCGCGCTCGGCGAGGCTCGGCTGCTGTTTCTTATCCGGCGGCGGCATCTCCTGCTCGCTGACCACGCGGCGGATGTTTTCCCACAGGTGCTCGTCGCCAGCGCCGAGATCGGTGGCGGCGAGCGGCTTCTCGAGATCGAAGTCGCCCTTGTGCTTGAGTGAGGAGTGGCAGGGCAGGCAATTGGTGGAGAGCAGCTTGCGCGTCGCCTCATCGCCTTCGGCTCCACCCAGCGGGGTGTGGAGGCAGAGCCAGGCGAGGCCCAGAGCGGCCGCGCGCCGCTTGATTCGGAACACCATGGCGTCGGTGCGTGCCATGGTCACCGGTAGGGTCAGACGGTGCAGGAGTTTGGGCGGAGGGGACATCGGGGTCACTAGGAGAATGACCGCACTTTGCGATCATGTCACCGTAAAACTCTGGTGTTGAACAAGATATGTCTAATATTCAGGGCCAATCTCTTTTTGGATATACGCTCGCACGGCGCACCCATCTGCCTGCTGCCCGCCTGCTGCGCGTCGGCATCATCGCGGAAGGCCGAAGTCCTGCTGTCGCCAGCCGATGCGACGCACCTGGGCGACGTCCCCGCCACCCGCGAGGTCGCCGTGGTGCCAGCAGGCTGGACGCTGATCTACCCCCGGTTCAGCACCAGCGCTATGCGGGTGTGGCAGGCTTGGCCACGCGGCGCGACATTTCGGCGTCGTAGGTCGCGTACTTGTAGAGGTCGCCCAGGGTCGGGTAGTTGAAGCACGCGCGCGAGAAGATCTCTTCGGTCGCACCGCTCAGCATCGCCATCATGCCGATGTGGACCAGTTCGGTGGCCTGTTCGCCGACCACGTGCACGCCCAGCAGGCGGCGATCGTCGCGGTGGAAGATCAGCTTCAGCAGGCCCTGGCGGTCACCGATGATGCGGCCGCGCGCATTGTGGCGGTAGGCGGCGCGGCCGACCACGTAGGGCGTACCGGCCTTGATCAGCTCCTCTTCGCTCGCGCCGAAGGTGCCGGCCTCGGGGATGGTGTAGATGCCGGTCGGCAGCTGCGGTGCGATGTCCTTCTTGATCAGGTCGAAGGCGTGGCAGACCGCCACGCGCGCCTGCTCCATGCCGGTGGCGGCCAGCGCGGGCGGGCCGACCACGTCGCCGGCTGCGTAGATGTGCGGTACGACCGTCTGGAAGAATTCGTTCACCGGCACCAGGCCGCGCTTGCCGAGCGCGACGCCGGCCTTGTCCAGGCCCAGGCCTTCGGTGTTGCTGCTGCGCCCGGCCGCGACCAGCACGTCGCTGACGGCGAGGCGCAGGCCCGAGGACAGCTCGACGGTGACCAGGCCTTCCGCGGGCGAGGTGCACGAGACCACGCGCTCCTGCCAATGGAACTTCACGCCCGCCTGGACCATGCCCTTGTAGATCGCTTTCGAGATCTCGGCGTCAAGGAACGGCAGCAGGGTGTCGCGGCCGTCGATGAGGTGGACCTCGACACCCAGCGCGGCGAAAGTGCCGGCGTACTCCGCGCCGATCACGCCCGCGCCGACCACCGCCAGGCTGACCGGCAGCTCGGTGATCTCGAGGATCTCGTTGGAATCGTGGACGCGGCGGTGGGCGAAGTCGAAGCCCTCGGGCCGCACCGGCGACGAACCGGTGGCGACGACGATGACGTTGCCGACGAGCGTCACGGGGCCGGCCGCGGTGGTGACCTCGACGGTGTGCGCGTCGGTGAAGCGCGCGCGGCCGTGGTGTACCGCGACGCCGCGCTGGCGCAGGCGCGCGTCCCATTCGTGGCGAATGCCCTGCTCGACGGCCGCGACCTGGCCGGTGACGGCGGCGAGGGTCAGCTGGGGCTTCACGCGCATGTCGATGCAGGCCAGGGCGCGGGCGCGCGCGCCCGCGACCACCAGGGCGTTCTCGCGCAGGGTCTTGCTCGGGATGGTGCCGGTGTTGATGCCGGCGCCACCCACGTGCTGCTCAAGCTCAACCAGCGCGACGCGCTTGCCGAAGGCCGCGGCGGTCAGCGCCGCGCTGCTGCCGGCGGGGCCCGCGCCGATGACCAGGAGATCGAAGGTGGCGAGACTCATGACGGCTCCATGGTTGCACCGCCCGGCAGCCGGACGGCAGAGCCGGGACGATACGTGCGCGGCCGTCGCTGCCAATGGCAACCGGGGCGGTACAATGCCTGGTGGCTCGCGCGTCGCGAATCCGCGGGAGCGCTCCCGTGCTGACGGCGTTCCGCTGGGAAGGTCGAGCCCCCGCTCGGCCAGGGCGGCCGATGCGCGTGGTCAAGCCATGGCTCGCCCTCCCGTCGGACGGCGGGCCGTCGCGGTGCCGGCCGGATGCCGGCACCGCGCGCGTGGCGCGGCGCCTACTTGCCGCCCTGCGACCCGATGAAGGCGATCAGCGCGGCCAGGTCCTGGGGCGTGATGTTGTTCACCAGGCCCTCGGGCATGATCGATTTCTCGCTGCGCTCGCGCTTGGCGATGTCGCCCTTCTCGATGACCGTGACGATGCCGGTGATGTTGCGCACGTCGACCGAATCGCCGCCCTCCTTGGCGACGAAGCCGTCGATAACCGTGCCGTTCTTCAGCACGATGTGCTGCGACTCGAAGCCCTGGGCGATCTTGGCGCTGGGCTTCAGCACCGACTCGCAGAGCTCGGTGAGGTTGTAGCGCGCGGTGATGCCGCCCAGCATCGGGCCTTTGGGCGGCTCCTTCGCCGACAGCGTGTGGCAGATTATGCAACCCTGCTGGAGGAAGAGCTGGCGGCCCTGCTCCGGCGTGGGCTTCGCGGCGAGCACCGCCGTGACCACGTCCTCGTAGGCCATCTGGCCGATGGGCTTTGACGCGGTGCCGGCGGCCTTGTCCTGGCCGAGCGTGGCGAGGGTCTTCTTGGCAGCGGCGGCCACCGCCGGGTTGGCGCTGCCCGCGCTCTCCTGCACCTTGTCGGTGAACTGGGTGGCGTGGTTGCGGGCGATGACCTCAAGCAGCGAGACCGCCGGTTCGGGCTCCGCCCACATGCGCGCGAGCTCCTTCTCGGCGGCGTCTTTCGCGCCCTTCTCCTTGAGCACGGTGCTGGTCACGATGTCGACCAGCACGGTGGCGGCCAGGATGCGGCGGCCGGGCTCGGCGTCGCGGGTGAGCGCGGCGAAATCACCGACCTTCTTGGCCATGCGCTGGTCGCGGGTGAACTCCTCCCAGACCGTGGCCAGCACGCCCTGCGGCGCGGGCACGGCCAGCGCGGCGAAGGCGTCGATCGCCGGCTTGCTGTCCTTCTCGAAGGTTGAGGACAGCAGGCGGTAGGCGCGCGCGCGCAGCTCGGGGGCCTCGGTCGGCGAGGTGGCGATGGCCGCAAGCGCCTTGAGCACCTCCGCGGAGTTCGGGGTCTTGCCGGAGACCAGGCTCTGGATGACGTCCAGGCGCGACGCGGTGTCATTGCCGACCTTGGCCAACATCGCCTCGGCCAGTCCCGGGAAGGTGAGCTTGTGGCGCATCAGCGCGACCACGCAGGCCTTGGCCTCGTCCCCGCTCGTGGCGTCGAAGGCCTGCTTGAGGGCGGTCAGGATCTTGTCGGTCTGTTCCCACTGCTCCGGCTTGTAGATCGGTCCGCTGGTGTCAGGGCGCGTGCCCCACCACATCTTCGGGTCGCTGTAGACGGTCTCCTTCGAGGCGAGGCGGCAGAGCGCCTTGAAGATGCCCAGATGCAACTCGGGCTTGGCCGTCGCGAGGCGCGTGATCAGCCCGTCGACGACCTTGGGCTCGTACATGGTCTGCAGGGCGCGCAGCGCGCCGGGCTGGACCTTGGTATCGGCACTGTCCAGCGCTGACAGGCAGGCGGCGTCGGCCTTGAGGAATTCCAGGCCACGCATCGCGACGTGCGCGACGGTGTAGTCGGCGTCGGCGGTGGCGGTCAGCAGCTCCGCGCTGGCCTCGGTCTTGCCAAGGTGCCAGAGGCCGGTGACGGCCTGCAGGCGCACGCGCGCGTCCGCGTCGGCGAGCCCGTCGAGGAAGGGCTGCACCGGCACGGCGGCGGCCAGCTTGCGGTCCTCGCCGAGGACCTTGAGCACGTATTCGTGCAGCTCGTCGTGCTTGGCCAGGGGCACCAGCATCGGCACCGCCTTCTCGCCGAGCAGCAGTTTGAGCGTGCACATCGCGGCCACGCGCACGCCGAGATTGTGGCTGGAGCCGACCAGGGCGAGCAGACCTTCAGCGACGCCAGGCTTGGCGCCGCGCACCAGCAGCTCGCGCTGCGCGGCGAAGCGCAGCACGGCACTCGGCGAGCCGATCTGCGCGACCAGCGCCTTTTCATCGAGCTTGGCCGCAACCGGCGCTGCCGCCGCTTTGGCGCCCTTGGGTGTCAAACAGATGATGTAGCCGACGTTCGGCGAGGTGTAGGTGAAGGTCGCGCCGTCCCAGCTCGCCACGTACAGGTGCCCGGACGCGTCGACGTCCATGTCGGTCGGGCGCGTCAGCTTGGCAAGTTGCTTGGTCTCGGCCTTGTAGGTCGCGCCGACCGGGGTGAGCGGGTGCAGGTCGATCTCGCCGCGGCCCCACTCGACGCTGAAGAAGCCGTGGGACCACTCCTTGGGCAGGGTTGGCTCGTCGATGAACACCGAACCGACCGGCGAGCCGCCGCCGAAGTCGATCATGGTGGGAATGGTCTCATCGGCGAAGTTGCGGAACAGGATGGGGTAGCCCATGTTCGCGCCGAAGGGATTGAAACTGAGGCGGTCGTTCCAGTCGTCGCCGTCGTTGGTGTTGTCGCGGGTCAGGATGTCCAGGGTCGGGCTGATCGCGACCGCCAGGATGTTGCGCGTGCCCCACACCACGCGCTCCATGCCGCTGCCATCGGGGCGCACGCGCACGATGCCGCCGCCGCGCATGGCCAGGCTCGCGCCGTCCTTGCCGGTCGCCTTGACCGCGCCGTAGTCGCCGACCGCGATGTAGATCCAGCCGTCGATGCCCATGCGGATGCCGTTGGTGGTGTGGTCGGCGCCGCGGAAGTCGAGACCGAAGCCGAGGCCGGTGATGAGGTCCTCCTCGCGGTTCGCCACGCCCACGCCCTTGTCGTCGTGGTAGGCGGTGAGGTTGGGCGGATGCATCACGTACAGGGTGCGGGTGCTGGCGTCCCAGGCCACGCCGCGCGGGCTGTCCATGGTCGCGAAGGTGGTGAAGGTGTCGGCCTTGCCGTCGCCGTCGGTGTCGCGGCACATCACCACGCGCCCGCGGCCGGGCTTGCGGTCGAGCGAGCCGTTCTGGTCGCAGCCAACCAGCAGGGTGCCGTCGGCCGCGGCGCTGATGAAAATTGGATAGTCGATCTTCGGCGGCGAGGCGAACACCGTGGCGTCGAATTCGCCGGTCGGATAGGTGACCTTCTTGAGAATGTCGGCATCGCTGAGCGGCGCCTGCGGGCCTTCGGCCGCCATGGCCATGCCGGCCAGGGTGAGGGAGAGGAGGCCGCTGAGGGCGTGCTTGGTGGACATGGTGTAGTGATACCGTGGTGGGGCTGATCGGTTGAGCGTAGGAACCCCTGCGTGGAATTGAGGTTCCAGGAGGCGTGAAACGGTCGGCTGAGTAGGTACATCGCGCGCGTTGCGGCCAAGGTGGAGGCGGACCACAGCCAGGACGGTCCCGCTGGAACCGCTTTTCAGCCTTGGGCGCCGACGTTTTCAGTCAGTATGACGAGCGGCAGCAGCAGGACCAGGGCGACCAGCAGCGGGAGCAGACTGACCGCGACAAGGCCTGTTATGGCGAGCGCTCTCCGGTGCTTCATCCCGGTGAGGAGCCGCTCCTTCACCATCCAGACCACGGCCAGGACCAGAAGCAGGTAATCGGCGTGCCAGGAATGGAGGTCGAGCACCGTTGCGGTCATGCCGGGCAGGACGACTCCCAATTCCTTGTACAGCTGGCTGGCCTGATCCAAGGAGATGATGAGGGCGAGACCGGTGCCGAAGAGCAGGGCCGCGGTGATGATGGTCATGGTCCTCATGGGCGAGCCCCCGCTCATGACCATAGGCGGACCGGCCGGTGCTGGAACGGCGATCCTTGCAGATGTCGGGGAGTGGATGACGGAGGGATGAAGCCGTCGTCTGGGTCAGGCAGCACGCCCAGAAATTCCCCTCTGACTCCAGGGTCTCAGGCAAAGCGAAAGTTTTTGGCTCCTCGTCGTCCGAGGGGGAAGCTTTCCGTCCATCGCCGGGTAGACGGTGAGCGTCAATCCGATCTGCCATAGCAGACCGGATTGACGTTCACGGCTGCATCCCAGCGGCTCCTAGACTTACTTCCGCGCTCAGGCCGCACGTGCGCCAGCTGCGCAGGCGCAATCAACAGCAATCACAACGTTACAATCACTTATCGGCCCTTTTGTCGGCTATGGCAGCCGTGGCATACTTGTCCGGGTTCTTGCGGATAATCGGTGGGCAGTCCTTACAGCACACGCCGATGGCAACGGTCTTGCCAGCCTTGGTGGTCACGATCACAGGCGGAATGGATGCATCCACTTTGTCGCCCTCGTTCGGACAGATGGTGTTCACCGGCTTGACTGCAGGCGCGTGGTCTACGCCCTCTGCGGCGCTCAGCCGGCTGTGCGCACTCAAGAAGAGCCCGAGGGCGAGGAGAGGAATAAGGGAGACGCGCATGGCATGGTCCTTGTCTAGGTGGGAAGGAGGGTCCTGAAAAAAGTCAGATCGACTGGGTGCCGTCCCTGGCTAGGTCCTCTGGCGTCGCCGGCCCGACCAGGGTGAATTCCCCACTATTTGACGGCATGAGCCTGTGCATCAGCCTGTGCATCGAGCGCACTTTTCACTGACTTCGCCAAGTCTTGAGCCTTTCCCACGCCCCAGTAGTGCAGGAAGATCAGCCTCGGGGTTTCATCCTCCATGTGGCTGTGGATAGCAACGATGGCGATGTTCCCTGCGCGCAATGCATGCAAAACCGGCTGCAATTCACCGGGACCGGTTGCGAAGTCGCCATCGACAATTGCATGGTCGTCGCTACCCATGAAGGCCGCCCAAGTGTTGGCGCCCATTTCTTTGCCGATCTTGCAGCCGCATGGCATGGTGACCGACCGCCCTATGGTGAACTTGGCCATGCCATCCTTGGCCGCGGCTTTGACGCCGATGATGGCGGCGAGGGCCTCAACAGAGATGGTGCTGGTCGCTGGAAGCGGAGCATGCGGGAAGCCCTTGGCGATCTCGGAACTGTGATCCTCCCCCGATTCTGCGTACGGGTGGTTAAGCGGCCTTGGCCCGCTGGAGTTCGAAGTCCATCGGGCTGAGATTGCCGATGGAGGTGTGGCGACGGATCTTGTTGTAGAAGACTTCGATGTACTCGAAGATTGCG
>JBBQSO010000132.1:0-10324 GCA_038213805.1 Planctomycetota bacterium | reverse complement strand
CCCGCGGTGCGGGGGCTGGGCGCTCCCAGGTGCGGTTGCGCCTGTCGGGAGGCAGGTCTCGCGGAATGTGGCCACTGGCCCATCGAGATCGGCACCTGCCGGAGCTGCCGCGCAAGGATCAGCGATGTCGCTGAGGGCGCTTTTTGATTCCGCCAATCGGCATCCAGTTTACGTCCCCCCGATAACCAGCATCCCCTGCGGCATCACCAACGTCTCGGCATCATTGTCGGCGATGCGCACGCTCACCCCGTCGTGCGCCAGCTGGGCGATGCGGATCGCGGCGTTCGGATCCACCGGCGTGGGCGCACCGGGCGCGCGGTCCAGCGTCGTGCGGTCGCTTTCCACGCGCTGCCGGACGTCTTCGGCGGCGCGGCGCAGGCTGTCGAGATGGCCGGTCATCAGGCGGAGCCTCGCCTGGCGCTCGACCAGCACGTCGCGGCGGATAAAGTGCGTGCCTTCGAGTCGCCTGTCGGCCAGCATGGCATCATCGATCTCGGCTTTGAGCGCCTTGGATTCGGCGAGCAGCCGTTCGCGGGCGGCGGCGTGGCGCGCGCTGACGACGCGCACCAGCTCCTGGTGCTGCTCCAAGCCGAGACCTTGACCAGCCCACAGTTCAGTGGCGGTGCCGGTGGCATCGCCGGCGATCTCGGCGGTGATGCTGCCGCCGCAGACCAGGCGGCCGCCGCGCACCCGGCGCACCTGGATGTCGCCGTTGGCGGCGACCTGGCTGTGCTCCGACGTCCCGCCGATGCGTACCGCCCCCGCCAGCACGCGGCGCGCGCCGATGCCGCTCGCGACCAGCTCGCCTCCGGCCAGCACTGGCTGCACGCCGTTGGCGATGGTACCGGCGACCACCAGGTCGCCGCCGGCGGTGACCGCGGCGTCACCGAGGCTGCCGAGGACCACCACGTCCTCGGTGGATGAGATCACGGCGCCCGCCAGGACATCGCCACGTACCAGCACCAGCCCGGTGGCGCGCACCGGGGCGTGCCCGGGGCCGAGGTCGCCGGCGATCTCGATGGCGGTGATGACGCGCACGGTGCCGTCGGCGCATTCCTGCACCACACCGTCGCGCGCGGCGACCAGCGCGTCGCCGGCGGCATCCGTGTGCAGCAGGGTGCCTTCGCCGGCGCACGCGGCCGCGCTGCGCGTCGCCAATGCGACCACCGGCAGCGCGCGGCCGTGGACATCCATGCCCGCCTGCCCCTGTCGACCGGGCGACCAGCGGGCGAGCCGGGTTCCGGCCGCGACGCGGGCGTAGTTGGAAATAACCCCGTCCGGTGGCGCACCGTTCGCGGCGTGCGCGGTCGCGGCGTGGGCGAGATGGAAGCCTGCAGCGATGCCGGGCACGGCGGGCGTGCCGCGCGCGATGATGATGCGTTCCCCGGGTGCCAGCGGCCCGGTGATCAGCCGCTGGAGAGCCGCCGTATCGAGCCCGAAGCGCAGCTCGCGCTCGCGCACGGCGCGCTGCAGGTCCGGCACCGTGATGGCCTGCTGCCCGCCGCTGGTCGCCACCGCCACCATGGCGTCCTCGTGGACGTGGATGTGGAAGGGTTCGACCAGCGGCGGCATGACCTCGCCGCGGACCGATTTGCCGCTGCTGCCGGGCCCTGGGGCGTCGCCGCGCGCGATGACGATGCGCCGCGGCACTGCCGCCGCGCACGTGGCTTCGGCGATGCCGTCCGGGTCAAGGCCGAAGCGGATGCCCGCAGCGGAGATCATGCGCTCGATCAGCAGCGGTGGGAAGCAGGCGTTGGCCGCGAGGCTGATCGCCGCGGTCAGCCCGCGCCGGTCGACGATGACGCGCTTGGCGAGCGCGGCGAGGCGTGCGCTATCGATGCCGTCGACCGTGGCGGCGTGGCGCATGGTGTCGTCGGAGATCGGCCGCTGCGGCCCGTCCGCGCTGAATGCCCGGGTGGTCTGCGGCGCGATCCTGGACGTGCCCCCGCGCTCGCCATGGCGCGGCGCATGGCGCGGGGCCGCGTCCGACAACGCACGGCCGACGTCCTCGCGCGCCTCCTCGGCGCTGCGATAGCGCTGGTCACGGTCACGGGCGAGGAGTCGCTGCAGGATCGCGCAGACCCCGCTGGAGAGGTCGCTGCGCCGGCTGCGCAGGTCGGGGAAGGGCGCGCTCAGCGTCATCGCCAGGGTGGCGAGGGGATCGGCGCCGGCGTGGAGGGGCGCGCCGGTGAGCAGGTGCACCAGCGACGCGCCCAGGGCGTAGAGGTCGGTGCGGACGTCGAGGTCGGGCAGGCAGTGGATCTGTTCGGGCGACATGTAGCAGGGCGTGCCCATGATGCTCGCCTCTTTGCCGGCGGCCGTCGAGGTGGCCACGCGCAGCTGGCGCGCGAGGCCGAGATCGGCGATCTTCGCCTGCCCGGTCGCGGTGACGAAGATGTTGGCGGGCTTGATGTCGCGGTGCACCAGACCGGCCGCGGCGATGGCGCCGATGCCGGCGAGGCAGTCGTGGGCGAACGCCAGGACCTCGCCCTCGTCGAGCCGGCCGCCGCGCCGTTCCGTCATGGCCATCAGGTCGCCGCCCTCGACCAGCTCCAGGGCCATGAACAGGTGGCCATCGTCCTCACCCGCGTCGTAGCAGGTGATGACGTTGGCGTGCGCGAGGCTGGCGGAGGCCTGGGCCTCCGCCAGGAAGCGGGCGCGGAAGGCGGGATCGTCGGCGTAGTCGGGCAGCACGACCTTGAGCGCGACCGCGCGCTTCAGCGTGCGGTGCTCGGCGCGATAGACCTGCGCCATGCCGCCCTTGCCGAGATGGCCGATGATGCGGTAAGCGCCGATGGAAGTCGGCGGAGATGGATCATCACCGTCCGCCGGGCTCATGGACTGTCACTGCCGCGGCTGGGGGTCGCCATGTGGAGGATCGTGGGAGTGCCGACAGGGCTGTCACTGGGTAAGCGGCGGTTTCAATACACCGCTGCGCGCGGCGCACGTCGGTTGCGGATCCAGGGGATCGCCGTCGCCAGGCACGGTGACGACCAGGTCGCCCACGGCCCAGCGGTCGGATCCCTGCCGCGGTTACCAAGCAGTTACACCCGCGTGCCGGCGCGGACGTTAGATCCCTACCAGGACCGCGCGCCGCCGCGCCCGGCCCCACCACCCGCCACGGAGCCCACCCATGCGCCTGATCCCCACGCTGCTCTCCCTCCCTTGTCTCGCGCTCGCCTGCCTCAGTGGCGCGTTGACCGCCGCCGACGCGCCCGCGCGCGTCCCGCTCGCGCCCGCGGAGGCGCCGCCGCTCATCCAGGTCGCCATCCTGCTTGACGATTCGGGCAGCATGTCGGGATTGATCAACCAGGCGCGCGCGCACCTGTGGTCGGTGGTCAACCAGCTGGTCGCGACGCGCCGGAACGGCGTGCGGCCGCAGCTGCAGGTCGCGCTCTACCATTACGGGGACGCGCCGTTCCTGACCCAGCCGCTGATCCCGCTCAGCGACGACCTGGACGCGGTGTCGGCGCAGCTGTTCGCCATCAATGGCGGCGGTGGTGATGAGTACTGCGGGCAGGTCATCCACAACGCGGTCACGCAGCTGGCGTGGAGCGCGCGGCCGCAGGACCTCAAGCTGATCTTCATCGCCGGCAACGAGCCCTTCAGCCAGGGTCAGTTCGGTTTCCGCATCGCCTGTTCCGAGGCGGTCTCGCACGGCATCCAGATCAACACCATCCACTGCGGATCGGTGCAGGAAGGCATCACCGGCGAGTGGGACGTCGGCGCGCGCCTTGGCGAGGGCACCTACATCTGCATCGACCAGAACAAGGCCGAGGCGCAGATCGCCGCGCCCCAGGACGCCCGCCTGGCGGAGCTGAACCAGGCGCTGAACGGCACCTACGTCACCTATGGCGCCGAGCGCAAGGAGATGGCGCAGCGCCAGGCCGACCAGGACAGTAACGCCAGTTCGCTGGCGCCTTCCGCCGCAGCCGCGCGCACCGCGTGCAAGGCCGGTGCCGGCTACCGCAACGCCGCATGGGACCTGGTCGATGCGGTCGCGGAGAACAAGGTCGATCTCGCCAAGGTGGCCAAGGATGAACTGCCCGCGGAATTGCGCGGTCTGGACGCGGAGGGCCTGAAGGCGGCCGTCGCCGCCAAGGCGGCGGAGCGCAAGGCCGTGCAGACCGAGATCGCGGCGCTGGCCGTCGCGCGCGCCGCCTTCGTCGCGGCCGAGGAGCGCAAGCTCGCGCAGGCGGGCGGCGAGAAGACCCTGGGCGATGCGATGCGCACAGCGATCGCCGATGAGGCCGCCAAGAAGGGCTTCATCGCGGAGTAGGAGTCCTCGAGTCATCCTGTCGCGGATGGTGCCGGGCCGGCGTCCGTTCCGGGGATCGCCGAGGGCGACTCGGCGATCCCCGGCAGGGGATCAGCGGCCGCCCGCGTCACTTCGCGTCGAACTGCACCCAGTCCAGGTTCATGATCCCGGTCTGGCCGGGGAAGACGAATACCGCGACCACCGCGCTGCGCGTGCGCGGCGCACTTGGCGCCAGCTCGGTCTTTTGCTCGACCCACTTGTCCCAGCCGCCGGTGTTGGGGACGGTGACGGTCGCGATCAGGGGGCCATTCGCCGTGCCGGCGTGGAATTCGACGCTGGCGCCGGCGCGCGGCGAGGTGACGCGCGCGGTGATAGAACCGACCTCGGCGAGGTTGACGGTGGGGAAGATCGCAGTGTGGCCGTGGTCGATGGCGCCGAGGAAGGTGCCCAGCACCTTCGGCCCGTGCAGTTCGGCGAACTCGGCTTCAGCGCGCCGCGAATGCAGCGTCACGGTGGCGCGGCCGCTGAGCGCGGTCGCGACGCCGTGGCCGGCGTCGGTGGCGGTGGCTTCCAGGCGGAAAGTGCCGGCATGATCGTCCTTGGGCGCGGTCACCTGGCCGCTCAGGCCGCGGGCCAATGACGGGCCGCCCTTACCCTTCTCCAACGAGTAGACCCAGCGCACCATGATCGCGAGTTCGTCGACGGTGTGCTGCGGGTGCGCCAGCATCGGGATCTCGCCCCACACCTTGCTGCTGCCATTGCGCACGCGCTGCACCGTTGCCTCGAGGGCGCCGGGCTGGCCGCGGTACTTGGTGGCGACGTCGACGAAGGCCGGGCCGATGACCTTGGTCTCGATGGCGTGGCAGTTGAAGCAGTCCGAGGACTTGACCATGGCGAAGCCGGGATCGCCCGCGGTGACCTTGCCGTCGGCGTGCAGGAAGGTGCTGCTGACCAGCGTGCGCAGGGCGAAGTCGCCGGGCTTGTCCACGGAGGAGCCGTCCTCGGCGTCGGTGACGGTGACGGCGTACGGGATGGCCTTGCCCGGGGTGTAGAAGTCGCCGTCCTGCGGCTTGGCGAACGCGACCTGCGGTGCGGTGTTGCCGACCACCACCGCGACGCTGGCGGTGCCGACCGCGCCCTCAGGATCGCTGACTCGCAGTTCGACGCGGTAGTTGCCGGGCTCGGCGATGGCGATCTCGGGATTGGCGGCGGTGGACACCACCGGTCCGCCGGACTTCAGGCGCCACTCATACGTCAAGGCCGCGCCTTCGAAGTCCTTCGAACCGGCGCTGCTCAGCGTGACCTTCAGCGGCTCCTTGCCCGCGGCCGGCTCGGCGGCGGCCTTCGCCACCGGCGCCAGGTTGCCGCGCACATAGGTGATGCGCACCACCTTGGCGTCGGCGTTGGCGCCCCAGGTCTCGCCGTAGTCGAGCACGTAGAGCGCGCCGTCCTGCGCGAACACCGCGTCGATCGGGCGCTGGATCAGGGTCGCGCCGGCGGCGATGGCCGGCTTCAGCCGCTCGAACTGGTCGGCCTGGTTGCCGGTGACGATGGCGCCGGTGAAAGGCTCGGTGCCATGGAAGTCGCCGGCCTTGTCCAGCCGCGCCCAGCGGATGAAGGGGCGCTGCCAGTCCCAGAACAGCAGGCAGCCGTCGAACTCCTTGGGGAAGCCGTTGCTCTTCTCGAAGGACGGCTGGTAGTGGAAGACCGGCCCGGCGCAGGCGGTGCGGCCGCCCTCGCCCAGTTCGGGGAAGTCGACCGGCTTGCGGTAGGGCCACCAGATCATCGCCGGCTGCGCCGGTGGCAGCTCGCGCAGGCCGGTGTTGTTGACGCTGGCGTTGATCGGGTGTGCCGGATCGAAGGGCTTGCCGAACTCCTTGGTGGCGTAGTCGTAGGCGGTGTAGGTGAAGTTGTTGCCGACGAAGAACGGCCAGCCGAAGTTGCCGGCCTTGCGCGCTTGGTTGATCTCGTCGTAACCGCGCGAGCCGCGCGGGCCGTCATCGCCGGCATCGGGACCGACCTCGCCCCAGTAGACGAAGCCGGTGGCGGCGTCGACGGTCATGCGCCACGGGTTGCGGCAACCCATCACGAAGATCTCGGGCCTGGTCTTCGGCGTGCCCTTGGGGAACAGGTTGCCCGGCGGGATCTCGTAGCCGCCATCCGGCGTCGGTCGGATGCGCAGGATCTTGCCGTTGAAGCTGTCGGTGTTGCCCGCGCTGCGTGCGCCGTCCCACGGCTCGCGCCCCGCGCGCTGGTCGAGCGGCGCGTAGCCGTTCGAGTCGTTGAACGGATCGGTGTTGTCACCGGCCGTGAACAGCAGGCAGCCGTCCGGCGCGAACGCCATCGAGCCGGCGTGGTGGCAGCACTCCTTGCGCTGCTCCGGGAAGGACAACACCAGCTTCGCCGACGCCACGTCGAGGGTGTCGCCGTGCATCACGAAGCGGCTGAGGTACTGGCCCTCGAAGCCCTTGGGCGAGTGCAGGCAGTAGATGTAACCGTTCTCGGTGAACTTGGGATCGAGCGCGAAGCCGAGGAAGCCGTTCTCCTGATCGGTGAAGACGTCGAGCTGCCCGGCCTCGACGATCTGACGCGTATCCGGATGATAGATCTTCAGCTTGCCGCCGTACTCGTTGAAGAACAGCCGGCCGTCGGGAGCGAGCTTCAACTCCATCGGCTGAGGAATGTTCTCGAACAGCGTCTCGACGCGGAAGCGGAAGTCCGGCAGCGCATCGGACGCGCAAACGGCGGCGGCGGAGGCGAGCAGCGCGAGGACGGCGACGGTGCGCATGGGCAGGGGGCTTTCGCGGAAGGGGCCGGGGTGGAAGCGCTACCACAGTAGCCGACACCAAAGCTCGCGCCAGGGTCGGGGGCAAACAGGTGGGACAAGAAGCGGTACGGCGCAGGGCGGTGCGGGTTGACGGTCGGGTGCTGGCGGGGTCGCGGTCTTGGCAAGGGAACGGCATTCCCGGATCGGATCGGCACGTCCTGTATCCGGAACCGTCGCGCTCTCGTCGGGTCGCAGCTACGGGCTCGCTGAGCCGAGGTGCCGCTTCCTGGATTCGCCGAGGTGCACGCAGCCGGTTCCGGCTCCATGCCGAGTAAACCTCGGCGATCCCAGGGACGCGTCCACTGCGCCCATCCGTGCGTGTTGGGCCGCTGGCGCCGCGCGGTCACCAGGGCAGGATGCGGCGGCCCAGCGCGGAGCGATCGCCCATGACCAGAGACCTGCGCCTCGCCTTCATCGGCGACAGCTTTATCAACGGCACCGGCGACGCGCAGTTCCTGGGCTGGACGGGCCGGGTCTGTGCGCGGGTGCGCGCCACGCTGCCGGAGTTGACGCACTACAATCTGGGCATCCGCCGCGACACCAGCGCCGACGTGCGGGCGCGCTGGCGGGACGAGGCCGAGCGCCGCCTGCCGGAGGGTTGCGATGGACGGCTGGTGTTCGCGTTCGGTGCCAATGACGCGGTGCTGGTGGATGGACGCCCCCGCATCTCTGTGGCTGAATCGTTGGCGAACTTTCGCGCCATCGTCGGCGCTGCGCTGGCGTGGCGGCCGGTGCTGGTGGTGGGCCCGCCGCCGCTCCCGGAAGCAGCGGAGCGCATCGGCGAACTGTCCGCGGCCTACGCGCGAATGAGCGTGGACTTGGACGTCCCGTACCTCGAGGTGTGCGCGACCCTGCGCGCGTCGACGCTCTGGCAGGAGCAGGTCGCGGGCGGCGATGGCGCGCATCCCGGTGCGCCCGGATACGCGCAGCTGGCGGACCTGGTGTCGTCGTGGGTCGCCTGGGGTTCGTGGATGCGCGGTTCCTAGCGGACCGCGTTCATGCCCCGAACTGCCGCAAATGGTGGTCGAGGTGCTTGTACATCAACACCGCCCACTCGTTCGGCGTCAGCCGCCCGAAGAAGCTATGTGGATGCATCGTGCACCCGGCGGGACCCGCCGTGGTGAATCGGTCGATCAAGTCACACAGCCGCTCGCGTTCGCGGTCCAGGTCGCGCTCATCGCGCACCTGCAGTGCCTTCACGGTGGGCGAGTTCCGGCGCATGGGCGCATCGTTGCCGAGAACCAGCCCCTTGATCATCCGGCCGATCAGGCGGCCCAGCAGCAGACGTGGCGGGACTTGGTCGCCGACCGCCATCTCCAGCCCGCCGCTGCAGTGTGCGAGGGCTTGGGCCGGAACCATGGTGCCCCACAACCGTTGGCTGCCCGGCGTCAGCGCCGTCAGTCGCAGCTTGATCTCATCGACGTGGGCGGGGTTGTAGAGGTGCTTCATGGGCGCTGGCTTCGTGGAAATGGTGCCGCTACGCGCGGACTGCTGCTGCTGCGCGGGGTCGCCCACGCCTGGGAGCGATCGCGGACGCAGGATGGCGCGGTCGCGTCCGATAGGAAGGCGTTGGGCGGGAGATCACACTGGGGACCCGCGAACGGGAACCCGCCATCACGGTAGGCAGTGCGCGTGCGTGGTCCGGCTTGCCAGGCCGTGAACGGGGACGAGGCTGCCGGGGCTTGCAGGTGGATGACGCCGGCGACCACCGTTTCCTTCGTCACGTGTTGATTCTGCAGGTAGCCCCATGGACGCCATCCGATGATCCCGACCGTCCTGGTCACCGCACCCGAGCATGTGAAGGGCGGCGCCGTCTTCACCGCAAGCGCGGATTTCGCCTTCCTGCCGGTGCCCGCTGAAGAGGCCGAGCTGGCCGAGGCGGTGCTGCGCCATGACTGCCAGGCCGTGGTGATCGGCGCCAAGCGCTACGCCGGGCCGCTCTACGCGGCGTTGGCGCGCACCGCGCGCGGCCGCGGCGCGCTGCTCGCGCGCTTCGGTGTCGGCCACGATGGCGTGGACAAGGCGCAGGCTCGCGACCTGGGCATCCTGGTCGCGAACACTCCGGGCACGCTCGACGCCAGCGTCGCCGAGCACACCTTCTGGCTGATCGGCTGCCTGGTCCGGCATGTGGCCGACCTGCACGGCCGCTTCCGCGCGGGCGAGTGGGCCGCCACTCCGGGCACGGAACTCGCGGGCCGCACCCTGGGCCTGCTCGGCTGCGGTCCGATCGCCCAGCGCGTGGCCGCGATCGCGCGCTTTGGCTTCGGCATGCGCGTCATCGCGTGCGGACGCCGGCCACGCGCGGAGTTGGAGGCGGCCAGCGGCCGCAGCATCGCGGAGATGGGTATCGACGTGCACACCCAGACCCTGGACGAGGTGCTGCAGGCAGCCGACATCGTCAGCCTGCACCTGCCGGCGACGCCTGAGACGGCGCGGCTGATCGACGGTCCGCGGCTCGCCCGCATGCGGCCGGGCGCGCTGTTCATCAACACCGGCCGCGGCGCGCTGGTCGACGAGGTCGCCCTCCACCAGGCGCTGCGCACGGGTGCGCTCGGTGGGGCCGGGCTCGACGTCTTCGCGCAGGAGCCCTACGTGCCGGCCGATCCGGCGCACGACCTGCGCCAGTTGCCCAACGTGGTGCTGACCCCGCACGTCGCGTCGAACACCGCGCAGGCGAACCGGCGCATGGCCGAGGCCTGCGTGGCCAATGTCGGGCACTTCTTCGCCGGACGCACCACCGCCATGACCTGCGTCCGGTGAGCGGGAGCGCGCCATGACCGCGGCGGCGATCCCGGCGGCACCGACGCGGGCCCGGCGCCGGGTGCTCGGCTATCTCGGGGCGCTGGCCTTCCTGACCTACCTCGACCGCGCCTGCCTGGCCGCGATCTCGCCCAACGTGATGGGCGACCTGCACCTGACGATGGACCAGATGAGCACCGTCTTCAGCGCTTTCGCGCTGGCCTACGGGATCTTCGAGATCCCCACCGGGCACTGGGGCGACCGTATCGGGCAGCGGCGCGTGCTGGCGCGCATCGTGGTGTGGTGGTCGACCTGCACCATGGCGCTGGCCGGTGCGTTCAATTACGCCTCCCTGCTGGTTGTCCGCTTCCTGTTCGGCATGGGCGAGGCGGGCGCCTTCCCGAATGCGACGGCCGCGATCGCGCGCTGGTTCCCGATCGGCGAGCAGGGCATGGCCCAGGGCGCCTTGTTCGCCGCCGGCCACTTCGGCGCATCGGTCA
>JBBQSO010000131.1:0-10459 GCA_038213805.1 Planctomycetota bacterium | reverse complement strand
CGCGCCACTGGTGGATGAGTTCGCCGGGATCGTCCTCAGGCAGCAGGAAGGCGGCGAGTTGGCGGCCGAGTTCGCTGGAGAGGGGCGCATCGAGCTGCGCGGGGTCGTGCCGGCGCAGCCACAGCCAGCCGAGCCAGGTCTGCTTGAGCAGGGGTGCGAATTCGCCGAGCTCGCCGTATGCGGCGAAGGCCAGGCGCACCGCGGCGGTGCCGGCGCGCAGGGTGTTGGCGGCGATGGCGCCCAGGCGCAGGCCCTCGGCGGCGGCGGCGCGGTAAGCGGCGCGCGCATGCGTGGGATTGCCGCGGCGCTCCTGGAGGACGCCCTGGTCGTAGCCGGCGGTGACCGCGGCCTCGATGTCGCCATGATGGGCGACACCCTGCAGCGCGGCGAGGAAATAGCGGCTGGCGGCCTGGGCATCGTCAAGGTGCTCGGCGGCGAGCTGGCCCATCGCGACCAGGAAGCGGCCCCACGCCGGGCTGGCGGGGGGCGCCGCCGCGAGACGGTGGTGGAGCTCTTCGCCGCGCGCGAACAGCGCCGCCGGAACCGCCGAACCCTGGGCGTGGGCGGAGAGGAAGGCCGCGAGCAGCTCCTCGGACGGGGCATCGGGCAGCATGGGCTCAGACCATCCGGGGAATGGTAGGGGCGCAAGGTGCGAGGGGCACGGCGCGGTCGTCCGCGGATGCGGAGGTCAATGCCGCTTGCGAGGGAGAGACCCTAGACCCTAGACCCTAGGAGCCGGTCTAGGGTCTAGGGTCTAGGGCCCTGCCGGCGTCAGCCGGCAACGCCGGCGCCTTGAGCGAGGTCACGAATGGATTCGACCAACAGGGCGATGCACACCAGGCTGGTGGCGATGGTGACCAGCCAGATCAGGGCCCAGGCGAGCCAGCCGGCGCCGGTCGGCAGCAGCCAGACCCAGGCGCTGTCGCTGTGGCGCAGCTGCCAGGCGGGGTAGGCGCGCAGCCAGCGGCCGAAGGGGAGCATGACCCAGCCGCTCAGCGCCAGGACCAGACAGGCGACGCCGACCAGGGCGAGGTCGCGGATCTGATGCTGGCCGATCGGCCGGTTGAGGCGGACGTGGCCGACATGGTATTCCCAGGCCAGCCAGGTGACCACGACGATCGGCACGATATTGAACATCGCGAGCATCTTGAGCTGCTGGATGAGATGCAGCTTGAGCTTTGGCGGTCCGCCGCCGAGCGGGCGCTTTTCATTGCCATCCTGCGCGCTCCGGGGCGCTGCACGCGCGGGGCGCAGGTCGTCGCTCTTGGCCATGGTGACTCCGCTGGCCGCAGCCTACGGGCGGGTGGGGCCGTGCGCCACCAGGGCGGTGAGCAGCTCGCGGGCGCGCACCAGAGGCTCGTCGCGCGCCGCCATCAGATCTGGCGGCAGCGGTTTGCCGGCGGCCACCAGTTGGGCGCGCCGCGCCAGGCGCAGGCGGGCGAGGTCGTCCTGGGCGACCACCACGTCGGGGACCAGACCATCGTTCGCCCAGCTCCGTCCGCTCGGGCCGTGCAGGCGCGCGACGGTCAGCAGCAGGCCGTCGCCGGCCGGCAGCAGGAAGACCTGCTGCACCGTGTCCTTGCCCAGGGTCGGCGCGCCGACCAGCACCGCGCGGCGGTGGTCCTGAAGCGCGGCGGCGAAGACCTCTGCGCTGGAAGCGGTGCCCCCGTCGACCAGCAGCACCACCGGCCAGCTCGGCCAACGCTTGGCGCCGCGCGCCGCGGTGAAGACCGCGGCGTGCTGCGGATTGTGGCTGACCTGGGTGGCGATCACCGCCGGGCCGTCGGCGCCGGGCGAGAGGAAACCCTCGGCGCACGCCAGCGCCGCGGCGAGGTTGCCGCCGCCGTTGCCGCGCAGGTCAAGGATCAGGCCGTGCAGGTTGTCGCCGCGCAGGCGCTCGAGCTCGGCGCGCAGTGCGCTGGCGGTGGCGCTGCCCGCGGCGGTCTCGTGCTCGCCGTCGGGGCTGGGCGGCGCCGCGAAGAAGCGGCTGATGCGCACGCAGGCGATGCCGCGCGCCCGGTCGACGAACTCGCCGCGACCGACGCCGGGATCGTCGAGGTGGGCGCGCTCGAGGGTGGCCTCGAGGTGGCTGCCGTCGGCCTGGCGCAGCACCAGCGGCAGGCGGTCGCCGCAGCGTGCGATGGCGCGCGCGACCATGGCACGGGCCACGCCCTGCAGGGGGGCGTCCGCGGCGCGCTCAAGGCGGTCGTGGACACACAGGCCGGCGGCCTCGGCGGGCGAGCCCGGCAACACGCGCACCACCTGGACCATGCCCTGCTCGTCGATGCGCCAATCAAAGCCGAAGCCGAACACCTGCGCGCTCTCGCCGGCGCCGTAGAGCGCGAGCTCCTCCTTGCCCAGGTAGTCGCTGTGCGCGTCGAGGGTCTGGGCGAGGCCCTTGAGCGCGCCGTTCCACAGCAGGTCGTGGTCGATGCCGTCGGCGTGCTCGCGCTGGATCAGGGCGATGACGTCATTGAGCTGGTTGAGCTGCGCGACCAGATCGTGCATGTCGGGAGCCGCATCGGCATGCGCGGCGGCTTGCTCACCGGCCGCGTGCGCGGCGGTCTGCTCGCTGGCGGCAGTGTGGCCGGGCTGAGCCTCCGCGGAGGCGTGCCCAGTGCTTGCCGGGTGGGCTTCAGGCGCCTGGTGCACCTCGGGCCCTGCCTCGGCCGCGGGGTGGCTGATGGCCGGATGCTCAGCAGGGCTGCTCGCCGCCGCGGGTTCGCCATGCGGTGCCGGCGGCGTCTCGGGTTCGGCAGCCGCGAGCAGGCCGAGGAAGGGCAGCGCGAGGATGAAATGGGGACGCATGGAGCAGTGTACCCGAGCAGCGCCGGGAACGCCAGGGCAGAGGGTCCGGCAGTGCGAGGTCCGGCAGCCCCGGTCGACCCCGTCAGGCTCGGCAGGCGACATGGATCGCAGTCCGGATCGTCGTTTTCCGACGACTTCCGGACTTCCGGACCCTCCCCTACGGCCTATTGCGCGGATTGACCACGGTCAGCAAGGCCGCGATGTGCGCACGCTCGGCCGCCGCCAGCGCGTCCAGTTGTGTGGCGCGGCTGGGCAGGGCGCGGGCGGCGCGTGCGTAGAGCCAGGCGATGTGCTGGCGACGGGTGAGCGCGGCCGGGCTGAGGCGCAGGACGACCGCGGCCTCGTCCAGCGCCTGATCCCAGCGGCCCGCATCGGCGAGGTCGTCGGCGTACAGCAGATGCGCCGCCGCGCTCGCCGGCTGGGTGGCGACCAGGGCGGCGCTGCGCGCAAGCCGCTCCGCTCCCGGCGGGGTACGCTCGGCGAGCTCCAGATCGAGCGCGGGACTGTGCGGCCAATGGGCCGCCAGGGTGGCGACGCGTGCGAGCAGCGGCGCGGTGAGGACGGCCAGTACCTGGGCCGGGTGGGTTGCCGGTGGCGGGTCCAGGTCCAGGTCGGCGGCCAGGGCGGCGAGGTCCGCACCCGCTGTGGCGCTGCGGGTGGCGACCGCGCTGCGCGCCTCATCGAGGGCGGCGAGCAGCGCGTCGGCGGCCAGCAACTCGCCCGAGCGGAGCATGCCGAAGCCCAGACCCGCGCCCAGGGCGAGCACGGCGAGCAGGGCGAACGTCAAGTGCGGTCGTGTCACCGCGCAGATGCGCGCGGTACCGCTGGCTCCAGTGGCTAGGGTCGCTGCCACCGCCAACGTGCCCCAGATCGCCGGGCTGTGCAGGTCGAAATCGATCAGGCAGTGCAGGGCCAGGGCGCCCAGGCCGAGGCGCCAGGCCCAGGCCGGCGGCACTGGCAGCCGCCGGGCGAGGACGGTGACGACGGCGAGCAGCGCGCCCATGGCCAGGGTCCAGGCCAGCCAGCCGGTGCCGCTGGCGCCGCCCGGCCACCAGCCCAGCGCGCTGTCGAGCATGCCGAGTGCGGCGCACGTGGGCGTGAGCAGGAAGACCGGCAGGGCCACGAGGACGGTCGGAACATCGGGGTGCGGGGTGAGGAGTGTGCAGTGCGGAGTGCGCTCATCTGTGGCACTCCGCACTCCGCACTCCGCACTCTGTGCCGGAGACCGCTGCAACGCCAACAGCGCCAGCAACGCGGTGAGCAGCAGCGCCGCCGGCAGCCCGGCATCCACGGCCGCCTCGAGCGGCTCGTCATGCACGTAGCGGGTGGGCTCTGCAGCGAGCGGCAAGGCGCGCGGTGAGAGCGTGGCGAAGGCGCGCAGGCCGTGCCCAGTGAGCGGTGCCTCGCTGATCAACGTCGCAGCGCCTTGCCAATAGCCGATCCGCACCTGCGCGCTGGCCGCCAGGCCGGCCGGGATGCGCGTAGCCAGCAGCGCGACCAGCGGCAGCGCGACCACCAGCGGCAACCAGCGTCCGCGCCCTCGCTGCAGCAGGCACCAGGCAAGTCCCGCGGCCACGGCCAGCGCCAGCCACGCGCCCTTGCTGGCGGTCAGCGCCAGCGCCGCGACGGCGAGGCCGGTCACTGCGAGCGCGGGCCAGCGCGCCCAGCCGGTGGCGCGCGCGGCCAGTGCGACGCAGGCCGGTCCGACCAGCACCAGGAAGGCGGCCAGGGTGTTGGCCAGCGTGAACGTGCCGTAGACGCCGCCGTTGCGCAGGCGCTCATCGAGGTCGCCGTGGAGGCCGTCGAGGCGGACCAGGGTCGGATCGCCCGCGGCGAGCGCCGTGTGCATGGCCGGGAACACCCACAGCGGCTGGAACAGCGCCACCACGCATTCCCCCACCACCCCGGCCAGGAGCGCCGCGAGCGCGAGGCGTTCGCGGCCCGGCACCGCCTGCATCAGGTAGGCAGCGAAGCCGAGGTGCACGACCAGCATGCCCCACAGGCCCCAACCCTCGGCGCCCTGCGGCGAGCGCGCCGCCGCCGGCAGCAGGACCAGCGTCAGCAGCGCGGCCAGCACGCCGCTCCAGCCCCAGCGCCAGCCGCGCCGCCAGCCGCTGAGGCTCTCGCCGAGCACCACCGCCAATCCCACCAGCACCAGCACCTGCCAGGCAAGTGAATCCGCGCCCGTACCGTCCCCGCTCCAAATCAGCGGCCGCAGCGCCACCAGCGGCACGAGCAGCACCACGTGCAGGGCGTCGACCCAGCCGCGCAGCGGCCGCCCGAACACCAATGCGCCCCCCGGCTCCGCCGCGCGGTCCGGACTTCCGGACTTCCGGACTTCCGGACCTCCGGACCCGTCACTCATGATCGCGCGTGGTCTCAAGGAACACCACCGCCACGAAGATCGCCGCCGACTGCGCGAGCACCACCACGCCGCTGAGCAGGTCGTCGGTGCGCAGCTGCAGGGCGCCAGCGGCGAGCGCAAGCTGCAGGGCCACTACGGTGAGCAGCGAGCGGCGTGGGGTCAGACCGAGACGGCCAAGGCGGTGGCTGATGTGGTTGCGGTCGCCCTTCATGATCGGTACGCGGCGGCGCAGACGCTTGATCACCACCGTGGCGGTGTCGAACAGCGGCAGGGCGGTGAGCAGCAGGGGGGTGAGCACGGCGAGCTGGCTGCCGCTCTCGCCGCTCGGCCAGAAGGTCACCGAGAGCGTGCCGCAGCCGACCAGGAAGCCGAGCGGCAGCGAGCCGGCGTCGCCCATGTAGACACGCGCCGGCGGCAGATTCCAGACCAGGAAGCCGGCGATCGCCCCGACCATCACCAGGACCAGGCGCGCCAGCTCGACGTCACCCGACAGCAACGCGCCACTGAAGATCGCGAGCAGGCTGACGGTGGCGACGGACCCGCATAGCCCGTCAGCATGGTCGAGCAGGTTGTAGGCGTTGGAGACGAGCACCAGCCAGGCCCAGGCCACGCCGTAGTACAGTACCGGTTGGTGCTGAAACGTATCGATGCCGAGATCGGCGAGCGGCACCACTACGGCCGCGGCCAGCGCCTGGGCGGCGAGCTTGACGCGCGGCGGTAGCGGGCGCAGGTCGTCGATCAGGCCGACCACGAACAGCGCCAGGGCGCCCAGGCAGACCGGCAGCAGGCTGCCATGGTCGACCACGGCGGCATCGCTCACGAGGTGGTTGGGGCCTGCACCCAGGGCCGGCAGCCAGGCCGCGGCGGCGAGCCCGGCCGCCAGGGCCACGGCCATGCCGGCACCGCCGCCATAGGGGATGGCGCGTGCCTGCAGCTTGTGGGCTTCGGTGCCCGGGCGATCGAGGAAGCGTAGGCGCACCGCCAGGGCGATGCACAGTCGGGTGGCGGCGAAGCTGACGACGCAGGCGACCAGCACCGGTAGCAGCAGGACATCGAACATGGCTGGCCATGATGCGGCGCAGCGGGGCAAAGCCAGCCGCCCCCCCGCGAGGGGCTGCGCGCTGGCGCGCGGGCCCTACGCTGCCCGCACCATGCCCCTCCCCACCACCCCGCCCGTCGCCCACATCCTCGCCGTCGGCGACGAGCTGCTGCTCGGCCGCACTGTCGATACCAACTCGGCGCACATCAGCCGGGTGCTCACCGATCTCGGCTTCGCGGTGGCGCGCATCCAGGTGGTCGGCGATGCGCACGCCGCGGTGGTCGCGGCCTTGCGCGCGGCCGTGGCCGGCAGCGCACTGGTGGTGGTCAGCGGTGGGCTGGGCCCGACCGACGACGACCGTACCCGCCATGCGCTGGCCGAGGTCATGGGCGTGGCCCTGGTCGCGGATCCCGTGGCCTGGCGCCAGGTGCAGGCGGCCTACCGGCGCCTGCGCATCGTGCGCGTGCCGGCCGCCAACCGTCGCCAAGCGCTGCGCCCAGCCGGCAGCCGCCTACTTGCCAACGACCGCGGCACCGCACCGGGCCTGCTGGCGCGGGTCGGTGGCGTCCACGTCGCCTGCGTGCCCGGGGTGCCGCACGAAATGCAGGCGATGGTCGCCCGCCTGGCCGAGCGCCTGCCGCGGCTGCTTGGCCTGGGCCGGCCGCCGGCCCTGCGCGAACTGTGGATCGCCGGCATCGGCGAGTCCGCGGCCCAGGAGCTGATCGGCGACCTGCTGAGCGAGCGCGACCCGCAGGTCGGCATCACCGTGAACGAACTTGGTCACGCGACCTTCCGCGTGGTCGGCCGGCCTGCGCAGGTGCGTGCGCGCATCGCCGCGCTGCGCCGGGCAGTACGCGCCTACCTGCTGCCCGAGCCCGGCCTGGCGCCAAGTCTGGTCACCCTGCTGGCGCGGCGCAGGTGGACGATCACCGCCGCGGAATCCTGCACCTGCGGCCACGTCGCCGCGCAGCTCGGCGCCGTGCCGGGCGTCTCGGCGGTGCTGCGCGAAAGCCAGGTCGCCTACCATGTCGCGGTGAAGACCGCGCGGCTCGGCGTCGCTCCGCTGCTGATCGCCCGGCACGGCGTAGTCAGCGTCGCGGTGGCGGCAGCGATGGCGGAAGGGGCGCGCCGCGCGAGCGGCGCGGACCTCGCCGTCGCCACCACCGGCGTGGCCGGGCCGGATGGCGGCAGCACCGCTGTGCCGGTCGGCACCGTCGCCTTGGCGGTGGCCACGGCGCGCGGCACCGCCACCCGCCTGGTCCAGGTCGGCGGCTCGCGCGAGCGCGTCCAGCGCCGCGCCGCGGCGCACGCCCTGCTCCTGGCCTGGGAGGTGGCGAGCGGACGTGTGCTGCCGGGGCACCAGACCGGCGCCCGATAAAACAACATTATGAAATGTCAACCGTCGACGGAGTGTCGGTTTCCGCAACAGGGGTGCACAGGTCCGGCTCACGAATGCAAGGCGCCCAGACCGCGGGCCGCGGCGCACCACCGGCGGCAGGGTACGGCGAGTGGCCGATGGAAGATGCGGCGCAGTGCGGCCTAACGCGGGTGAAAACGATTTTTCCACCAGCTCGCGGGCCAATGCGTGGGGCCGGTGACTTCCGCGTCATCGCCACCAGCCCGCGCGTCAGGCTTGTCCCAGCTGCCGCTGGCATGAGCAAGAGCGATTCGTAATGTACACCTTGTTGCGC
This sequence comes from Planctomycetota bacterium, assembly GCA_038213805.1. Taxonomy (GTDB): domain Bacteria; phylum Planctomycetota; class UBA11346; order UBA11346; family UBA11346; genus BOG-1363. The sequence continues at coordinate 2,556 of JBBQSO010000131.1, read as the reverse complement.
ATGCGATGGCACTTCCGCTTCTGCTGCGCGGCCCCCTGTACATTTGGGATCCATGGCTGACCCGCTCATCAATGCCTCGATCGGACCGTTCATCGTCCGCGACCTGATCAGCGGGGGCGGCGTCGCAGAAGTCTATCGTGCCGAGCACGCCGACGATCGCAGCATCGTCGCGGTCAAGGTCATGCGCCCCGAGCGCCTGGGCGACCGCGGCCACCTCGCCGCGTTCCAGGCGGAATTCACCATGCTGCAGCGCATCCGCAATCCCGGCGTGCCGGTGGCGCGCCGCCAGGGCGACATCAAGGGCCGCCCGTGCTTCATCATGGACTACGTCGCCGGCCAGCCGTTGCACCAGCTCTGCCAGGGCGAACGTCCCCTCGGCCGGCCAGCGGTGTTCGCCGATCTGGTCGGGATCGTCGCCCAGCTGCACCAGCAGCGCATCCTGCACGCCGACATCAAGCTCGAGAACGCCATCCTCAAGCCGAACGGCAAGGTCGGCCTGGTCGATTTCGGCAACGCCCATGAAGTCGTCGCGCGCAGCCTGTTCGCGCGCCTGTTCGGTGGTCGCAAACAGCTTTTCGCGACCCCGACCTACGTCGCGCCCGAGCTGGTGCGCGGCGGCGCGCCGACCTTCGCCAGCGACGTCTACGCGCTGGGCGTGTGCGCTTTCATCATCCTCACCGGCGAGCCGCCCTTTCCGGCCACGCGTTCCAGCGGCCGGGTGCGTGCCAATCTCAAGGGTACCCCTCCAGCGATCCGCAGCCGCCTGCATGAGCTGCCGTCGCGCGCCGCCGTCGCCATCGACGCAGCGCTGAGCAAGGATCCCGCGGCCCGCCCGCTCGACGCGCGCCAGTTCGCGGTCGGCATCCGCGAGCTTGAGGCGATGGCGCGTATCAGCACGGCGGCCTACCAGCGCAAGGACTGAGCGCCGGGATCGCGCAGGATAGAACCGCCAAGACGCCAAGGCTAAAGAAATGGGCGATGTGGGCGTGGTGCGCTTGCCGCTGGGCATCAAACTGGGAAGTGGGCGAGCACAAAGCGCACATCCGCGATTCAGATCACCCTGGCCTCAGTGTCTGGGCAGTCGTCTGGGCACTTTCTTCGGACCTGGCGTCTTGGCGGTTCCATCCTCTGGGCAGAGGCACCTGTTCAGCGGTCGGCGCAGAGCTCGCGGAGCTTTGCGCCGTAGAGTGCGGTACGGTGCGCGCCGAGCTGGGGGACGACGGCGAGGTCGCCGGCGCCGTGCTGCTTGAGGTGCTCGAGGGCCTTGGCGGGCAGGACCGCCTGGAGCGGCGCCTTGCGCCGCTCGGATTCGCTGCGCCGCCAGTCCTTGAGGCGGGTCTCGCGCTCTTCCTCGACCGGCAGCACCTCGCGCTGGCGCGGGCGCGGCGGCACCTCGCCGGGACGGACGCCGCGGACGACCTCCATCATCGCCTCGCCGTGCGCGCTCATGAACCACGCGCGCAGGCCGAGGCGCTTGAGCAGCTGGAAGTTGGTCGGCGCGTTGCGCGCGATGGCCAGCAGCAGCTCGTTGTTGATGATGCGCCCCGGCGGCTGGTTGGCCTGTTGGGCGATGCCATCGCGCCACGTGTAGAGCGCGGCGAGCACCGGCAGCGTGCCGGCGTTCAGGTCGCGCACGCCCTTGATGCGCCAGAAACCGGCGGGATCGAAGCCGCCGCTCCAACCGGTGCCGGACACCGCCTGGTTGGCGAGGGCCAGCTCGTCCTCAAGGTCGGCCGCCGTGATCGCGGCGCGCAGTTCGTCGCAGACGCGTGGCAGGTAGACCACGTCATCGATGGCGTAACGCAGCGCGCCCGGGTCGAGCGGGCGGGTCGCCCAGTCGTACTGGGTGAAGGCCTTGGCCAGGGCGACGCCGCAGACCTTCTCGACCACCGCGCCGTAGCCGGTGCGCTCCCAGCCAAGGAAGCTCGCCGCCTGCTGGCTGTCCCACACCCCGCCCAGGGCGATGCCGAAGTCGCGCTTCAGGCAGCCGACGTCGTATTCGCCGCCATGCACGTAGAGCGGGCGGTTGCTGCGTTCGAGCTCGGGCTTGAGCGCGGCGAGCACCGCTGCACCGGGCTGCCCGGCCTCGGCGCCGGCGCGCAGCAGCGCCAGGGTGTCGACCACGAACAGCGCGCCACCGGCGTTGATCTGGAGCAGGCACACCTGTTCGCGGTAGACGAACATCGAGTTGGCTTCGCTATCGAGCGCCACCCACGGCGCCGCGGCGAGCGCCGCGGCCAGGGCGGGCAGTCCGGTGGCGTCCGCGATCCAGGTGAAGGCGGGGTCGGTCATGGGGGGGGATTGGAGGGCAACGGGGTGGAAAGTCCATGGCGGTGGGCCGGGAGAGCCCGGGAGAGGTGTGGAGTTTGGAGTGCGGAGTCAGCGATCCGTTGAAGTGGCCCGATCTGCCAGACGCCTGTGCCGCCTAAGCTGAATTCGGACTTTAACTGTGAGTATATCTCACGAGGATCCGACCATGCCTACCCCCGACTCCAAGCCCCGCCGTCACTGGACCGCCGCCGACAAGGCGAAGTTGGTCCGCCGACACTTCCGAGA
>JBBQSO010000130.1:0-10462 GCA_038213805.1 Planctomycetota bacterium | reverse complement strand
GTCTTCATACGGTCACTCCGCACTCCGCACTCCGCACTGATCTTCCCATCCTTAGCCTCCTGAAACGACCACGATGGACAAGCGCACCACCACCCTGATCACCGCCTTTGTCAAGGCCTACGGCACCAAGCCCAGCAAGGGCGTGCGCGCACCGGGCCGCGTCAACCTGATCGGTGAGCACACCGACTACAACGACGGCTTCTGCCTGCCGATGGCGATCGCGCGCGACGTGCGCGTGGTGCTGCGCCCGCGCCGCGATCGCACCGTGCACGTGCTCTCGCTCGAGCAGCCCGGACAGCTCATCGGCTTCGAGCTGGGCAAGCGCATCCCCAAGGCCACCGCCCCGGCACAGCGCTGGTCCGACTACGTCAGGGGCTGCGCGCAGACCCTGGTCGAGGCTGGCGTTCCGCTGGTCGGCGTCGACCTCGCCATGACCGGCGACGTGCCGCTGGGCTCGGGCCTGTCGAGCTCGGCCGCGCTCGAGGTCGCGACCATGCACGCGCTGCTGGCCGCGAGCGGCGTGAAGCTGGCCAGCGCCGACATCGCGACCCGGGCGCAGCGCGCCGAGAACCGCTACGTGGGCAGCAACTGTGGCATCCTCGACCAGCTCTCCAGCGCCTGCGGCATCGCCGGCAAGGCCATGCTCATGGACTGCCGCAGCCTGGCGCTGACCCCGGTGAAGCTGCCGGCCGGGGTGTCAGTGGTCATCGCGGATACCGGCAAACGCCGCGGTCTGGTCGACAGCGCATACAACCAGCGGCGCGCGCAGTGCGAGGCCGGCGCCAAGGCGCTGGGCGTCTCGCACCTGCGCGACGTCACCCTGCCGGGCCTGTGGCAGGCTGCGCAAGCGGGACGGCTCGATGCCGAGTCGGTGCGCCGCTGCGAACACGTGGTCGCCGAGAACGGCCGCACCCAGGCGGCCTTCGCCGTGCTCCAGGCCGGCGAGGCGGTAGCCTTCGGCCAGCTCATGGATCAGAGCCACGCCGACCTGCGCGACAAGTTCGAGGTCAGCTGCCGCGAACTCGACGACATGGTCGCGATCGCGCGCGGCCTGAAGGGCTGCCTCGGCAGCCGCATGACCGGCGCCGGCTTCGGCGGCTGCACGGTCTCACTGGTTCTCGACCAGCACGTCAAACGCTTCGTCCCGGCGCTGACCAGGGCCTACCGCAAACTCCACGACCTGCCGGTCGCGGTCTACGTCACCGGCGCGGCTCCAGGCGCGGGCAAGCTGGATCTGCAATGATGGTGCGAAGTGCGGAGTGCGCGTCGGACGCGGTCTACCGTGGTGCCCACCGCGATGATGCAGCCCAAGCCGGGGAACCGCGCATGACGTCGGCCACCTCGCACTCCACACTCCACACTCCGCACTCCGCACCTGCCCATCCGCAGGTCCCCGCATGACCGGCGAGCCGTGGTACAAGGATGGCCTGAAGTTCACCTGCACCCAATGCGGCAACTGCTGCACCGGCGGCCCGGGCTTCACCTGGGTGAGCGAAGATGAGATCGCGCGCCTCGCCGCGCGCCTCGGCGTCGATGACGCGACCTTCCGCAACCGCTACACGAAGACGGTGTGGCGGGGTGGCGAGCAGCGCGTCAGTCTGCTCGAGAACAAGCGCCTGGACTGCGTGTTCTTCACCCGCGAGCACGGCTGCTCGGTCTACACCGACCGGCCGAAGCAGTGCCGCACCTGGCCCTTCTGGGAGCGCATCGTCGAGTCCCCCGAGGATTGGCACGCCGAAAAACGCGGCTGCCCGGGCATGGATCACGGCACCGTGCACAGCGCCGCGCACATCGCGGCCACCGCCGCCGACGACGGCTTGTAGACGACCGCGGCGGGGGCACCATGACGGCGGACCGGCGACGCCGGACCGGAGCCCCAGCCGCCCATGAGCGACGAACCGCGCGACGAGATCCTGGTGGTCGCCGCCCAGGCGGGCGACAAGCAGGCCTGGGAGCAGCTCTGCCGCCGCCACGCGCCGCGCCTCGCCGCCTACCTGGGCTGCCGCCTGCGCCGTCCAGCGGTGGTCGACCGCCTGGTCGCCGAGGTCATCGTCGGCGGCTGGAAGCACCTCCACGAGCTGCCCAACGCCAAGGACTTCCCGGCCTGGTTCCGCAAGGTCGGCGGCAATCTCACCATGCAATGGTCGCGCCGCCATCCCGACGAGCCGCAGACCGAGCCCTTTCCCGCCGACCGCTGCGGCGGCGACCCCGCCCTGCTCAAGCGCATGGAGCGCCTCGAGCAGGCCCTCGGCGGCCTGCCCGACGCGCAGCGCATGGCTCTCGAGCAGCGCTTCCGCGGCGACATGGATATCGTCGCGCTCAGCGAGGCGCTCAAGCTCACGCCCGCCGGTGTCGAGCAGGTCCTGGTCGAGGCGTTCGCCGCGCTCGACCAGGCGCTCGGCCCGGACGATGAGCCGGCGGCGTAGGTCGGACGCATGCGCACGCGCGCCGTTGCCTCCCCCTGGGACTGCGGGCCACTGGCCCGCTCACGCGGACGCGGGCCGGCGATCCGCCGTCAGTGGCTGATGCCCGCCACTGCGCTGTGTGGCGTGCTGCTCCTCCTCGCCCTGGTTGCTACCGCCCACGCCGCCCAGGCCGAGGACGGCGTCCTTGCCGCCGCGCAGAGCGCGCTCGCCGCCGGCCAGCCGGTGCAGGCGCTCAACCTGCTTACCGGACACCCTGGCGTGGCCCGGCCCGGTCTAGTGCGGCTGGTGGTGTCGCGCGCGCAGCTCGCGCTCGGTCGCGGCGACGAGGCCCTCGCCGCGCTCGACGCCGCAGTCGCAGGTGCGCCGCCGGGCGCCGAAGCCTGGCCTCCGGCGCTGCGCGGCGCCGTGGCCCAGGTGCGCGGTGAGGCGCTGCTCGCGCGCGCCGTCCAACACCCCGGCGACGAGTCCGCGGCCCGCCAAGCGCTCGAGAATGCGCTGCGCCAGCCCGGCGATGGCGTGGCCGTCGACCGCTGCCTCGACCTGCTCGCCGAGCTCGCGCGCCGCGCCGGCGACGGCGCCCTGGTCGAGCGCTACGCCGGCGCATTATGGGGCGAATGGCCGCGCAGCGCCTACCACGCGCACGCCGGCGTGCTGCTCGCCCGCCAGGTCGCGGTGGCGCAGCCGGAACGCGCGCGCGCCATCCTTGCCGACCTGCGCGTCAGCGCGGACCTGCCCGCGGCGCTGCGCCTCGACGCGGTCGAGCTGCTGTGCCGCGTGCTGCTGCCGCGCCGGCCCGGCGAATGCCTGGTGGTTGCAGAGCAGGAAACCGCGCGCGCCGGTGCCGAGCCAGGCCAGCTGCCGCTCTACCGCGCCCTCGCCCTTGCCGCGCTCGATCCCGACGACGGGCGCGCCGCCCTCGCCGCCCTGACGCCGGCGCTCGCCGCCGATCCGGCAGTGGCCGCCGCGCGCGCCCGCCTCGACGGCGGGGCCCGCACCCTGACCGCTGCGCAGCGCCGCGAGCGCGCCGCAGCCGAGGCCGAGCTGGGCCACGGCGAGGCGGCGCGCGGCCTGCTCGCGCCCCTCATCGCCGAAGACGCGGATGCGCTCGCCCTGTTCGTACAGCTGCCGGGCACTGCGCTGGAACCGCTCGCCACGCTGCGTTCCGCGCGTCAGCTGCCCGGCGCCCTGGCCCTGGGCCGCGCGCTCGTCCTCGCCGGCCACGCCGCGCCGGCATGGGTGTTGCTGCAGCCGCATCTCGGCGCGGCCACCCCGCCGGCAGTGCGCCCCACGCTGCTCTACTGGGCGGAGCAGGCGGCGCGCGCCGCCGCCCCGGACCAGGCCGCCGCCCTACGCACGCAGCTGCTCGCCTGCCCCGGCACCGGCGAGGAAATTGGTCTGGCCTGGAGCGACGAGGCGCGCCGACGCGAGAGTGCGGGCGGCGACGCTGCCACGGCCTGGGCGCGCGCCGCCGCCGCCCTGCCCATCGTCCATCCCTGGCAGGCCCCCGCCGCCTGGCGCGCCGCGCGCGCCTGGAGCGAGCAGGACGACCGCCTCGCCGAGGTCCGCGACCTGCTGCAGGGCCCGGCCTGGGCCGGTGACGACGCCGACCAGCTGCGCTGCCGCTTCCTGCTCGCCCAGGTCCTCGAGCGCCTCGGCGACCGCGCCGGCGCCCGCCGCGCTGCCGCATCCCTGCGCGAGCGCGCCGACCCGGCACAGCGCGAGCGGCTGGAGCGGATGATCGCGCGCCTGCAGTAACCCCGCTGCGTGGCAGGTGCTCGGCACCGTGCATGGTGGATTGGATTTTCAGCGAAACTCAGAACCCGCAGCTCGCAGCTCGGAACCAAAGACCGTGGACTCGCAGTCCACCGCCTGAGGCTGACCGAGCGTCTCGCGCCACCTGATGCCGCGTACCCAGTACCTCGGCAGCTAGCCGACCTGCTATGCCCCTCGCCGCTCGCGTCTCACGCACCTGCCCCAGAGCCATGGACATGCGTCCCTGAAATCCTCCATGCCGCCCTTTGCGGATTCGCGGATCCTGGGTTACAGTTGTTGCGGACCTCCACCAGAACCACGTGCGGGCTTTGACAGGCCTGAAATCGTGATTCATGGTCAACCAGGGATGTCCCGACTCCAGGAGTGGACCGTGCTTCAGCCCAGGCCCCTTCGCAACGGATGGCGAATCGGCAGCGTCCGGTTCAACCCGGCGCACGCGTGGCGGAGCGCCGTGCCCGGCCCTGCAGCCAGCAGACCCGCACGCGCCCTGGCGGCAGCCCCATGATCCTCATCAACCTTCTCCCGCCCGAGCTGCGGCGACGCCAGGGTGGCGTCAGCCCGATGTTCATGAGCGTAGTAGGTGGCGGCGTGGCCGCGCTGCTGCTCGTCGGCGTGTTCGCCTACGTCCACTGGGGCCGCATCCCCAACGCCCGATTGATCAAGGAGGCGAAGGAAGAAGAGCTCGCCAAGAAGAAGACCGAGGCCGCGCAGGTGCTCGCGCTTGAGGCGCAGATCGCCGAGTTCAAGCAGCGTCGCAACGTCATCGTCGGTTTGCTTGCGAAGAAGGTCTACTGGGCGCGTACCATCGATGATTTCGCCAACCTGCTCGGCGGCACCTGGACAGTGCCCGGCTTCGACGTGCGCTGCCTCGACCTCACCATCAGCGAGGGTGGCGGCGGCCCGGTCGACCGCACCGGCGAGGGCGAGGCCATGGTCTCGTTCATCGTCAACTGGAAGTACAAGTTGGTCGGCAAGGAGCGCCAGCAGGCCGGCGACTACATCCAATCGTTCTTCGCGACCATCAAGGCCAGCCCCTTCTGGAGCCAGCAGGGCTTCGTCGGCAGGCCCGAGGACACCTACAAGGGTGATCAGCCGAAGCAGAATCTCGACATCCAGCGCGTGGTGATCGAAGGCCCGCTGCAGTGGCAGCGCGTCAAGATCATCAAAGACAAGACCCTGGCAGGGCGGTGACCATGGCTGCGCGCTCCTTCAAGGACCTCAATAAACACCAGCAGCTCGCCATCCTGGTGGCCGCGCCAGTGCTGGTCTGCGCGACGCTGGGCTGGTTCATCTACGGCGACCTGGGCGTGCTCGGGCGCGATCCCGACGATCACCTGCCGTCGTTTGTCCACCGCGAGCTTCCCGACAGCCTCTACACCCAGATCGCCGGCACCGAGCAGGAGATCGCCACCCAGGTCGCCATCTGCCTGCGGCGCGAGACCCGCGAGAAGGAGCTCAAGGCGCTGCAGGGCGAGATCGCCCAGGCGCGCGAGCGCCTGCCGCTGGAGAGCGAGAAGGCCGAGATGCGCAAGATGATCGAGCAGCTCGCGCGCGACATCTCCAGCGACATCGGCAAGGTCGCGGTGCTGTCCGTGCGCATCGACGAGAGCGGCGGCCCCGGCAGCCGTGGCGGCGCCGGAGCCGGCGCCGAGTACCAGACCGTCACCTACCAGACCAGCATCTCCGGCGACCTCAACGGCATCATCAAGTACATCGACCTGATCGAGAAGAACCTGCGCTTCATGACGGTGAACTCGATCACCATCAAGCCCGGCGGCATGGGCACCGATCCCGAGACCCACAAGCTCACGCACGGCTCCCACTCGGTGCAGATGAACATCGTCACCTACACCTACAACCCGGCGCTCCAGGCCGGCGGCGGGAGGTAAGCCATGCGCCATCCCCGTCTGCCCGCGCTGCTCGCCTGCGCCCTCGTCTGCGCCTGCGCCCGTCCGGCCCAGGCCGCCGACGCGCCGGTGCCCGCTCCTGCCAAACCCGAGCAGACCGCGCTCGGCCAGCTCGCCGACGAGGAGCGCTGGAGCTTCGACCCGCATCTCGGCCGCATCGACACCTTCTACGACCTCGAGGCCGAGCTGGTGCTGCGCAAGCTCGACGAGGCCGGCACCGCCGCCGAGGCGAAGGGCGGACCCGTGGCGCGGCCGTCCGCCAACGACGACCAGGCCGAGCAGGCCATGGAATGGAGCCGTCGCGAGCTCGCCCGCGTCGAGGCCTTCGTCTTCGCCCGCAAGTGGGACGACGCCATCAAGGTCAGCGATGAGATCCTCAAGATCCTGGCCAAGTACAGCGAGAACCCCGCGGTCGCGACGATCATCACCAAGGTCAAGGGCTACCGCTCGCAGGCCGAGGAGGCCAAGATCTACGAAGAGGCCCAGGCGCGCTTCGACGCGCTCGGCCTCAAAGTCGAGGGCATCCTGTGGTCCTCGACCGGCAGCCTGGCGGTGATCGGCGGCGAGCCGCGCGCGCGCGCCGTCAACGAGCGCGTCAAGGACTGCGTGATCATCAACATCGACACCAACCGCGTCGACTTCCTGTTCCACTACAACCGCCGCCGTTTCGAGTTCCAGCGCTACGTCGGCGAGGATGTGGCCGCCAAGCCCGCATCCCGCTAATCCGTAACCAGCACCCGCACCGCACGACAGCGAGCCCTCTATGCACCTGCGCCATCTCGTGATCACCAGCCTCGCGGCCATCTCCCTCGGGGGGATCGGCACTGGCGCCTACGGTGCCGACACCCCGCTCGACGCCGGCGGCGCGTCCATGAGCATCGAGACCAGCGACAAGCCGCTCGAGGTCGTGCTGCAATGGATCAGCCGCCGCGCCGGGGTGAACCTGGTCTGCAACGCGCCCGACCAGCCACGCGTCACCCTGCGCCTGGTCAACGTGACGTGGCAGGAGGCCGTGCAGCAGATCGCGGCGCGCTACGACCTGGTCATTGAGAAGCACAGCGAACGCGTCTGGGAGCTGACCCGCCCGCCCAAGGTGCGCATGGAGTTCCAGGACGCGCGCTTGACCGTGGTGCTCGAGGCCCTCGCCCGCCAGGCCAACGTCAACATCGTCATCAGCGATGACATCGACGCCAACCGCCGCCTGACCATGACCCTCAACGGCGTGCCCTGGCGCGAGGCGCTCGACGTCATCGTGCGCGCCACCGGCTACGCCTGGGTCGAGCAGGAATACCAGATCATCCGCGTGGTCTCGAAGGACAAGCTGCAGAAGGACCTGCACACCCAGATCTTCCACCTCAACTACTCCAACGCCAAGGAGCTCAGCACCGAGGTGCAGAGCTCGCTGAGCGCGGACGGCAAGGTGGTGATCGATGCGCGCAGCAACAGCCTGATCCTGACCGACACCCCGCCCGCCCTCGAAGCCGCCGCGCGCATCATCCAGGTGCTCGACGGCCGCACCCGCGAAGTGCAGATCGAGATGAAGTTCGTCGAGTTCTCGAACAGCGACGCCCAGCGTCTCGGCTTCGACCCGATCAACATGAGCTTCAACGTCAAGGACATCGGCAACCTCGCGACCAGTTTCACGCCGTTCAACGACGTCTTCGGCGGTGGCGTCAACTACACCAACCACCAGGGCGGCACCACCCCGAACGTGCCGACCGCGAACGGCCAGCTCACCGCCGACTTCGCCTTCGAGGCGATCTCGACCCTGGGCAGCACCGAGATCCTGCAGGCGCCGCAGGTCCTGACCCTGGACAACACCGCGGCCAAGATCCGCATCGGGCAGGAGATCCACTACGCCGAGACCACGGTGACCCAGGACACCAACGGCAACCCGATCATCACCCTGAAGGAAGCCTCAAGCAGCCCGGTGAAGGACGGCATCACCATCACCGTGACGCCGCACATCACCACCGACGGCTTCATCTCGATCGAACTCGCCGCACTCAACGAGAAGGCCACCCTGGTGACCTTCACCAACGGCAAGGCCACCACCGCCGGCGACTTCGCAGCGATCAAGCTGCCGACCAAGGACACCACCGAGCTCAGCACGGTGATCATGGTCGCCGACGGCAAGACCGGTGTGATCGGCGGCATCCTCCAGAACAAGAGCCTCGAGGAGAACCGTCAGATCCCGCTGCTCGGCTCGATCCCCGGCCTCGGCTGGCTGTTCAAGAAGCGCACCGAGAGCGTCGACCAGAAGAACCTCACCATCTTCATCACCCCGCGCATCATCCCGCTCACCGACAAGAGCGACATGGACGAGCCGCGCCGCCGCCTGCGCGAGCGCATCTCGGGCCTCGACCTCAAGCCGGTCGCCGCGCCGAGCGAGCAGAAGAACGGGCTGACGCCGGAGCCGTGAGTGGCTGATGGCTGATGGCTGACGGCTGACGGCTGACGGCTGACGGCTGACGGCTGACGAAACCGGCGCTGCGCGCCGGTTTCGTCGTATTCAGAGGCTTGTTCCAAATCCGAAGTCAGTAACGACCACGGTCGCGAGCCGCCAGCCGCCAGCCGCCAGCCGGGCCCGGCCCCGGGCCCAGGGGGTTGTGGACTCACGGCCCAGCCACTAGCATGCCAGCTTGCCCGGCGAGGCAGCGTGCGCGGTTGCGCACCCCCGCCAGGGCCCGCATCGGCGGCTCCCCACGGGTGAGCCGCCACCAATTCCGGTGGTTTTCCATGGGTTCCCACATCCTGATGAATGTCGTTGACGAGCAGGAACTGCGCGTCGGCGTCATCCGCGACGGCAAGCTCGAGGCGCTGATCCACGAGCGCATCGGCGAAGGCCAGCACCTCGGCAACATCTACAAGGCGCGCGTCGCCAACGTCGAGCCCAGCCTCGACGCCGCCTTCCTCGATCTTGGCGCGGGCAAGAACGGCTTCATCCACATCGACGAGGTCATCCACGGCAAGGGTGGCGGCGCGCGCATCGAGCAGGCGCTGCACGCCGGCCAGGAGATCATCGTCCAGATCACCAAAGAGGCGATCAAGGACAAGGGCCCGTGCGTGAGCATGTACCTGAGCGTGCCCGGCCGCTACCTGGTGATGATGAACTCCGAGCAGGCCAAGGGCGTGTCGAAGCGCATCGAGGACCCGGCGGTGCGCAAGCGCCTCAAGGGCATCCTTTCGACCTTCGAACCGCCCGAGGGCATGGGCTTCATCGTGCGCACCGCCAGCGCCGACCGCCGCGACGACGAGATCCGCCTGGATTACGAGTTCCTCAAGCGCCTGTGGGCGGAAATCCTCGCCCTGCAGGGCCGCGCGCGCGCGCCCTTCTGCCTCTACCAGGAGGCCGACGTGGTGGTGCGCACGCTGCGCGATCTCGCCAGCGCCGACGCCCAGGCCATCGTCATCGATGAAGAAAAGCTCTACGACGAGGCGCGCGCCTTCGCCCAGGTCTTCATGCCCGAGCTGTGCGACCGCATCCAGCTGCACCGCGAAGAGCTGCCGCTCTTCACCTTCTACGGCCTCGAGGACCGCGTCGCGACCATCTACGAGCGCAAGGTCCAGCTGCCATCGGGTGGCACCATCGTCATCGAACAGACCGAGGCCCTGGTCTCGATCGACGTCAACAGCGCGCGCAACCGCGACGCCGGCGACGTCGAGACCACCGCGCTCATGACCAACATCGAGGCCGTGGCGACGATCGCCGAGCAGCTCGTGCTGCGCGATCTCGGTGGTCTGATCATCATCGACTTCATCGACATGGAGGACCGCGAGCACCAGAAGCTGGTGCAGCTCGCGCTGCGCCGCGCCCTCGCCGGCGACAAGGCCAAGATCCAGGTCGGCGGGCTCTCGCGCTTCGGACTCGTCGAGATGACGCGTCAGCGCACGCGACCGAGCCACAAGATGCTGGCCTCGGCGGAATGCCCGTACTGCGTCGGCACCGGCTCGGTCAAGACCGCCGAGACCTTCGAGATCGACTGCATGCGCGCGGTGCGCGAATCGCTGACCAGCCGGCCACTCGGTCGTCTCGAGGTCGTGGTGCCGCAGGACCTGGCGATCGTCATGCTCAACGCGCGCCACCGCGAGCTGACCGAGCTGGAGGAGCGGCACGAGTGCCGCATCGTCTTCACCGGCGACACGCTGATGAAGGCGCGCGAGTTCCGGCTGATCCCGACCGCGCGGAAGGGCGATCGCGGTCCGCGCCGAGAGCGCGAGCAGCCGATCCGCCCGAGCCTGCTCGCGCCGCTGATGGTCGAGCGGGCCAAGGCGATGCAGCTGGCCCGTGAGCTGGCAGCGATGCGGCCTGCCGAACTCGAGCGCGAACTCGAGGAGGGCGAGCTGCGGTCGCCG
>JBBQSO010000129.1:0-10534 GCA_038213805.1 Planctomycetota bacterium | reverse complement strand
GGTTCAGGAAGCCATCAGCCATCAGCCATCAGCCATCAGCCATCAGCCATCAGCCATCAGCCATCAGCCATCAGCCATCAGCCATCAGCCATCAGCCATCAGCCATCAGCCATCAGCCATCAGCCATTAGCCTCTACGTCGAAAACTCGAACTCCGCGTGCGAATGCGGCCCATCCCCGTCCAGGTGCCCGCGCAGGCGGCGCACGAAGCGCCCGCGCCGCGCCGGGCTCATGCGTTTGAACAGGTTGTGGACCAGCAGCGTCACGCTTTCGTCAACGGCCTGCTCCGGGGCGAGCTCCTCCGGCAGCGGGATCTCGGCCCGCCCCATGGTGCGATGCCCGCCGGCCGAACCGAGCTTGGCGAAGGCCAGGCGCGCGCGCTTGCCAACGTCCTGGCGGTGGCCGTCACCGCGGAAGATCACGATCAGCTTGTGATCGAGCACGCCGGCGCACACCACCCAGTTGATGCCGTAGGTCAGCAGCAGCAGATCGGCCACCTGAACCATGACGTCGGGCGTCGGCACCGCGCCGAAGTGGACAAGGATGAGGTCGCGGTAGATGACGCGGTTGCTGATGCCCCAGGCGATCCAGTCGAGGACCGCCATCGGCACCTGCGATTTATCCAGGCGCGCCAAAAAGTGGTGGTCGGCGAACCCATGCAGCACGTCGAAGGCGCGGATGTCGGCGGCCCCGGCGTGGCGGTTGAGGTCGTCTGTGTCGGTGGTCAGGCCGTAGAGCAAGGCGGTGGCCAGCTGGCGGCTGATCGGAATGTCGGCCTCGACCAGGTACTCGGTGAGGATCGACGACGTCGAGCCGTAACCTTCGCGCAGGTCGACGAAGGCTGCCGCGGTGTCCTCGCGGCGCGGGTGGTGATCGATGACCACGTCGGCCTTGGGTGGATCCTCGCGCCAGAAGCCCGGCTGGCAGTCGACCACCGCGATCAGGTCGGCCTCGGCCAACTCGGCCTCGCGCAGGCGCTCGACCGGCTGCTTCAGCCAGGACAGCAGCAGCTTGTTCTGGTAGCGCTGAACCTCGCCGGTGTAGCGCACCAGCGGTTCGGTGCCGGCCGCGCGCCACAGCGTCGCCAGCCCCAGCGCGGCGCCGATCGCGTCGGGATCCGGGTCGCTGTACATCAGGATGAGCGCGTGCGACGCCCGCCGCGCCATGTCCATCAGCGCGTCGACACGCTTGAGCGTGCCCAGGCGGCGGAATACCTGGCGGCGGTTGGTCGCCATCGACGGCATCAGGTTGAGGAAGCCGCTGGCGAGGTGGCGCCGCCTGGTTTCGGAGCCGAGCAGGAAGACCGCGACCGTCGGCGGCAGCCAGGCCTTGATGCGCGCGGCCTCGTCCTCGGCGTCGGTGGCGATGAAGTAGGGCGGCTCGGGCAGGTCGGCGGGCCGCTCGGCGTAGCCTTCGGGCACCAGGGTTACCTGGACCCCGGGATAGGGGGCGAGCTGGTGCTCGAGATCCGCCTTCGCGGTGTAGACGCGCACCGCGATGGTGCCGCCCACGAAGAAGCCCACGGTGGCGACGATCTGGGGGTTGTCGCCGATGATGGTGACTTGTCGCGGGCTGGCAAAGCCGGACGCTGCGCTCTGGGCCATGTGGGGCCACGCTACAGCCGCTTCCCGACCCATGCAAATGGCCCCCGCCCAAGGATCCGCCCATGCCCGACGCTCCCGACCTGCCCTTCGACCACGACCTTTTCGACTTGCTCATTTGCCCGGAGGCGCGGGTACCGCTCAAGTTCGTCGAGCAGCGGCTGATCAGCACCGACCCCGCCACACGCCGCGCCTACCGTGTCGATGATGGCATCCCGGTGATGCTGCTCGAGGAGTCCCAGGTGCTCGACGAGATCGAATGGCAGCGCCTGATCGCCGCCCCCGGCCCGGTCGGCTCCGGCGTCGCGGCCGTCCAGGCCCGCCATGCCAGGGGGTGAGCCGTGGACGGGATCCTCTTGCTGGTCCGGCCCGGACAGCGACCTCAGCGCATCCCCCTTGCGGGGGCGGAGAAATGGCCGGCGAGCTGGGCGCGACGCGCCCCCCGGGCTGTCGCCATTCTGCGACATCGTGGCCATGGGCAGCTCCACGACGATTGGCTGCTGAGCCTGGGATCGGCCTGCGCAACTATATCTATTTCCAGTGTTGGCAATAATTTACAGGCATCGCTCAAACCTGATCACCGGCGCCGCTATCTGACCGTTGCCCATGGTCCGATCACGGGTGGACGGGGCGTCATCGCGGCCCGCTTGCTGGCCCGCGGGTGCTGGCACCGCAGCCCTCGCGGGTGGCGGATCCAACTCTTCAAGTCGAGATGAGACCGTACCTTAGCAGACGTCGCAGGGATGCTTGCAAGTCTAGGGGTTGTCCCTGGCCCGGTCCTCATAAGAATGCCGCGACGGGAGAGGCTGAGGAGCGGGATGAGCGAAGCGTCCGAAGACGTGCACCAGGATACGAGCACCGCCACTCCCGCGACCAGCGAGGTGCTGCGGCGCCGGCTCGCTCACGAGGCGGCCTTCGAGGCCACTCTGAAGGAGGTCTTCCTCGCCCAGCAGGTCCAGCTTGTCGAGCCGATCGCCAAGGCCAGCAAGGAGACCGTGGTCTACGGTGGCTTCTACCACGGCGAGGACGTCGCCGTGAAGATCTTCGTGCCCGCAGTCGACGACCTCTCCGACGCGATCGCCGCCTACGGCGCCTTCAAGGTCGAGTGCGAGAAGACCATGATCCTCTCGCGCCGCAGCAAGGCCATCCTGCAGGTCATCGAGTACGGCGACGCCGAGATCCCCAAGGACCTGCCGCAGGAGCTGCGCGAGTTCTTCCCCGTCCACCTGCTGCCCTTCATGATCACGGAACGGGCGCGCTTCGGCTCGCTCGACCGCGTCTTCAAGGGCCGCCGCCATCTGCCCGGCTTCGACCGCATCAGCCTGCTCGACGCGCTGACCCGCGCCACCGACGGCATCAAGGAGGCGCACGACCACCAGGTCGCGCACCGCGACATCAAGCCGCAGAACATCCTGATCTTCGGCCCCGGTCAGGGCAAGATCGCCGACTTCGGCATCGCCCGCTGGCGCTCGCGCCGCTCCAGCAAGGAGGCGGTGCTACTGACGCCCAAATACTCGAGCCCCGAGCAGGCCTTTTACGCCCTGACCGGCGAGCGCGAGACCCTGGTCGACATGCGCGGCGACATCTATTCGTGGGCGATCATGGTCTACGAGGTGGTCACCGGCCTGCACCCGTTCACCTGGGCGATCAAGGGCATCAAGGATCCGATGGTCAGCCAGCGCACGCTGCTCAAGGCGATCGCAGCGAACGATCGCCGCGGCTTCCTGCCGACCGGCGACATCACCTTCGACTCGCTGATCTTCAACTGCACGTGCGACCTCAAGCACCGCGTCGGCGACATCGCGCTCGCCAACAAGGTGCTGCGCCAGTTTGTGCAGCGCCTGAAGCTGCAGCAGAGCCAGGACGCCGACCCGCTCAGCGTGACGCAGGCGCTGCCGCCGCCGCGGCCGTTTGCCAGGTGAAAGCGTCCGGAAGTCCGGGGACCGGAAGTCCGGAAGTCCGGACGTCCTGTCGAGCGGCGGTGGCAGCAGCTCTCCGCTAGGCCTGTTGCAGCTCCGCAGTTTGTAGGATCAGGGCGTAATCTTAGGTGTGGAAGCAGCGTTCACCGCCGCTCCCAGGAGAACGCCTGCGTCGCGGCGACGTCGGGCAGGCCGAGGGCGAGCATCACGACGCGGTCGAAGCCGACCGCGACGCCGGCGCAGTCGGGCAGGCCCGCAGCCATCGCCGCCGCGAAGCGTGCGTCATGGGTCTCGCCATGGCTGCGCCCGGCCAGTTCGCAGGTGAGGCGCGCTTGCAGCTCCGCCGCATCGGTCAGTTCGTGGTAGCCATTCGCCAGCTCGATGCCGTCGCGGTAGATCTCGAAGCGCGCGGCGACCTGCTGGCCATCCGAGCTGGTGCGCAGCCGCGCCTGCGCGGCCGCTGCGGGGGGATAATCGATCAGCGCGGTCCAGCAACCACGTCCCAGGTGCGGCTCGACCGCGCTGGTCAGGAGCAGGTCGAGCGCCGCGGCGCGGTCGTCGCGCACCGCCTCCGCCTGCGCGCCAAGGGCGGTAAGGATCTCGGGCAGTGCAGCGGCGAGTGGATCCACTCCCGCGTAGCGGCGGAAGGCCTCACGCCAGCCGATGGTCTTGAGGCCGCCGCCCAGGCCGGTCAGCTCGTCGAACAGCGCCACGACTTCCTCGCGCAGGCGCGCGTCGTCCCAGCCGCAGCGGTACCACTCCAGCATGCGGAATTCCGGCGCATGCCGCTGCCCAAGCTCGCCGCGACGGAAGGCTGGCGCGAGCGTCCAGACGTCCCCGCTGCCCGCGGCGAGCAAGCGCTTGAGTGGATGTTCGGGGCTGGTGGGGAGGTGGCTGTCCCCGCGCCCGGTCGCGACGCAGAAGGGCACCACGCCATGGTCGAGGTTCGCGCCGCCCTGCAGCACCGGAGTGTCGACCTCAAGCACGCTGCGCGTGCGGAAGAACTCACGGGTGCGCGCGACCAGATCGGCTCGTCGGCGCAGGGTGGCGAGCGTCGCGGACGGCCGCCACGCGCCCTCGTCCTCCGCTGACGCATGTCCGATGTCCCGGGAGGCAGGCACGCGACGGTCGCTGCTGTTCCGGCGTCAAAAGTCGCGTGGCACGGGCGCGACCGCTCGCGGGCCGTCGACTTCCGGACTTCCGGACTTCCGGACTTCCGGACCGTTCTTCACTTGCTGACGCGGCCCGAATACTCGCGGGTCTGCGTGTTGACGGTGATCTTGTCGCCGATGGCGACGAAGATCGGCACCGGCACCGTGGCGCCGGTACCCTTGAGCTTGGCCGGCTTCATCACGCGGCTCTGGGTGTCGCCCTTGATGGCGGGTTCGGTGTACTCGACTTCCATGGCCACGGTGTTGGGCAGGCGCAGCGCGATCGGCTCGCCATTCCACAAGGTGACCATGACGTTCATGTTCTCGAGCAGGAAGTCCTTGTCGTCGCCGACCGCTTTGGTCGAGACCGTGACCTGCTCGTAGGTGGTCTGGTCCATGAAGATGAAGCCGCTGGCGTTGAAGTACATGTACTGCATCTCGACGTCGGTGACGTCGGCACCCTCGACCTTTTCGCCGCCGCGCAGGGTCTTTTCCAGGGTATTGCCGGTCAGCAGGTTCTGGACACGCATCTTGTAGAAGGCGTTTCCCTTCCCAGGCTTCACGAAGTTCACCTCCACGACCAGCCACGGGGCGTTGTCGAAGATGAGTTTGGAGCCTTTGCCGACGTCGCCGATGTTGAGTGCGGTGCCCATGGGGATGTCCTCGTGCGCTGCCCGGCCATGGGGGGAAGAGACGGCCGGCGATGAATGAGCGCGACACGCTAGCGGCATCCCCGCCACACGCCAGCGCGCCTCCACTGCCCGAAGGCACCTGGCGGCGCGAGCTCGCCCAGGCCGTCCGCGACCCCGCCGAGCTGCTGCGTCTGCTCGCCCTGCCCGAGGCCCTGCTGCCGGCCGCGCGCCGCGCCGCCGCGCTGTTCCCGCTGCTGGTGCCGCGTGGCTTCGTCGCGCGCATGGTTCCGGGTGATCCCGCCGATCCGCTGCTGCGCCAGGTCCTGCCGCTCGCCGACGAGGAGCAGGACCTGCCCGGCTTCGCCGCTGATCCGCTCGGCGAGTCGGCCTGCGGACCCGTCCCCGGACTGCTGCACAAGTACCGCGGCCGCGCCCTCCTGGTCACCACCGGCGCCTGCGCCGTGCACTGCCGCTACTGCTTCCGCCGCCACTTCGCCTATGACGAGCTGCCCGCCGGACGCCGCTGGTGGACGCAGGCACTCGATTACGTGCGCGCCGACCCTGAGATCCACGAAGTGCTGCTCTCTGGCGGCGACCCGCTGACCCTGCCCGACGCCCAACTCGCCGCGCTCGCCCAGGACCTCGCCGGGGTGCCGCATCTGCAGCGCCTGCGCGTACACACCCGACTGCCGGTGGTGCTGCCGAGCCGGGTCGACGAGCACCTGCTTGCCTGGTTGGCCGGCACCCGCCTCAAGCCGGTGGTGGTGATCCACGCCAACCATCCGCGTGAGCTCGCCCCGCCAGTGGTGGCCGCCTGCCAGCGCCTGCGTGGAGCCGGCGTCACGGTGCTCAATCAGTCGGTCCTGCTCGCCGGGGTCAATGACGACGAGGGGATCCTGGCCGCCCTCAGCGAGGGCCTGTTCGCCGCCGGCGTGCTTCCCTACTACCTGCACGCCCTCGACCGCGTCCACGGCGCCGGGCACTTCCTGGTCGACGACGTGCGCGCCCGTCGCCTTCTCGCGGGACTGTCCGCCCGTCTGCCCGGCTACCTCGTTCCGCGCCTGGTCCGCGAGGAGCCCGGCCACCCCGGCAAGACCCCCCTGCACTGAGCCGGACATTGACAAAACCCTGATCGTCAGAGTGCAATGGCGGCACGGAGCGACTCTGCCATCCCTTGCGCGGCCACCCCGCCCGGCGACAGTCGTAACGTCTTTCGGTCCCCGGAGCAGCCATGCCAGCCGTACGTGCCCTGCTGTTAGCGATCCTGTGCTTCCTCACGGTTGACCGGGCCGTGGCCGAGTCGGGCGAGTGGGAGATGCGCTCACGCGTGTTCTGCGATGCCGCCTCCGGCATCGCCTTCCGCTACCCGTACGGCTACGAGGTCCACGACCAGTACAAGGCCGAGCTCTTCCGCGGCGGCCAGCGCGGCCAGCAGGAGGGCAGTGGCGAGGTACGCGAGGTGGTGATCAACGGCAAGAAGATGCGGGTCGTGATCTCCGAGGCCCCGGCCGAGCAGGAGTCCGCCGACGTCCGCGCCTTCAGTGTGCTGACCAGCGAGATGAAGGACACCTTTGGCGGCGATATCGGCTTGATCGGCGACAAGCTGTGCGGCGCCAAGCTGACCTGGACGCCGTTCGACTACTACCTCAAGAACGACGCCCGGCCCCAAGGCAATCCGCTGTGGGCGTCCAAGGGCCTGCTCGCCATGACCGGGGAGTCCAAGGGCCACTGCGGACTGATCGTCAAGAATGGCGACCGCTACTCGGGTGTGGTCATGACCGGCATGCTTTCGGATTTCGACAACCAGGCGATCGTCGACAGCTTCGAAGTCATGCCCGGCGTGGTCGCCAAGGGCAAGCCGCCGCGCATGACCTGGCGCGAATCGCAGGGCCGCACCGGCAAGGTCATCGACGGGGTCGGCAAGCTCATCGTCGCGGCAGGCAAGGTGAACCCAGCCGCGTGGAAGAAGGGCTGGGACCTTGAGACCGCCCACTACCACATCACCACCCAGGTCTCGCCGCAGCGCCTGCAGCAGTACGGCACCTACCTCGAAGGCCTCTATCGCGCCTATTCCGCGGTCTATGAACCCGACGCGGTGCCGCCTTTCAAACTCGAGATCCACGTCTTCAACACCCAGCACGACTTCATGGAAGCCGCGGCCGACCACGGCTTCCCGGTCTCGCAGGGCGTCGGCGGCTTCTTCGTGCCCAGCCTGCTCTCGATCTTCGTCTATGAGGAGAGCTCCAAGTGGGGCGGCGACGACTTCTCGGTCGAGCACGTCATGGCACACGAGTGCTCGCACCAGTTCCTGCACGTGACGTGCAACGGCAGCGACCACGTGCCCACCTGGATCAACGAGGGTCTCGCGGTGTATTTTGAGTCGGGCGTGTTCAGCGGCGGACGCTTTGTAACCATGCCGCCGCGCGAGCGCATCGATCTCCTCAAGCGCATCTACATGCAGGAGCGGTCAACCCTCGCGCCGGTCGACAAGTATCTCGCCCACTATGGCCACATCTCGGCAGCGGCATACGGCGAGGTCTATGCGCTGACCTACTTCTGGCTGTTCGGCACCGCCCAGGACCCCAGTCAGCGTTACGACATCAAGCGCAACCCCGGCCTCGCCCACTTCCGCGAGTACTGGCAGGCGCTCAAGCGCCACGAAAACGGCACCACCGCCTTCGAGAACATCTTCATGAAGGACATGATCAAGGCCAAGGGCAGCCGCGAGGCCGCGATCGCGGCGTGGCAGTCCGCGTTCTACGACTATGTGCTCCATGCGACCTTCAACTGAACACCTCCCGCGTGGCGGGCGGGTGCTGGCCGGGGCCTGCCTCGCGCTCGCCATCACCCTGTTGGCCGCCTGCGGCTCGGCCGCCGGCGGCGCGCCCCTGGTGGGCATGCTCACCGGTCAGGCGCTGGCGCTGAGCGGCGACGCACGCGTGCTGCAGGTCCGCTTCGTGCGCAAGGACGGCGCCGTGGCGGCTGATCCGGCGGCCTATGATGCGGTCGCGGTCCTCACCGCCGATACCGCCTCTGCGCATTTCCACCGCGTCAGCGGCGTGCGCGGCGCCGACGGCCGCTGGTCCTTCACCCTGGTCGCGACCGCGCCACCCGTGGGTATCGATCTCGGCGGCATCGGCAGCCCGCGCGTCGACTTTCCCGCGGCGCTCGCGATCTGGGCGAAGCGCGGCACCGCTCTCGCCTCCACCGCCATCACCCTGGCCACGCCGCTGACTTTCCCTGCCCCCGACCACGCCAGCTACGAGTCCGTCTACGCCGATGGCATGAACGGCGTGACCGGTGTCAGCGCCAAGGACGGCACGGTATCGTTCCGCCCGATGTCGGCCTTCGCCCAGCGTTGAGAGCTCCTCAATCCTTCGGCAGCAGGGCCTGGGCCTGTTCGACATAGTAGCCGGCGTGCTTCTTGGCGAAGGCCTCGATGAGCTTCGCGAAGCGCGGGTCGCGGCGGTCGGCGTAGGGCACGGCGCGCAGCTTCTCGAACTCGCGGCCGGCGGCGAAGGCCGGGTCCTTCTTCAGCTCGGCGACCTGCGTAATGTAGCCCTTGGCGAGGTCGCCGGTGTATTCGGCGGCCATCGCCGCGGCCAGGTCGCAGGCCGCGGTCACATCGCCAGCCTGGCGCAGGGCCGCGACCTCAGCGTCCACGCCGTCCTTCCAGGCCGTGATGACCGCCAGGCTGGCCTTGGCCGCGTCGGCGGTCTTGCCGGTCTTGTCGTAGGTGTCCTCGGCCAGGTGCTCGAGGGCCTTGGCCGCGGCGCCGACCTTGCCGGTGGCGGCAAGCGCCTCCTGCTTCTCCACCTTGGCGACGCTCGCCGGCGTGGCGAAGTGCGGTGCGAGGTTGGCCGGATCGGATTGCAGCAGCTGCTTGACCGGGCCGATGATCGCGTCCGCCCAGAGCTGGTAGCCGCGCGCATTGGGGTGGAGGAAGTCCGGCATGATGTCAGCGCTCAGCGTGCCGTCGGCGGTGAGGAAGACCGCGCCGATGTCGAGGTAGGTCACTTTGCGGTCGGGCAGCACGGCGATCATCTTGTTGACGGCTTCGTTGCGTTCGCGCCCCGCGGGCTTCTCGCCGCGCGGGAAGATGCCCAGCAGCAGGATGCGGCTGCCCGCCGAGCGCTCGTGGATGTCGGCGATGATGGTCTTGATGCCTGCCACCACATCCTCAGCCGGGTCGCCGTTGTTGGTGCCGATCATCAGCACCACCAGCTTCGGCTGGATCCCTTCCAGCTCACCGTGGCGCAGGCGCCAGATGACGTGCTCGGTGCGGTCGCCGCTGATGCCGAAGTTCGCAGCCTTGAGCGGCGCGAAGTACTTGGTCCACACCGCAAGGCCGCCGCCACGCCAGCCATCCGTGATCGAGTCGCCGAGGAACAACAGATCGACATTGCCGGCCTTGGCGACGTTAAGGAATTCATCGTGGCGCGGGCGGTCCTTCTCTTCCGGGATGGTGGGGCGCGGGCCCTTCGCGGCGTCCGCCCCGTGCGCGAGCGCACTGCAGACAGCTATCAGGAGCAGCGCGAGCAGCGCGCGGCTGCCGCGGCTGGGGGAGAGGGGGCGGGTGATGGAGGGCATGGTGGTTCCTGGTCGGACAACAGTGGTGCGGACCGGATGTGGGCGAGACGCTACGACCGGTCACTCTAGGAAGCTCAGTGCGGATGGCACGCGGAAGCCCAGCGTGGCCAGGGGTCCATGTCGAAGGATGACAGGTGGCATGCGCCGTACGCGCCGTAGACCTGCCCTGTGCCCGTGTGCTAAAATACAAAAATATGCAGGGCAAGGACTTTCGAGATAAACCCAACCACGTCCCCAGCGCTCTTCCATGCCCCACACGCCTCGGGAGCCGATTCGACAACCGCCACGGTGTCCACCGTACGGTCCTTCGACCTGATCCGAGCCCCGCATGTTGATGCGTATTTTACCGATGTTTTTCAATATTTTACGCCACCCGTGAAGGTCTGGTGAGGTCGGGGCGAAAAATTGTTTTTGACAGGGGGGGCATGCCCCACATATTGCGCCTCCCGCCGATGACGCAGCGGCCCGGAAAGCCGGGTGGTGAGCGTCAAAAAGCGGGAAGAAACCCCGGTAAAACCCGGGCACATTGACAACTCAAGAGCTGTGGAGGAGAGAAGGAAAAGTCCTGATCATTTCTTCGAAGTGATCAGGCACATCGGTTTCTGTCTTCGGACAGAGACCACCAACCGCCTAGCAGTCCGT
>JBBQSO010000128.1:0-11267 GCA_038213805.1 Planctomycetota bacterium | reverse complement strand
GAAAGCTGGACGCCGCGCCATTGGGTCGGCCAGGCCGCACCGACACCGTCATGAGCCGCGCGGCGCGGCCGTCGATGAAGCCCTTGCGGCTGTAGTCATCGACCAGCAGTTCGCCGACAGCCTTCTGCATGCCGTATGAGGTCTGCGGATACAACGCGGTGTCCTCGCCGACCTCGGGCGCCAATGGTCCGCCGTAGACCGCGGCCGAACTTGCCTTGATGAACAACGGGGCTCGTCCAGTCGCGCGGCAGGCCTCGAGCAGCGCGAGGGTGCCGTGCAGGTTGACGGTCATGCCGAGATCGAAATCGCGCTCGGCGGCGACGCTGACCACCGCCGCGAGGTGGAATACCGCAGCGACGCCATCGCCGATGATGGATCCCAACAGTGCGGCATTGGCCGCGTCGCCGGTCAGCACGCGGATGCGCGGATCATCCGGCAGGCCGCTGGCCGGCACGTGGTCGAGCACGGTCAGCCGCGTGATTGGCTGCGGGCCGGCGGCGGTGCGCAGGTGGTTGTCGGCCAGCAGCCGGCGCGCCAAGCGCACGCCGATGAAGCCGGCGCCGCCGGTGATGAGGATGTGCATGGAGGCTCCTGGCGGACGGACGGCATCGGTCCGGAACGGGGGAGGGATGGGCGACGTGCCCGGATCAGCGCCCCTTGCCCGTCAGCGCTTGCTGCACCGCCTTGGCGATCAGGCCCGCGCCTTCGGTATTCGGGTGCACCCGATCGGGGATGAGCGCGTCCTTGCCGGCCAAGGCGCCATGCACGTCGATAATGCCGGCCTTGGTAGCCTTGGCGACTGCGTCGACGAATGCGAATTCGGCCTTGGTGTTGGCTTCGCTGATGCCGAAGTTTCCGGCCCCGGCGATGTACGGGGGATAGCAGATGTAGAGGTGCGGTTTGCCGGGCAGCGAGGCGAACTGCGCGATCATGTCCTCGTAGTCCTTCACGAAGTCATCTTTGTGCGCCCAGTTCTGGGGCTTGGTGTCATTGGTGCCGAGCATCACCACGACGACATCGGGGTTGAAGGCCTTCGCCTGGGCGAACGCCCCTTCCTTCTGATAGGGCTTGTCGCCGCTGGTGAGCAGCGTCGAGCCGCTGACCCCGAAATTCTTCACCTCCCATTTCGCCCCCAGCAGGGTCCGGATCTGATCGGGCCAGGACTTTCCGCCCTCCGCACCGGCTCCCTGGGTGATGCTGTCGCCGACGCAGGCGAGCTTGATCACGCCCGGATAGGCGGCGGCATCGACCGGCTTGGGTTCGGCCGCCCAACCCGCTACGGGAATGGCGAGCATGGCGAGGATGAGAGCGCAGAGGGAAGCGTTGCCGAGAGTCATGGAATTCCTCCGGGAGGTGAAGCGAAGTTGTGGGGGCAGGAGCACGAGCATGCGTGTCGAAGCGGGCACAGACAGCAGATACCAGATGGCGGAGGGGGGCGTTGATTGGAAGACCAACCCTCATCGCGCCGCCATCCGGCGCCTGCCTGCAGCGCTCTCCCTACCGGAGCGAGTCACCTTCATTGCGTGCAAGCGAAAGCCCGCGCAGCAGGCGAGATGACCTGGCCCAGGGGCGTGAGCCCTGGGATCCGGGAGTCGCTTATGCATGGTGTCCCGATCTCGTTGGTGATCGGCAACTACGCTGCGCTGCAATTTTACAGGGCTATTTCCTCGGAGAGGACCTGCGGTAGGCGTTCCCGACGCTCAGCCTCGCTGCGCCGCATGCTGCCAGGAGCGACAGGCACAGCAGCACGCTTGAAAGGCCACCGCCCACGCCGCACCCGCCACCTCCACCACCCCCGCCACCAGCGCTTGGCGCTGACGCACCGCCACCTCCGCTGGGCGCTGGTGTCAAGGGATCACCCCAGCCGCGCTGGGAGGTCTCTTCGCGCAAGGCGGTCCATCCCGGCTTTGCCGCACCGGCACCGGCGTCGGTGCGCAAGCCCAGACTGCCGAGAAAGGTGCCGAACGCCGGATCCGCGAGGCCGAAGTAACCCTCCTGGATCGCCACGGCGCTGGGCGGCAGATCGTGCAGCCAGGTGAAATCCACCAGGCGCACCACCGACGGATGCGCATCCCAGAAGGCGAAGGCGGTGCGGATGAAATCGGCCTGCTGGGTGCTGCGGTCCTGCACGATGCCGGCGCCATCCCGCCACGCGGCGGGGCAGCCGAACTGGTAGAAGCACAGCGGTTTGCTGGCGCTGGCGAAGGGCAGCAGGCTGTCGAGCTCGGCGCGTACCGTGGACTGGTCCTTGACCGCGAAGCCGCCGGCGATGGCGTAGTACGACACGCCCGCGACATCGCAGATGCCATTGATGGCAGCGATGCCAGCGGGTTGGCTGAGGTAGCCGGCGTAGGTGGCCTCCGCCGCGATGCGTGGCACGCGTGCGGCGTAGGCTGCCGCGTGCACGTGATCGGCGACGCGCGACACGAACCAGCCGTAGTCCGACCATTCGCTGGGGTGGGCGTTGAGGTAGACGTCGTACTCCGAGCCGATGACCAGCGCCTCGATGGTCACGTTCGGCAGGCGCGCCATAGCCCAGTCGAGCATGGCGCAGAAACGCGTCGCCATGGTGTGGGAGGCGTCCTCGAACCTGGTGGCGGCGAGATCGGCCGGAACCGGTTTCACCGCATTGTGCAGTGGACGCAGGGTCAATGTGAGGGTGGCGCCCTTGGCCGCATAATAGGCATCCGCTATCGTCAGCCAGCCGCTCGCATCGGCGAACGTCCCAGGTGTGGTCTCGAACTGGTTCCAATCCAGCGACAGGCCGACGTTCTGGATGCCGCACCCCGCTGCGATCGTCCAGGCGGCGTCGTAGCTGCCCGACGCGGAAGGATTGACGTCGATGGCCAGCACGCGGGCGCCGCGCGGCACGACGGGGTCGGCGGCGGTGACGACGGTCGCCAGCGCCAGCAGACAGCAGAGGATGCGTAGGGGGGACATGGCGGCTCCAGGGCTGCAGCGCGCGTTCGGCAGGCGCTTGTGCGGTTCGAGGTCAGCGAGGGGACAGCGCGCCGAGCGCCAGCAGCACCACGTACACGCCGACCGCGCAGGCCACGGCGCTGCGTCCCCAGGGGGCGCGCCAGGCGACGATGCCGGCCGCGGCGGCGGCGAGTTCGAGGGCGGTGAACACCAGCCAGCCGATCCCGGAATCCAGGCCGCCGGTGTGCGCGATCACACCGGCGAGGACGCCGGTGAGGGGCGCGGCAAGGCTGAGGACGAACGCCCACCAGCCGAGGGTGCCGCCAACGGGGGTCGGTGCGGCGGCGGTGCGGTAGGCCTCCGGTGGATCCAGCTCCGCCAGCACCGTCGCCACGGGATCTGCGTCTGCCGCATGCTCGGCCAGCGCATCGCTGATGTGGCCGCGGAGGTGGTCGAGCACGGTCTGGGGGTTCGCCGATGCGGGCGCGGCCGCGAGTGCCCCGGCCACCGCCGCCAGATGGGCCGCGATGCGCGGATCGTCGATGCGATTGAAGGTCATGGACGTTTCCCCGCGAGCAGCGCGTCGATGCCGGTGCTGATGGTGCGCCATTGCTGCGCCAGGGCCGCCAAGCGCTCGTGGCCGGCACGCGTCAGATGGAAGTAGCGCCGCGGTGGGCCGCTCGGCGATGGCCCGGTGCGCACCGCGATACAGGCGGATTCCTCCAGGCGCGCGAGCACGGGATAGACCGTGCTTTCCGTGAGCGTCATGCCCTCGCAGCGGCGCAGGCGGCTGACGATGTCGTAGCCGTAAGTCTCGTGGTCGCGCAGCACGGCGAGCACGCCGAGTTCGACCAGGCCCTTGCGCATCTGCACCAACCAGGTTTCGTCGGTCATCGCAGTACTATGTATTGACGTATACTACAATGCAAGGGAGTTGTTCCGCGGATGGGCGCGGCAGTGCGTTGCGAAGGTTGATGACGTCACCACAGCGCCCATCCCTGATCCCTGGGGTTGGGCATCACTCAGCGATGGGCGCGCTCCCCACCCCCAGCACACGTCTGGTCGCCGCATCCTGCACGAGCACCGTGATCCCGCTGCGCTCGTGGCGGAGCCCCGCGGGCGGCGAGAAGACGAGGTCGTCGAGCCGGGCTGCGGCGGAGACCACCTGGAAGGCGCGGACGATCGGCGCATGGACCAGCGTTCGCCCGGCGTTCTCGCCAGCGGCCACCACACTGACCAGACCGCGCTCGGTCAACGCGATCGCGACCTCGGCACCGGCCGGCGCACCGCTCAGCATCACGGCGAGGTGGCAGCGCCCGTCCCGCCACCGCGCGGACAGCGTGACCTGCGTCGGCAGCGCCTGCCCGCGAGCGCGCTCCAGGGCTTGGCGCAGCGCGTGCTCCTGCGCACCGACCAGCGAGACGGCGCCGTTGACGATCGCCTGCGGCGTGAAGACCTGGGTCAGACCCAGGGCGCGGGCATAGCCTGCCTGACGTGCGGTGAAGTCGGGGCTCGCGAACGGATCCTTCCAGCCGAGCGAGTCCCAGTAATCGACCGGGAAGACCAGGATGCTCAGGCTCTCATGGCGGGCGAGCGCGTCACGCTCCAGCGCGTTGGCCACGAGCTCCGCAGGCGGGCAGCTCGAACAGCCCTCGCTGGAGAAGAGCTCAAGTACCGCCGCACCTTCGGCGCCGGACGCGGGCATCGCCAGGCTCATGGCGAACGCGGCGCTCACCGCGGACCGGATGGGATGCGTGGACAGTCGCCTCAGCAGGCGGATGGCACGGCGTGGAATGCGCATGCAGGCGCATACGAGCTGGCAGCAGAGGCTGTTTGGCGACCTCCTGAAAACGCTGTCACCTGCGCCCGCTGCGTGGTGGCGCGAGGAGGAGCAGTCAGCCGCGAGACGTTCGGAAAGCGGGCCGGTCCGTGATCCTCTGCAGCACAGCGCAGGAATCCTTCGAGCCAGCCGCGGATCCGCTCGGCCACGGGAGCGTCGAGACCACCGGTCACGCGGTCAGTGACAGACGCCACGAGCAGTGTATGCGGAGATTGGTTGGTCTGGGGCTCTGGATCTGGTACGACGAGCGCCCCATTCGCCTGCATTCGCCACCATCCAGGAACACGTCCCCATGACTTCGAGCCAGTCCCTGCTCCGGGCCGCCGCGACCACCACCTGCGCGGTGCTGGCGTCCTGCTTGTCGCTCACCACCCTGCGAGCGGAAGACCACGTCCAGCCAACCTTCAAAGGGAAGCTGCTGGTGGATGGCCTGATCGGGTACCAGATCGCCGCCAAACCGCTGTTGGACAATCCGACCAGCTTCGCGATCGATGAGAAAGGGCGTTTCTACGTCGTCGAAAGCCAGCGGCTGCGCGATGGCGCGATCATCGACATCCGCGGCGCCCGGCAATTCACCTTGAAGGACTTCCTGTTGCAGACGGTCGAGGAACGCCGGGCGATGCTGATGGCGGACTCGACCAAAGACAAATATGTGAAAAGCGGTGAACGCATCGCCCTGCTGGAGGATACCAAGGGGAACGGCCTGCTCGACAAGCGCTCCGACTATGTGACGGAAGGCCTCGACAATCCCGAAGACGGCCTCGCGTTCAGCGCGCTGGCCTATGACAATCAGGTCTTCCTGACCTGCATCCCGAATCTCTGGCGCTTCGAAGACCGCGATGGCGACGGCAAGGCTGAGATCCGCGAAAAACTGCTGACCGGCTTCGGTGTCGGCATCAGCATGATGGGTCACGACATGCACGGCATCGTGCGTGGTCCGGACGGCCGGCTCTATTGGAGCATTGGCGATCGCGGCTTCAACGTCGTCACCAAGGAAGGCGTACGCCTGATGGCCCCGAGCAGGGGGGCGATCTTCCGCAGCGAACCCGATGGCACCAAGATGGAGGTGTTCTTCAACGGCCTGCGCAACCCGCAGGAGATCGCCTTCGACGAGTTCGGCGACCTCATGACCTTCGACAATACCGGTGACTTCGGCGACATCGCCCGCGTGGTCTACGCCATGGAAGGTGGTGACGCAGGCTGGTACAAAGAACATCAGGTCCCGCACCAGTACCGTTGGGCCTTCCCCGACAATGATGTGATGACGACCAATTCCCGCTGGACGGAAGAGAACATGTTCCGCCCGGACATGGACGATCAGCCGCAGTGGCTGCTGCCGCCGGTCGCGTTGTTCCAGAGTGGTCCATCCGGCATCGTCTATGCGGCGGGTGAATCGTTGCCGGACGCTCTCAAGGGCAGCTTCCTGGTGACCAACTACCGCGGCGATGCCGCGAACTGCAACGTCCTCTCCTTCAAGCTCACCGTGGATGGGGCCGGCTTCACGGTCCGCGACAAGGATCCGCTGATCGTCTCGACGGGCATCGGCAGTTCCGATATCGATCTCGGCTACGATGGCCGCCTCTTCCTGCTCGATTTCGGCGGCGGGTGGAGCGCCAATGACCGTGGCGCCATCCACGCGGTGGAATGGCCGGAAGGCCTGAAGAAGGCGTCGGTGCAGGAGACCAAGGCGATCTTCGCCGGGGGCTTCAAGCAGCGCAAGGATCTGCAGCAGCTGCTGAGCCACCCGGATGTGCGGGTGCGCCAGCGCGCGCAGTTCGAACTGGTCGAGCGCAATGACGCGCAGACCCTGCAGCAGACGTTCGCCGGATCGGGCGGCCTGAATGCGAAACTCCATTCGCTGTGGGGCATGGGCCAGCTGCAGCGCGCTGGCAAGGGCGACCACCTAGCGACCTTTCTTGCGGCGGCGGCCTCAACCGAAGTCGAACTGCGGGTCTCGGCGTGCCGCATCCTGGGCGATCTGCGGGCGCCGTCCGCGGCTCCCGTACTGCTGACGTGCCTCGGCGACGCCTCACGCCGGGTACAGAGCCATGCGGCCATCGCCCTCGGCAAGATGGCGTACAAGGACGCCGCGCCCGCCCTGTGGGCCGCGCTGAAGAAGAACGATGCCGCGAAGGACCGCTACCTGCGTTTCGCCATCGTCAACGCGCTGGCCGCCATCGCCGATGAATCCGGTGCGCTGGCGCAGCTGGGCGCTGCGGAACGGGAAGCGCGACTGGGTGCCGTGCTGGTGCTGCGCCTGCTGCACAGCGGCCAGGTGGTGCGCTTCCTGGGCGACAGCGACAAGCTGGTCAAGGTGACGGCCCTGGGCGCGATCTACGACAACCGCGTGACGACTGGCTATCCGGAGGTCATGAAACTGACGGATCAGGCCGGAGAATTCACCATCACCAATCAGCGCCGCATCGCGCTCATCGATTTCCTGCACGGTGGGGTCGATGGAGCGAAGGCCGTGCTGCACCTGGTCAGCGATCCCAAGGTGCAGATGCCGGTGCGTGAGCAGGGCCTCGCGCTGCTGATGCGCTGGAACCACCTGCCGGAATTCGATCCGCTCAACAACGACCATGTGTCGCTCGGCGATCGCAAGGATGCCATCTATCCCGGCATCCACGAAGAACTGAGCGCCTTCCTCGAAAACGAGAAATCCCCACTGCTAGCCAAGGGCCTGGACCTGGCCAAGCAGCTGGGCATGAAGCTGTCCCCCAGGCTGCTCGTGGCCCAGGTGCAGAACGGCAAGGCCGAGATGGCGACCCGCTTGGCCGCGCTGCGGGCCCTGAGCGCCAGCCCCGAGGACTTCAAGGTCGCCCTGCCGGACCTGATGAAGCTGCCAGAGGATCCAATCAAGGCGACGCTGCTGGATCTGCACTTCAAGCTGAAGCTGGACGGGCGCCAGGACCTGGCTGAGGCCGCGCTGGTCTCCAAGTCGCCGGTGCGCGTGCGCGTCGCGATCCGGCGCCTGATTGAGGGTGAAGGCGCCAGCGCACGCTTCGCGAAGTTGTGGAACGAGCGCGCCACCGCCTTGCCGGCCGCGACCCACCTTGATCTCTACTTGGCGATGCGCGCATCTGACCAGGAAGCGCTGAAAAAGCTCGCCGAGACCTTCGGTGCCGAGCCCAAGAATATCCAAGGCCTGGCGCTGGAGGGTGGCGATGCCGCGAAGGGTGAGGCGATCTTCCGCGGCGGCGGCGCCTGCGTGCAATGCCACATGGTCGACAAGCAGGGCGGCATCCAGGGACCGCCGCTTGATGGTGTCGGCCTGCGCCAGGATCGCGCCACGCTGCTGGAATCGGTCCTCACGCCCAACGCCAAGATCGCTGAAGGTTACGGCACCATGACGGTCACAACGAAGAATGGCGACGTCTCGATGGGCCGGCTCACCGCGGACAAGGACGGCAAGGTCGAGATGCTGCTGCCGAACGGCGACAAGAAGACCATCGCCATCGGTGACATCACCAAGCGCGAGGGGCCCGTCTCAGCGATGCCGCCGATCGCTGCCGTCCTGCCGCCGACCGATCTGCGCGACCTCATCGAATTCCTCAGTCAGCGCAAAGCCAAGGGCGACGCTGGGAAGCCGGCGGGCACGGAGCACGGCAGCCACTGATGGGCGGGACCACGTCGGCCTGGTGGGCATCGGGGAGATCATGGACGTGCGGTGAGGACAGCATGGTCCTGTGCCCTTCCATGATTCCCATTCCTCGTATTTGGACTTGGGTCGCCGCTGCGCAAGCGCAGTGCGAAGGATCGCCATGATCAGCGTCGCCATGTCTGAACTCTTCTTCGCTCACTGGAATCCCCCGCTCACCCGGCAGCAGCTGACGGAGGACGTTCTGCTCGCCAAGGCGGCCCAGGAACTGTAAAGGGCGGACCAAAATCAGGCCAATCGGCGGCGCAAAATCAGGCCACCCTGGCGGCATAGCCGCCGTGGCCTGACGCGGCTGGATCAGGTCTCGTCGGTGGTCTTGGAGGCTGGCTTGGCGCGTCGGCTCTTGGCGTCGGCCAAGCGGTAGCTGTCGCCATTGCAGGTCAGCAGGTGGACGTGGTGGGTGAGGCGATCGAGCAGGGCGCCGGTGAGGCGTTGGCTGCCGAAGACCTCGGTCCACTCGTCGAAGGGCAGGTTGCTGGTGACCAGGGTAGAACCGCGCTCGTGGCGCTGGGAGAAGACCTCGAACAGGAGCTCGGCGCCGGTCTTCGAGAGCGGCACGAAGCCGAGTTCATCGATAATCAGGAGCTGGACCTTGGCAAGGGTCTTCTGATAGCGCAGCAGGTGCTCCTCGTCACGGGCCTCGATGAGGGTGTTGACCAGGGCGGCGGCGCTGGTCCAGAGGACGGCATAGCCGCGTTGGCAGGCGGCCAGACCGAGGCCGAGGGCGAGATGACTCTTGCCGGTGCCACTGTTGCCGACGGCGATGATGTTCTCGCGCCGATCGATGTAGCCGCCGCGGGCGAGGTCGAGCACCAGCGGCTTATTGACGCTGGGGATGGCCAGGAAGTCGAAGGCGTCGAGCGATTTGACGACCGGGAAGCGCGCAGCCTTGATGCGCCGATCGATCAGGCGCCGTTCGCGGTCGATTAGTTCGAGTTCGACCAGTCGGAGCAGGTAGAGGACATGATCAACGCCCTCCTGGGCGCACTGCTGCGCCAAGCGCTCATACTCGCGCAGACAGGTTGGGAGCCGGAGCTCCTTGAGGTGGTGGGCGAGCAGGACCGCTGGCGGCGTCGGGGCGATGGCGTCACTCATGGGATCCCCGCCGCAGTCAGCAGCAGCTCATTGTAGGCGCCCGGATCGGTGGTGGCGACCTCGGGCAGCGGCAGGTGCGGAGAGTCAGCCAGATCGAGGCGCGGTGGCCGACCGTCGAGCGCGGCGAGCAGGCAGTGCTTCACACCGTCGTAGCTGATCGCTCCCAGGCGCAGGGCGGTGAGAATAGCCCGATAGACCTGGCTGAGGCTGAATCCTTCCAGCAGGCGCACCACACCGACGTACTCACGGGAACCGGCCTTGGCCAACCGGCTCTCCAGCAACCGACGCAGGACGGGGAATTCTGCGGGGAGCACCCAGCCGGCCAACGGTGCCGCCTGGTCGAGGCTGCCGACTTTCTGCTCGATCAGCGGCAGGTAGTGCAGCGGATCGAAGATCATGGTGTCACGCTCTTAGCTGCGCACATGCCGGGCGATCACCTCGGCCCCGTGGCAGATTCTCACCTCGTGGACGTAGGCTTTGATCAGCACCTAGCGATGGCCGAATGCCACCGGGACCGAATAGTCGTTGGTCTCGAAGCGCACAAGCGATTGGCTGCTGACACGACCGGGAACTAGGCGACAGCAATCGAATGGCGCCGCCGGCAGCGGCAGGAAGGCGGCGACATCGGCGGCCACACGCTCGCCAGTGGTGCCCGCCGAGCCCCGGACGCGCTCGTCCTGACGCAGCCGGCAGCGCTCCCGAACATGGAGGTTGAGCGCCTCCCAATCGGGGGCGTCGGGGATTGGCGTCAGGATCGTCCGCTGGGTGTACTTCACCAAGCCTTCGACGTTGCCCTTGTCGTTGCCCTTGCCCACCCGCGCAAAGCGATCGCGGAACAGGTAGTGGCCGAGCAATTGGCCGAACACCTGCGTTCGGACCCGTTCCCCGGTCTCCAGAATCCGCGCCACGGCGATCGACGTGTTGTCGTACAGGATCGACTGCTGAACCCCACCGAACCGGGCGAACGCCTCGACGTGGCCCAGGCAGAACGCCGCGGTCTTCTCCTTGGGGAAGATCATCACGAACGGTGCGTTGCTGTGCGGCAGGTCCATGGCCAGGAAGTGGACCTTCTGCTCAACCCCGCCGACCACCACGACGGCCTCTCCGAAGTCGACCTGCGCGTGGCCAGGCGGGTGAACCAACGGCACGAACATCTCGCGGTGACGGCGCTCGTGCTCGCGCACCACATCCTTGATCACCGTGTAGCCGCCGGTGTAGCCATGCTCGGCCGTGAGCCGTTCGAAGATCCGCTGTGCGGTGTGTCGCTGCTTGCGATGCTTCTGCTGATCTGCCTTCAGGGTCTCTGCGATCCAACCCAGGAAGGGGTCGAGCTTCGACCGCGCCACTGGCGCCGTCCGTCGATAGCCTGGCGGCTGCGCGTTCTCCATCATCTTGGCAACCATGTCCCAGCTGATCCCGAAATGTCGGGCTGCCTCCCGCTGGCTGTGGTGATCAACCGCGACGAAGCGGCGGACATGGGCGTAGAGTTCCACGGTGTGCATCCCCCACCCTGGTTCCACGCGTGGCGTAGAAAGGGCTCCATGGGCTCACCACCGCCGCATGCGGGCCAACCTGACAGCGTCTGCCCGTGCTTCCGTGCTGCGCACGGGACTGATCCTCCCCCGGTTTTGTGGACGCCATGATAAGCGGGAAACCGCTGATAGGATGATCCACCATGACCACCCCAACCCCGTCCCGGTCGTCCAAGGCCAAGCGGCGTAAGCACACCAAGGAATTCAAGCAGGAGGCAGT
>JBBQSO010000127.1:0-11320 GCA_038213805.1 Planctomycetota bacterium | reverse complement strand
ATACCGCGGGAAATGACGCGGCCCACGGGGGATGCCCGTGGGCCGATCATGGGTTTGGAACCCTGCTATGGTGGAGGCGCCGGGAATCGAACCCGGGTCCGGACCAGTTCGTACGACGCGTCTACATGCGTAGGCAGTAATTTTGTTCTCATCCCTGGCCAAGGCAGCTGCCAACCCGAGCTAGGGACCAGCCTGATGTCTCTCGCCGCGGGTAGTCAGACAGCTCCCGCAGCCAGCCGATGAGTATTAGGGAGATCATCACCAGCATCGGCAATGGGATGATCTCGTCTCGTTACTTAGTTTTTAATTAAGCAGCGAGAGCGTACTCGACGTGATCGTCGGCACTTATTTTTTTGCGGGTTTTAACGTGGCCACCCGCACCACGGCACGCAACAATCGCCGGTGCAAGCCCGTCGAAACCTGTTCGCCCCCACATCGCTGATTGTCAACGAAGGGTATCATCGGCAGCGTGGTGGGGAGGGGAAGGGGGAAAGGGGAGGGGCTTCGGACAGGGTTTGATCGGGGGCCCAAGGACGGAGGCGCGCCGCGGCGGATCACCCGCCCAGCTTCGCAATCAATGCGTAATGCTCAGGTTCCACCGGCTGAACGGACAACCGTGAGCGCTGGAGCAGGATCATGCCGCCAAGCTCGGGGATCTCCTTCAGCCGTTCGAGCGACAGGAAATTCTTCATGGTGCGCACGTAGGTGACGTCGACCATCGACCAGCGCGGGTTCTCGGGGCTGGCAGCGGGGTCGAAATAGTGGGACTGCGGGTCCCAGCTCGACGGATCGGGATAGGCGAGGCGCGTGACCTTGGCC
Source organism: Planctomycetota bacterium (assembly GCA_038213805.1). GTDB lineage: Bacteria > Planctomycetota > UBA11346 > UBA11346 > UBA11346 > BOG-1363. Next base: position 10,501 of record JBBQSO010000127.1, on the reverse strand, counting down.
AGGCCGGCGACGCCGCTGGGGTTGGCGCTTGAGTGGTAGAACAGGACGCGGTCACCCACCGCCATGTCGCGCATGTGATTCCGCGCCTGGTAGTTCCGCACGCCGTCCCAGGGCGCGGTGCCTTTCGCCTTCAGGTCGTCGATGCCGAAGGCGTCGGGTTCGGTTTTCATCAGCCAGTGGCGCATGGGGGCTTTCAGGGGTGGGGTGGGTTGACGTACGGCGACCGCGGCACGGGACAAGGCGCAGCGTGTCCAGGGCGCCGCACGCCACGACCGGGGAACGAATTCCGATACTGAATGGGACCCACCCGCCCCAGCGACATGCTGTGCAGGGCAAGGCGAGCCGAAGATTGTGTAAATTGTGGCATGGCATCATGTTGACTAGTGAACAGCAATGCGAGCACGCGCCTGCCACCCATTGCGGCCGCGACGATCGAAGGGTACCTTGTGCTGATCCATCCATGACCAATTCACCGCCCTCACCAATGCCCCGCGGGCCTTTCCTGATCCGGGGAACGCACCAGCAGCTGCAGGTCGGGGGTGAGGCGGCTTTGATGCAGGCGTTGCGCACGACCTTTCACGGTCAGACGGTCGAGATCACCGACGTGCCGTCGGGAAGCATCGTCGCGCTCGGGGCCCACGCAGGCGCGGTCACCAGCAAGCCCCAATCCAACCGCTTGCCCGGGGCGCAGGCGCCTCAGACGCCACAGGCGCCGCAGCGGCCGGTGGGGTCGACCGAGGACATCCAGTGCATCCTCGCAGAGGTCGGCGGGATGGAGGTCGTGCCGGCCTCCTCGGTGATGATCGCGCGCCCTCAGCCGAAGGGTACCACCAGCCAGTACGGCGCGATCAGCGACTCTGGGCATGGCATGAGGCCGGTGACGCAGAGCGGACGTCAGCAGCGGGTCGACGGCCACCCGGGCACACGCTCGGGCCGCATCTCGCCACATCCCGCGGCCCGGCGCGGTACCAGTGCGAACTCGGCGAGCCGCCTGCCGGCCGGCCAACGGCGCAAGCCGTCGCCGGCGTTGCCGGTGATCATCGGCGTCGTCGCCCTCCTCGCCGTCGGGGTGTTCGTGGCGCTGGCCAATAGCCGGTCCAAGCACGCCGCCGTGCACACCAGCCATGCGCCCGAGGCCGTGTTGCCGCCGCCGGTCGCGAGCGCAGCCACATCCCAGGAGACGGCGCTGAACGCCGGCGGCGCGCCGCCCACCGGCCCGTCCACGCCGGCTAACGGGAGCGCGCCGGCCTCGCCGCAGACCATCGATCCCATCGTCAGCAATGGCCTGGTGGCATGGTACCGCTTCGCCGATTATCTCCATCCGGGGCGTGACGATTCCGGCAACGGTCGCCATTCAGAGTTGGTCAACTCTGGCCTGACCGTGGTCGCCGATGAGCAGACCGGCACCGCCCTGCAGCTGGAAGGCAACGGGCGCATGGTCATTCCCTCGCCAATCAGCTCCGACTTCACCATCCTGGTGTGGGTCAACACCATCCAGGACGGGCATGACGGCACGCCGTTCGAGGTCGATCTCGCGCAGTGGTACTGGGGTATCGGTATCGTCGATGGCGATGTCGTGGGCCTGGTCGACGATTTCGGCATGGCCATCCTCGGCGGCAGGCTCACCTTCGGTCTTGGCGCACGCACGGAGGCCACGGTGTTCGGGGCGCAGCGCATCGACAGCGGCACGTGGCACCATCTCGCGGTCACCCGCTCCAACCACGGCGAGATCCATCTCTATGTCGATGGTCAGAACGATGGCGTCTTCAACGGGCCGAGCGGGGCGCGCGGGTCGACCAAGGTGCTGAGTCTCGGTGCGATCGCCACCAGCCCCAACCGCTTCCTGCGCGGGCGCATGGCGGACCTGCGCTTCTACGACCGGGTGCTGGGCGCGGCCGAAGTGGGCACGGTGCTGCACGCGCTGCGTGCGCTGCGTGGGAAGTGAAGGTCATCCTGGTTTGAAGACCGGGATGCGCGGCGCGCGGATGCTATTGCGCACCTGAGGGCCACCGCGGTTGGAATCCGCCTCAAGCGGGTGGAGGGGCAAGGAAGCTGCAGACGCCCCGGTCCCGAGCGCCGTCCGCCGTCCGCGCTCAGGTATCAGCCATCAGCAATACACCGCCGTATAGAAGCAGGGGCGTACCACGCAGTCGCCGCACGGCGCAGCCCGATGCCGATTGCGTTTGACGCAGGAAATCCCTAGACTCCACGCTGAGTCCGTCCTTCAATCCGGTCCCGGACCGAACCCCGATGCCGCCTCCGCCGACAGCCGAGATCCACGGCCCCTTCCTGGTCCGCTCCCCGAGCGGCGAGGTGCGCATCGGGACGCTGGCGGAGCTGGTTTCTGCCATGACGACCGCCTTCCGCGGCCAACCGGTAGAGATTTTCGAGCTCTCCACCGGCCGCTACATCGCCGCATCCGCCGTCCTCGCGGCCGGGACGTCAGCTGTCCGGCGATCAACCGAGGTGCCCGCGTCCCGTCCACCCACCCCGCTGGCCGGCCCTGGCGTTCCGCCCACCTCCGCGGTACCTGCCGGCACCGTGCCGGTCAGCGCGCCAGTGCGTCCCGTGGCGTCGGGCGCGCGCAGCGAATCCTCAAGCGGCTGGCCTGTGGTCGCGCCGCCAGCGGCAGACTCGTGGTCGGTGCCCAGCGCAGTCCTGCCGTCCGTACGTCCGACCGACAGCGGCCGGTCTGCCGGTGCGGCGCGCCCGGTCAACACGTTGGGACAAGATCGGCCCCAGACTACGAGCCGTGCCGTGCGCCAGCTCACCAACGTGGGCAGCGACCGGGTGGAATCGGGAGCCGCGCACGCCGGCGCGCCGACGGAGCGCTCTGCCGGACCTGAGACCTTCCGGCGTGCCGGCATGGGCCCTTCCGATTCCCAGAGCCCCACCACGACGCGGGCGCGCCGGCCTGCCAGCGATTCGTCCGGCCCCAGCATCGTGGTCGGCCCCGCGGCGCGCCCGTCCGGCACCACCGCGCGGCTGACCGCTTCATCCGGCGCGCCGGCGCGGCCATCGGTCAGCGGACGGGCGACCCCGACCACGCCACGGCCGGGCAGTCGCCAGCGCCCGGCCTGGGTGCGCGACCTTGAGCCTGAGCGCAGGAGTGGCGATGGAGATGCCGAGGATGACGCAACACCGCGCGCGTCGCGCGCGGTGCGCGTCTCCACAGTGCTCGGCATCCTGCTGGCGGTGGCCGGTGTCGCGCTGTTCTGGGCCCGCCAGTCCGGGATGTTCGCGCCGGACATGATCGCGACCGCGGGGCCGCCGCGCTCCGTGGGGCCCACGCCCACGCCGGTCGCGGCGGATGGCGCGGCCATTGCCAGCGGCGCTCCGGCGAAACCGGAGCCATCCCTGCGGCCGGCGGTGCCACCGCCCACACCGCGCGCCCAAGGCCTGCAGATGTGGCTGCCCTTCAATACCGGTGGTCAGCCGGGCGAGGATGCGGCGGGGCAGCGCATCGTCACGCAGGTCGAAGGCATGGTCCAGGTGGTCGACGATCCTCAGCGCCACGGCGTTGCCACGTTCGACGGCAGGAGCAGCATCGCCGTCGCCAATCCGGTCCATGGCGCCTTCACCCTCGCGTGCTGGCTGCGCACGACCCAGGACCTGATCCCACCCAGCGGCGATGCCGAGCACGCGGGTTGGTGGGATGGCATCGGTCTGATCGATGGCGAAGTGCCCAAGGTGGTGTCCGACTTCGGGATGTCCCTGATCGAGGGTCGTTGCGCCTTCGGGACCGGCGCGCCCGATGGGACGCTGCTGTCCAGCGGCCGCGTCAACGACGGCATCTGGCACCACGTCGCCGGGGTGCGCGACGCGCGCGGCACCATCACCCTCTACATCGACGGCCGCCGTGACGGCTCCCGCGGGGGCGCGCCCGAGCCGCGCGACGCGACCCAGCGCCTGACCATCGGCTGCATCCAGACGGGCACGAACCATTTCATCGGCAAGCTCGACGAGGTGCGCATCTACGACCGCGCGATGGACGACGCCGAGATCGCCAGCCTGGTTGCGGCCGAGCGGGTGGTGAAGCCGTAGCGGGGCATTCATCCACCATGGCTTCTTACCGCCAGCACTCCAAGGCGCCAGGAGCGCAGGAAAAGCGCGGGGAAAACCAGCGCTCCCGTGAGCGGAGCGCTGAAGTCGGAGCGGCGATTATCGGTTCCGCCTGCGCCGGCCGCGCACGTTCAGGACGCGGCGGACTGGCGCTCACCCTCCCGCAGGGCCTCCTGGTTTCGCGAATCGAACCTTGGCGCCTTGGCGGTCGGGATCGTCATGTGCAGCCACGGCCCACGATCACCCCAACGCATCGCGCAATTCCTTGAAATCGGTGACGAACCAGTCCGCCCCCGCCTTGACCTTTTCGCGCACCACGATGCCGCCGTAGCCGATGAAGCCGTCGGCGGGCGGGCGCGCCTCGAGATCGGTGATGCCGTCCCCGACCATGATCAGCGGCGCGTAGCCGAAGCGCTGCTTGAGACCGGCGATAGCCACTGCCTTGCCGCCGCTGCGCGCGGTCGGGCAGGACTCGTCGAATCCGGCGTAAGAGCCGTCGGCCGCGAAGCGCAGGGCGTTTGCGATGACGCGCTCCTTGGGCAGGCCAAGGCGCTTGGCGAGCGGCGCGATCATCTGGGTGAAGCCGCCCGAAACCAGGTGCACGGCCACGCCCCTCCGCACCAGCGCGTCGACCAGCTCGCCGATTCCAGGGGTCAGGCGCGGCGGATGGGCCTTCAGGCACGCGGCGACCAGGTCGCGGCCGGGCCGGATCAGCGCGAGGCGCTGGCGGAGCGCGTCCTGGAACAGCACCGTGCCACCCATCGCGCTGCGCGTCAGCTCGGCGACCTGGTCGGCGACGCCGGCCTGGGCGGCGAGCACGTCGATGCCCTCGTCCGGGCTGACCGTCGAATCGACATCGAAGCACACCGCCTGGGCCTGGCGCCACAGCGCGCGGATCTCGGCGTGGCCGGCGGGCATCAGTGGATCGGTGTGGGCGGCGTCAGGTAGCGCAGGATGCGGCCGAGCTCGGCCTTCATGTCCTGGCGCGCTACGATCAGGTCGAGCTGGCCGTGCTGGAACAGGAACTCGCTGGTCTGGAAGCCGTCGGGCAGCTCCTGCTTGATGGTCTCCTTGATCACGCGCGGGCCGGTGAAGCCGATCAGCGCCTTGGGCTCGGCGATGATGACGTCGCCCAGGCTGGCGTAGCTGGCCATCACCCCGGCCATGGTCGGATTGGTCAGCACCGAGATGTAAGGCAGGCGGGCGACCGCGTGGCGCGCCAGGGCGGCGCTGGTCTTGGCCATCTGCATCAGCGACAGCGCGCCTTCCTGCATGCGCGCGCCGCCCGAGGTCGAGACGATCACCACCGGCATGCGCGCGGCGGTGGAGCGTTCGATCATGCGGGTGAGCTTCTCGCCCACTACCGAGCCCATCGAGCCGCCGTTGAAGCTGAAGTCCATCACCCCCAGGCCGAGGGCGCTGCCGGCCAGGCTGCCGGTGCCGGTGATAACCGCGTCCTTGAGGCCGGTCTTGGCCATCGACTGCGCGATGCGCTCGGTGTAGGGCTTGGAGTCGACGAAGCCGAGGGGATCGCCGCTAGTGAGGTCGGGGTCCCACTCGGACCACGTGCCATCGTCGATGAGCAGCTGGATGCGCGCGTGCGCCAGCATGGTGAAGTGGTGATTGCACTCCGGGCAGGTGTCCTGGCGTTCCTCGACCAGGCGCTTGAACACCGTCTTAGTGCAGCTCGGGCACTTCACCCACAGGCCGTCGGGGATCTTCTTGGGATCCCGCCCAGCGGAACCGCGACGCAGCCTGTCAAGGACCATGCAATTGCTCCGGGCGGCGGATGCTATGCCGCAGCCGCCCCGCGCAACGCCGCGCTGCGGCTGGCGCAGACGCCGGGCACCGGGATGCGCAGGGGGAAGTTTGCTTTTCCCCTCCCCGATCTAGGCTTCCGGACCGGAGGTCACCCCCCATGCGTCAGCTGCTCCCCCTGGCGGTCCTCGCCTGCGCCCTTGTCGCCGCACCGGTTTGCGGCACTGGCGCCTGGGCCGCCGAAGGCGGCGACCCGGCGGCAGCTACGCCCACGCCGCTCAAGACCACCATGGCCAAGAAGGGCACCGTGCGCTTCGGGCCGAATCTCAAGGCCAAGGCCGCGTGCATTCTCGATGCCGGCAGCGAGGTCGAGCTGCTCGGCCCGGCCGAGGGCATGCCCGGCTGGTACGTGGTGCGCTTCCCGCGTGAAGGCTCGGCGTGGATGCATCAGAAGGTGCTGCAGGCCCAACCCGACGGCAAGACCTTCCTGGTCCTTGAGGACCGCGCCCGCGCCCGCGATGACGCCACGCAGGGGGCCAGCATCGTCGCCGAGCTGGCCAAGGGCGACCTCGTCGAGGGCAAGGGCCGCGTGGTCGGCGCCTGGGTCGCGGTCTACCCATCCAACGCCGTCGCCTACGTGCACAAGAGCGTCATCAATCTGCCCAAGGAAGTCGTCCAGGCCGCCGTCGCCAAGGGCGTGGTGATGACCCTGGTGGATGCCCAGTGGCAGGTGGCCGAGCAGCTCGACGCGCAGTACGAGGGTGCGCTGCGCCGCAACCTCGACCTCGCCGCGACCCTCGACTGGTCGCTGCTCGCAAGGCTTCTCGACGCGGTTGGCGACGGCCACCCCAGCGTCGCCGTCCAGCTCAAGGCCAAGGCCATCCGAGAGCGCCTCGCCAAGGTCATCCACGCGGTCGCGACCGTGCAGGAGGTCAATCACCTGACGCCGGTGCGCGACGTCCCGGGCGAGCCGCGCGTCGCCACTCCGGAAGAGCTGGTCGACGCCGCCGCGGCGCGCGCCAAGGCCCAGGGCGGAGACGAGCATGCGGTGGCCCACCAGCCCAAGCCGGCCCCCGAGCAGCCCAAGCCCGCGACCGAGCCGGAGCAACCCAAGCCGACGCCTGAACAGCCGACCCCAGAGCAGCCCAAGCCGGTGGTCGTCGAGACGCCGAAGCCGGAGCAGCCGGTGGCGCACGTCGCCAGCGATGACCTCAAGACCGCGGCGGCCACCGCGCCGACCGCACCTGGCGCCTTCGCCGCCACCGGCTGGCTTGAGGAGCGCGCCTACCCGCAGGTCGGCGCCAATCACGTGATCATCGACAAGGACGGATTGGTCTGCGCCTTCGTCACGGTCAAGGCCGGCACGCCGATCCAGCTTTCGGAATTCTTCTGGCGCAACGTTGGCGTGCGCGGCGAGGTCAAGCCGGTTGAGCAGTCGCTGCACAACCTCGGCAAGGCGGTGCCGCTGGTGGTGGTGGACGATATCGCACTGCTGGGGAAGTGAGGGATTGCGACGGCTGATGGCTGATGGCTGATGGCTGATGGCTGATGGCAGCTGGCAGCTGGCTGATGGCAGTCGGTTGTCGCTATCAGCCATCAGCTATCAGCCATCAGCAATAAGCAGATTGAAATTCCAGATGCACCAGTGCAATTGCGGGAAGGCGGAATGCAAAACGGCGGTGATCCCATGAACGACCCGCAGCCCATTCCGGCGCGCGCCAGCGTCCGCGCCCCCGGCCCGCACGACACGCCGATGATGCGCCAGTATCTCGAGGTCAAGGCGGCGCAGCCGGACTGCGTGCTGCTGATGCGCATGGGCGATTTCTACGAGGCCTTCCTCGACGACGCGGTCGAGCTCTCGCGCATCACCGGCGTGGCCCTGACCAGCCGTAACAAGGACGCCGACCAGCCCATCGCCATGGCCGGCGTGCCGCACCACAGCCTGCACGGCCACCTGCCCAAACTGCTCGCCGCCGGCAAGCGCGTGGCGATCATGGACCAGCTCGAGGATCCGAAGGAGGCCAAGGGTCTGGTCAAACGCGGACTGACGCGCTTGATCACCGCCGGCACGCTGATCGACGAGAGCGGCCTGGAGGCCGGCGTGGCCAACCATCTGGTCGCGCTCACCGGCGTGGACGGCGTGGTCGGTGTCGCCGCGCTCGACGTCAGCACCGGGCGCTTCACCGTCGAGGAGGCCGCCACGCCGGCGCAGCTCGCCCTCGCCCTGGCGCGCCTCCAGCCAGTCGAACTGCTGCTGCCCGAGGAGCTGCGCGGCGAGCCCGCAGCGCTGGCCCGACTCGCCGAGTTGAGCGCGCCGGTGCCGCTGCCAGCCATCAGCGGGCTGGCCGCCTACGCCTGGAAGCCGGCCGATGCGCGGCGCTTCCTGGCCGCGCGCCTGCGCGTCGCCAGCCTCGACGGCTTCGGCCTGGGACCGGGCGACGATCACCTCGCCGCGGCGGCGGCCGCCGCCCTGCGCTACGCCGAAGGCGCGGCGCGGCCGGCGCAGGCGGGTGAACCCGGCGGCACGGTGCTCGGCCACGTGCGCGGCCTGGTGCGTCTGCAGCACGCCGAGCACCTGATCATCGACGCGACCTGTCGCCGCAACCTCGACCTGCTGCGCAATTCGCGCGACGGTGGCCGCGCCGGCACGCTGCTCGCCGCCGTCGACCGCACGCGCACCGCACCGGGCGCGCGCCTGCTCGCCGACTGGCTGTCGCGGCCGCTCGCGCGTCTGCCGGCGATCGCCGAGCGCCACGACGCGGTGGCGTGGCTGGTGGCAAGCGACGCGCTGCGCGCTGATCTGCGCGAAGCGCTCAGCGAAGTCTACGACCTGGAGCGGTTGCTCGCGCGCGTCGCCACCGGACGCTGCAATGCGCGCGACCTCGTCCACCTCGCGACCTCGCTGTCGGCCGCCGCCAGGGTGCGCGGCATCCTGACGTCGGGTTCGGCGTCCAGCCTCCGCCGCTCGGAATCTCCGGCGGAAGGAGTAGTGACCGCTGCACACACACCGGCCGTCGTACCCGGCATGGACGCGGTGCCGCCGGTCACTCCGCACTCCGCACTCCGCACTCCGCACGCTCCCATCCCCGGATTCCTGCAGTCCGCCTGCACCGACCTCATCCCCGATCCCGCACTGGAAGCCGACATCCGCGCCACCCTGGTCGACGACCCGCCCCTGGCGATCAGCGACGGCGGCATGGTGCGCGACGGCGTCGACGCGGCCCTCGACGAGCTGCGCGGCATCAAACGCGACACCGGCACATGGCTGGCCGGCTACCAGGCGCAGGAAGCCGAGCGCTGCGGTCTCAGCAAGCTGAAGGTCGGCTACAACAAGGTCTTCGGCTACTATATCGAGATCAGCAAGGCCCACGGCGAGAAGGTGCCACCGCACTTCATCCGCAAGCAGACCCTGGTCGGTGCCGAGCGCTACATCACCCCCGAGCTGAAGGAGTACGAAGACCAGGCGCTGGGCGCCGAGGACCGCATCCGCAGCGCCGAACTGGCGATCTTCACACGCCTGCGCGAGCGCGCCGAGCGCAGCCTGGCCGTGCTGCAGCGCTGCGCCGACGCGCTCGCGCGCTGCGACGTCGCGGCGGCGCTGGCCGAGGTCGCGCGCAAGCAGGGCTGGTGCCGCCCGGCCATCGACGACGGCCTGGCCCTGGAGCTGATCGGCGCGCGCCACCCAGTGGTCGAGGAGGTGGTCGGGCGCGGCACGTTCGTGGCGAACGATTGTCATCTCGACGCCGCCACCCCGGCGGATTCCGCGGTGGCCGCCGCGGATCAGGCCACCGTTTCGACTTCCGGACCTCCGGACCTCCGGACTTCCGGACCCGGCCGTCTCGCCGTGATCACCGGCCCCAACATGGCCGGAAAATCCACCTACATCCGCCAGGTCGCACTGGCGGTGGTGCTGGCCCAGGCGGGCAGCTTCGTGCCGGCGCAGTCGGCGCGGGTCGGCCTGGTCGACCGCGTCTTCACCCGCGTTGGCGCGGGCGACGAGCTGGCGCGCAACCTCTCGACCTTCATGGTCGAGATGGCCGAGACCGCGGCGATCCTCAACCACGCCACCAGACGCAGCCTGGTCATCCTCGACGAAGTCGGGCGCGGCACCTCGACCTTCGACGGCGTCAGCCTGGCCTGGGCGATCACCGAACACCTGCACGACCGCGTCGCCTGCCGCTGCCTGTTCGCCACCCACTACCACGAGCTGGTCGACCTCGCCGCCGACCGCCCGGGCATCCGCAACCTCACCGTCAGCGTCGCCGAGCAGGATGACGACGTGGTCTTCCTGCACCGCATCGTGCCCGGCGCCGCGACCAAGAGCTACGGCATCCACGTCGCCCGCCTCGCCGGCGTGCCGCGCCCGGTGATCGCGCGCGCGCGCGAGGTCCTCGCCACGCTCGAGCAGCTCAACGTCAGCCTGATCGAGCGCGAGCGCCCCGCGGTGCGCGGCGCCGAGGCCCCCGGCCGCGCCGCGCCGGTGCAGCTCACGCTGTTCGCCGCCGCCGAGAGCGCGACGTTGCAGCGCCTGAAGGCACAGGATCTGGATACGCTGACGCCACGGCAGGCGCAGGATCTGCTTTATGAGCTGCAGGTGGCGGCGAAGCGGGAGTAGGGCGCGGAGTCGCGGCTCGCACGCAGGGTCCTTTCCTGGGACCGCGCGCCGCTGGCGCGCATCGGG
>JBBQSO010000126.1:0-11563 GCA_038213805.1 Planctomycetota bacterium | reverse complement strand
CACCGCAACCACCACTGACCGCGGTGACCATCGTCGCACGCGGGCGAATGACGTCGCCACGCCGCGCAGTGCAACGGAGAGGTGATGGATGAGATCATGCGCAGAAGTATGGGGGCTCATTAGGCCCGAAGAATTTTTTGTAAAGCGTTGTCAATACTTATATTATGGGAGGTTCAAAAGTGAACGGCATTGGCCGGCGCCGGGGGCGGCCGCGCGGGTGGGAAGAACCTGCGAACCTGTGGCTGGAATCAGTATTCACATGAAAGGGAGCATAAAAATAGATGACGAGGAAAGAGCGTTTTTTTTAAAATTCTTGGGGAAAATCGACATAGACTTATTTCCAGTCCCCAGCGATCACTCGACTACTACGCAGGCGACCATGGCCTACAAAGAGCGCCGCCGCTAGGTACAATACACAAATCAATGGACATGATATCAACCCGCTATGAATAAGCACCACACCAGAATTGTGTGCACCTCATGAATACCGCCATCGGCCTCCTCCTCATTTCCCTCTCCTGGTCTGTCGCCCAAGCCGAGACGGTTCCGGCCGACGAGCGGAAGGCGCTCGATGCGCTCGTCATGGCCGACTATGCCGGCATCAACCCCGGAAGCACGAAGGCCGCCCGCATGGAGGAATTGAAGAAGATCGACGACTGCAGGGACCTCGCCATCACGGTGCAGGCCTGGCCCAAGCAGGTGCTGGTTGACGACCCCCAGCTCACTGATGGCGACCGCGGGTTTGCGTGGGTGATGTCCAGTGATCAGCTCGCGGGTCTGGTCATCAAGCGGATGAAGGAAAGGGGCGTTCTGACCGTGAAGATCGCTGATCTGCCGCGGGAAGAGAACAAAGCGGTCGCGGCCTGGATGGATGCGCAGGGCTTCGCCTCAGTCGTCTCCAAATGACCGGCGTTTTTTTGGCTCCAGTGCCTGGTTGGAGTCGTCCATGGCGGCCGCTACCAGTTGTGGAGACTCTCGATCCGACTCAGCCCACGAATCCCGGATCCGCCGCCTTCCGGAACCACTCCGCCTCGCCGTCGACCGGGTCGATCATCGTGAAATCCGCGAACTCGAACCCCGGCGCCACCGTACATCCGACCAGCGCGTAGGCGCCGAGCGGTCGCGCTGCCTGCCACCACCCGGCCGGCACCACGCGTTGTGGCAGGCTGCCGTCCGCGACCGGGCCGAGACGCTGCGCGGTGACGGGGCTTCCGGGCCGCTCGCACTGCAGCAATTCCAGCTCTCCGCCCTCGTGCCAGTGCCAGCACTCATCGGACAGTACACGGTGCCAGCGGCTGACCTGGCCCGCCTGAAGCAGGAACCAGATCGCCGTGGAAGCGGCGCGTTCGCCACGCGGCCCACTTTGCCATAGTGTCGAGCGGAACGTCTCGCGGTAGTGCCCGCCCTCGGGGTGCGGCTGCAGGTCGAGCGCGCGGATCAACTCCGCGGCCCGCTCGGCGCCGGCCATCAGACCAGCACCAGCTCCGCGGTCTCGAAGCCGCGTTCGCAGTAGACGCAGCGCACGCGCAGCGGGTCGAGGCTGATCACGGCCAGGCGCGAGCTCCACTTCTCATGGTTGGTCACGCAGTTCGGGTTCGCGCAGCGTGCAATGTCTTCAAACATCGTCGGCATCGGCACCGCGAACTTCTGCACGACCTGGTAGTCGCGGATGATGCTGACGGTCGCGCTCGGCGCGATCAGCGCCAGGCGCGAAAGTGTGCGCTCGTCCAGTTCGCGGCCAGAGATCTTGACCACGCCCTTGCGCCCGAGGCGCTCCGAGCGCAGGTTCATGCCGATCGACACCTGGTCGTTGGCGGTGGCGATGAGGTTGGCGACCTTCAGCGTCATCGCGCCTGGGATGTGGTCGATGACCGTGCCGTTGACGATCGCCTCGACCTGGCGGACGCGGGTGTTGGAAGCGGTGACGGGCTGGTCGGTCATAACGCTCCCAGCACCAGGCCGAGCAGCGCCTGTCGCACCGGGATGCCGTTGCCGGCCTGGGCGAAGTAGTGCGCATGCGGGGTGCGATCGACGTCGATGGCGATCTCGTTGACCCGCGGCAGCGGGTGCAGGATGCGCAGCTGCGACGGGGCGCCTGCGAGCATCGCCGCGGTGATGCGGTAGGACGCTTTGATGTGGTCGAACTCGAGGGCGTCCGGGAAGCGCTCCTCCTGCAGGCGCGTCATGTAGAGCACGTCGCTCTGCGCGATCGCATCCTGGAGGTGGCCGACCTCGGTGACGGCGATGCCGGCTTCACGCGCGTGGTGCAGGTATTGGTCCGGCATTTCCAGACCGCGCGGCGCGACCGTCAGCAGGCGCACGCGGAAGTGGCAGAGCGCGGTGAGCAGGCTGTGCACGGTGCGGCCGTAGCGCAGGTCGCCGGCGAAGGCGATGGTCAGCTCGCGCCGGCCGTCGATCAGCTCGGGGAACAGCTTGGCGATTGTGTAGAGGTCGAGAAAGGTCTGGCTGGGGTGCTGGTTGCCGCCGTCGCCGCCGTTGATCACCGGCACCTTGCTTATTTCGCCGGCCAGGCGCGCCGCGCCATCGCGCGGGTGGCGCATGACGATGACGTCCGCGTAGTGCTCGACCATGCGGATGGTGTCGGCCAGGCTCTCGCCCTTCTTGGTGCTGGTCGAGCCGGCGTCGCTGAAGCCGATGACCTCGCCGCCGAGCTTGAGCATCGCCGCCTCGAAGCTCAGGCGGGTGCGCGTGCTGGGCTCGAAGAACAGCGTCGCCATCAGCCGGCCGGCGAGCAGCTCGCGGCGTTGGCCGGCTTCGATGCCCTGCGCGACCTCGAGGATGCGCAAAATCTCGGCGCGGCTGAAGTCGGCGATGGAGATGACATGGCGGCCGGCGAAGTGCACGGCGGCAGCCTAGGCGCCCTGTCGGCCGAGTCCACCGAGCCCTCCCAGGCGAAAAACTTCCCGGACCGCCGTTTCACACTCCGGATCAGTCTGGCAATCTGCCGTCCGCTGTCAGCCATCAGCCATCAATGCAGCACCAGCCAGGCCCCCAGCGCCACCACCGCGACCCCCAGCAGCACCCACGGCATCGGCCCCATGCCGACCGGGGCGTGCGGATCCTCCGCAAATACCGCGCTGGTCAGGGGCAACTGTTCCCGACCGGTGGCGGCGGTCTGCGGCGCGAGGGTCTCGCCCGAAGCTGAGCTGATCCCCGGGTCCACACCGTCCTCACGCTTGAAGTACTTGCTGGAGTTGATCTGGCGCAGGGCCTCGCCGCCGCCCGCGCGCACGTGGAAGGCGCTGGACTGGGGCGAGGCCTGGCGCAGCGCCGGATTGACCTGACGTCGGGTGGGGTCCTTGGCCTCGCCGATGTTCTGGCGGTGTTTCTGCAGGATGCGGGCGTCGATGCTGTCGCCACTCTCGCCGACCAGCTCGGGCGCGACCAGCTTCTCGGCCGGTTTCTTGGCCGTCGGCGGCTTCAACACCAGCGGCTTGCGCAGCAGCTTGGGCGCCTGGCCCTGCTTTTCGCTGATCGCGGCGAGGGCGGATTCGAGAGAGCCGATCAGCGCTGGAAAATTTAGGAAGCGCTGTTCGCGGTCCTTGGCCATGGCCGTCATCACCAGCCTGCGCGTCAGCGGGTGCAGACCGGGTACGCGCTCGCCCGGGTCGGGCACCGGCTGGGTGAGGTGGGCGCTCATGATCATGCCCGGGCTGCCGCCGGTGAACGGCGTGACGCCGGTCAGCAGGTGGTAGACGGTAGCGCCCAGGCCATAGATGTCGCTGCGCAGGTCGAGCTTGTCACCGCGGATCTGTTCGGGCGACATGTAGAGGGGCGTGCCGATGGTCATGCCGGTCTGGGTCAGGCGCTCATCATCGTTGACCGGCTTGACCAAGCCGAAGTCGATGAGCTTGGCGACGTCGTCGGCGGGGAAGGGCTCCTGCGCCGCCTGGTTGCGCGCGACCAGGATGTTCTCGGGCTTGAGGTCGCGGTGCACCAGTCCCGAGGTGGTGGTCACGTAGGCCAGGCCCTCGGCCACCTGGCGGGCGAGATTCAGGACATAGGCCTCGGGCAGCACCTGGTGCTCGTGGAGCAGGTGCGCCAGGCTCGGTCCCTGGATCAATTCCATCGCCATGTAGCAGGTGCCATCGCTGTCGCCGCTTTCGACGACCTCGGCGATGTGGGCGTGGCGCAGGGCGGCCAGGGCCTTGGTCTCGCGTTGGAAGCGACCGACGAAGTCGGCGTCCTCCTTGATGCGGTTGTTGATGATCTTGAGCGCCAGCGGCCGGCCGGTGCTTGCCTGGGTGGCCAGATAGACGGTGCCCATGCCGCCGGAGCCGAGTTTGCGCTCAAGGCTGTAGCCGCCGAAATGCGGCTGCAGTTCCAGGATGCCCTCCAGGTCGCCGGCTTGCTCCTGAGTCAGGATATGCAGTTCTGCCAAGCGGCGCGTCAGGGTGCGCCCATCGGCCGGTTGCAGCCCGGTCAGGCGGTCGCGCGCCGCGTCGAGTCGACCGGGATCGCACCAGTCGTTGGCCAGGATCACGCGCTGCGCGGTCACCCAGGTCGTCGCTGTGCTCGCCAACCCGACTGCGCCGTTTGCCATGGACAGCATCCTTGCTCCCGGCAGCGCAGGGAGGGTCACCTTTTGGTACTCCAAGGCTGCCTCCTGGGCAAGGTGCAGGCGGAAATCACTTGCAGAATCGATGCAACTGTGCCCCCGGCCCGGCTGAGGCTTGCCACCGGAAACCAATTGGCGTAGCATTTGCTTAGCCCGGACACCGCGACGGTCGGGCCAGACCCCGAAACGTCGTGCCACCCGGGTGAGGAACGTCCATGGCTCTGCAGATGCGCCAGAACCTCAATATGCGGATGGAGCAGCGGCTTAAGCTCACGCCGCAGATGATCCAGTCGATCGAGATCCTCCTGCTGCCGCAGATGGCGCTGGAAGAGCGCATCATGAGCGAAGTCGAGACCAACCCGGTCCTTGAGATCCAGGACGGCGGCGACGGCGGCGGCGAGGGGGGGGACGGCGGCGAGGCGGGTTCGGACAGCCTCTCCGGCTTGGCTGACGACCGTGCCAGCCGCGAGTCGAACACCCCCGTCGATGCCGGCATGGTCGAGGTCAGCGACCGCTTCAAGGACGACGGCCAGGACTGGCTGTGGAAGCCCAAATCCGCCAACGGCCTGGGTGGCGATGATGACGGCCCCGACAAGATGGCCGCGCTGGAAGCCGCGCCGGACCGGCCGCCGAGCCTGGCGTCGCACCTGCTCGACCAGCTGCGCTTCATGGATCTGACTCCCGAGGTCATGGAGATGGCTGAGGAGATCTGTTGGCAGCTTTCCCCACGCGGATTTCTCGAGCTGCCGCTCGTCGAACTGGTCCCCGAGGAGAAACTCGAGACCGCCGAGATCGCCTGGGAGGCGGTGCGCCGCTGCGATCCGGCCGGCGTCGGGGCACGCGACCTGAAGGACTGTCTGCTGCTGCAGCTGGCGCGCGAGCCGGGCGACAACGGCTTCGAGATGGCGCTGATCCGCGACCATCTTGAGGACGCGCTCAAGAACCGCCTGCCGGTCATCGCCCAGGCGCTCGGCGTCGAGGTCGAACGCGTCAAGGAGGGTGTCGAGGTCATCGCCCAATTCGATCCCAAGCCGGGGCTGTGCTTCGCCTCTGGCGCCAGCCAGTACGTGGTGCCCGATGTCGTGGTTGAGCGCGACGAGCGCGGCCAGTGGATCGTGAGCGTCCCCGACGGCCACCTGCCCAAAGTCACGGTCAGCGAGGCCTATTTCCAGCTGTACGAAAAGAGCGCTGATCAGAAGGAGCGCTCCTACCTCAAGGAGAAGATCTCCGGCGCGCGCTTCATCATCGACGCGGTGGCCCAGCGCCGCCGCACCCTGCTGCGCATCGTCAGCGAGATCATCAAGCACCAGACCGCCTTTCTGGAGGGAGGCGTCGAAAACCTGCGCCCGCTGATGCGCCAGGACATTGCCGATAAGATCGGCATGCACGTCGCGACGGTGAGCCGTGCGGTCAAGGACAAGTACATCCAGACCCCGGGCGGCGTGATCCCGCTCAGCAGTTTCTTCTCGGGCGGCATCGCCACCCAGGACGGCAGCGAGGCCGAGAGTTCGAAATCCGTGAAGCTCAAGATCCAGAAGCTGATCCACGCCGAGGACGTCAAGAACCCGCTCTCCGACCAGGAGGTCGCCGACATCCTCGCCAAGGAAGGCCTCGACATCAGCCGGCGCACGGTGACCAAGTATCGGATCGCCGACGGCATTCCCTCGACCCGCCAGCGCCGGTCGTTCTAGGCCGGCGATGGGCGCGCGCCTGGCACCCCTCCGCGCTGGTCCGCTGCTGCTTATAGCCGCGCTGCTGACGCTGGCGGCGCACGGGGTGGCGGTCGACGAGGTACTGCCCGACTTTCCCCCGGTGCCGCAGGTCCTCATCGAACCGCCGGTCGACATCGAGCAGCGCACCCCGCTTGGCCAGGACGGTACGGGCGCGCGCGAGCTGCCGCCGCTGAAGCCGCCGTTCGCGGCCGCGAAGGCTGGCGCGTGGTGGGTGCGCTGGGACGACTACCGCACCCTCATCGTCGTCGAAGAGAGCGCCGGCCTGCTGCGCCCGGCGTGGGTCGTGACCCTGGTCGCGGTCAACGGCCAGGGGGGCGCCCAGGGCCAGGTCGCGGTCGCCTACCGCGCCCAGGCCTATCGCGACAAGGAGGGCACCCTGCACGTCGACGCCCACCACGCGGTGATGACCGGTACCATGGCCCCACGCTGGTCACCCGACAGCTTCGCCTTGGGCACCGACAAGCAGGTCGCCACCCACGACGACGACCCCAGCCACGACAGCAACGCCGGGGTTGTCGAAAAAGAGATCCCGGGTGGCGAGCACGCGGAGGAATACCGCACGCTGCTGCGCGGGGCGCAGTCGATCATTGAGGATAATTTGTGAGGGGGATGGCCTGGGCTGATGGCTGATGGCTGATGGCTGATGGCTGACGGCTGACGGCGGACGGTGAGACGCGAGACGCGAGACGCGAGACGCGAGACGCGAGACGCGAGACGCGAGACGCGAGACGCGAGACGCGAGAAAAATGCGTTCGGCCGCTGATGCAAGTGGCTGTCACTTCGTGGCCCTCGACTCTAGCCATTTTGCCAACTTCCAAACCTTCGGGGATCCCACTGCTTACATCAGCAGGTGGCGCATCGGCCCGTCTGGGTGTGTCCAGCAACAGCAAGACCGGCGCAATGCGCCGGTCTTGGTGAGCCGTCAGCTGTCAGCCGTCAGCCGCTTCCATTCAATTCTCCCCGCGATCCACCAGCTTCCGCACCCAGATGTTGCGGAAGCGCACCGGATTGCCGTGGTCCTGCAGCTTGAGCGGGCCGGTCGGCGCGTGCGCGTGGTAGGCGGCGGCGGCCTTGTGGTTGGTGTCGCCGTTGTACTGGGTGTGGTTCTGGGTCAGCACGCCGTTGTGGAAGACGGTGATGAAGGCCGGGGTGACCAATTCTTCGCCCTTGAACTTCGGCGCGGTGAAGGCGACGTCGTAGGTCTGCCACTCGCCGGGCGGGCGGCAGGCGTTGACCAGCGGAGGCCACGAGCCGTAGATCGCCGAGGTCTGGCCATCGGGATAGGTCTGGTTCTGGTAGCAGTCGAGTACTTGGAGTTCATAGCGGCCGAAGAAGAACAAGCCGCTGTTGCCGCGGCCCTGGCCGTTGCCCTTGGCCGGGGTGGGTTCGGCCCACTCGAGGTGCAGCTGGATGTCGCCGAAATCCTCCTCCTTGGTGAAGTTGTCGCCGCCGCCGGCGACCAGGGCGCCGTCCTCGACCTTCCAGGCGGTCTTCCACTGCGAGGCGTCCTTGCCGTCGAACAGCACGATCGCGTCGCTCGGCGCCTTGCCGGGCTGTTCGGCGGTGCTGAAGGTGCCGGGCGTCACCACCACCGGCTGCGGCCGGGTGGAATCGTGCACGTGCCACTTCTGTCCGGGGACCAGCGGCGTGTCGGTATAGCCTTCAGCGGCGCCGAGCTGGGCCGCCGCAGTGGCGGCAAGCAGGAGGAGGGTGTGCGTTATGCGCATGGGGAGGGGATCCTTGAGGGGAGGTGAGGTATGCTGCGCACCGGCGGGCGATTTGCCACCGCCAGGGCGGCTGGGGCCCGGTGAGTCCGGATCGGCCTTGAAAGATACTGCGGACCCTATCGCACTGTACTCGCGAAAGCACGCAGCGTTGAGTCGTCCGCAAGCCGGATCCTTGCTGCGCAGCGCCCAAAAACCGGGCCGCAGGCACGTATCGTACCTGCGGCCCGGGGTGGAATGGAACAGCTCGCGCGACCCCACCTTGCACGGGGGTGCGCGAGCATCTCGCCAACGGCCATCAGCCATCAGCCATCAGTTCAGCAATATTTGTTGAACAGATTCTCTAGGTATTCCTGACGCGCACTGGCGTTCGGCGCCGCCTCGCCCTTCGCGAGGATGTACTTCTGCAGCTTCTCGAAATTGGCGCGGCCGGATTCGATCTCCTTGCCGATGCCCTTGTCGTAGCTGCTGTAGCGCTTGGCCACGAACTTGTCGAGCTGCTTGTCCTTGATGATCTTCGCGGCGATGCGCAGCCCGCGCGCCCAGGTGTCGATGCCGCAGATGTGCGCGTGGAACATGTCGGCGACGTCGTAACTGTCCCGGCGCACCTTGGAGTCGTAGTTCAGGCCGCCGCTGCCGAAGCCGCCGCCGTTGATGATGAGGTGCCAGGCCTGCGCGCACTCGCGGTAGTCGTTCGGGAACTGGTCGGTGTCCCAGCCATTCATCACGTCGCCGCGGTTCGAGTCGATCGATCCGAGCGCACCGTTGCTGATGCACACCGCCAGCTCGTGGCAGAAGTCGTGGCCGGCGAGGGTCGCATGGTTCTGTTCGATGTTGAGCTTGAAATGCTTCTCGAGGCCGAACTTGCGCAGCATGCCCAGGACCGTCGCCGAGTCGAAGTCGTACTGGTGCTTGGTCGGCTCGCAGGCCTTGGGCTCGATCAGGAACTGGCCGCGGAAACCGATCTTCTTCGCGTAGTCGACGGCCATGCGGAAGAATGCGCCGGCGTGCTCGGTCTCGCGCCCCATATCGGTGTTGAGCAGGGTGTTGTAGCCCTCGCGGCCGCCCCAGAACACGTAGTTCTCGCCGGCCAGGTACTTGGTCACGTCGAGCATCTCCTTCACCGAGTTCGCGCAGTACGCGAAGACGTCGGCGTTGGGACTGGTCGCGGCGCCCTGGCTGAAGCGCGAGTGGCTGAACATGTTGGCGGTGCCCCACAGCAGCTTGGTGCCGGTGGCCTTCTGCAGCTTCTTGAGCTTCTCCGCCACCGCCCACAGGTTGGCGTTGGTCTCGCTGAGGTCGGCGCCCTCGGGCGCGACGTCGCGGTCGTGGAAGCAGTAGTACTCCACGCCCAGGCGCGAGATGAAGTCGAACACCACGTCGGTGCGCCTGATCGCCATATCCAGCGAGTTGGTGCCGTCTTCCCACGGGCGCACCAGGGTGCCGGGTCCGAAGATGTCGAGGGCGGTGCCACGGAAGGTGTGCCAGTAGCAGACCGCGTTGCGCATCCAGTCCTTCATCGCCTTGCCGAGGATCTTCTCGTTGGGGTTGAAGTAGCGGTAGGCGAACGGATTGTCGCTGTCGGGACCCTCGTACTTGATCGCCGGGATGGCGTCAAAGTACGGGGTCAGGGCGTTGGCAGTGGCTTTGGGCATGAGCTCTCCGCGCGGGGCGCAGGTCTGGAGGGATGGGGTGCGATGGCCCATGATAGGGCTGTCTGGCGCTTGCCAAGCATCTTGTGGAACCGCTTCCACGCCTGTACGTCGCGGGTTTCCCGCAGTTGCGGACCCCGCCTGCGGTCCTACCCTCCCGGCATTCCCGCGGCGCTGCTGCGAGCCGCCACCTCAGGATCAGCCATGACCAACTATCTCGAACTTCCGCCCGGCAACGACGTGCCCAACGTCATCAACGCGGTCATCGAGATCCCCAAGGGCTCGTCGAACAAATACGAGTACGACAAAGAGCTCAACGTCTTCCGTCTGGACCGCACGCTCTACAGTCCGGTCCACTATCCCGGTGCCTACGGCTTCATCCCGCAGACCCACGCCGAGGACGGCGATCCCCTGGACGTGGTGGTGATCGTCGAGCACGAGACCTTTACCGGTTGCCTGATCGAAGTGCGCCCGCTCGGCGTGCTGATCATGCGCGACGACATGGGCCTCGACCACAAGATCCTTGCCGTGCCGGTGAAAGACCCGCGCATGCGCGAGGTGCACGGCCTGCAGCACCTCGCCAGCCACTACCTCGCCGAGGTCGACTACTTCTTCAACATCTACAAAGACCTCGAAGGCAAGAAGTCGGACACCTATGGCTGGGAGGACCGCCTGGTCGCCCACCAGGTGATCACCGACTGCGTGCAGCGCTACCACGACCTCACCAACGGCCTGATCGAGCGTTTCGGAAAAATCACCGCGAAGGGCAAGCGTTCGAAGGAATACCGCCGCCTGCTCGCCGGCCAACGCGGCAAGGGCCCGGGCGATAAGAATGGCGCCGTGGCCGCGGCCAAGGCGGCGGCGCCGGCGACGGTCGACAAGCCGCATTGAATGGCTGATGGCTGATGGCTGATGGCCGACAGCCGACAGCAGCTCGCAGTCGGAGGTCGCTTGACTGACTGCAGTCATCGGCCACCAGCTATCAGCTATCAGCTATCAGCTATCAGCTATCGGCTATCAGCTATCAGCTATCAGCTATCAGCTATCAGCCATCAGCCATCAGCCATCAGCCATCAGCCATCAGCCATCAGCCATCAGCCATCAGCCATACGATTCCAGGGATCCCCAATGACCAGCGTCCTCGGCATCGATCTCGGTACTTCCGGCTGCAAGGCCGTGCTGGTCGACATCGACGGCCGCATCCTCGCCTCCGCCGTCGCCAGTTACCCGCTCAGCACGCCCAAGCCGCTGTGGAGCGAGCAGGATTCCCGGCACTGGTGGAAGGGCATGGTCGAGGCGGTGCGCGCGGTGGTCTCGCAGTGCCCGCGCGAGCCGATCGCCGGCATCGGCATTGGCGGGCAGATGCATGGCGCGACCCTGCTCGACGCCCAGGACCGCGTACTGCGCCCGGCCATTTTGTGGAACGACGGCCGCTGCCAGGCGGAATGCGATGAGCTCCACCGCCGCTTCCCGGGCATCATCAAAGAGACCGGCAACCGCGCGCTGGTCGGCTTCACCGCGCCCAAGCTGCTGTGGGTCGCCAAGCACGAGCCCGCGATCTGGAAGAAGGTGCGCAGCGTGCTGCTACCCAAGGACTGGCTGCGTTTCCGGCTCACTGGTGAGAAGGTCGCAGAGATGTCGGACGGCGCGGGTATGTTGCTGCTCGACGTCGCGAAGCGGCGCTGGTCGAAGAAGATGCTGGCGCTGTGCGGCATCGACGAGTCCTACCTCGGCCGCCTGGTCGAGGGCACTGCGGTCGCCGGCACGGTGACCGCCGCGGCCGCGGCCGAGCTCGGCATCCGTACCGGGATCCCGGTGGTGGGGGGGGCCGGCGGCCCGCCGCCGGGGGCCGGGGGCGCGGGCGGGGGGCGGGCC
>JBBQSO010000125.1:0-11568 GCA_038213805.1 Planctomycetota bacterium | reverse complement strand
GCCATCAGCCATCAGCCATCAGCCATCAGCCATCAGCCATCAGCCATCAGCCATCAGCCATCAGCCATCAGCCATCAGCCATCAGCCATCAGCCATCAGCCATCAGCCATCAGCCATCAGCCATCAGCCATCAGGTCCCCGTCTGCGGAGCATCAGCCATGGCCACGGTCCTCGTCATCCTCGCTCCCGGCGCCGAGGAGATCGAAACCATGACCGTCGCCGATGTGCTGGTGCGCGCCGGACAGCAGGTGCTGATCGCCAGCACCACGCCGCTGCCGCAGGTGCTGGGCAGCCGCGGCCTGCCGCTGGGCGCGCACACCACGCTGGATGCGCTCGGTGACCGCACCTTCGACCTGGTCTACCTGCCCGGCGGCCTGGGCAGCGCGACCACCATGCGCGACGATGCACGCGTGCAGGCCCTGATGGCCCGGCAGCTCGCCTCGGGGCGCACCCTCGCGATCATCTGCGCCAGCGCCATCGCCTTGGTGCCGAACGGCTTGGGCGTGGGACGCCGGGTCACCTCCTTCCCCGGCGTGCGCGCCCAGGTCGAGCCCCATGTCGGCGCCTGGCTCGACCAGGCGGTGGTCGAGGACGGCAACCTGGTGACCAGCCAGGCGGCCGGCACGGCCATGGCGCTGGGCCTGACCCTCGCCCGGCGCTTGGCCGGAGGGGAAATATCGGCTAAACTGGCTCAGGACATGCTCGCCACCCCCGTGGCGTAGTCCCAGAGGCCATTCCCATGCGTATCGCCGCCCTCCGCCTGCTGCTTCTCGCCATGATGGCGGGTCTGCTTGGCGCCGCCGATCCCGCCGCCGCCTTCAAGAAGGCCATGGCCAGCGACGACAGCGTGGCCAAGAAGGACGCCATCGGTGCCATCGGCTCGCTGCCCGACGACGTCGTCCTGGCCCTGTTGGTCACCGCCGTCGACGACCGCCAGGCGCACGATGCGGCGGTCGCCGCGCTGCGCAGCCGCACCGGTCTGCAGCCGACCTCGCGCAACCGCAGCGCCGGCTACCCCGGCTATCCGACCGCAGACACCGGCGCCGCCTGGGGGCAGTGGCTGTCCGCCCGCACCAAAGAGAAGGACGCCGAGAAGAAGTCCGCCGAGCAGGATAAGAAGTTGAAGGACCTGGAAGAAGCCAAGAAGAAAAAAGAGCAGGAGGGCAAAGACGGGAAAGACGGCAAGGATGGCAAGGGCGAGAAGCCCGCCGACGGTACGGCCGTTGACGTCGTGGCCGGAAAGAAGCCCTCACTCGCTGTCGAGCCACCCGCCGACCTCGGCCGCCCCGACCGCATCCTGTTCAAGAACGGCGGCAGCCTGGTGTGCTACATCCTCTCCAAGCGCACCGACGCGGATGGCGTGCTGCAATCCGTGCGCATCGTCCACCTCGATGACGGCGGCGAGGAGATCCTCTCCGCCGATCTGATCTCGCGCCTCGAGGAAGACATCCGGTGAAGGCCACCCAGGGCGGTGCCGTGTCCATTGCGCACAACCCTGCGCCGGCTGAAACCACGGGCCGATAGGCCTTCTGCCTTGAGCGCCAACGGCGCGACCAGACGGGCAGCCCAGGGCAGCTCCCTGGGTTCATGGGAATAAAATGATGCGAGAGCCCTGAAGGGGCGGCCCATGGCACCATGAAAACCTGGTGCTGTTACCGTGCTCCTGCCATGCCCCGACAAGGCGTTCGTGCGCGATCCTTCTTCGCTGATGTCGATCCATATGAACCGCCCCTTCAGGGCTCAGAATTATATTTTTCACTCCCCAGGGCTTCGCCCTGGGCTGGTCCACTGGCCGCGCCGTTGGCGCTCTGGGCAGACAGCACTCGGTCCTGTGACATGCAGCATGCCCTTCTGACTTGTGGGTAATGAGCAGGGCAACGCCCTGGGCTGCAGATGAACGCAGTTGCGCTCGCGATCCCATGATCTGGTTGCATGCCCGCTGATAGCCATCAGCCGTCCCGTCATTTGCCATCGCCGCGCCCGCGGCCATCATCCACCCATGAAGGCCCTCTACCCCGGCAGCTTCGATCCGCCGCACCTCGGCCACCTCGAGCTGATCCGCCGCGCCGCGGCGCTGGTCGACGAGCTGGTGGTCGGCATCGCGGTCAATCCCGACAAGGCGCCCTACCTGGCCATCGAGCAGCGTCTCGCCCTGCTGCGCGCAGACTGCGCGACGCTACGCAATGTCAGCGTGGTCTCGTACCAGGGCGCTACCGTGCAGGCGGCGCGCGCGCTCGGCGCTGGTGCGCTGCTGCGCGGCCTGCGCAACGCCAACGACCTGGAGGCCGAGCAGGCCATGGCCATGGTCAACCGCGCCAACGGCTTTGAGACCCTGCTGCTGCTTTCGTCGAGCGAGCACCTGCACATCAGCTCGCGTCTGGTGCGGCTCACCGCCGACGCGGGCCTGGACCTCACCGGCCTGGTCGGACCGCGGGTCGCGGCGGCGCTCCAGAAGTAGCCTGCTTGGCGCTTGGCAGACCGCGTCTGCTCGCAGGGCGGTCATCCACGCGTCCGCTCGGGAATGTGCGCACTTTATGCGGTATCAGCGATGCGCTCCATCTGCAGGGCCCGCATCATTGGCGCATGCATCATCAGGCAGCATTGCGGCACCAGCGCCGCGTGGCTAAACTCCAGGTTGTGGAAGCGAACGCCGCATACAGCTGCCCCGACGACCTGGCTGGTCCATTCAGCCAGCTGCTGGCCGATATCACCTTCGAGATCCGCGCCCTGCGCGATGTGCAGCGCGCCATGACGCGCAGCGAGGACGGCGAGCCGCTGCTGCGCGTGATGGTCTCGTGCCAGCTTCTGCAGGAGCACATCCTGCGCCTGCCGGCGCTGCTGGCGCCGTCCTCGCGCATCGCCTTCTGCTGCCTGCTCGACTGGTACTGGCGGCAGGAGCGTCCGCTCCTCCAGGAGGCGCTGAGGCAGGGCCGCATCGCGCGCTGCGCCATGGCCCAGGAGGACTATGTGCGATACTGGACGATGCTCGCCGCCCCGATCGAGCGCGAACTCGCCATCTACCCGCGCCTGACCCGCGAATACGACCAGCCATCAACTGCGATCCTGCGTCGCCGGCGCCCCGCCGAGCCGGCGACGGTGGGTTGAGGCGGGGGATCAGCCTCACTGCGTATCGGCCCGCCTGTCGAGATGACGGCGCATGCTGGTGATGGCCTGCAGCATGCGCGTACGGCCGACCGGGTTCGCGGAATGGACGCGCACTTCGGGTGGCGTGAAGCCGTGCATGACGACCTGCTCCTCAAGCCAGCGCGCGACGTCATAGCCGGTGCCGATGCCATCATCGCCGAGGTCGTGGTCGAGGCTGATGACCGTGACGCTTCCGGTCGCGAGCAGCGCGATCGCCTCGGCCGGCCAATAAACACGGATCCAGCCCGGTGGTTCCTGGCGGGCGTCGTCGAGCCAGACGTGAAGGTCCGGGCCGTTCACCGGAGGCTCGCACCGATCGCGTAGTGGTCGGAGTCCTCATTGCGGAAGACGTGGTAGCCGTCCAGGGTCAGATCGGGGGAGTGGAAGATGCGGTCGATCCGCCGCGACTTCTCGTCGTTGAAGCCGGTAACGCGGGCGTGCGCGTTGCCCTCGCGGTCGAAGGTCGGCGACAGGTCACTCGCGCCGGTGTCGACGTAGTCCTTGGCGAGCACGTTCTCGGCCTCGCCGTCGCCAAAGTTGCAGTCGCCGAGGACCACCGCGCGCTTGGACCCGACCTGCGCGAATACCGCCTGGAGCTGCAGCTTCCGGCGCTCGGTGTCTTCGAGCATGCTGTCGAGGTGGACGCAGGCGAAGACCGTGGGTGCGCCGGCGACCAGCACCGTGGCGATGAGCGCCTTGCGGCCCATGTGCGAGGGCAGGCGCAGCTCCTGGAACGCGGTCACTTCCAGGCGCGTCAGGATCAGGTTGCCGTATTCCTCGATGGGACCCCCGAGCAGCCGGTAGTGGTGTTGCGCGGCGAAGGCCGCCAAGCGCTCCAGGAGGGCCGGGGTGACCTCCTGCAGCGCGATCAGGTCGGCGTCGTGCGTCGCGAGGTCGGCGAGCAACTGCTCGTAGCGGCCGGCCTGTCCGCTCGCGTCGTCCATCCAGACGTTGCAGGAGACCAGCACGCAGTCCCTGGCCTGCGCGGTGGCGGCCAGGAGGCAGGCGGCGAGGGCGGCGAGCAGGCGGCGCAGCGTCGCGCAGCGGGCGCTCATGGCCGCGGCCTCCGGTCACGGCAGAGGAGCCTGGCCAGCGGCTCCGCGTACGCGAGCAGCAGGCCGCCCATCAGCGCGTGCATCGCCAGATGCGCGAAATCCCGCTGCGCTCCCTGGCGGGGTGGGCCGGAGGGAGGATTCGGCGCCTGATCGCCGCGCCACACGTATTCACCAAGCGCGGCGAGGGAGAGCAGCGCATTGACGATGAAGAACAGCGCTGCGCCACGGATGAGCATCACGACTGTCCGCCGGCCGGCGGACTGCGCGACCGCCGGGACCTGCGCATGGCTTTCCGCCTCGTCCGTGAGGAGGGCGAGCGCCGGGAGATGCTGGTCGGCGGGCACCGACAGCCGCAGGTCCTGCGTGCCGCTGCAACCGGCCGCGTCGAGGACCGCGTCTATGCGGTTGGCTCGCAGCAGATCGAGATCGAGCTCGGCGGCGGCGCGGTCGGCGTAGGAGCGCAGCAGCTTCATGGCGGCGGCTCCTGCGGTCGGCGCCGCAGCGAACCGGTCGCGACCGCGAAGATGCCCACCAGCATTCCGGAGAGCAGGGCCAGGACGAAGGCGCAACTGATACCGACCAGCAGCCAATCCACGAACGTGGGACCGTGCGTTGGCGGTTCTGTGGGCAGGAGGAGGCCGCAGAGCCATGACCCACCAAACCCGGTGAGAGTCAGTGCGAGCGCGATCCTTCCCCAACGCCGTCGCGGCCTTGGCGCCGACGGGGATGGGACGGGGTCCGAGGTCATTGCATCCCGCTCGCCCGCCTGCTCAGGCCAGCAGCCCCTTGGTGCTCGGCAGATCAGTCCCGGTCACACGGATCGCCTGACGCAGGGCGCGCGCGAAGGCCTTGAAGCCGGCCTCGACGATGTGGTGGCTGTTGCGGCCGTGCAGCTGGTGCAGGTGCACGCAGATGCGCGCGTTGTCGGTCAGGCCGCCGAAGAACTCGGGGACCAGCTCGGTCGCCCAGGTGCCGAGCATCGCCGCCTCGGGGCGCAGGTCGTAGACCAGGTACGGGCGGCCGGAGATGTCGACCGTGGCGGTGGCCAGGGCCTCGTCGAGCGGGCAGGCGATGTGGCCGAAGCGCTCGATGCCAAGGCGCTCGCCGAGCGCCTCGCGCAGGCATTGGCCGAGGACGATGCCGACGTCCTCGGTGGTGTGGTGGCCGTCGATGTGCAGGTCGCCGGTGCAGCTCACCGTCAGGCTGGTGCCGCTGTGCTTGCCGAGCGCCTCAAGCATGTGGTCAAGGAAGCCGATGCCGGTGCTGACGCGCGCCGCGCCGGCGTGGTCAAGGTCCCAGGTCGCGCTGATGTCGGTCTCGCGGGTCTTGCGGGTCACGGTGGCGGTGCGCGGCATGGGGATCCTCTGCGGGGAAGGTATGGCGTGGAGGGGGGGAGGGAAGACGGGGACGCGCGCGGTGCGGCAATGCCGCAGGGGACGTGCGGTGGGGCGGGCGCATCCGCCCGATCTGCAGTCGCTGTGCGAGGAACCTCGCGCCTGGCGGAAGCGCGTGGTATCATGCAGGTGGGCCTTGCTCCGTCAGCGCCCGGGAAGGACAACCGTGCCCATGCTCGCCGCGCCGATCCAGGTCCTGCCAGCCTCCGCTGCGCTGCTCGCGGCGAGCGCTGCCAGCGCAGCGCTCGGGCTGGGTGCGGAGGGGGTGCCGGCGTGGCTGGCGGCGGGGGCCTGCGCGTCCTGGGCGGTCGGGGCGTGGCCGCGCTTCGGGCTGCCGGGGCTGGTGGCGGCGCTGCCGGCCTGCGCCCTGCTGCCGGGCGGCGGCTGGGGCGCGCTGGCGGGCTGGACGCTGGCCGGGCTGGCCGGCATGGTCGCCCTGCAGCGCCGCGGCGAACCGGATGAGACCAGGCTGCGCCGGCTGCGCGCCGAGCTGCGCGACGCCGAGCACGAGCGCAGCCTGCTGCACCGCCACATCCAGCGCTACCCGGTGCTGCTCGACGCCTGCCTTGAGCTGTCCGCGGCGCGCGAAGGCGGACAGTTCGCCGAGGTGCTGTGCCGGCGCGCCCGCGCGCTGCTGCCGGACGTGCGCGAGGTGCTGGTGTTCCTTGGCGAACCGGCGCATCTGGAGTGCCAGGCCTCGAGCGGCGTCGACGGCAAGGCCTGCGCACGCGCGGCCGGCGACGATGAGCTCTACGTCGCCGCCGAGGCGCGGCCGCTGGTGCGGCGCAGCGGGCGCATCGTGCGCCTGCTCATCCCGCTGCGTGGCGACCGCCGCCAGGGGCTGGGTGGCGGGCGCGACGGCGGCCAGGCGCAGCACGGCGCGCTGGTCGTCGAGCTCGAATCGCGTGACGTCGGCGACCGCCTCGCGCTCGAGCTGCTCGGCGCGCTCGGCCGGCTTGGCGGCCTCGGTCTGGCCGCGGTCGACCTGGTCAGCCAGGCGCGCGGCTTGGCGCTGCGCGACGACCTCACCGGGCTGTACGGCCAGCACGAGTTCCTGCGCCGCCTCGACGAGCAGGCCGCCGCCAGCCGCCGTCAGGCGCACCCGCTGGGCGTGATCATGTGCGACCTGGACCACCTCAAGCGCTTCAACGACACCTGGGGGCACCCTGCCGGCGACGCGGCGCTGACCGCGGTGGCCAAGGCGCTAGTCGCGAGCGTGCCGACGGGCTCGATCGCCTGCCGCTACGGTGGTGAGGAGTTCGCGGTGACGGTGCCCGGGCTGGGCCTGGAGGCGCTCACCGCCGCCGCCGAGCGCGTGCGCCGCGCCATCGCCGGTGCCGTGGTCGACAGCGCGGCGCCGGAGCGCCGCGTCACCGCGTCGCTGGGCGTGGCGGTGCTGGGCGGCGACGAGGGCGCGCGCGCGGCGCTGGCGCGTGCCGATGCGGCCTGCTACCGCGCCAAGGCCGCGGGCCGCGACCGCGTTGAGACCGCGTCGTGATCGCCCAGCTGCGCTTCGTGCCGCTGCTCACGCTCGCAGTCCTCGCCGGCTGGTGCGCGTGGGAGGGTCGCTGGCTGCCCGCCGGGCTGGCCGGCGGCGCGCTGCTGGTGGGCGGCGCCGCGCTGGCGGGCGCCGGGTTGCGTGGCGCCCGCGATGCCAGCGGGGCGCACACCCGCCTGCTCATCCTCGATCCGGCGCTGCTCGCCAAGCGGCGCGCGACCATCACCGAGGAGCTGGCCGTGCTCGAGGAGGCCCAGGAGCTGCAGCGCAGCGTCTTCGAGGTCAGCGCCGAGCTGGTCGGCTGCGTCGACGAGGCTGACGCGCGCACGCGCTTCGCCGCGGCGATGCGCCGCTACTGGGCGTGCAGCTCGGTTGACCTGCTGGTGTGGGAGCGCGGCACCTGGCGCAGCCTGGGCGGTCCCGCCGAGGGCGCCGCGCCGACGCTGGCCGCGCCCGCGCAGCTGCCCGAGGAGACCGGCGGCGAGCTGGTCCTCGACCTCAGCCCCGGGGTCAGCGGCCAGGCCGCGCTGGTGCTGCGCCAGGCGCGCCTGCAGCCGAGCCTGCGCGGGCGCAGCGCCGCCGACCAGCGCTACGTCGCCGAGGTGCTGCGCAGCCAGCTCGCACTGTCGCTGCGCCGCGTGGTGCTCTATGGCGAGCTGCAGTCGCTGGCGCGCCAGGACCCGCTCACCGGCACACACCGCCGCTGGTACGGCGAAACCCGCCTGCGCGAGCTGGTCGACGGCGGCGAGGTGGTCACCGTGGCGATGGTCGACATCGACCTCTTCAAGCACATCAACGACGCGCACGGCCACGCCGCCGGCGACCGCGTGCTGGGCCTGGTCGGTCGTGCGCTGGTCGCGCAGCTGCGCACCGGCGATCTGGTGTGCCGCTTCGGCGGCGAGGAATTCCTGGTCATCCTGCCCAACACCCCGCCCGAGGGCGTGGCGCTGGTCGCCGAGCGCCTGCGCGCCGGCATCGCCGCGCTCACCGGCCTGCCCGCGCCGGTGACGGTCTCGGTCGGCCTCGCCGGCTGTCTGCAGGACGACACCGTCGAAGCCCTGGTCGCGCGCGCCGACGCCGCCCTCTACGCGGCCAAGGGCAGCGGCCGCAACCGCGTCTGCACCGCCACCGACACCGCCCTCGACCAGCTGCTGCGCACCACCTCGCGGCGCAACCGCCGCCACTCCCCCGGCAGCGAGACCTCGATCCAGCGCGCCATCGCCGCGGATGGCGGGACGGGGATGCGGCCAAGGGAGTAGGGGCGAGAAGCGAGACGCGAGGCAGAGGGCATCACGTCGGAAAGATGAGATGCCGCGGCGTGTCGCTAGCGTCGGGCGCCTGCACATGAGCCCGCGGAGCGGGCATCACTGATGCGGTGCGCGCGAGAGCCAGGCAGCACACATCACGACGCGGCTCACCGCCACATCACATCGCTGATCGGTGGCAGCTCCAAAGAGATGAACCACACCCCGCGCGCACGTCTATCGATCACCGCGAATGTCGGCGACGTCAGCCGCCCACGGCAAGCTCAGCGCAGGACTTTCGCGTCCGGCACCTTCTTCGACGACTCGGTACCTTCGCGGATGAAGGTCGGAACGCCGCTGCGCAGGCGCACGCTGACGATGTCGCCTGCCTTGACCTGGTTGGAAGCGATCAGGCGCGACAGCGGCGCGACCAGCATGCGCTCGACGGCGCGGCGCATCGGGCGCGCGCCGAACTGAGGGTCGGTGCCCTCGTCCTGCAGCTTTTCGAGATAGGCGGGCGAATAGTGCAGGATGATCGGCATGCTCGCGCCGAGCAGGCGCTTGCACACGTCCTGCAGCATCAGGTTGAGGATCTTGCGCAGGTCGGTGTCGCTGAGCACGCGGAAGCAGATGATGTCGTCGAAGCGGTTGAGGAATTCGTAAGGGAAGACCTCTTTGGCCGCCTCGACCGCCTTGGCCTTGATGTCGAGGTTGATCTCGTCGGTGGCGGTCTTGACGGTGAAGCCGATCGATTTGTGGCGCAGCGTCTCGCTCATCTCCTCGGCACCGACGTTGGTGGTGATGATGATGATCGAGCGCGTGAAATCGACGGTCTTGTTGTTGCCCAGGGTCAGGTGGCCGTCCTCCATCAGGCCGAGCAGCGCGTTCCACACCTTGGGGTGGGCCTTTTCGACCTCGTCGAACAGCACGATCGACATGTAGTGGCTCTTCACCTGCGGGAAGAGCTTGGCGATCTTGCCCTCGCCCTCGGCGAACACGCCGCGGCCCTCGGTCTGGGCCTCTTTATGGTGCTTGTCGAGATTGTCCTGCGACAGCATCGGCTCGACGTCGTTGCCGACGTAGCCGGGGGGCGAGCCGAACAGCTTGGAAACCGTGAATTCGCTGGAGAATTCCTGGCAGTTCACGCGCGTGAACGCGGTGCGTTTGCCGAAGATGGTCTCGGCCAGGGCCTTGACGGTCTCGGTCTTGCCGACGCCGGTGGGGCCGAGGAAGAGCAGGGTCAGGATCGGTCGCTCCGGATTGCGGATGCCGGCCAGGATCTTGCTGAACGAGTCGAGGATGGCGTCGATCGCGCTCATCTGCCCGACCACGCGCTCGCGCAGCATGCCTTCGAAGCGCGTCACCTGGGGCGAGCGCTTGAGCGGGTCGAGAACCAGCGACACACGGTGGGGCGAAGGCTCGGCGTGCGGCATGACTGGTTCCTTCGGGACGGTGCGCTGACCAGGAGAGACCTACGTGGCGGCGGTCAGGAGCGCAAGACGTTCACCCTGTGCGCTTCTGCCGCGGAAGTATACCCCAGGAACCGTGCGCAGTGCGGGGTGCGGACTGCATCGCTGGTCCGCACCCTGCACCCGCCCGCGGCGTCACGCCGCGATCAACGGCCAGCGCTGGACTTCCTGGTAGCGGGTGCCGCGTTCCGGCTGCGTGCGGTAGAGCACCAGATCGGTGGTCGGGCAGGCGCCCCAGTCGGCCAGGCCATGCGCCTCAAGCAACAGGGGCCATGAGCGGTTGGCCGCGCCCGCGAGGTCGCGCGGCGCGGCGCTGCGCGGGCGGCAGATGGTGACGTGCGGCAGGAACTGCCGCTCCGGTTCCATCCCCAGGCAGTCGCAGAGGTCGCGGTGGATGCCGGCGCAGGCCTGCTCGGGATCGTCGAGCGCGGTGTAGACCACGCGCGGCTCGGTGCGCCCGCCGCTCGCGCCCAGGCCGCTGAAGCGCAGTTGCGGGCGGCGCAGGCTGCCCGCGACGCTGGCGATGCTGTGCGGCAGGTAGCGCGCCTCGTCCGCATCAACGGCGCCGAGGAAGGCCACCGTCAGGTGGTAGTCATCGGGGTGGACCCAGGCGGCGGGCAGCTGCCAGGCCTGCAGCCGTTCGGCGACGGCCGCCAGGCGGTCGCGGGAGTCGTCGGCAAGGCGCAGGGCAAGGAAATGGTTCATGGCGGGGGCCGGCTGGGACCGGCGGGGGTGGTTGGCGCGGTGCCGAAGCGGACCCGCACCGCTGCTTGGCAGGGTGGAGGCAGGGCGGATATTGGTCTTCATGGACCACGCCGCGCCTGCGACGCCGATGCGCGGCGCCGCCTTGATCGATAGCTGGTTGGGCCGTCACCTCAAGGCCGAGGTGCGCGCCTGGCTCGCTCAGACCTGCGCGAGCCTCGCCGCCGGCGCGCCGGCGCGCACCTTGTACCTGGCCTTCGGCGCGGCCGCGCGCCGCGCCGGGCGCGCGGATCTGGGGCTGGACGGCGCGCAGCTCGCCGCGGCAGCGGTGCTGGTGCCGGGCTGGCAGCCGACGCGCTGGAGCTGCGATCAGGCGGTACGCACACGCCTGGTGCTGGCCCTGCCCAGCGCCGACCCCGCCGCCTGGCTGGCTGCGCTCGACGCACTGTTCAACAGCAGCGGCATGGAGGAGCAGGTCGCGCTCTATCAGGCGCTCGCCCTCTTCCCGCACCCGCAGCTGCTGCGCCTGCGCGCCGCCGAGGGTCTGCGCAGCAGCATGAAGCCGGTGTTCGAGGCGGTCGCGCTCGACAACCCCTACATCGCCGCCTGGCTCGAAGACCACGCCTTCAACCAGGCCGTGGTCAAGGCGGTCTTCGTCGGCGCGCCCCTGCCACGCATCCATGGCCTCGCCGGCCGCGCCAATGCCGACCTCACCCGCTCGCTGTGCGACCTGACGCGCGAGCGCTGGGCCGCCAAGCGCACCATCACCCCGGAGATCTGGCCGGTCATCGCCCGCCATCCCCGCGGCGACGCCCTGACCCTGCTCGAGCGCGCCACGCGCTCGGAAGACCCCGTCGAGCGCGCCGCCGCCCAAGCCGCCACCGGCCTCGTGCAGGCTGGCGCCGCTCCGACGTAAACGTACGTGGGAACGGGGGTATCAGTTGTGGGCTGATGGCTGATGGCTGATGGCTGATGGCTGATGGCTGATGGCTGATGGCTGATGGCTGATGGCTGATGGCTGATGGCTGATGGCTGATGGCTGATGGCTGATGGCTGATGGCT
>JBBQSO010000124.1:0-11802 GCA_038213805.1 Planctomycetota bacterium | reverse complement strand
GCGCGCTCCGGCCGTCCGCCCGCATGGACAATTGCTGATATCCAGCGTGTGGTCTCAACGGTCTGCACGGAACCTCCGTCCCACCTATCGCGATGGAGCGTCCGCACACTGGCCGACCACCTGGATATGCCACCGACTACCGTGCACGAGGTTATGCAGGACCACGATTTGCACCCTCACCGCCTGCGCACCTTCACCTTCAGTCCCGACCCGAGATTCGAAGACAAGCTCTTGGAAGTGGTCGGGCTGTACATGAATCCACCAGAGAATGCCCTGGTTCTCTGCGTGGATGAAAAGACCGGGATCCAAGCCCTCGATCGAACTCAGCCGGTGAGTCCACCGGGTCCGAAGAAGCCCCGGGCGTGGACCAACGAGTACGTCCGGCATGGAACCAAGACGCTCATCGCCTCATTGGATGTGGCTTCCGGCGAAGTCTTTGGCCACGTAACCGATCGCCGGACTTCCAAAGATTTCCTGCATTTCATGGATGACCTGGCCAAGAAGTACGCCGGACGGCGACTCTGCGTGATCATGGACAACTTGAACACTCACAAGAACGGGGCTGCGCAGGAGTGGCTCGCGCGATATCCCGGGGTGACCTTCCATTACACCCCGACGCACGCATCCTGGACCAATCTCATCGAATGCTTTTTCAGCATCATGACGCGTCAGGGATTGCAGCAAGCCGTCCATAACTCGACGAAGGAATTGGCAAAGTTCCTCAAGCGCTACATTAGGGAATACAATAAACGCTGCGGTCCATTCGCCTGGACGGCGGGACCAGCAAAGCTCAGGAAGATAATTCGCCTGACAAAGCGATTCCAGAAAGGTTCCTCGGACTAATCGAACGATGTACTAGGTGGATGTGGCGCAAACCTCGAGCGAGTGTTTCTGAGTACCCTCCGTAGACACGGGCAACTTGTCTCCCCTAGGGTCTAGCGTCTAGCGTCTAGGTTCTAGCGTCTAGGGTCTAGGGTCTAAGGTTCTAGGGTCTGTTCACCCCGAAACCGGCGGCCACATGCCGAGCGGCGTGAGGAACCCGCGCAGGGTCACCGGCAGGGCCGCAATTACGGAATCGGCGTCGTAGCACGGGCCGAGCTCCTGCCACAGGCCGTCCGCGGCGGTGGTGATCCACAGCACGGCCATGCGCGCGGCGTCGAAGGGCGAGGCGCCGCGCGCCATCAGGCCGGCGGCGAGGCCGGCGAGGACGTCGCCGGTACCGCCCACCGCCATGCGCGGGTTGCCGCGCGGATTGCGCTGCCACCGCCAGCCGTCGCTGATCAGGTCGACGGTGCCCTTGGCCAGCAGCACGCGGTCGGGTCGCGCCCAGGCGTGCAGGGTCTCCTCATCGATGCCGCTGCCGATCAGATTGCGCGCCTCGGTGCGGTGCGGAGTGATGAGGATGCGCGCGTCGCCCTCTTCGAGCTCGCGCAGCTGGTCGCCGAGCGCGGCGATGGCGTCGGCGTCGACGATCACCGGCACGCCCATCTCGACGGCCAGGCTGAAGGCCTGCTGCGCCGCCTCATGCGCGCCGGGCTCGCGGCCCAGACCGTTGCCGATCAGCACCGCGCTGGCGCGCACCAGCAGGGGCGTCAGCTCGACGGCGTCGGCGGGCGCCAGCACGCGGTTCATCTGGCGGTGCACGACGATGCCGGGGGGCAGCTTCGGCCCTTCGGCCGTCCACGCGCGCACCAGGTCGCAGCCGGTCATCACCGCCGCGCGGCAGGCGAACTCGAGGGCGCCCGGGAAGACGCCGCCGCCGATCACCAGCAGCTCGCCGTGGGTGCCCTTGTGGCCAGTGCGCTTGAGCACCGGGAAGCGTCGGAAGCAGGACGGCTGCACGTCCTGGTAGGCGGCAGCGACCACGCCGATGTCGACGGTCTTGAACTCGCCGACAGAGTGGCGCAGCAACTCGAGCTTGGCGACCTGGAAGCACAGCGTCAGCTTCGCCGGCAGGCACAGGTCGCTGCCCAGGCCGCTCGGCACGTCCGCGGACAGGATCGGGCAGCGCAGTTCGCGCAGCTGCAGCAGCGCCGAGGCCACCGGCTCGCGCGGGCGGCCGCGCATGCCCGCGCCCAGCACCGCGTCGACCAGCAGGGCGGGTGCCTTGGCCGGGGGGCGCGCCAGGATGTCGACGCTCTCCGGCAGCAGTTCGGCCTGGGCGATGCACAGCGCGCTCTTCGGCTTGAGCACCGGCCACACCTGCACCTGGCGACCGGCCGCGGCGAGCAGGCGCGCACACACGTAGCCGTCGCCGCCGTTGTTGCTCGGCCCGCAGGCGACCAGGATGACACCGTCGCCCGCCATCTGCTGGGCCTCGCGCGCCAGCGCCGCACCGGCGCGCTCCATGAGCTCGCCCAGATCCTGGCCGAGGGCGACGGCGGCCTCGTCGATGAGGGTACCTTCAAGGAGCGGGACGAGTGGGGCCGGTAGCGGCATGCGCGATGGTCGGCTCGCCGGTGGGCGGGCGCAAGCGCCTGCCGGGGCGCACACCGGTCGGCGGGGCACCCACCCCGTCAGTGCCCGCTAAGCGCCTGCCAGCCGATCAGCATCAGCACCGCGTCGCAGCAGGCGTGGGCGAGCCAGGCTCCGACCAGGCGGCCGCTGCGCTGGTAGAGCAGACTCCAACACGCGCCCGCCACGCCGACCACCGCACCCAGCGCCAGGCCCCAGCCCCAGCCGACGTAGACGGCGGCGACGACGACGTGGTGCAGGGCGAACCCGACCCCGGCCAGCGCATGCGCGGCCGGCATGGGCAGGCGTTCGCTCAGGTGGCCGAAGACGAACCAGCGCCAATAGTATTCTTCGAAGGCGCTGTGCGCGAGGCTGAGCCCCAGGCTGAGCACCAGGTAGGGAACCAGGCCACTGCAGTGGAATTCCGCGATTTTCGCCGCGATGTGCGGGGCGGCCGCAGTGCGCAGGCCGGCGAGCGGTCCGTAGGCCATGGCGGCCAGCCCGCTGGCCATCAGCAGCCCGGCGCCAAGGCCGGCGAGCAGGGCGGCGCGGCGCGTGCCCGTGGTTGCCAGCGGCCGCGGTCGACCCCATCGCCACAGGCAGGCAAGCGGATACAGCACCTTGACGAGCTTGAGCGCGCCATAGACCAGCGGCGCGGCGGGCTGGCCGGCGAGGGTGATGAAGTAGAGGACGGTGCCGAGCACGGGCAGGAGCAGGGCAGGCAGCAGGAAGGGCCAGGGGATCATAAGTAATCAATAGATAACTAACTGATCGGCCTCTGTCCAACGGTATTCGCGCAGCCTGCCTCGACGCTCACGCTTACGCGCGCGTCATGCGCCAGCAGCGATGGATGCGCTTGTTGCGGAAATCCTCGGGGATGCTGCTCGCGGTGACCTCCTCGACGCGCAGCGGCGGCAGACCGCTGTCGGCGAGGCGGAAGTCGCGGAAGTTGGTGCTGAAATACAGCGTACCGCCGGGCGCCAAGCGCTGGCTGCAGCGCTCCAGCAGCCAGGGGTGGTCGGTGGCGACGCTGAACGGTTTGGCCATGGACTTGGAATTCGAAAAGGTCGGCGGATCGCAAACGATCAGGTCGTAGCGCTCCTCGGCGGGGGGCGCGGCCGCGAGCCAGTCCAGGCAGTCCGCGCGCACGATGCGGTGGGCGGGGCTGGGCTCCTGGCCGTTGAGCGCGAAATTGCGCGCGCACCAGTCGAGGTAGGTGTTGCTGAGATCGACCGTGGTGGTCGCAGCCGCGCCGCCGGCGCGCGCGTAGACGGTGAAGGCGCCGGTGTAGGCGAAGAGATTGAGCACGCGCTTCCCCGCCGCCGCCGCGCGCACCACGGCGCGCGTCGGCCGGTGATCGAGGAACAGGCCCGTATCGACGTAGTCGGAGAGGTTGACCTCGAAGAGCAGCCCCTGCTCCGCCACGGACTTGACCGTGCCGCGTGCGGCGACGCGGTGGTACTGGCCGTCGCCTTCCTGGCGGTCCTGCTGGCGGAAGCGGCGCTTGAGGTAGATGCGCTCCGGCGCGAGCTGCAGACCGCTGGCGACTGCGCTGACCACCGCCGCGAGCCACGCCTCCTCGTCCGCCACGGTCTCGTTGCGGGTGCGCGCAAAGGCCCACACCACCGCGTCGCCATCGTACCAGTCGACGATCAGCGGCTGGTCGGCGATGTCCTTCTCATACAGGCGGTAGCAGGTGACCGCGCTGCGCCGCGCCCATTTGCGCAGATGGCGGTGCACGCGGGCGAGGCGGTTGGCCAGCTGGGAGTAGGGATCTTCCATCGCGGCGGGAGTCTGAGGGGCGTGGGGGGAGGGCCAATGCGGAAATCCGGGGGGACCGGGGACCACGGACGCTGGATGCGTGACCCGAGGCGCGCGGGCAGGCAGAACATGCGAGGTGAGAGACTCGCGACTCGAAGCTGGTTGTCCCGGACGGGGTGCGGCTGATGCTGGGATGATGCCTACGCCCCGCCCGCGTCCGCCACGTCCGCAGCGTCCCCGTCGCGAAGGGGTTGCTGGCGGCGGCGAGCCCGCGGCGGAGCGGGGGACGCCGGCCGGGCGTGGGCGCGCGCCTGGTGGTCGGCCGCCGGAGCGTGGCGAGCGTCCCCGGCGCGCGCCGGAGCGGGGTGCGGGGCGTCCGGAAGGCGCTGTGCCGCCAGCCGCGACCATCCGTGCGCAGGCGCCGGCTTCTGGTCCGGGGACGCCGGCCCAGCAGCACGACCTGCTACCGCGCTGCGCGATCAACGTCGTGCGCCAGGCGGCGGTGCGCAGCGGCGAGGTGGTGCTCGAGATCGGACCGGGCCTGGGCGCGATCACCGCGGCGCTGCTCGCCGTCGGCGCCAAAGTGCACGCGGTCGAGCGCGACCTGCAGCGCGTCGCGCTGCTGCGCGAGCGCTTCGCGGCGTCGCTCGACACCGGTCAGCTCACGCTGCACGCGGGCGATGCGCAGACCCTGCGCCTGCGCCTGCCGCAGCCCTGGCGGGTGGTGGCCAACCCGCCCTTCGTGCTGACCGCGGCGCTGGTGCGGCGCTGGCTGCTCGAAGAGGCTGCCCCGCCGCGCGCCCTCGACCTCATCCTGCAGCGCCAGACCGCCGAGAAGCTCAGCGGCACCGGCCTGAGCGACGGTCAGACGCGTTCCAGCGTGCTCACCCACCTCGCTGGCCGGCCGCGTATCCGCATCCACCTGCACCGCGACGACGTGACGCCGCCGAGCCGCGTCGACCTCTGCCTGTGGTCGCTCGCGCGCCACGATGATGA
The DNA here is from genome assembly GCA_038213805.1 of Planctomycetota bacterium. GTDB lineage: Bacteria > Planctomycetota > UBA11346 > UBA11346 > UBA11346 > BOG-1363. The sequence goes on along the minus strand of JBBQSO010000124.1, from coordinate 6,591 downwards.
GGACGCCCCGACCACCGCCGAGCTGGCGCGCATCGACCGTCTGCTTGGCGTCGCCTTCGCCGGCCCGCACACCATTACCGATGCGCTGCGCGGCATCGCCTCGACCACCCAGATCCGCCGCCAGGCCGCTGAACACGACTGGGACCCGGCCATGCATTCCCGCCAGCTGCCGGTGGCGGCGTGGCGGCCGCTGGCGGCGCTGTTGGCGACCTGCAAAAAGATCTGAAGGCCCCGCATGTCCAGACGCGACAAGTCCGCCCGCAAGAAGAAACGCCGCGAAGAGCGCATCCGCCAGGAGAAGCACGCGCGGCGCGCCCAGAAGGTGGAGCGCGAGGATGATGGCGAGGACGAGGCGGCGGGCAGCATCGCGCAGGAACGTGCGCTGCGCCGCTTCGAACTGGTGCGTGAGCGACCCGAGCACCGTGCCGCCGCGCGTTCGCCGCTCGCCTCGCGCGCGCTCGAGAAACGCAGCGACGCGCTGGCGCTGGAGCTGCTCGCGGGCGACGTCCGCGAGCAGGCGCAGGAGCTCGCGTTCCAGGCGCTGGAGGCCGATGACGCCTTGACGGCGCGCAGCCTGGCGCGCCAGGCGCTCGTCCTCGACGCGGAGTGTGCGGATGCGCTTGCCGTGCTCGCACAGGCGCAGGGCGATGCGCTGCGCCAATGCGCTGCACTGGCCTCGGCGGTGGCCGCAGCCGCGCGCCGCCTGGGCGAAGCCTTCCTTGCCGAGCGGCGCGGCCGGCTGCACGCGGTGGTGCGCGCCTGGCCGCTGCTGCGCCTTACCGAGCAGCTCGCGTTCGCCTGGCGCGCGGCGGGCCAGCGCGGCGAGGCACGCGCCGCCCTGGCGGAGGTGCTCGCCCTTGATGCGGGCGACGACACCGGGCTGCGCTGGGAGCTGCTCGGCTGGCAGCTCGAGGACGGCGAACATGCGGCGGCGCGCAGCCTGATCGCGGATTTCCCGGCCGATGCGGAGGATGCCGGCAGCGGTGCGGAACTGGCTTGGGCTTAGGTGCTGATCAGCGTGCTCGCCGGGGAGCATGATGCGGCGGTCGCGGCACGCGCCGTTGCGGAAGTGCGCAATGGGATGGCCCGTACCGCGCTGCTCGGGCGCCAGTTGGATCAGGCGCAGGCGCGCCGCGCGCCCCAGCTCGCCGACGAGGCGTGGCTGATCGGCGAGCGCCAGGGACCCGCGTGGCGGGCGCATGCGGAGGCGCTGCGCTGGCTGGAAGCGCCGGTCCCGCCGCCCGCTGGTTGAGGAGCGTCACGGGATCGACAGTCGGTGGGCATGCTTGCCCGGCAAGGCCATCCGTTCATCGGGCCTCGGCACGCAGCGCCAATGCGACCGTCACCAAGGTTCGCGCACCGCGCCCGCGTTCGTTCGTGAGCGTTCAGCCACGGTGCCATGGCACCGTGGCTTGACGCTCACCTTAATAAAGGCGTTTGAAATAATGTAAGCTCAATGGAAACGCTGCTTCAGCCGCGGCGTACAGCGGCGGAGCCAACTTCGGCGTCCTCGACATCGACGCCGCGGCCGTGCCGCCGGCGGAGGAGTTACGCGTCAGCGACAGCAAGGGCCGCATCGGCTTCACTAAGATCGTGCCGGTCGCGCACCTCACCTACCGTTGAGCGGCGGGCGCGGACGGGCCCGCGTCTGAACGCGCGCTCGACGCTGCGCGGTCGCGCTCGCCCGCCACCACGCCGCGCACGGTCAGCACATCACCTACCCGTGCGCTCAGCGCCGCAGCGGCCCACCCGAAGCCGATCCGACCAGCACCGGCGTGAGGCGCGTCCCCGGGATGGGGCGCTCGAACGTGGCATCGGGCAGCTGCCAACCCACCGCCAGGCAGTCGCCGCCGCCGGCCTCCTTCTGCAGCGCCTCGATGTAGTACGTCTGGCCCGCGATCAGCGTGACGGTCGCCGAACGCTGCTGCGGGAAGGTGTTCCACGCCAGCGGCACGGTGGCGGACGGCACGGTGGCGATCAGCGCCTTGTCGTGCTCGAGACCCGTGACGGGGCTGAGCCAGAGTTCGCACTGGTCGTCGCCGGCGATCCAGAAGGTGTACGCGCCGCTCTGCGGAGCCGTCACGTAGCCGCGCATGCGCGTACCGTAATTGTCAGCCCAGTTGCTGGGTGCGACGAACGCGGTCTGCAGGCTGGTGCCGCTTGGCGCCAGCGGGAAGGCCGGCCAGCCGGTCAGCGAGGCGACCGTGCGCCCAGGCACCCCGGTCCAGAATTCGCGCAGGATGCCGCCCGCGGGCGGCTGCGCGTGGCTGAACGCGGACGCCGGGATCGCCTGCGCCGCGAAGCCGGGCCCCTTCCATGTCACCGCCAGGGTCGCCCCGCCGCCTCCCTGCAGGTAGCCGATGGCGATCGCGTGCAGGCCCGCCTGCAGGCCGATGGTGCCGGAGCGCTGCTGCGCAGGGTGCTTGCCGTCGTTGTCCACCACCAGCGCGCCGCCCATGGCCAGCGTGCTGCCATCGTCCGAGGTCGTGGTGAAGGTGTACGCGCCATCAGCCGGCACCGCCAGGTAGCCGGCGAAGCGCAGCGCGTACAGCGTGTCGCGGCGGCGCGGCGTCAGATCGGGCTGCGCCACCACGCCGGTCGCGGCCGGGACCAGGGTGGCGAAGTCCGGCACGGTGTTCCAGGTGCCTTCCGCGTACGCGTAGGCCAGGCCGGGAAGGACGCTGGTCGGGTGCTCCGCCGGCACGAGATCGCTGTACGTCACCGTCAGCGCGCGCATGGCGAGCTGGCCGGCGCCGTCGCGTGCGCTCACCGTCACCAGGGTCTGGCCTGGTGCGAGCTGCGCCGCGAAGCTCCATGCCGCGGTGCCCGTGGCATGTCCGGCGCCGGTGGTGGCACCGCTCAGCGCGTAGTCGACCGTGGTGATCCCCGCCGCACCGCTGGCGGTGCCGGAGACGGTGAGGTTGGCCACCGATGTGGTCCAGGTCGTGCCCGCGGTGGGTGCGGTGATCGCCAGGACAGGGCCGGCCGCGGCCACGCCATGCACGAGCGCGCTGGGGGGGATCTCCTGCTTCGCCACGCCCGGTCCGGCGTAGGTTACCGCCATGGTCTCTCCGCCGCCGTTCTGGAAGTAGTCGACGGTCAGCGCGTGCAGACCGGCAGCCAGGGCGATGGTGCCGGAACGCTCCTGCGCGGGGTGCTTGCCGTCGTTGTCGACCACCAGCGTGCCGCCGATGCGCAGGCGGCTGCCGTCGTCCGAGGTCGTGGTGAAGGTCCAGACGCCATCGGCCGGCACCGACACGTAGCCCGTGAAGCGCAGCGCGTAGAGCGTGTCGCGCCGGCGCGGCGTCAGGTCGATGCGCGCCGCGACGCTGGTCGCCACCGGCACCAGGCTGCCGATATCCGGCAGGGCGATCCATCCGCCTTCGACATATTTGCAGTCGAGGCCGGGCTGCACGGCCGCGGGATGCTCGGCGGCGAGGAGATTGACGGGGATGAGCTTGCGGACCCGGAAGTTGTCGCCATCAGAGAAGACCAGATTGCCGGCGGGGTCGATGGCGCTGGTCGACGGCCGGTTGAGCCGCGCCAGGGTCGCCGGGCCGCCATCGCCGGAGAAGCCCCTGATCGAGGTGCCGGCGATGGTCGTGATGATGCCCGTCAGGTGGTCGACGCGGCGCAGCGCGTCATTGTCGTTGCCGACGGAGATGATCAGGTCGCCACGCTGGTCGAATGAGATAGCGGTCGGGTTGTAGAGGATCGCCGCGGTGGCCGGGCCACCGTCGCCGACGGCGGTGGTGGTGACCGCGGTGCCGTTGCCGGCGATCGTCGATATCGTACCGTCCACAGCGGAGATGCGGCGGATGCGGTTGTTGAGCAGATCGTCGATCAGGATGTTGCCGGCCTGATCGACCTCGACATCGACGGGGATGTTCAACGCCGCGGCGACCGCCGGGCCGCCGTCTCCGGAGAAACCGCCCTGGACAATGAACGCGCCGGCCGGGAGCTCGCCGGTCCCGCAGATGGTGGTGATGATGCCCGTGGCGGCGCTGATGCGGCGCAGGCGCTGATTGAGCATGTCCGTCACCAGCAGGTCGCCGCTCGCCATGACGTGCAGGCCCACCGGTTCATGGAATTGCGCCGCGGTCGCAGGTCCGCCGTCGCCGGAGAAGCCGTTCCCAGTATTCGCGCTGATCGACGAGTTGCCGCTGCCGGCGATGGTGGAGATGATGCCCGTGGCGACGCTCACCATGCGGATGCGATGATTGGCCTGATCGACGATCAGCAGGTTGCCCGCGTGATCGAAGGCGATGCGGCATGGATTCGAAAGATCGGCCGCGGTTGCCGGTCCTCCGTCTCCCGAGAACCCGCTTTTCCCCGTGCCGGCGACCGTGGTGACGATGCCCGTTGCAGCAGACACCCTGCAGATGCGATGGTCGCCTTGGGCGACGATATAAAGGTCCCCGGAGGGTCCGTACGCGATGCCGCCAATGCGGGTGAACCGCGTGCTGGTGGCGAGACTGCCGTCTCCCGAGTAGCCGTTGCTATCGTTGCCCGCGAGAGTGCTGATCAAGCCAGTGGACGCCGCAACGCGACGGATGCGGTGATTATACTGGTCAGCGATGTAGAGGTTTGCCGCCCCGTCCAGCGTGATGCCAAGCGGACTGAAGAGCGTCGCTGCGACCGCCAGAATGCCATCACCGTTGTACCCAAAAACGCCTGTGCCGGCGACCGTGGTTATGACTCCGTTCGTCGAAATCCGCCGCACGCGGTGGTTGTCGGTGTCGACGACGTACACATCGCCGCTGTTCGCGACGCACAGACCCTGGGGGTTAGTCAGCATGGCCGAGGTCGCCAGGTCGCCATCACCCGCAAAACCCTGACCGCCGTTTCCGGCGATGGCAGAGATGATTCCCGTCGCAGCCCTGACCACGCGCACCCTTTGGCTTTCGGCGATGAAGAGATCGCCTGCCGCATTCAATGCCAGCGCGCTGATATTGAACAGGCTTGCCGCGATGGCTGGTCCACCGTCCCCGTCCAGACCGGGACCGGTCTCGGAGGTGGGTTGACTACCCCCGGCTATGGTGGAGATGATCCCTGTTCCCGCATCGACTCGGCGCACGCGCCGGTCCAGGTCACCAAAATAGAAGTTGCCGGCGGTGTCGCAGGCGAGGCCGTACGGGGCGGGCACCACCGCCGCAGTCGCAGCGACGCCATCGGCGGAGGAGGTTCCACCGCCCGCACAGGTGGTGATTATGCCGGTCGCTGTGGCGACCTTGCGCACGCGGTTGTTGCCAGAATCACTGATGTAGAGGTTGCCTTTCCCATCGATGGCCAGGGCGCGCACAAAGTTCAGCGTAGCGGCGGCGGCGGGGCCGCCATCGCCCGAGAACCCCGCCTCTCCAGTGCCCGCGGTGATCGCCAGCGTGCCATCGCTGCGACGTGCCACGACACGGTTGCCATTACTCCAATACAGGGTGCCGTCGGGCCCCCGTACCACAGCTTGCGGAATGCCGGTATCCGCCCGCAGCGGATCGTTTGGAAGCCCACCCGCAATGGTGACGATGGTATCTTCGCTGCAGAGCACCCCACCGAGCGACAGCAGCGCAAGTACGGTCCATGCCGCACATAATCTGGCGTTCTTCATTATGGGCACCTGAGCGGGGATGATATGCATGGCGCATTCCTGGAGAGCGTGTGGGAAGGAGTGAGGTCAACGCTATACTCGCGTCGCCCGCAATCCAGTCCCTCTGAGATGGCCGTGCAGGCCACTGGTCATTTACCGGGGATGCCGCTGTCGCACCGGTCGGAGCAAGGAATGGTGAGCGTCCAGGCATCCTACAACCTCATGCCGTCTTCGCCACCGCCCGCTCTGCCCACGCCTTCGGCCGTAGGCGAGCAAAGTCCGTCCGCCCCGTGTGCAGCTGCGCGAAGATCTCGACCAGGTACTTGTAGGGATCCAGGCCAACAAGTCGGCAGCTCTGGCAGATGCTGAACATCGTCGCCGCCCAGGTGCCGCCGCGATCAGAACCCACGAAGAGTGAATTCTTCCGATTGAGGCTGGGCTGACGCCAGAGACGCTCGAGGTCGTTGTTGTCGATCGGGATCCGCCCATCGGTCGTGTAGGTGCGCAGGTTTTGAAAGATCTTGCGGGCGTACTGAGCAGCGCCGAAAAGACCGCTGGAGCGTCGTTGGTCCGCCTCCCAGGCGATGATCAGCGTCTCCAATCGATCGAGGATGGGAATTGCCTCCGCCTGGCGGCGGCGCAGCCGCTGATCTGCGGTAAGTTCAGCGGTCTCTCGCTCAATGCGGTAAAGCAGCGAGAAGGAGTCGAGCGCCTGCGACGCCATCAGCTCACCGGCCTCCAACGCCTCCTCGAATTTCCGCCGGGCATGGGCCATGCACGCCGCGGGCGTCATGTGCCCGTCAGCGAAGAGCCGATGATGCCCGGAATACGCATCAGCCATGAGAACGCCGCGGTAGTTGCGCAGGAACTCGGCCGGCCATTTACCCTCTCGGGTTCGTCGGTAGTCGCAGTAAAACTCGTCGTCTGCGTAGTAGCCCCAGAGCCGAGACAGGTGCGTTTTCCCGGCCCCAGGATCCAGTGTTTTGATCCAAGTGTCATCCATCCCGATC
>JBBQSO010000123.1:0-12593 GCA_038213805.1 Planctomycetota bacterium | reverse complement strand
GCGCCCACTGCATGGCGAGCAGCACGCGCGGGACCTCGCGCGAGGCGCGCGGCGGCAGGGTGCCGTCGGGCTCACGGGACAGGAAGCGCAAGTACCAGCCCGTCCAGTGCACCAGCGTCATGCAGGTCTCAAGCATCGACTTGGCGACGTTGGTCCAGAACGGGTCCTTGGTCGAGGGCAGCACCGCGGCGATGCGCGCGGCGAGTTCGGCGGGATCGGTGTAGGACGAGCAGGGATTGTAGCGCGCCAGGTAGCTCCAGGTGCGCTGGTCCTGCGGCGCCGCCAGGCAGAAGTAGCGGAACTGGTGCCCGCGGCCGTTCAGCCGGCATTCCTCAAGCAGACGGTTGGTGAGCGCCTGGTCGCCCTTGGGGTCGATGACCAGCAGCGGCAGGCCGCTGCGCACCACCTGCACCAGCAGGGCCTCGGCGTAGCGCGTCTTGCCCACGCCGGTGCTGCCGAAGATGCCGGCCATCTGGTTGAACTGCGGCTCGTCCATGAACAGGTCGCCGGCCTGGCGGTGGCCGATGCCGTAGATGCGCGGATCGCCCTGCTCGGCGGGGTCGCTGGTGACCTCGGCGATATTGCGCAGTTTGAGGTCCTCGATGCGCTGGGTGTGCTCGGCGTCCCACAGGAAGCCGCGGCCGATAAACAGCTCGCTGGGGCGCGACATCGCTTGGCGCGGAAAGGGCGGCAGCGCCGGTCGGCCGCCTTCGTCGACCGTGGCGAGGCGCCGGCCGAGCTCGGCATAGGCCGCGCTCTCGTCGCCAAAGCCGAGCTGGCGCGCCCACAGCGCGGGCTGGCCGGCAATGGCCACGCCGATGCGCAGCTCGAGCTCGAGCGCGGCGGCCGCGGCGTCGCGCTGCGCAGCGGTGGGCGGTTGCGCACCGTGGCGGCGCTCGAGCAGGGGTGCGACGAACCAGCGCTGCCACCAGCCCGCGACCACCGTCCAGCGCGCCGGCAGGTGGGTACGCAGCCAGCGCAGCTGGGCGGCGGCGAGCGCCTCGGCCGCCGCGCCACCGACGGGTTGCTTGCGCCACGCGGTGACCGCCGCGCCCTGGTAGTCGTCCGCGATCTTGGCCATGGCGAAGGGCACCCATTCCGCGGTCCAGTCCACCGCTGCGACGCCAGACGTCGTGCGCGGCGCGGGCCGGGTCGGTACCACGCCGGCGGCGAAGGCGAAGCCGCGCTTCTTGCCGAGTTCAGCGAATTCGGCGAGCAGCGCACGGTGACGCCGGCCGAGCACCAGTGCGTAGGCGACGAAGGCCAGCAGGCCGAGCGGTGCCAGCCATAGGCAGGCCGGCACCAGCGCCGCGCTGACCAGGCTCAGGACCGCGCCGCACCAGGCCGCGACGACGGCGCGGCGCAGCGAGCGGCGGGCGGGCTGGTGATCGATGCGGGTGTCGACGGAGAACATCGCGGGAGACTCTCTGCGGGTGGGCGGCGGAAGGCGCAGGACGCGAGACACGAGGAAGGTCAGGGAGAGACGAGGGCGGGATATGACGGTGGCGACGAGCGAACGGCGAGACGCATGGTGCCAGACGAGCACAGCGAGCAGCGAGGAACGATAGCCGCCCGGCGATCAGCGGCCCCTTGAGCGGTCAGGGACGTGCGAAACCGCCGCATAGCGGTTGGGCAACTGCCCGTCGGCCGCCCCGCATGCCAGCGGGCGACCTTGCCATGGTTTACTGGACTTCGCGGCGGGTAGAAGGATGGCATGCGTCCATTTGCGAGAGGCACATTCGGAGCGGAGTCCCCGGCGGTCGGTACCGGCATGATCGGCAGCGCGTTGGCGCCCTCGTCGCCGCTCACCAGCCCTGGGCGCGTCGCTGCCGCGCGGCATTTCCCGCATCTGCTGCTCGTCTCCCTCGCTCTCATCCCCCTGGCGGCCCTCGAATACCCCGTGCCGGACAGCCCGCGCGCGGTCAGCGATGAAATCCTGGGTGACCGCGCCGTGCTCTGGGTCGATTGGGGCGCGGCCGGCGGCGCCAAGCGCTGCGACGCCGAACTAATCGCAGAAGAGCAGGAGAGCATCAACCGCTTCCTGCATTCTCCGGAGGTGACCGGACGTCTGGTCCAGATCGCCCGCCTCGGCGAACAGAAGGAGGCTGAGTTGGTGCGCAGCGGCCTCGCCGCCTGGCACCAGGACTATCAGAAACGCGAGCAGCCGACAGGTTTCCCACGCGCGACGCAGGCGGTGGTCGACGAGGTCCCCCTGCCGGTGTGGGCCTGGGGCCTGCCCATGGACATCCGCACCTCGACCCAGGTGCTGGTCTTCGACGATCGCGACCCGGCGCAGCGCGCGTGGGTGATCGCCGAAGGCGCCACCGGCGAACGCCTGACCTTCGCCTTCTGCACCGGCTGGCGCTCCGGCGATGATCGCGACCGCTTCTGGCGCGCCCATCCCGGCGTGCTCATCCATCCGGTCGCGACCGACGATTTCAGCGTCTTCTACGGCGTCACCACCTATCCCGCCCGCATCCGCTTCGCCGCCGAGACCATGGAGGTCCGGCAGGGGCTCGAACAATGACCGCCCGGCGCGGCGTCCGCCGCACCCGGCCACCTGGAGTTTCCATGCGATCCATGCGCTGCGTCGCGGTCTGGGGCCTCCTCGGCGTGGTCTCCTACGGGGCCGAGGTGCTCGTACCGGTTTACGGCAGCATCGCACCGGGCGACCTGCCCGCGGCCGCGTCGGGCTGGTTCGCGACCAACCAGCCCGACCTGTTCCGCACCCTGATCCTCGGCCAAGCGCATGTGGCAGTGCCGGATGCCCAAGCGGCTGCGCTGAGTGCGGCGCTCGGCACCAATGCCCTCTATCGCGCGCGGCTCGTGCCGGACGCGGTGCGCACCCCGACAGGGTGGACGATCGTCAGCTATGCGGCGAAGCGCATCACCGGTGCCGGTACCAGCAGCGGGTCCGGCGTCACCGCGGTGATCCTCGACGCCGCCACCCCCGCCACCTATGCGCCGCTGACCGCCGGTGCCAATCCGGTTTACGTCTATGCCATCAGCGGCGCTACGGTGCGCTCCGCGACCCTCAGCGACGGCTACCTGATGCCGACCGCGAGCGATGCCCAGACCTTCTCGTGGTCATCGCCGACCTGCTACCAGCGCGGCACCCTCGATGCCAGCGCACTGTCCGCGGGAGGGGCGCGCGTCGCCCTGCTCGCCGCGGCCCGGTCAGTACCCCTCAGCTATTACCAGGGCGCCTACGTCCAGGTCATCGACGACGTCACACGCGGGTACCGCTACGTCCTGCAGCATGCCATCACCCTCGACGATCCTTCCGCGTACGATCCGGTGCAGTACAACCGCGCACTGGTCCTGGGCGGCCACTACCACCAGACCGGCGACGGGCGGGCGCGCTGCACCTTCACCATCGGCAGCGCGACCTATCAGGGCAGCTTCGCGATGGCGGACGCGATGACCACCGAGGGTCTCCCGGACGACCAGCTCACGAGCGCATCCTTCCCCGCGACCATGCCTGATGGCTCACCGACGCCACCGCTCGCCCTGCCGCCCAGGGCCGGCGCGGAAGGTGGTCCGGTGAACCTCTACCAGCAGGCCAAGCAGAGCGAACTGCCGCCGTCGGTCAGCACCCACCGCCCCATCCTGCATACCGAACACGAACGCGGCGCGGTACCCGAGGTCGACCACGACGGCAATCGTACCGGCAAGGACGTGCAGTTCTTCCAGCCCGACGGCGGCCACGCGCAGAGCACGGTCGACGTCATGGAGCAGGTCAAGGCGCGGCGCGCCGGCACCTCATCGGCCGACAACGCCCCGACCGCGGACGGCAAGGACCGCATCGCCACCAAGGTCACCGGCACTGGTGCGAGCGGCCTCGACCAGCGCGAAGCGCAAGCCGGGGCAGACCTGCAGATGCGCAAGCAGCAGCAGGACATGCAGGCAGCGCTCACCTCCGGCGCCCAGCCCAGCGCCACGCTCGACTACGGGACCCGCGCCGACGGTACGCCGAATACGTCGACGCTTGATCCGAACGACCTCCTCGACGCCTCCGACGATGCGCTCAACAAACAGGTTGCCACCACCTACGACGACAGTGCCAATCCCATCGAGCCGCAGCGGAAACCGATCGTCCTGGATGCCAGTGGCACCGTGGCCGAGGCGCGTATCGCCGGTAAGCCGGACGAGTACTACTCCAAGGGCGATGTAGTGAATAAGTTGATGGCACCCAACCTGGAGCACACCACCTGGCAGAGCCGGGCCCACGCGCACCACCATGGCGCCTTGATGCTGCCGATCGACTTCGTCGATGCGGCGATGGTTGCCACGTACGGCGCGCGCACCGGCGTCACCATTCCCGACAAGGCCGGCGACCCGGTGCCGGGCGATGGCGACAACCCCGCCTCGCCGTTGCCGGTCGGCTGCAGCGCCGGCCATCCTTTCTATGACTTCGACGACGACGGCGACCTCGACCGCTTCTATACCGACGATCCCTTCGATGGCGGCTACAAGAAGATGAAGGTGCTGTGGTACGAGATGGGCGGCGGCGCGAGCGAGCTGGGCGGTTTCCCCACCCCGACCTACAGCGTCGCTCTGGTCGGAATTAAGAAGCCGCGGCGCAATGACGCCGGCAAGGTGATAGCGGACGAAGACCTGGTGCTGAGCGTCGGGCAGAATTTCCGGCCGTTCGACCACTGGAAGCTCACCTGGCGCGGCTTCAAGACCTACTACGCCAACGGCTTCATCACGCCGCTCGACCCGCAGAAGGCCGACGACCCCACGCTCTACCGCTTCGGCCTGCGCAACACGGTGTCGCGCACCGCCGGGACTCCTGGAGTCGATGGTGCAGCGCCGGATGACATCCTGCCAACGGTTGGGTCGGCCGATGTGGTCCAAGTGCGGAATCTCGGTCCCGGGCGGGAGATGGAGTCCTGCACGGTCCACTATGCAGTCGTGTGGTACGACCGTCTCGGTCCCTTCATCGACTCGCCGCCGTGGATCTGGAAGTGGTCGGACATCACCTTCTCGGTGCCGCCCGAACTCGCGCATGCGAGCGTCCCCACCATCATCCATGAGACCGTGCGCGACGGCAGCGGCGCCGTCATCTCCGAGCGCACCCTGAGCACGCCCGTCGCCGTCGACGATGGGGATGGCTCCGAACACCCCTTCGACCTTTCGCTGATCCCGATGGAGACCCCGGCCATCCCCGGCCCACCGGTGGCCGATACCTACATGTGGGACTATCCGACCGTGAAATCGACCGCCGAGGGCGGCACCGGCACCGCCGATCCGCAATCGTACGTCTTTCCCTGGAACCTCGCCTGGCGCGGCAAATCGGATCTCATCGCGAAATTCTTCAACCTCGCCAAGCAGAAGACCGACCAGGCGTTCCGGCTCAACTCCGCGGACATGGGCCGGTTCCCCGGCTACGCCGATCTCAAGCCCAAGATCACCCACGCCGGGCTGGTCAACGATGCCAGCGGCACGGTCATGGTCGAATGGTTGCTGCGTGAAAATACCGCAGCGAATCCGCCCGGGCCCGCCGCTGCGTGGGTAGACGGTACGGTGCTCTATACCGCCCCCGGCTGGCTGAGCCCGATGCCATGGATCGATCCGGGCCGCGCGACCTTCCATGTCGCACCCTGGGATGGGCGCACCGACATCTATGGTCCCGGGCGCGGCATCGGCAACGTGCGCATTCCCTCCGGCCAGCGCCTCTTCGATGTCGTCGGTGGGTTCACCGAATACCTGTTCCGCGGCAAGAAGATCCGTCCCAAGACGGTGGCCGAGCAAATCGCCCTGCTGCGCCGGATGTGGAACTATGACTTCACCGGTCGCGAGCTGCCCGCGGCTAATGAGACCTGCCTGTACTCGGTGTGCATCCCGCAGCGGTTCAACAATTGGAACCTCGCCTCGCCCGCGCTCAACACCGCCACGGTCGCCCCGGGCTCCGCACGGGTTGAACGCAGCGAAAGTGGTGGGGGTCTGACCGGCCCACTGCTGGCGTCGTTGGCCAGTCCCGAGCAGGCCAACGAGCGCACCCGCCAAGCCACCGAACGCCGCGCGCGCCTGATGAAGGAGCAGATCTTCCTGTTCTCGGCCGCGCGCGGTCGCGAATGGGAACTGGACATGGCGCGCCGGATGCCGCACAGCGTCCGCCTGATCTGCCTGGAGTACGATGACAAGGAGGCGATCAAGGCGGTGCTCGGCAAGGAGGGGGGCAACGTCTACTTCCCTGAGACCCGTTCCCTGACGCTGACCGACCCCACCGGCGGGCGGCACGACATCGAGAGCTCCAATGAGGAGGACATCATCAAGGAGATCTGCCTGCAGTGGCTCGACCATAAGGAGCCCTACATCGGCATGAATGGCCAGGACACCATGGGCGTGAATGGTGATTTCGGGCAGAAGTCTTTTGGCGAGAACCGTATCGCCACGGTCAAGCCGGACACCCTGGGTGATTTCGACGGCATTCCCGTGCGCATTGATGGATCGATGCCGGCCGGGCTCGCCGCCTACGCCTGCACGCTGCGCAGCTGGCCGATGAACGACAGCCGGCAATGGGCACCCGATGCCGCGCAGCCCTTCGCCAGCAGCATGACCATCCAGTTCCGCCATCCGATGCTGGTGCTCTACCACGACCGCGCGAGTTCGGTCTACATCCACTACGGCCGCAATGCGGATCCCAAGGACGTGTTCACCGAGGGTTGGGACCAGTGCGCCCCGCCGCCGGGCGCGCTTGACATCAGTTCCGGGGAATTCGCCCGGCGTCAGCGCTTCGAGACCTATCTGCGCAGCACCGACGTGGCCGCAAGCGCCGCGCGCATCGAGCACATCTACGACCTTCTTCATCCCGCCGGCTACGCCGATCTCCTGGCCTCCAACGTGACCCTTCCCGAGGCCCCGCCCGAACCGGGGATCGAGCCCGCGACGCCGACGTTCGTCGACTGGCCCGGAAACACTCCGCACGCTCCCGCCGCTTCGCTGCAGAATTGGGATGGGTATGGGACAGGCCCGACCTTCACCCCCCTGATCGCCTTGCCGACTCCGGCGCTGCTCGCCGGCTACAGCACCGCGTGGGCACTGTGGAGGGACCTGTCAGGCTACGACGGCCTGGAGCCGCAGGCCCAGTACGCGAAGTACCTGGATACGGTCACGGTGCACTATGACACCGCGGTCACCGGCTGGCTGCGGGTGCGCATGTCGGGCCAGGGTGGCGGCGGGACAGCCTCCCTGCCAGCGGTGTGGACACCAGATGACGTCGACGCGCTGTATCCCATGGGCATTCCCGGGACCAATGCCTCGAGCTACCTCTTCGGCCAGGTTCCCGCAGCCGTCACTTTTCCGGCTTCGGTCAATTTCGACGCCATCACCTTCTCAGACCTGGCCAGCGGCGCCACGGTGGCGGGACAGTACTGGCCGAGCAGCGCAGGCATCTCCGTGCCGAGCGGCGAGCTCCGCGCGCTCGCCTCGAACGATCCCAACGATGAGGGCCGCATCCACCCAAGGGATGCGGCGGGCCACGACGTCTCCTGGGCGAGCATCGCGCACCCCATGACCATCCCGTATTACCAGGCGCTCGCACTCAAGCCCCAGGTCGACTGGTACCAGGCGATCTTCACCCAGCGCAGCACGGCCATCACCCAGTTCGCCAGTGATACCAAGGACTACCAGGACCGTCTCGCCAGCTGGCAGAAAGCAGCCGCCGACTACAAGGCCTACGAGATCGCCACTGCCGAGTTCCCGGCTAAGCACGCCGCCTGGGCCAGCGCCAAGGCCCTCTGGGATGGCTGGGCGAGCCAGAATGCGGATCTGCTGCGCTTGGTCGCCAAGGGCCAAGTCTACCGTGAGGATCGCGGTGCCTGGGTGGCGCTGGTGGTATCCGCCGCCAGCGAGTCCGGCGTATCGTGGCCAGGGGACGAGGCGGTGGCCCTCACCACGCCCGAGCAGTTCGCCATCCTGAGTCCACGCATGCCGGTGTGGGACGCCTACCTGTGGTTCATCGATCCGGCCAATGCCGTGCCGGAGGCCTCAGGTGATTGAGATGCGTGCGCTGCGCTGGGCCCTCCTGCTGCTTTTGACCCTGATGTCCGGGAACACGTGGCTGGCCGCCGAAGCCAGCGTCGGCGCTGGCGACTCCCCCGGCTCGACGGTGAGCACAGTCGATTCCTACCTCACCGAATCGGACGTGATCGACGTCCTCGGCGACGGCGCGATGGACAACTGCTTCCTCAAGACCCTCAAGTGGAAGGGCACCGAGATCTGCCCCGTCGACTTCATCCCCTTCGAACTGGTGTGCCTCCGCTACGATATGAACACCCCGATGGCGATGATCGAGGGTTCCGACCGCCAGGGCCACCTGTCCATCGACTCGTCGCAGCTCGAAGAACACATGGACAGCCTCAACGAGAACATGGCGCCCACTGAGAAGACCATGGTGCAGCGTGTGGGCGACTTCGCCTCGGCGTCGAACACCACGCAGGGCCGCTGCATCAACATGTTTCTGACCGCCAGCATCGTCAAATACATCGCCAGCGCGGTGTCCTTCGAAACGCTGTGCTCGCCCATGTACGAGTTCACGCGTACCCCCTACGGGTACGCCTTCTCCTCCGAGGGTGACCACCAGAACGGCACCGAATTCGGCAACTGGCGCGGCGTGGTCTCGGCCTACTGGTATGTGCCCTGGCTGACGCCGTTCACCGCCATCAGCCGGGTGATCGAAACCCCCGGCCTGTGCGCCGTCGACTACTACAAAGTGTTCTGCCACGGTGGATGGGGCACAGTCTACCCGTCGGCCGGCGTGAATCCCGCCGAGTCGCAGGGCCTGGGACTGGTCGATAGCGCCTACGACGCGCTCAATCCCACCTACGGCGTCTTCATGCTCTATGGTCCGCTGCATTTGCGCATGGGCGGGCCGCTGGTGGCCTCGGCGCATTCCAGCTCGTCCTACAGCTATGGTGAATCGGCGATGCACGCAATGCTGACCCGCGGCGGTTACATCCAGCCGCTGTGGCCGACCAAGAAAAGCAGCTGCATCGACACCTCACAACTCTCGAACGACATCGACGGGGACATGGAGCTGTGGATGCCGCAAGTCGGCTCCAAAACGATCGCCGAGACCAATAATAATGCCATCTCGGATGGCCCAAAGTTCAGCGACAAGGATCGCAATGTCTCCGGCGCGCTGTGGCCACGCTTCACTTGCTGCATGTGGTGTATTCCCTCGAGCGACACGGCATCCAAGCACTTCGACGTCGGCAAAGGCTATTTGCCGCAGTTGATCGACGGGGAGTGAAGGCTCCTACTCCTGCCACGTTTGACTGCGCTCCCGACGCAGGACGATGAGGGACTATGCCCGCCACGACCCTGCTCATGATGTTGTCGGTGTTGGCGGCGCTGCCGTCGGTACTGTCGCCGGCATTGCATGCCGCTGATCCATGGCTGGTCGAGCATCAGCGTCCGCAGGCGCCGCATCCCATCTCGCTGAAATCCCTCACCGACCAGGTCCTGGCCCCGATGCACCAGGACGGCACCGCCGATCTCGTCGATCTCGAGTCCATGCTTAAGGGCATTCAGGCGGACGTCGCTTCGCACCTCGTGCTACGTGACCCGGCCGTGGTCGCCGACGCCGCCGAGCGGGATCCCCTGGCCGGCAACGGCTGGCGGCTGTGGACCTTCTGGACCATGGCCGAGCCCGATCTCACCGGTCTGGTGTCTGCGCTGGTGCGGGTGCGCGGCTCCGGCCTCGCTAGCCAGCGCATCATCCACCTCGCCAGCCTGCGCAAGTGGGAGGAGATGACCTTCCGCTGCAATACCTATCGCGAGACCATGATGGCGGCCGCAAAGGTCGGCGACCTGGAGCGCTCGCGCGGGATTCTCGCCGCCTGGAAGGACTGGCTAGGCGAAACCAATCTTTTCCTCACCCAGTTCCATCACCAGGGCATCGGCGTGCTGTCCGACCCGACCGCCGCCCGCGTGCTGCGCGTCGAGACCACGCCCTGCTTCCGGCTCATTTCGCCGAGCGGTCGGATCCATACCCTCGACGGCTTCGGCCCGGCCTTCGACCTGGTCGCCTGGATCGCGCACGCTCAGGACTGGGAAGCCGACTACGATCGCCGTCATCCCGGGCGCACACCATGATTTGGCGACCCGCCCCGAACTGCGCTCTTCTCATCGTCCTGCTTCTGCTGGCCATGGGCGCTTCGCTTCCAGGCGAGGAGCCCGTGACCGAAGACCTGATCATCGTGGTCGACGAGTCCGTCGATCCCATCGCGACCTCCGCCGCCCCGGCGCCGCTGCCCCGTCAGGCAGGCGGCACCTGGATCCCCACCGACCACGGCGACATCTACCGCGCCGTCTGGCGCCACCCCGAGCAGACCTTCCTCGACTCCGAGATCGGACCCCTGCCGCTGTGGACCGAGACCGTCTACGACGCCAACGGCAATCCCCGCCCGCGCTTCCCCGACGTCTTCACCAAGAACTTCCTCGACAACCCCAGCGAGACCACCGCACTCGCCTACCTCGAATCCTCGCGCACCCGCGCCCGCCGCTACCTCGAAGCCTCGCAGATCATGCAGAAGACCGCCATCGACCACGGTTTCGTGACGGCCGAGGCGTTCCGACCGCCGAAGAGCGAGTTGAGCAATGATCGCGCGCTGACGCCGCCCGTCGGCCACACGGCTGATGATTGGGGCGTCCAGGTAATGAATCCCCAGCAGGCCCGTGTCGCGGGAATCAAGCCGGAAGATGTTCCGCGTACCCCGGGGCGAACCACCATGCGCATGGTGGAAGTTATGTTCTTCTGGGATCATCACTGCCCATTCTCCATGCGGGGCTTCAAGGATTTCGCAAGATTCGGAACCGAGGTCTTCAATCGTGAGCTCGGACCACGCATCATCACGGTATCGATGGACAATGACAGTGTGACCACCCAGTCGCAGCTCGATTTCCTGCAGTACTCCGGTGTCGAAACGCATTACATCGAGAACTGGTTGGATCAGACCGAGCTGGGAACGACCATGGCCATCAAGGTGACGCCGACCTACGTCTTCGTCGATCGCCGCACCGGCCGGATCCAGCGTTACGAGGGAATGAAGGACGAAGCCTTCCTGCGCGGCGCCCTCCTCGAACTCGTCGGCCACAAGGACGACTCATGGGAATCGGCCACACCAGCATGGTTCCGGCCGACCGACCCAGCGATCAATGCCCATCGGCTCGCCGTCACCAGCGATCCAGCTGGCGCTCCGCCCCTCTCGACCCCACTCCAGCCCCCGACCCAATGCCGTTCACTTACGAACCACCCATAATATTAGTATTGACAACGCTTTAAAAAAAATTTCTTCGGGCCTAATGAGCCCTCATACTTCTGCGCATGATCTCCTCCATCACCTCTCCGTTGCGCTGCGCGGCGTGGCGACGTCTTTCACCCGCATACGACGATGGTCGCCGCGGTCAGTGGTGGTTGCGGTGATGCTCCTGACTCGCCCGGATGTGCGCTCGAGTTATGCGACGGTGCTGACCGATTTGGCGCAGGAGTCGTGTCGCGCACTGGGCGTGGTGGTGGCAACGTCGAAGAGCAGTCTGAGCATGGCACGAAAGAAGGTTCCGGTCGAAGTATTCCGCCACGTGCTGCATCAACTGGTGGACCACCTTGGTCGCTTGTTGCCAGGCGATCCTGGAGTCCGCCGGGATCGCCGGTTCTTCGCGGTGGATGCCACCAGCCTGGTCTGTCCGCGCAGTCCCTCGACGATGGCCGATCTGGATGCGCCCAAGAGCAACCCATGGCTCTTCGCTCACTATCCTCGGGCGCTGGTGGTAGTCGCCTATGATGTCGTGCGGCGACTGCCGCTGGATTGGGTGCTGCTGCCGAAGGGATCGGGCGAACGCGCGGCAGCCGCGCCGCTACTGAAGCGCCTGCGCCCGGGCGACGTGATGATCATGGATCGCGGCTATCCAGCGCGTTGGTTGTTGGCGCTGTTCGTGGACCACGGCGTGGACGTGGTCATGCGCATGACCGCAGCAAAGGCAGGCGCGTGGCCGGAGGTGAAGGCCTTTGTTGCTTCTCGCGCGAAGACGGCCGTCATCGAATGCCGTTTAGATAATGGTCGCACGACGACTGTCCGCTTGATCCGCCGTCCGGCGCTGCGCGGGCGACCGCTGAAGCACCAGATGAAGCGCGACACCATGGTCATTCTCACCACCTTGCTGCCCAAGCACGGCTTCGAGGCCAAGGATATCATCGACATTTACGGCAAACGCTGGGGTATCGAGACGCTCTTCCGCGAAATGAAAGAAGCCTTTGGCATCGAACGTTTCCATGCCCGCAGCACCGCTGGCATCCAGCAAGAGATCGCCACCGTCCTTATGTGGGTCGCATTAACCTCGGCCATCCACGCTGCCGTCCAGGCAGGGCTGACCGACGACAAGCGCGCCAATCGCACCGTCTCGCGCGAAATCGCCCGCATCTGTCTCGCCAAAGCCCTCGATGACGGCAGTCCTGCCAAAATCGATGCCATGATTACCGAGGCACGACGACATGCCTACAAACCTCGGCCGGGACGCTCATTTCCGCGCGTTTCGAAGCTGCCGTATGGGCGCACGAAAAGACGTGGCTAAAGTGAACGGCATTG
>JBBQSO010000122.1:0-12828 GCA_038213805.1 Planctomycetota bacterium | reverse complement strand
AGCCATCAGCCATCAGCCATCAGCCATCAGCCATCAGCCATCAGCCATCAGCCATCAGCCATCAGCCATCAGCCATCAGCCATCAGCCATCAGCCATCAGCCATCAGCCATCAGCCATCAGCCACCAAGCCAAAACAGCACGACCCGGCGGAATCCCGCCGGGTCGTGCTGTTGTCCCGCGCTGCGGGCGAAGCCTAGCGCTCGATGTACTTCGAGATCTTCTTGCTCGCCGAGGCGACCTGTTCCTGGGTCTTGATGTCGGTCAGCTTGAGGTCGACCGCGTAGAACTTCTGCTTCCGGCCGCCGTCCTGGTCGTCCTGGACGTTGATCGCGCCAAGGATCAGGAAGTCGGCGCCCAGTTCCTGGAAGCTCTCCTTGCGGGTGGCCTCGCTGGCGTGCACGTCCTGCTCCTTGCGCTCCTCGCGCGCCTGGTCGGTCTCGGAGTTGCTCGCCACGGCGCGCGCCTTGCCCGAATCGACCAGCGCGGTGATCAGGTCGTTGGTGAAGATGTCGGTGGCGATGACGTCGCCGTTGGAGCGCACCACGATGCGGCCGATCTTCACGATCGGCTTCTGCCCATTGTGCGCGGTGCGGAAGTCGTCGGCCCAGCTGCGCGTCAGGAACTGGTTGATGAGCGCCTCCGCCGTCTGGCGGCTGTCGGTGGCGTTCCAGTTGCCGGACAGGTCGCGTACGGAGTTCGGCGATTCGCGGGTGACCTTGGTGTCGCCGCAGCCGCTCATCATGGCGAGGGCGGGGACGAGCAGGGCGATGGTGAGGCGGAGCGTGGCGCGCATGATCGGGGAATCCTTGTGGGGTGCGGGAATGGTGCGGGAAACGCGCAGGAGGGAAGGACGAAGGTCAGGGGCGCAGCGCCGGTTCCGGGTAGGTGCGCACCGGCACCACCACCAAGCGCCCGGCCGGTACCTTCACCGTGCCGAGCTCGACGGTGCCGTAGGTGGTCTCCAGGCGCAGCGCGTAGCTGCCCGCCGGCAGGTCGAGCAGGCGCGCCTCGATGTGATCGGGCAGGCTCGACCACGAGCGCGTGTCCGCGACCTCCGACAGCGTGGCGGCGGCCGAGGTCAGCAGGTTCAGCCCGGCGCCCAGCAGTTCGCCCAGGCCGTCGTTGCGCTTGGTCAGTTCGTGCGTGACGGTGCCGGCCGCGACTTGCTTGCCCGCGGCGCGGATCAGGGTCTTCACCAGCAGCTTCGGCTGTTCGTCTTTCAGCGTGGCGCGGGCGTAGGCGTCGAGGTCGCTGACCACCTCCAGGGTGCGGATGGTCTCCGACCCGCCCGCGGTGGGGATGGCGCGGATGGTGGCGGGTGGCGGGTTCTGACGGTCGGGCCGGTGCACCGGCAGGGCGAAGCCCATGAAGGCCGCACCGCCCGGGGCGAGCAGCCGGTTGATGACCTCGCCCGGCACCGGGATCGCCGCCCAGTGGGTGACGATGTCGCTGCCCGGGCCCTTGGCGTAGAAGCCCAGGCCGCCGATGGTGAAGCTCGTGCCGCTGATGCCTTCCGCGCGCTCCTCGCTGCTCGGCGGGTGCGGGAAGCCGCCCACCGCGATGATGCGGATGTCCAGCACTTCGGGATGGGCAATGAAGCCGACGTGGTTGAGGATCAGCACCATGCCCGCGCCCGGCGCGAGCTCGGCCTGCTTCAGGCGCGGGTCGCCCGGCTGGAAGCCGAACTCGGCCAGGCGCTGGTCGAAGCCCTCGCGGTCGTAGCGCCGGCAGGTGCGCACCAGCAGGGTGTCGAGCAGTTCAGGCCGCGCGCGCGCCTCGTAGCGGAACGGCTGGTCGCCGGTCAGCACCCTGGTCTGGTGCGCGTAGCCCTGCACCGCGCGCTTGAGCATGGCGTCCGCGAACTGCAGGTCGCCTTCCGCGCGCGCTGCCAGCGGCGGGCACCAGGTCAGCGCCGCCGCCAGCAGGCGGCCGAACGGATCGTCGTCGTAGCGGTGCGACCCCGCCGCGTCCTCGGTCTCCTTGAGCTGGTTGATGGTCAGCCGGCGCGCGAAGCTGATCGCGCGCCCATACTGGTCGTCGGCCGGGACCGCCGCCGGCGTGCCGGCCGGCACCGCCACCGGAACCGCCGCGGCGTTGCTGTGGTCGATCACCGGCGGCAGGTTCGCGAAGTAGGTGGTCTTGAGATCGAGCAGTCCGGTGCTCAGCTCCGCCTGCACGGTGCGATTCAGCGCGCGGTAGTAGTCGAGCTGGATGTGCTCGAAGGCGTTGCCCGCGTAGTCGCGCAGCGTGTCGTTCGCCACCATGGTGCCGGTCTCGGTGACGATGCCTTTCTTGCGCCGCTCGTCGACCAGGTCTGCAGCCGCGTCGAGGTGGCGGTCGCTGAGCTGCCAGTCGCCCTGCAGGTGGCCGACCATGCCGCGCTCCAGATGCCAGAGCAGCGCCTGCTTGCCCGACAGCGAACCACTGGCCGCGGGCGCACCACCCGCCTCCTTGGGCTCGCCGGTGTCGTAGCTGCCGCACAGATCGTTGATGTTGGCGGCCGCCTGCGCGAAGCGCCCCTCCGAGGCCTCGACCAGCGCCGTCTTACGCAGCTTCTCGGTGGTCCGCGGCGTGTTGCAGCCGGGCGCCACCAAGCAGGCGATGCCGGCGACCAGGACGGTCAAGACGCGGACGGTGGTCATGGGGGTGCGGCCTCGGGAGCGAACCCATGGTGCCGCCGGCCCGGGGCCTGTCCAGAAACCCGCGGTACTCCCTGATGGCGGCCACTCGGCGGGTACCTCTCCGCGTTCCTCCTGCGTTGACTCGCCCTCCCAGTCCCCTATGGTCCTCGCCCCACACGGTCCTTGTAGCTCATCTGGTTAGAGCGCAAGATTGTGGCTCTTGAGGTAGCGGGTTCGATTCCCGTCAAGGACCCCAGTGTAACCCCGGTAAGGCGTATGCTTTACCGGGGTTTTGTTTTTTAGGCGAGCGGCGGGCATGGCGGGGCGGATGGTTCCGGCGCTGAGGCGCCGCCAGAATGTCCGGTCCGTGCCAGCGCTGACAACCACGCTGCCTGGCATGGTTGCATGGGCAAAGATCTGTATGAAACGACGGATCCGACGGGCTTGAGCCGTGCATGGAGCGGTGCCCGTGGTATGATCCAGACAACGCAATGGAGTGGGAACGGTAATACTAACACAAGCTCCAGCCAACGGGTCGCCCATGCTCCATCTTCCAGTCCTGCCTGCATGGCGCCGGATGCCCCGGTGCGGGTCGCCGGAATGGGGGGTAGAGTTGTCGCTACGCATGAGACCGATGTGTTTGTTCCTGGTCATCGGGCTCGCCCTCGCCCCGGGCTTCGCGGGCGGTGGTCTGGTGGCCGCAGATGCCGAAGTCCAGAATGGCGCCGCCGTCGCCCTGCCGCCATTGAGCGAAGCGCGGGCAGCCGGTCATGGGAAATCGTCGTATCTGAAAAACGGTGCCGCGACCACGCCGCCGGCCTCCGCCGGCGCGCCGACCGCGAATCTCGCCGGCTTCAAGGCCCAGGTCGCGCCGGCATTCAAGACCACCTGCATGGCCTGTCATGGACCAGAGAAGCAGAAGGGCAAGTTCCGCGTCGATACGCTGGATCCGGATCTGCTCAAAGGGCACGACGTCGAGAAGTGGCTGACCGTCTACGACGTCGTCAGCAATGGCGAGATGCCGCCGGAAAACGACCAGCACCTGCAACTCGATGACCAGCAGCGCAGCGCCATGGTCGCGTGGCTGGGGGCGGAGCTGCAGAAGGCCTCGCAGGGCCAGCGACAGGGGCAGGGCCCGACCTCGTTCCGCCGCATGGCCCGTTACGAGTACAACTACGCGCTGCAGGACCTGCTCGGCCTGCCCTACGAATTCGCCACCAGCCTGCCGCCCGAATCCTTCTCCGAGGACGGCTTCACGAACGGCTCGCACATGCTGCAGATGTCGGCCATGCAGCTGGAGTACTACCGTCAGATCGCCTTGACGGCGCTGAAGAAGGCCGCGGTCCACGGCGAGCGCCCGGCGCTGGTGACCTACCAGATCCCGATGCAGGAGGCGATGGACATCGCGCTGCGGCTGAAGGAGAAGACGGTGGACACCAAGGGCAAGGATCACGACCGCGGCGGGTCGCAGGCCTACATCGTCAACCGCGACACCGGCAAGGGCGTGCTCTACGGCTATTCCTACGACGGCGGCAAGTGGGGTCACAAACCCGACGCCACCCCGGGCAGCGATCCGGCGGTCGCGTCCGTGGTCGCCGTCCTCCCGCCCTCGGCCAAGCTGATGCTGGATCTCGGCGACTACCTCCCGGACCAGGGCACCATGCGCGTGCGCATCCGCGCGGCGCGCTCGCTGCCGCAGGATCGCGGCTACGCCGGGCTGCGCCTGAGCTTCGGCGGTCAGACCAGCAACAACGCCAACTTCCTGCAGGTCGTGGGCGATGGCGACCAGGCGGTCACGGCAGAGGCCGGGAAACCGCAGATGCTCGAGTTCCGCGTGCCGCTGGGAGAGATCCCGCGCAATCCCTTCCGCAAGATCTCCCAGCTGGGCGCCATGCCCAATCCCGCCGAGGTCCTGACCATCCAGCGCCTGGGCGACGCCGGCCACCAGGGCGCGGGCGGACCGCTCGACGTGCTCATCGACTACGTCGAGATCAGCGCTCCCTGCTACGAGCAGTGGCCGCCCAAGACCTACACCGACATCTTCGTGGACGGCGATCGCGGCAACGAGGTGAAATACGGTCGCGAAGTGCTGAGCCGTTTCATGGCCCGCGCCTGGCGGCGGCCGGTCGCGGCCCCGGAGGTCGATCAGTACATGGGACTGTTCACCGCGTACCGGCCGGGCTTCGCGAATCTCGAGGACGCCATGTTGGAGGTCATGGCCACCGTCCTGACCGCGCCGGACTTCCTCTACCTGACGCAGCGGAATTCGGCAGCAGGGCCCGGAAACGCGAAGAAGATCAACGACTTTGAACTCGCCAGCCGCCTGGCGATGTTCCTGTGGTGCAGCATCCCCGACCAGGAGCTGCTCGACCTCGCCCGCAAGGGCCGGCTCAGCGACGGGCAGGTGCTGAGCGCGCAGGTCGCCCGCCTACTGACGGATCCGCGCGCCCAGCGCTTCGCGCACAACTTTGTCCGTCAGTGGCTGGGCCTGGATGCGCTCGACCACCTCAACGTCGACATGCAGCAGTACCATGGTGTCTACGACGAGGCGCTGAAGGACGCCATGGGCCAGGAGCCCGTCGCGTACTTCGCCGAGGTGCTGGAAAAGAACGCCAGCATCATGGATTTCATCCATTCGGATTACGCCATGGTCAACGAGCGCTTGGCGCGGCACTACGGGCTGCCCGCGATCGACGGGCCCGAGTTCCGCCGCGTCACCATCGATCCCGCGAGCAATCGCGGCGGTATCATGACCTGCGCCGGCATCCTGGCGATGAACTCGGACGGCAAGGATTCGCATCCCCTCAAGCGCGGCGTGTGGGTGCTCAAGCGCATCCTCGATGACCCGCCGCCGCCGCCACCGCCCAACGTCCCGCAGGTCGACCTGACCAACCCCGAGATCCTCAAGATGACGCTCAAGGAGCGCATCGCGGACCACCGCAACAAGCCGGCCTGCTATTCCTGCCATTCGCGCATCGATCCCTGGGGCGTCGCCTTCGAGAACTTCGACGCGGTCGGCCACTGGCGCACCGATATCAACGGCAAGCCGGTCGACGCGAAATCAGCGCTGTTCAACAAACAGGTGCTGGACGGCCTCGATGGCCTGAAGCGCTACCTGCTCGCCGACCGGCAGGACCAGTTCGCCCGCGCCGTGGTGCACAAGCTGGCCGTGTTCGCCCTGGGCCGGCCGCTGCTGTTCGCCGACCGCGCCGACCTCGACAAATTGACCGGAAAGTTCCGGGCGGGTGGCGACCGCCTCCGCGATCTCATCACCCTGCTCGTCCTCAGCGATCTGTTCCAGGCGAAATGACCTTCAGGAGCGTGCCATGAATCTCATGAACATCCCCGCCAGCCGCCGCCGCTTCCTCATCGGTTCTGGCATCGCGCTGATGCTGCCGACCCTGGAGTCCTTCGCCGGCGACGCGCCGGCGAGCGGAGCGAAGACCGCGCCGAAGCGCTTCGTCAGCGTCTACCATCCCGATGGCGTCGGCATGCCGCTCAAGGCGGATCCGGCGTTCACCGATTGGAGCTGGTTCCCGCGCGTCCAGGGCGACACCTTCGTCCTGACCAAGGTGCTCGATGTGCTGGAGCCCTTGCGCAAGGATATCACCATCTACTCAGGGTTGTCCCATCCTGTCGCCCGCACGGTCCACGGCCACTCGAACGCCGACCAGTACCTGACCGCGGCGCCCGTCGGGGGCTCCGGGCCCTATGCGAACTCGATCTCGGTCGATCAGGTCTATGCCGAAAAGGCGGGCGAGGCGACCCGCTTCTCATCCCTGGTCATGTCGACCAACGGCGGCACCGGCGCTCCGCGCGGCGCGCAGACGCAATCGTTCAACCGCGAGGGCCGCCCGATCCCGGCGCTCAACCGGCCCAAGCAGATCTTCGACCAGCTCTTCGTCGCCCAGGACAAGGACGCGCGCGAAAAACTGGCGCGCAGCAAGAGCGCCCTCGACCTGCTGCTTGCCAACGCGCGGACGATGCAAGGGCAGGTCTCCCAGCACGACCAGCAGACCCTCGCCCAGTACCTGGACTCGGTACGCGACACCGAACGCAAGCTGGCGCAGGCGACCAAGTGGATCGACACCCCTGTCCCCAAGGTCGATGAGGCCAGTCTGAAACTGGACGTCGATCCCAATGATGCGCGCGTCTACATCCAGACCATGTACGCGCTGATCTACCTCGCCTTCCGCAGCGACTCGACGCGCGTGGCGACCTTCCAGCTCGGCCGCGAGAATGGCGAGGGCATCCACGACAACCTTGCCAAGGCGGTTGGTTTCAATGGCGCCCACGGCCTGACCCACGACGTCAAGAAGCCGGAGGGCTGGAAGCACCTCGGCCTGTACAACCGCTTCCAGGCGGAGGAATTCGGCCGCTTCGTGCAGAAGCTGAAGGACACGCCGGAAGCCATCGGCAAGGGCACCATGCTCGACAATACCTTCGCCATGCATGGATCCGCCTCGAGCAGCTTCCACACCTCGCGGAACTACCCGATCATCTCTGCCGGCGGCAAGAACCTTGGGTTCCAGAACGGCAGGTTCCTCAAGTTCGGCAAGGGCAATGAGGACAACCAGGCCGGCGCCGGCGCGGATTCGGATGCCACGTACAGCGGCAAGTTCGCGTTTGAAGAGCTGCCGCTGGCCAACCTCTTCGTCACCGTGCTGCAGCGGCTGGGGGTCACGACTGAGGAGTTCTGCGGGTACAAGGGCGGGCTCAAAGGCGTCTGAAGTCCTGTGCTGTCGCGTCTCAGCGGCTGCTCGTGGCGGCGTGGCGCCCGGCGGTTTCGTCCTTGAACCGGCTCGCTCATCCGCCACATACTCGCTGATCCCGATCCGTACCCCCAGCGAGGTCAGCATGGTATCCACCCGCATCCTCGGCCTCCTCCTGCTGCTCGCCGCGCTCGTGCTTCCCGCACCGGCCCTGGCGATGGAGTTCAAGCCCGGCCAAGGCTACACGTTCGAAGGGCTCATCGACACGCTGTCCCGCACGGATCACCGGATAGCGCTCAAGAGCACGTCGCCAACGGTGAAGAAATCGGCGGACGTGACCGTCGACGACCACACGCTGATCACCATCAACAAGAAGCCGGCGACATTCGCCGATCTGGAGGTGGGCGACAAGATCTGGGTGAGATTTGTCGATGGCGTCGCGTCGAAGATCGCCGTCACCCGGGATGGAGTTCCGGCACCTGCGGACAAGTAGCATAGCGGGAGATCGCGGACGGGGCTTTCCTGGCCACCGGGATCATGCTACATTGGTGTGGTGAGCGCCTGCCCGCGATGAGCCCTCTGCCAAGGCGATCCCTGTGTCCACTGCGAAAATCTGGATCGCGCTCATCGCCGTCACCGTCCTGTTCCTCGGCGGGATGGTCCTGGTGGTCATCGGCGTGATGCATCACGGCGCCAGCCTCTGCGAGCAGCGCTATGGGGTGAAGGTCGACGGCGGCAGCTTCGTCGCGACCCGCGATGGCGAGGTCATGATCCTCTATGCGGTCAAGGACAGCCTGTTCGATTGCTGCGGATTTTCGATCTGGCCGTATGGCAAGGTGTCGAAGTGGCTGCGGATCGAAGATCATCTGATTAGGAATGACAAATAGGGTGGCGGACCGCATGCGTCGAATGCGGTTCTGGTGACGGCCTGATATAGACTCCATGGCGTCGCGTTGGCGGGCAATGTCACGGCACTGAAAAAGTAGTCGCTGATGCTCCTCAGCGAGTCGCTGCTGGTCCCGTGAGGGCGGCGATTGCCTCCGGATCGGGCTGCACATGCTGGAATTTCCCTGCCAGGCTTGGCCGTGGCATCTCGTCACCATGGAACCCTCACTATGACTACGTATCGCCCCAGCCTTTTCAGCCTGGCGAAGCTGCTCGCCGTCACCCTGCTGTGCGGCGCGGGGATCGCCTACGGCGTGGTCGAGGGCGGCATGCTGATCAGGAATATCGCGGTCGGGGTGACCGCGATCTCGCTCATCCTCCTGGTCTCGGCCATCCGCACGCGGGTGACCATCGATCCGGAGGGCAACGCCATCACCGTGAACAGGATCACGATCGACCTCGCGCGGGTCGCGAAGGTCACCAGGGTGATCTATCCCATCCGCAAGCAGATCATTACCGCGAACCTGCTCGGCAGTGATGGCAAGGTCCTGGTCAAAGTGCCGCTCGCCTTGTATGGGAAGCAGGACATCGCAGCGATGCTGGCGCTGATTGAGAGCACCATTGCTTCCAACCGGGTGCCAAGCACGAGTCCGTGATGCAGGCCACAAAGCACGTTTTCCTGGCTGCACTCGTCATGCTCCTGGCCATTGCCGCAGCGGCGGTCTGCTATCTGACCATGGACCGCTTCGCGGTCGATCGGATGGAGCGGTATTTCATATATGAGATGTTCGATCGCAACCTGTCGCAGGCGTTGAATGGCGGCGAAAGTGAGCGCGTGAAGTACTATGCGCTTGCGGACCGTTTTCCACTCGACGGCGAATACGCCGAGTCGTTCACCGAAGGATTGGAAAAGCTCGTCAGGAGCATCGGCGCCGGCCAGATCCGTGACGAGATCAAGCGCTCTGGTATGGGACGCCTGGAAATATACATCACCGAGGCCGAGGATCTCGCAAAGTGATCATGACAAGCCAGGCAGTGCTGCGTTCTTTGCCAATTGCCAAGGGCGGATTCCACGCAGGCTGACGCCACCGCGATCAGTTCCCGTTCACCCGCAGTTTGGAGGTGTTGAGTGTTTGTCAGCACCTTCGCATTGTACCTCGCGTTGATCCACGTCCTGTTCCTGACGGCCATCGCCCTGCGACTTGGCGCGATCGGCTACGCCGGGCATCGGGCGATACGCCTGTGCTTCCTCAGCCTCGCTCTCTGGCCGCTGATCTGCCTCGTCGGGGTGGTAGTGCACATGCCCATCCTGACGAACTACTTCGGGCTCACCGCGGTCCTGACCATCACCATGAGCTACTACCTCGTCTTGGAGGTCCGGGTATTGCTGGAGGGGGACGCCGAGAAGGCGCTGCGGTTGGCAGAAGTGGTTCAGGAGCAGGAGGCACATCGCGACAACGTTGCGAGCGATGGGCGCCTTTTGTCGGACATGTTCCCGATCAAGACCTACCTTGGCGACGACAGCAGCCTCATGGCCATCAGCGATCTGGGCCGGCTCAAGAGCGAGGGTATCCCGTGCCGGATCGAGGGAGGGATCGTCAAGATGCTCTACGTGCGGGAAGCCGACATCGCCAGGGTCGAGCAGACCATCGCGATCGCCTCGCAGGATAGGGCAGCGGATACTGGCGTTACCGGGACGTGATGGAACGAAGCGAGTTCCCGCCGCAGTGATGGTCGGACCCAGGGAAAACGAAGTGAGGACAGTGAAAGCCCAGCACATCCAGCGCCACGACCCCTTCGTCCCGCCCTCGACCACGGCGTATTGGCTGGTCCTGGTCTCATGCGAGCCCGCGCTGTCGACCATGGAGATGCGGCGTCTGGCCACGCAGATCCTGGAAACACCGGTGCGCTGGATCGCTGCCTGGGGCTGCGCGAGCCGTTTGTGGGAAGACGCGCTCGATGGTGAAATCGAATGGCGGATGGCGCACGGCACGTGTCCAGTCTCCGCTACGACGACTGCGCATGACGACGATGAGCCGCTGGCCGAGGTCATTGCGAGGTTGCGTGATGTCGCCGGATTGAATGGCGGTTGCGCTGCGGACGTCCATGTCCTGGTCATCGGCGGCACGACGGAGGATTTGAACATGCTCGTGCGCGGCGGTGAGGATGGCGGTGATGGAACCGTTGAGCCGGACCAGGCCTGAGGCATGGTCCGTCGCTGCCGCGTCGTCCGCTTGACGGTCGATGCATGACCATCGCAGGCTTCCACATCGCAAGGTCCGCGGTCGCCCGCCCGGGGCAATCCGCCTTCCCTCCTTGTCAGCCGGATGCCCAGTACCTACCCTGCCCGCGAACCAGCGCAGCGCGGCCTTCCGCCGCCACATCGCTGGGAAGGAAAACCATGGGTACCCTGCTCCTCGGCCTCGGTGGCATCATGCTCTTCATCGGCTGGATCTGGCTGGTGATCGAGGCCTTCAAAGTGAACATCCTGTGGGGCATCGGCTGCATCCTGCTTCCCATCATCGACCTGATCTTCGCCATCATCCACTGGGAGGTGGCGAAAAAGCCGTTCGGCATCTATCTGACCGGCTTCATCCTGGTCGTGCTCGGCACCGTGCTGTTCCCCCACGCCCAGGTCGGCAGCGGCACGCCGCTCTGATCGAGGTCGCCAACGACGTGCTGGCCCACTTCTGGAGCGGGTGACGCGCGATCCGGGGCTTTCGCCAGAGCGCCAAGTCCCCTTTGGGGTTATGATATCCCATGGGGCTCGTCCGCTTCCGCTATCCCGTGGCCTGCCTGGCCGCATCGGCCGCTTGCGGCCTCTGCTGGTTCCTACAGGCCCTGCCCGCGGCCGGCACCGTCGCCGTCGCGATCTGGGCGGCCGCCGTGGCGCTGGCTGCGCGCGGGGGCGTCGTCCCCGGCGCCCTCGTGGCCGTGGTCGGCGCCCTGGTCGAAGGCGCTTGGCTCCTGACCGATCTGCCCATCGCTGAACGCCTGTGCCAGGTGCTGGCGCTGCTGGTCGTCGCTGCGCTCGTGGTCTACGCGACCACCGGGCGGCGGCCAGCGCTGGACGACGAGCGCGCACGCTCGCAGGCACTGCTCGACACCATGGTCGCGACCATCCCCGACCACATCTATTTCAAGGACCGGCGCAGCCGTTTCACCCTGGTCAACCGGGCGATGGCCGAGCTCTTCAACGTCGGCAGCGCCGCCGGGATGATCGGCCGCACCGACTTCGACTTCTTCACCCACGAGCACGCGCAGCGGGCCTACGACGACGAGCAGGAGATCATGCGCACCGGCAGGCCGATCCTCGCCAAGGAGGAGCTTGAGACCTGGCCCGACGGCACCGAGACCTGGGCGTCATCGACTAAGGTGCCGCTGCGCGACGCGACGGGAACGATCATCGGCACCTTCGGCATCTCACGCAACATCACTGCCGTTAAGCGCGCCGCCGCCGAGGTCGTGACGGCGCGCTTCGTTGCCGAAAAGGCCAGCCTCGCCAAGGGCCAGTTCCTTGCCAACATGAGCCACGAGATCCGTACGCCGCTGAGCGCGATCCTGGGCATGACCGAGCTGCTCCTCGACGGCGGAGGTTTGTCCGCCGAGCAGCGCGATTTTTCCGCCTCGATCCAGACCGCCGGCCGCGCGCTGCTGGCGATCATCAACGACATCCTCGATTTTTCGAAGAACGAGGCCGGCCGGCTCGAGCTCGAGTCCATCCCCTTTGACCTCGCCCTCGCCGTCGAAGAGGTCTTCACCATGCTCACGCCCGGCGCCGAGGCCAAGGGCCTGGAGATGGTCTACCGCATCGCCCCGGACGTGCCGACGCGTCTACGCGGCGATCCGGCGCGCCTGCGCCAGCTGCTCGCCAACCTGATCGGCAACGCCATAAAATTCACCGCGCGCGGCGACATCTTCTGCGACGTCTCCTGCACCGCGAAGGTCGATCGCCACGCGTCGCTGGGGCTGGTCGTGCACGACACCGGCATCGGCATCCCGCCGGACAAACTGGCGATGATCTTCGAGGAGTTCACCCAGGCCGACGCTTCGACCACCCGCGAATTCGGCGGCTCGGGCCTGGGGCTGGCGATCAGTCGGCAGCTCGCCGAGGCCATGCACGGCGGCATCGCGGTCGCCAGCACCCCCGGCGCGGGTTCGGTGTTCACGGTGACTATCCGCCTGCCCATCGACAGCGACACCCAGCCGCTGCTGCCGGTGGAGCGCGATATCAGCGGCCTGCGCGTGCTGGTGGTCGAGGGGAACGCGCTCAACCGCCGCGTGCTGGCCGAGATGCTGAACGTGTGGGGCTGCCGCGCGGTGTGCTGCGCCGACGCCGTGGCCGGTCTCGCGGCGCTGCGCACCGCGCCGCCCGGCGCCGCTTTCCAGGCCGCGGTCATCGATGCGCGCCTCGACGACCGCAGCGGCGTCGAACTCGGCGCAGAGATGCGCAGCGGCGACGCCGCCCTCGCCCTGATCCTGCTGACGTCGACCGGGAATCGCGGCGACAGCGCCCTGGTCTCGCGCGCCGGCTTCGACGGTTATCTGATCAAGCCCACGCACATGGTCGACCTGCGTGACGCGCTCGCCGCCTGCTGCCGCGCGCGGC
>JBBQSO010000121.1:0-12855 GCA_038213805.1 Planctomycetota bacterium | reverse complement strand
GCGCGCACTGGTGGAGCATGACCCCGGCCATCCGCGCGGCGAGCGGGCACCCGTGGACGCGCTGGGGGCGGGTCGCCCACCAGTTCAACTTTGGCCTGCTGCCGATGGCGCTGATCCTGCCGGTGTTCGACCTGGGCGCGTGGATCGCCATCACCTGGCGCTTCGACGGCTGGTTCGCGGGTTTCTGGGGGCAGATCGCCGGGCTCTACATGGGCCAGCTCACGCTGCTCGCCCTGCTCATCGCGCTGCCGGTGGTGCTGGTGCGGGTGTGGGGGGCCAAGCCGATGCCCGAGGGCGAGCCGGCCGGGCTGCTGCGCCGCGCCTGCGCGACCATGCGCGTGCCGATCGCCGGGCTGCTGCGCTGGCCGGTGCCCGGCGGCCGGGTCTACAACGCGGCGGTGATCGGCATGGTGCCGCGCCTGCGCTACGTGCTGTTCACCGACGACCTGCTACGCGACCTGCCCGAGCGCGAGGTGCTGGCGGTGCTCGGCCACGAGCTGGGCCACGCCCGCCACGGCCACCTGTGGATCTACTTCCTGTTCGCCAACGCCGCGCTGCTGCTGTCGATGGTCATGCGCCCGGAGATGGTCAAGGTCATCCAGCCCGAGCTGGCCGGACTGTTCGCCGCGGTGCCGGGCCTGGGCCGCGCCCTGCCGGTCGCCGGGATCAGCGAAGGGCTGGCGATGGTGCTGGTGATGGCGGTGCTGTGGCGGCTGGTCTTCGGCGTGCTCAGTCGGGCCTGCGAACGCCAGGCCGATCTCGCCGGGGCCGAGCTGGCCGGCGACGTCACCACCATGCGCGATGCCCTCAAATCGGTTGCGCGCCTTTCCGGTCAGCCAGAGAATGAACCCAGCTGGCGGCACTACAGCATCGCGGAACGCGTCGCCTTCCTCGATCGTGTCAACGTCGACCCCGCCCTCGCCACCCAGCACCACGACCGCGTCCGCCGTATGCGTAATAGCCTGCTCGCGCTCATCCTGATCACCTTCGCCATGCTTGTGGCGAACCAATACTGGCAGAACCCGGATCGGGCGCGTCATCTCACGGCCCAGCAGGCGGCCAGCGCCCTTGCCAGCTGGGTCGACCACGACCAAGAGCTGGCCGCGGCGCTCGCCGAGGCCGACCAGGGCAGCCTGCCGCGGCTCAAGCGCTGGGTCAGCCAGGCCAATGACCATGAGCGGCAGCTGTTTGTCGAGTGCACCCTCAAGCTCGGCTTCTACGCCGGGCCCAAGGACGCGGATGGCGACGCGCAGAACGACGACCGCATGATGTATCGCTATCGCCACCGCATGGTGCCGTTTCTGGCGCAGGGCACGGGCGAGGGCGACCTCGACCTGAGTGTCGAGAACGCCTTCGCCTACGTCGCGGTCGCCGGCACCACCGCGCCGACGCCCGCCGACCTGGCGCTGGTCCGTCAGCTGCTGCCCGCGCTCGAGCAGACCGTCAAGGAGCACCCGCAGCACAGCGTGCTGGATACGGTCGCCTGCGCCCAGTTCGTGTTCGGCGACTATTCTAAGGCGGCCGACAGCGAGCGCCGCGCCGAGGCCCTGCTGCGCGATGAACCCATCGAAGCCGGCGAGGCCGGTGTCGACAGCGCGCGCGTGCAGCTCAAGCGGCGGCAGCAGACCGCCGAGCTCTACCGCCGGCGCCGCGAGGCGGCCGAGGCCAACGCCGCGCTGGCGGCAGGAAAGACGCCGCTGCCGCTGCCATACGATTGGCCGGGCGGTGCCGGGACCGGAGCGCTGCCGCTGCCGGCGCCGTCGGCCAAGCCCGGGCCCGCGCCGGCGACGGTGCGCGCGCCCGCGATTGCGGTGCCCGCGTCACCCGAGTCGCCGATCGAGACCGCGCCGACACCGCCGCCAGCCGCGCCTGCGCCTGCGCCTGCCCCTGCCGTGCCGCCCGTCCCATGACCGCGCGGCCCGATTCCTCGCTCGACGCCGTCTCTGCGGCCCTGCAGCAGCACCTCGGCCACCTGGTGGTCCACGACGGCAAGCCGGTGATCCTGCCCGACCGCGGCAATGTCGCGCGCACCTGCCAGCACCTGCTCAACCTGCTCTTCCCCGGCTTCTTCGCCGCGCGCTCCCCAGGCGACGCGCCGACGGGCACGGCGCTGGCGCAGCTCGAGAGCGAGCTGTGCACGCAGGTGGCGCTGGCGCTGCAATTCGCCGCCTGCCTCAAGGGCGGGGCGGTGGCCGGCTGCACGGCCACGGCGCGCGCGCTCACCGACGACTTGCTCGGCGACCTCGTCGCGGTCAGCCGCCTGGTCGCCAGCGACGTCGAGGCAGCCTTCGCCAACGATCCCGCCGCCGACCGGCGCGAGACCATCGTGCTCAGCTACCCGTGCATCGAAGCGCTGGCGGTGCAGCGCTTCGCGCACTGCCTGTACCGGCGCGGCGTGCCGCTGATCCCGCGCATGATGACCGAGGTGGTGCACGGCCGCACCGGCATCGACATCCATCCGGGCGCGTCGATCGGCGAGCACTTCTTCATCGATCACGGCACCGGCGTGGTGGTCGGCGAGACCTGCGTCATCGGTACGCACTGCGTGCTCTACCAGGGCGTCACCCTGGGCGCGTGGAATCCCACCGCCAAGGACCCCGACGGCGAACTGCGCCGCGGGCAGAGCAACAAGCGCCACCCCGATCTGCAGGACCACGTCACGGTCTACGCCGGCGCCACCATCCTCGGCGGCGACACCGTGATCGGCCACCACAGCGTGATCGGCGGCAAGGTCTGGCTGACCCAGTCGGTCGCGCCGCACAGCGTGGTGATGGTCGAGGAACCGAAGCTGACCATCCGCACGCGCAAGGGTCGCGGGCCGGCCTGAACCTGATCAGCTCGTCGCCATCCCATGCGCGATCGTCGCGCGCACCTGGTCGCCGCGCTTGGAATAGCCGTGGACCAGGTTGCGCGCCATGCGTTTGAGCAGCGCCCGGTCGCTGGCGGGCGCGAGGAAGGGCCCGGCGCTGGGCTCGCCGGCGGCGCGCGCGCGCCGGTCGAGGTCGGCGCGGGTGATGCCGATGCCGCCAGAGAACAGGTCGAGATAGCCGCCGCTCCAGCGCCCGAGCACGTGGCCGGGCATGGCGATGGCTTCGGCGGCGATGCCCAGACGGCGCGCCAGCAGCAGCCACAGCGTGGTCAGCGCGATGGGCAGGCCGACGCGGCGCTCGAGCACCACCGGCAGGTAGCTGTTGCGCGGGTCGTCGTAGTCGCGCTCTGCGCCGCCGAAGCCGCAGGCGCCGCACAGGAAGGCCGCGAGTCCGCCTCCGTCGCACGCACCGCTGGCGCGGACCCGCACCGCAAGCTGGTCGAGCGCGGCCATGCCCGGGGTGCGGTGGTCGCGGCGCGGTTCGTGCAGGCGCGGCAGCATCCACGCGCCGCTCTCCAGGTCCTCGGCGCCGGCGAAGGCGTCGACCAGGCTCTCGGCGTCGGCGCGCAGCACCATGGTCACCAGCACGCGCGGCGGCAGCCCGCGCGCGTTGGCGCGCGCCCAGGCCTCGTCCAGCAGCGCCGTGTCGGCGCCCAGGCGTGCGCTGATCGGCTCGTGGATGCGCGGATCGGGATCCTCGAGCAGGCTGAGCAGGGCGTCGATGCTGGTCATGGCGGCGATCTGCGGCCCGTCCGCTCAGCGCGGCAGGGCGGCGCGCGCCAGTTCGCGCAGGGCAGAGCTACCGACGATCTCGGCG
The DNA here is from genome assembly GCA_038213805.1 of Planctomycetota bacterium. GTDB lineage: Bacteria > Planctomycetota > UBA11346 > UBA11346 > UBA11346 > BOG-1363. The sequence continues at coordinate 9,169 of JBBQSO010000121.1, read as the reverse complement.
ACACGGTGTCCGGGATCCAGCACCAACGTCGCCCACAGATCCATCGCCGTCACCGCTTGCTGCGCGAGATGGTCCGCGGGATCGCCCTCACCGCGCGGGGTGTGGCGGCTGCGCGCGAGCAGTGGCAGGGCGAGCAGCGCGACGCGCACCAGGTCGTCGATCGGCAGCGCTGAGGGCGTGCCGCCGATCAGCTGCTGCAGGTCGAGACGCAGCTGGTCGACGAGCGCGGCCAGGGTCATGCCGCCGACGCCGCCGACGCTGCCGAATCTGCGCCGCGCGATGTCGTCGAGCAGTTCGACCACCGGCAGACGGCGGTGGATGGCCTCGCTGAGGCGCGCGCACAGCCAGCCGACCAGGTTGGCGCGCTGGCCACCACGCAGGCCCGGTCGGGTGAGAGTGGCGACGAAGCGCTCGGTGAGATCGCGGTCGCGGCCGCCGGCGGCGCGGTAGCGCTTGAGGGTCTCTTCGGCGACGGTGAGGTGGCCCAGGCGCAGGCGGCACAGCAGCAGGCGGCGCCAGGCGTCCGGATCGCTGGGGCGCGCGCTGGCATAGCGCGCGAAGGCGGCCTCGGCGGCGGTCAGGTCGCCGAGCGCCTCGCACGCCTGGCCAAGGTCGAAGTGCGCGACCGGCGCGACCTCGGTCTGGCCGCCTTGACGCAGCAGCAGGCGCGCGGCACGCACCAGGCCCAGGCGCAGGGCGAGGCGGCCAAGCTGCACCGCGACCCACGGGTGCTCATTGTCGGCAAGCGGCGCCCACGGCGTCTCGTCGCCCGGCGCCAGCGTCGGCCAGCGCCCGCGCGCGAGTTCCAGCGCGCGCTGCGGCTCCTTGGGATAGCGGTCGAGGGTCTCGGCGATCTGCGCGGCGATCAGCAGCGGCTGGCGGCCGAAGCGCTCGACCAGCTTGGCCAGGCCGCTCTCGCCGCCCCAGTGGCCGGGACCGTTCAGCACCAGCGCATCAAGAAAAGCGATGTCGAGTTCGCTGCTGCTCGCCTCGGGGTCGAGTTCGGCGCTCTCGCCCGGGCCGGGCCCGACCTGCCACATGCGCTCCTCGCCAGTGGCGCGGTCGAGTTCGAGATAGCAGTCCTGCCTGAGCGTCGGCAGCCACGCCCACATCGCCAGGATGCGCGTGTTGAGCACCGCGTCGAGTTCGCGCGCCTGGCCCGCGCCCAGGTGCAGGCGCGCGCGCGCCAGGTCCAGGAACTCCGCGAGATTCGCCGGGAACACACCGAAGATCACCGCCAGCCCACCGAGGTGGACGGCACGCCCGGCGCCAGCGTCGTGATCGAGATCGATGCCCGCGGCCACCAGCGGCGGCGGACGCATCCGCCCTGACCGCAGCTGGGCGCGCTGGCGGTGCCAATCGTGGGTCAGAGCGAGGAGGGGCTCGGCCATCGTGTGGTTCTACCTCAGACTAATGCAGCCCGCGGTCAAGGTAAAGGTGTGCGAGCCCTTCCCTTCCGCGTCATGCCAACACCATGGCCGCCGTGCCCAGACCAGCCCGGACCCAGTCACCGACTCCGCTTGCGACCACTGTGGCGCCACGCGCCTGGATCCGTCCATGACCGCCGCGGCAAGCGGACCGGTGATCAGCGCCGTCGGTCTCACCAAGACCTTCCGTATCTTCGACCGGCGACCCGGCTTACGTGGCGCCATCCAGGACATCTTCGCGCGCCGCCACAAGCTGCTGACGGCGGTCAGCGACGTCACGCTGGCGATCGGACGCGGCGAGGCGATCGGTTACATCGGACCGAACGGCGCCGGCAAAAGCACCACCATCAAGATGCTGACCGGCATCATGACGCCCAGCGCCGGCACCATCCGCGTCAATGGTTTCGATCCGCAGCGCGAGCGCGCTCGTTACGTGCACACCGTCGGCGCGGTCTTTGGCCAGCGCAGCCAGCTGTGGTGGGATCTGGCGGTGGGTGAAAGCTTTGACCTGCTGCGCCACCTCTACGACGTGCCCAAGGCGGATTTCGACGCGCGTTTGAAGCGCTTCGACCAGGTGCTGGAACTCGGCGAATTTCTACGCACGCCGGTGCGCAAGCTGTCGCTCGGCCAGCGCATGAAGGCCGACCTCGCCGCGAGCCTGCTGCACAATCCGCCAGTGCTGTTTCTGGATGAACCCACGGTCGGCGTCGACGTGGTGACCAAGACGCGCCTGCGCGGCTTCCTCACAGAGCTCAACCGCGAGCAGGGCACCACCATCCTGCTGACCACCCACGACATGCAGGACATCGAGGCGCTGTGCCGCCGCGTGGTGGTCATCGACCACGGGCGCATCATGCACGACGGCGACCTGGACGCGCTCAAGGCGCGCTACGGCGCGCGCCGGCTGTTGCAGCTCACCCTGCACGCGCCCGTGGTGCTGGCCGACCTCGACCTGCCCCGCGACGGCGTCGAGTGGACGCAGAAAAGCCCCGTCGAACTCGAGGCGCGCATCGGCTCCGGCGCGGACAGCGCCGCCGTGCTGCAGCAGTGCCTGGGCCGCCTGCGCGTCGCCGACGTCAGCATCGAGGACGCGCCGATCGAAGAGGTGGTGGCGGCGTTGTATGGCGGGCGTGCGGGATGATGACGGAGCCTCGCGATGACTGACCCCTACGCCCACCCCGACACCGCCGCCGTCATCGCGCAGGCCCTGCTGGAGGACCTGCGCGCCACCGGCGACCTGACCTGCCGCGTGCTGGTCCCGCCGACCGCGCGCCTGAGCGGCGTGGTGCGCGCGAAAGCGCCCGGCGTGGTATGCGGCCTGGCCCTGTTCCAAATGGTCTTCGACCGCATCGCCGCCGCCGATCCAGCGCGCGCAGTCACGGTCGCCATGGCGGCACCCGACGGCACCGCCGTGGCGCCCGGCGACGAAGTGCTGCGCTGCCGCGGCGACGCCGCGACACTGCTGATCGGCGAGCGCACCGCGCTCAACCTCTGCCAGCGCCTGTCGGGCACCGCGACCATGGCCAGTCGCTACGTCGCGGCGGTGGCCGGCACGCGCGCCGGCGTCTACGACACGCGCAAGACCACGCCGGGGCTGCGCCTGCTTGAGAAGCATGCGGTGGTCAGCGGCGGCGCGCGCAATCACCGCATCGGGCTCTACGACCAGGTGCTGATCAAAGAGAACCACATCGCGCTGATGCCGCCCGGCCCTTTTGGCAGCGGCCCGGCAGAGGCGGTGCGGCGCGCACGCGCCGCGCTCGGCGCCGGCGCGATGATCGAAGTCGAAGTCGAGCGCCTCGACGACCTGGTGCCGGCGATCCAAGCGGGTGCCGATATCGTGCTGCTCGACAATCTTGGCCCCGACGCGCTGCGCGCGGCAGTGGCGCTGCGCGACCGCGCGCTCGCCGCGCCCAGCGGCGCGACCCGGCCGCGCGTCGACCTCGAAGCCTCCGGCGGCATCACCCTCGACACCATTCGCAGCTACGCGGAAAGCGGCGTCGAGCGCATCTCGACCGGCGCGCTCACGCATTCGGTGCAGGCGCTCGACCTGTCACTGCGCTGCGTGCCGGAACCGCTGGCGTCGTGAAGCATACGCAGCCCGGCCCGGCGCTGCCGCTCAGCGACGCGCTGTTGCGCCTCGCCGACCAGCCGCACCTTGCCGTGCTGCACGCAGGAGGGCTGGGCTGGAGCTATGCGACCTGGGGCAGCGCCCCGCAGGCGATCGCCGACCACCATGCCCTGGCGCGGTGGGTGGGCGCGGGCGCCGGCGTCGCGAGCACAGAGGACGCGCCGGACGAGGCCTGGGCCGCCGGGTTCCCCGGCGGCGCGTTCGTCCAGCTCGACTACGAATTCCCCGCCGTGCCCGGCTGGGCGTGGCCGGCGCCGGCCTTCGCCGCCTGGGACCCCCAGGGACGCTGCACGCTGCACGCGGCGGACGAGGCCGGCTTCGCCCACCTGCGCGCCGGCCTGGCGCGCGCACCCACGCCCCTCGCGCTGCCGCGCCTCGCCACGCCACTGCTGCCCGCGTGGGAAACGGCCGGGCACCGTGAGCGCGTCGCGCGCATCCGCACCTACATCGCCGCCGGCGACATCTACCAGGCCAACCTCACCGTGCCCTTCCGCGCCACGCTGCAGGCGGGCGCGCACCGCGACCTGGCGCTGTTCCTGGCCCTGGCCGCGGCCAGTCCGGCGCCCTTCGCCGCGTTCTTCCGCGGCGCCGCGGGCCGCAGCGTGGTCAGCCACAGCCCGGAGTGCTTCCTGGCCGCGCGCGGCGGCGCGCTGGCCAGCGCGCCGATCAAAGGCACGCGCCGACGCGTGGCCGGCGCCGAGACAGCGACGCGCGCCGCGCTGCTCGGCGCGGACAAGGACCGCGCAGAACTGGCGATGATCGTCGACCTGGTGCGCAACGACCTCGGCCGCGTCGCGCTGCCGGGCAGCGTGCGCGTGGCCACCGCGGCGCGCGTGCTTGACCTGCCCTATGTCCATCATCTGGTGGCGCGCATCGCCGCGCGCCTGGCGCCGGGACGGGGCGCTGCCGATGCGATAGCTGCGGCATTTCCCGCTGGCTCGATCACCGGAGCGCCGAAGCTGCGCGCCATGCAGATCATCGCCGAGCTCGAGGCCGGCCCGCGCGGGCCCTACTGCGGCGCCTTCGGCTGGCTGGGCGGTGGCGACGCCGCGCTGGCGGTGGCGATCCGCACCCTGGTCATCGACGGCGATGCGGTGCGTCTGGATGCAGGCGGTGGCATCGTCGCCGACTCCGCCGCCGATGCCGAATGGGACGAGGTCCACGCCAAGGCCGCCGCCATGGCGGCCGCGCTGGGGTCGGCGCTGTGAACGTGCGCGCCGCTGCTTTCGCCGCCGCCTGCTTGGCGCTGGCCGCCTGCGGTCGCGACGCGCTCGCCCCCGCCACCGCGGCCAAGCCGGCGGTCGCCCCGACGCCCGCCACGCCCATCGATCGCGGCTCGACCAACTCCGGCAGCATCTCGTCGGCCTTCAGCCGCAGTGTGTTCCGCAACGACGACAAGCCCTCCGCCGCGACCCTCGCCGAGGCGCGGCAGATGGACGAGATCCAGCAGCTGATGGAGGACGACCTCTACGACCAGGCGCGCGCGAAGCTGAAGGCGGTGCTTGCCGCGGGCGGCACCCACCCGGTGGCGTTCCTGCTCCAGGCGCGGCTGCTCTACCAGCAGTCGCACTTCGAAGAGGCCGTGCCGTGGTGCAACCGGGCCATCGCCGCGAGCGGCTACTGGATCGAGCCGCGCGTGCTGCTGGCGCAAACCTACATGCGCCTCAAGCGCCTGGCCGCCGCCGAGAGCGTCTTCGCCGACCTCGACCACCTCGCGCCCCAGGCGCCGTGGGGGCCCTACGGCCAGGGCATCACCACCCTGATGCGCGGCGACCGCCAGCGCGGCACCGCCTTCATCGACGAGGCCCTGCGCCGCGACCCCGACCACCTCGCCAGCCTGCGCACCCGCATCGAGCTCGCCGCCCAGGCGCGCGACGGCGACCTCGCCGAGCGCCTGTCCGGCCGCTACCTGGCGCAGGAACCCAACTCCGGCTGGGCCTATGAGCTGCTGGGCGACCTCGCCACCACCGCCGGCCGCCTCGAAGACGCGCGCCGCGCCTACCTGCGCGCCTACGAGTGCGACCCCACCGCCGGCATCGCCCGGCACCTTGCCGAACTCGCCCAGCGCCGCGGCGACTCCGCCGACGCCCGGGTCTGGCAGGACCGCGCCGGCATCGTCGCCCAGGACCGGGCCGCCCCCGCCAAGCCCCCGCCCCCGCATTAGGTAGCGAGCCAGCCCTGGCCGCCCCTTGACCGCAGGGCCTTCGCCCCAGAATCCGTCCCTCCGGCATTGGGGTATCGTCTAACGGTAGGACTGCAGACTCTGACTCTGCCTGTCGGGGTTCGAATCCCTGTACCCCAACCAATGAGAGCCTGCTGCGATGTGAGTCGTGGCAGGTTTTTTTGGTTTTGGGGAAGGCGCGGCGGATCTCCCGCCAGAGAAGTGGGAGGTTGTGCTTCGGTTCGACCGGTGATTGGAAAATGGTGGGCGTTGTGGAGGTGGACTTTATTGCCTGTCCATATCTTACCGCACACAGTTTTTATTGACGAACGTTATTTAGCGTGCGCGTTCCTCGTCACCAATCGCAAGCAGCCACTCCCCCGCTGCCACCCACTTCACCCCTGCCGGCACCTTGGGCGGCAGGGCATCCATGGTGATGAGCAATGCTTCTGCATTCGGCCTGCGCAGCGACTCCGCCAGCAGCGACCTGGCTTCGCGAGCTAGCGTTTCCGCATCCGTGGTGTCGCTGGCGACCTGGATCAGCGTCTCCTTGCCGGTGTGATCCCGCGCCAGGAAGTCGATCTCCTGACTTTCGTCGGTCTTCACATAATCCACGTCCTGCCCACGGCGCAGCAGTTCGATGAGCACGGCGGTCTCCAGGGCGTGGCCGGTCTGAGCCTCGGGTGACCGCGACCAGACCTGAATCAGGCCGGGGTCGATGGGGTACGACTTGCGCGGGTTGACCATGCGCCGCCGTTCGCTGGTCGTGGCGACGCTCAGGGTGCGAATGAGGAAGCAGTCCTCAAGATGGGCGAGCCACGCATGGACGCTGTCCTTGCCCACCGCCAAGCCCTGCGAGCGCATCGTGTCCCAGCACTTCTGCACACTGAACAGGCCGCCGGCCGTGGACAGCAGATGGCGTTGCAGCCAGCGCAGCGCGACCGGGTGCGAGACGGCGTGCCGCTCGATGACATCGCGCAGGACAGCGACATCGACGTAGCTGCGCAATAACGCCGCGCGGTCGCGATCGGGTACGCCCTGGACCTCAGGGAACCCTCCGGCCAGCAGGTACTGACGCAGGCGTGCATCGAGGTCGGAGCGCCCGGCCTTGGGCAAGCGATTCCAGGACTTGGCCGGTTCCAGGCCGGCATGGCGCAGCGTCTCGCGGAAACTGAACGGGTAGATCGTCGTCGGCAGCGCCCGACCGCGCATGCTGGTGGCGATCTCGGAACTCAGCAGATGAGCAGACGAGCCCGACAGGAAAAGGTCGATCTGCTCCTGGTCGATGATCCGGCGGGCAACGGTCTCCCAGCCGGGGATGAGTTGGACCTCGTCGAGAAACAACGTCGCGCGCGTCCGGTCGCGGATGCCGGGGATCTGGCGGAACCATTCTTCGATCACTCCGCCCAAGTCGATGGCGGTCATACCGATCAGCCGCTCATCCTCCAGATTGAGGTACAGCAGGGCCTCGCGTGGCGAACCAGCGGCCAAGCGCTCGGCAAGGCACTGCCACAGGAACGTCGACTTGCCGCTGCGGCGCATGCCGATGACGGCGTGCGCCTTCCCTGACACCTTGGGCAACTGGACATCACGCTTGGTCAGCGCGGGGATGGGCATCGTCAGGGCATCGGTGATGCGCTGGCGGAGGATCGCTCTAATATCACTCATGAGAGGTGGGTTTACTCATATATTATCCTTTTGGAAAGGATAAATGTCAGATGAGCCATGCACGGTCAGGGCCACAGGAGTGCTACGCTCTCGGTCGGTGGATGTCGGGTCCTCCTCGCCAGATTGCATCACGTTCCATTCCTGAAGTCAGCTAGAGGAACTCCCCTGCTCCCACCGGCGGCGTAGCCGCCAGAGGGAGTGGCCAAGAGCCACCTTCAGAACACCCCGATCACCCCAGTCCCGCCCATCGAGCCGATTGAGGAGGTGGCCACCCACGGGCCGGAAGAAGTGGTGAGCGCGCCCGCGCTGACCGGCCGACGGCCGGGCGCCCCACGGCGCGGCCGCCAGATGGTGGCGCCGGAGGTGGCAGCCAGCCAAGCGCAGCTGACGCCGGCGTAGCGGCCGCTGGTCTTGGACGCCTGGATGAAGAGCGGCCTGCCGGCCGGCGACTTCGCTCCGCTAGTGGGCGTCTCGAAGCACACCTTGTATGCATGGAGGGCCCGCTTCGAGGCTGACGGCCCTGCGGCCCTGATGGACCGCTCCCGCGGCGGCCCGCGCGGCAGTCGGATGGCGAATGGATACCTGACCGCTCGCGGTAAAAGATAAACAGGATGCCGCCCACCCGGCGGCATCCTGTCCTGATCGTCACATCCTGGTCCCACGGCCGGCCCATAAGGGGGGTAAAATAGCCTCTGGCGTCGAAATCCGAGTGGCGCCAGTATGGCCATCTAAGTGCGTGAATTCACTCCATATAGGCTGATATAAACCGATGTTGCCTGCCGTTCTGGCTCGCCTTCGAATCCCTGTACCTCAACCAATGAGAGCCTGCTGCGATGTGAGTCGTGGCAGGTTTTTTTTGGTTTTGGGGGAGGCGCGGCGGATCTCCTGCCACAGAAGTGGGAGGTTGTACTTCGGTTCGACCGTCGATTGGAAAATGGTGGGCGTTGTGGAGGTGGACTTTATTGCCTGTCCATACCTTGCCTCCAGTCAAGTGTACGCGTGGTGGGACGCAGACCATGGGACCTCCTTAGCGCGCGATTTTATCGATGCGGATTTCCGTCCTCTAGTACTCATGGTTGAACGCACACTATCAAGGCGTCAATACTCTTGCTTAATGAGGCTGAGATTCATGTGCAATCGAAGAAACCGCGTTCAATAAGAGCTTCGAAATGCTTCCTCAATGCGTGGGGGTGGGATCCGCCTACAATGAGCACGCCCATTTCCATATTCTTATCCATCGCCTTGCCAGTGAAGTTGGCGCTAGAGATGAATACCGCGCTTGCATCGGAAAGGGCGATCTTTGCGTGCAGGCAACCGCCGGGTGGAAGGTCGCTCCTGGTTTTTGATGCTGTGGTCCACTCAAGGACCTTGGCTGACGGTACGATTGTCCTGAAGTTGGCCGCAGGATCGTGATCAATCGAACCACCGCGGGACTTTGGTGGTTCGAGGATGGCCGTAATGGCTACGCCTCGTGCTGCTGCAGCTCGTAAACTGGAAGCAAGGCCCTCGGGATTGACGAAGGCGTAGCTGGTCAACAGTAGGCGATCCTTCGCCGCATCTATGACCCGTTGGACAACCTGCTCCGTCCTCCGCATCGGGATGAACGAGGTGGCTGGCCCCGTCCATACTAGCTCAATGCTTTGGTGGTGAGCGTCAATCCGTGCTGCCATAGTAGCTCGGATTGACGCTAATCCTCAGCAGTCGCAGTGCAGTCAGAAATAGCTACGGGACTGTGCCGCCCACTGCTTTCCAGGCAGAAACTGCATTGCGGAAGCCCTTCGAATC
>JBBQSO010000120.1:0-12899 GCA_038213805.1 Planctomycetota bacterium | reverse complement strand
TGATGGCTGATGGCTGATGGCTGATGGCTGATGGCTGATGGCTGATGGCTGATGGCTGATGGCTGATGGCTGATGGCTGATGGCTGATGGCTGATGGCTGATGGCTGATGGCTGATGGCTGATGGCTGATGGCTGAAAATCGACCGGACCGGCACGGGCGCGTTGCCATGCACCTCTCCGGAGCGATGATCCCCACCCACCAGCGGTGGGCAAGGACAGGAACGCCAGGCATGACCAGATCGCACCTCCGCTGCTCGCTGCCCGACGCGCTGCGCTGCCTGCTCGTCCTGATCCTGTGCGCGGCGCACGGCCAGGCGGAGGACGCTGCCAGCGATGCGCTGCTCGCGCGCATCGCCGGCGTGCACCAGACGCTGGCCACCGCCGATGGCCGCCTCAGCCAGCGCAGCTCGCGCCGCGACGACGGCGAGACCACCGCCGGCGAGATCCTTACCGCCACGTTCTTCCTGGCCTTTCCCGACCGCTACTGCCTGGTCTACAGCAAGCCCAGCGACGCGGAGTGGCGGCACAGCTTCCTCAGCGACGGCACCGACCGCTGGGAGGTGCAGCGCCTGTCCAACGACGACCCCGCCGATGTGAAGCGCGCCCGCGTCGGTCAGGACGACGCGCAGTGGCGGCGCCTGCTGGCCTGCTTCCGCTTCGATGTGCCGGTGCTGCGCAAGGATTTCACGCTGTTCGCCGCGCCGCTCACCGACGCGGGCACGGCGACTACACGCGTCACGCTGACGCCGAGCACGGCGGAGGCGAAGGAGCAGGTCACCGGCATGGTCCTCGAGTTCGACAAGGACGACCACCTGGTGCGGCTCGGTGTCGATGACCCGCAGGGCAACCATTACGCCGTCGACGTGGTCGAAGCGCATTATGGGCGGCCGATCGATGCGGGGATCTTCAAGCCGTAAGCGCGAGGCGCTCCTCAATGCGCGTCGCGCGTCCCCACCCCGCGGATCGGCGCTGGCGGCACCTTGGGCGCGGCACAGGCGATCCCGCCACCGCGTACCTGGCGCAGCAGCGCTTCCAATTCGCAGGCACACGTGCGGCAGCCGCTGCACACGCCGGTGGCAGCTCGCAGCTCGCCGACGCTGCGCGCACCACCGGCGAGCGCGGCGAGCACTTCCGCGCGCCGCACGCCCGTGCAGTTGCAGAGCTCGAACTCCATATCCGGATCGGGACCGAGGGTCATGGCGGGGACCAACCTACCAGTCGGAAGGGGCCTCCGGAAGCCCAGAGGCCCGGAAGTTTCGGAACATCGATGACGAAGTGACGCGGCCACGCCAATGCTGACGGCACCAACGCCGTCCAACGAGACTTCCGGACCCCGGACTTCCGGACCTCCGGACCTCTCCCCTATAGCTTCGGCAGCTCCGGCAGCCCACCCGACGGCTCCTTGTCGCTCTCATCGTCCACGTTGAAGCCCTCGACGCGTAGCAGCGACGAGCCGACAATGGGCGAATTGCGCGAGATCGTACCGCGCTCGTGGCGCTCGCTGGGCGGCATCTCCTGGTCCTCGTCGAGGACCACCAGCAGGCCGCTGCGGTTGGACTCGTTGTTGCCGTAGGAATCGGTGGTCGGCTGCGTTCCCGACGGCGACTCCTCGCCGGGCAGCACCAGGTCGAGGGCGTTGGCCACCGGCATGGCGGCGGGCACCGATGGCGGCGTGTAGCTGATCTCTTCCGGTCGCAGGGCGATCGGCGCCGGCGGAGCGATGATGGGCGCGGGCGGCGGCGGCGAGAACGCCAGCGGCGCGGGCGGGGCCGCCAGCGGCGCGGGCGCGGCGACCATCACCGGCACGGGGACGGGTGCGGGCGCGTGGCCGGGCATGGGCATGATGCCCTTGTCGGTGCCGGCGGTGCGCGCGCCGCCGTCGCGACCCTGGCGTGGCTGCCAGCCGTGGCTGTTGGCGCCGCCCAGGCCGCTCTGACTGAACTGCAGGATGTGCGCGGCCAGGCCCAGCGCGACGGTCAGCGTCGGGCTGTTGGCATCGAGGCCGTGGATGTCGTACTTGCTCGGGATCAGGTCGAGCCCGGCGAGCGGGTCGAGCACCTGCACCGGGCGGCCGAGGATGTTGCCAAGGATGCCGGCGATGCCGGGCAGCTGGCTCGAGCCACCGGTCAGCACCACGGTGGTGACCTGGGCGTCGAACTGGCCCTCGACGTAGTCGAAGCTCAGACGGATCTCGTTGGCGAGGTCCTCGAACGCCGGCATCGCCGCGTCCATCAGCGCCTCGACGGCGTCGCCGGGCACGGCCTTGATGCGCTCGATGTCCTCGGCGGGCTCATTGAAGGTGCGCACGATGGCGTCGGTGATCTCGTTGCCCGCCAGGTAGACCTCGCGGGTGAAGAGCAGGCGCGTGCCCTGGACGATGGCGATGTTGCTCTTCGAGGCGCCGACGTCGATCAGCGCGGTCGCGGTCTTCTCGGTGTTGGCGAGCGGGCCGGGGCCGAGCAGTTCATAGGCGTTGGACAGCGCGAAGACGTCCACGTCGATGATCTCGGGGGCGATGCCCGCGGCCTTGAGCACGCTGATGTGGTCCTCGATGAAGCCGCGGCGCACCGCGACCAGCAGCACCTGCATGTTGGCGGCCTTGGCCTCGCCGCGCTCGGGCAGCGGCTGGCAATCGATGATCACCTCGTCGCTGCCGAAGGGGATGTACTTGTCGGCCTCGTAGGCGATGTGCGCCTTGAGCTCGTCCTGCGGCAGCCGCGGCGTCTCGACCTGGCGCACGATCACCGAGCGCCCGGATACGCTGGTCACAATCCGTCGCGGCTTGAAGCCGAGCTGGTCGATCACCTTGCGGATGACCTCCGCCGGTTCTTGGGTGCCGATGCGCGCTTGCGCATAGCCCTGCAGCGTGAGGCGGTCGCGGTTGGGCTGAAGGGCCACCGCCTTGACCGAGTAGGACCCGACGTCGAGCCCGACCACCGTTTTGGATGCACCGAACATCGTCACCTCCAAGGACAAGGGACCGGTTGGAGTCTACCTCAAATATGGGAGCACGGGGCTGGGAGCTGGGCAGATCGCGGTCGGACATTGGAAAATATGATATAAGCGCAACTGGCACTGTGGCTTGGCTGATGGCTGATGGCTGATGGCTGATGGCTGATGGCTGATGGCTGATGGCTGATGGCTGATGCCGTCGCATCGTTGGGGCTCTAACCAATCCAGAAGGCCTAGCCGGCGCCGGACCGCGTGCCACACCCAGGAGAAGGATCCATCAGCCATCAGCCATCAGCTATCGGCCTCCCACCCAGCCATCCTCACCGCTGCGGCGCAGCCGCCGGCAGCAACCGCAGCCGCCACGTCAAATGATGGCTCTGCACCACCGGCTGCGTCAAAGCACTGAGCGTCAGCGTGAAAGCGAGATCGCCCGTGGCCTCATGGAGCAGGCCGCCGACGAGCGCCTCCTTGCCGCTGCCGACGAGCTTGCCCAGGCTGGCGCTGACCGGGTTGGGGTCCTTGACCAGCTGCGCATCGAGGTGGTCGGTGCCGCTCGGCAGGGCGAGGGTGTAAGTGGTGCCGTTCCAGCGCCGCTCGATCGTGCCGGCGAGCGGCGCGGCGAGCGCGATGGGCTGCACGCCGCCGTCGCCGGGCAGCGCGAACATCTCCGACCACTGGCGCGCCAACGCCGCGGAGGAATAGAGCGCCGTGGCCTGCGCGGCGAGCGGCGGCGCCTCACCCGGGAAGGGCGCGGGCGCGCGACGGTTGATGCGCTCGACGATGCTTTCGCCGCCGTGGACCTCGGCGACGCGGCCAGTACGCGGATCCATCACCAGGGTCAGCACCGCGCCCTTGAGCGCGAGCAGGTGGCCGAGCAGGGCGTCGTCGCCGCCGTCCTGGTCGGCCTCGGCGCGGCTGTCGATGCGGTGCGCGCTGCCCGGGCCGATGTGGCTGGCCTGGACGGCGAGGATCACCGCCTCGAGGTCGACGCGCTCCGCCGCCACCGCGGTGGCGCGCAGGGTGAAGCTCCAGGCCAGGGTGGTAGTGTAGGCGAGCTTGTCGCCGGCGCTCTCCCAACCGACGCTCTGGGTCAGGTCGTAGACGTAGACCACGGGGTGGTTGACGGTGAAGGCGTAGCCCGAAGCCGGCGGCGACGCGGTCTCGACCGCGGCAGTGCGGGCTGCGAAGCTGGAAACCGCGATCAGCAGGGCGCCGCATGTCCACCATCGGGTGCGGAGTGCGGAGTGCGGAGTGCGGAGTGCGTGTGGTGCGATGTCGTCACCGACCCTTAAATCCGCTCCAGCCCCCGGACCTCGCACGGGACCCCCGCACTGCGGCCACTCCGCACTCCGCACTCCGCACTCCGCACCTGCTCCGCTGTCCATGACCGTCAGCTCTGCCGCTGGACGACGAAGCGCGCCAGATCGATCAGCGTGCGCGCCCGGGCACCAAAGGGGACGAGCGCGGCGACCGCCTCGCGTTCCAGACGCGCGGCCTCGGCACGCGCGGCGTCCAGCCCGTAGACCGCGACGTAGGTGAGCTTGCCCTGCGCAGCGTCCTTGCCCGCAGTCTTGCCGAGCTGGGCCGAGGTCGCGGTGGCGTCGAGCACGTCGTCGGCGATCTGGAAGGCCAGGCCGACCGCCTCGCCGTAGGCGGCAAGCGCAGCGCGCTCGGCGGGCGGTGCTCCGGCGGCGAGCGCACCGAGTTCGCACGACGCGCGGATCAGCGCCGCGGTCTTGCCGCGGTGGATGCGCTCAAGCCGCGCGCGGCAGGCGGGCGAGGCGTCGACCGGCGCACCTTCGGCGTCGAGGTCGTCCTGCTGTCCGCCGACCACACCGCGACTGCCAGCGGCGCGCGCGAGCACGCGCACGGCCTCGGCCCCAAGTTCGGCGACCGCTTCGAAGGCGAGGGTCTGCAGAGCGTCGCCGACCAGGATGGCAGTGGCCTCGTCGAAGGCCTTGTGGCAGGTCGGGCGGCCACGGCGCAGGTCGTCGTCGTCCATCGCCGGCAGGTCGTCGTGGACCAGGGTGTAGGTGTGCAGCAGCTCTACCGCCGCCATGCCGGCGGCGCAGGCCGCGGTCGCGCCCGCGTTTTCCGCCACCGCCAGGGCGCCGCCCAGGACCAGGGCCGGGCGCAGGCGTTTGCCCCCAGCGAACACGCTGTAACGCATCGCCGCGTGCAGGCGTTCCGGCGCGGTTTCAGCCGGCGGCAACCACTGCTCGAGGGCGCGTTCGGCGTGCGCCGCGGCGCTGGCCAGGAAGGCCGGCGCGGTGCTGGCGGACGACGGGCTCGACACGGTCATGGCGGCCCACCCTGGGCCCCAGCCGTGGGCCCGCAAGCTCGCTCTTGCGGGCGGTCTTGGTGCCCGGCCTGATCACCACACAGCGATTGCAGACCCCCCCGCGGTGGTAGGCTCTGCCGATCGTTTCCAACGGAGCAAAGCGCATGTCCAGTGAGTCGTCGCCCGCCGCGAACCAGCCGGTGAACCAGCCCCTGAATCCCGGGGCCCAACCGGCCTCCGGCAGCGACTACGGGGTCGACCAGATCCAGGTCCTGGAAGGCATGGCGGCGGTGCGCAAGCGGCCCGGCATGTACATCGGCGACCCTGGTTCCAGCGGCCTCTACCAGCTGGTGTGGGAGGTCATCGACAACTCCATCGACGAGGCGCTGGCGGGCTTCTGCACCGAGGTGCACGTCACCATCAACACCGACAACAGCATGAGCGTCACCGACAACGGCCGCGGCATCCCGGTGGCGCCGCATCCGTCCTCCGGCAAGTCGACGCTCGAGGTCGCGCTGACCGTGCTACACGCCGGCGGCAAGTTCGGCTCCGGCGCCTACCAGAAGTCGGGCGGCCTGCATGGCGTCGGCGTGAGCTGCGTCAACGCGGTCAGCGCCTGGCTGGTCGCCGACGTCAAGCGCGACGGCCACCACTACCGCATGCGCTTCGAGCGCGGCGAAGCGAAGACGCCGCTGCAGACCATCGCGCCCAGCACCGAGCGCGGCACCGCCATCCACTTCAAGCCCGACGCCGAGGTCTTCGGCGAGAACACCATCTTCGACTTCAAGATCATCGCCGCGCGCCTGCGCGAACTCGCCTTCCTCAACAGCGGCGTGCGCATCAACCTCCAGGACCTGCGCGAGGAGGGCAAGGGCGAGCTGTTCTACTCGACCGACGGCCTGGCCGCGTTCGTGCGCTACCTCAACCAGGGCAAAGAGGCGCTGCACCCGGTCATCCACTTCAGGAAGCAGACGCCAGAGGGCCACGAGGTCGAGCTGGCGATGCAGTACAACGACGGCTACGACGAGCACATCCTGTGCTTCGCCAACAACATCCGCAACCGCGATGGCGGCACCCACCTCGAAGGCTTCAAGACCGCGCTGACGCGCGAGTTCAACGCCTACGCGAAGGCGGCCAACCTGATCAAGGGCGAGAAACCGCCCACTGGCGAGGACCTGCGCGAGGGCGTCTGCGCGATCATCTCGATCAAGCTCGGCGACCCCAAGTTCAGCGGCCAGACCAAGGACAAGCTGATCAACGTCGAGGTCGCCGGCATCGTCCAGGCGCTGCTCGGCACCGCGCTGAAGGACTACTGCGAAGAGAACCCCAAGCTCGCCAAGGGCCTGATCGGCAAGGCGATCTCGGCGATGGAGGCGCGCGAGGCGGCGCGCAAGGCGCGCGAACTGATGCGCAAGAACCGCAAGGGCGGCCTGTCCAACGCCGGCATGCCCGACAAGCTGCGCGACTGCTCGAGCCGCACCGTCGGCGAGACCGAGATCTTCCTGGTCGAGGGCGATTCGGCCGGCGGTTCGGCCAAGCGCGGCAGCGACGCGCGCATCCAGGCGATCCTGCCGCTCAAGGGCAAGATCATCAACGTCGAGAAGGCGCGCATCGACAAGGTGATGGGGCACAGCGAGATCGCGGCGATGATCCAGGCGCTGGGCACCGGCATCGGCGAGGAGTTCAACCTCGAAGGCCTGCGCTACGGCAAGATCGTCATCATGACCGACGCCGACGTCGACGGCAGCCACATCCGCACCCTGCTGCTGACCTTCTTCTTCCGCCAGATGCCCAAGCTCATCGACAACGGCAACATCTGCGTGGCGCAGCCGCCGCTCTACAAGGTGACGCGCGGCAAGAGCAGCGAGTACGTCTACAACGAGAAGCTGCTCGCCGGCGAGATCCTGCGCCTGGGCGTCGAGAGCGCGGTGCTGACCGACCGCACCGGCGGCCGCGAACGTCAGGTCTCCGGACCGGCGCTCAGCCAGCTGCTGGAGGTGCTCGCCGAGTTCGACGAGCACGACCGCGTGCTGACCTTCAAGGGCTTGACCTTCGACGAGTACCTCGACCTGCGCAGCGGCGCCGGCATCCTGCCGCTGTACCGCGTACGCATCGGCGAGGCCATCCAGTACCTGACCAGCGAGGCCGAACTCGACGCGCTGCTCGGCCGCGGCCCGGGCGCGGTGCCCGCGCCCGAACTGCAGCCCGGCGAGCCCGCGCCGATCGTCCCCGAGATCATCGAGTTCACCGAGCGCGACGCGGTCGAGCGCAGCCTCGACAAGCTGCGCATCCACGGCTACAGCCCCGAGCTGCTCATCGACGACCCCACGCGCATCAACCCGTTCGTGCTCAAGGACGCCAAGGAGGAGGTGGCGTTCACCCACCTGCGCGCGGTGGTGCCGACGATCAAGCGCTTCGGCTCGCGCGGCCTCGACATCCAGCGCTATAAGGGCCTTGGCGAGATGAACCCGGACCAGCTGTGGGAAACCACCATGGATCCCACGCGGCGCAAGATGTACCGCGTCTCGATCAGCGACGCCATCGAGGCCGAGCGCATGTTCGCCACCTTGATGGGCAACGATGTGGCGATCCGCAAGGACTTCATCGAGCGCTTCGCGCTGTCGGTGGCGAAGCGGCTGGATGTGTGAGGTGGGGGATGGCGGCCGTATGACTGGCCATCCTCTTCATCCTCGCGCTGGCCACGGCACATGCCGCGGGCAGCGCTGAGCGGGCGCGGATATTCGCCGGTCCCGCGTGCAGCAGCATCGCGCTGAGCGCGCCGACCAAGGCCGCGGTGATGGCCTTCCTGCGCGCCGCGGGCAGTGCGATCGGCGACGACCTGACGGTCTCGGCGGTGAATCCGGTGTGCTGCCTGTACATTTCCGTATTCCGGCCCAATCCTGGTCGCGAGGGCTACGTGTTCATCCACCAGGGCGGTGGCTCTCTGCTGATCGTCTCGTCGGAGGCGCACCTGCTGCGCGCGCTCAAGGAGATCTCCGAGCGCGGGGTGAACGAGGGTGGCGAGGTGCGCTATCCGCTGGGGGTGATGGATGGGTATCGCTGAAGCGTGCATCATGCAGGCGTGGAAGCGATACGTTGAGCCTGACAGCCACTCTGCGCAGCCCAATCCGCGAGCCCGCTGAGCGGACGAAAGAAATTAGCCCAGGGCGTGAGCCCTACCCACTACCCACAACTGCTGTCGACAGCACATAATAATCGCAAATCTGCCGATTTCTGAGCCTGCGGAGCAGGCGACATCGACTAGGCCAGGGCGTCAGCCCTGGGACGAGATGGCAGCGAACCCCAATCCCGCACGGTTCGCGGTTCCTGCCGATCAATGGTCTGCGATGACGGCTAGGATGCAGCCGGCAGGAACCGCGAACCGTGCGGGATTCATGCATGATTGATTCATTCCTGGGCATTTCCCTGGGCTTACGCCCTGGAAAAAACGATGTCGCCCGCTGCGCGGGCTCGACCCCTCCATACGTTTGGATTCCCAGGGCTCGCGCCCTGGGCTAGTGGATGCCGCCCGCTCCGCAGGCTTTGGGCAGGTGCATTTCGGGGTTATTTTTCCGCGAATTTCGCCAACATTCGAGATGTGGGTAATGGGTAGGGCGTGAGCCCTGGGAACCATCACAAATCGAGAATTTTAGCCCGCGGAGGCGGGCGACAGAATTTCCCCCGGCAGGATTTCGGCTCCAATGCGATCGGCCGGACGCCCGCAATCCTCGGGTCGTAGACATTCCCCCGGAACGGAATCTCCTACGGTCCGCGATTCCTGCCGGCACTCGGCCCGGCCTGCAACCAAGGCATTCTGGCCGGCAGGAATCGCGGACCGTAGGAGATTATAGCAGCGTGCATCTGGTCCCAGGGCTCACGACCTGGGCTAATTTCTGCCGCCCGCTCCGCGGGCTCATTCATGGCTGCGCTGATGCGCTGACGCTGACATAACGCCGCACGCCGCCCAGCAATTTGGCAATCCTCTCCCTGACTCGCGATCACGCCCTCACGCGATGCACATGCCCTGCGCTTCAGCACCTTCCCGGACCAGTGACGAGCTACATCCCATCCGTACGCTTTCCGCCGCTGCCACTCACTTACCCTCCCCCTCCTCGTGCCTTTCCCCCAGCCTCAGCAGTGCATCCCGCCGGTGCGCCAGCGCGTCGTGCAGCGGCCCGGCTGGGATGATTGACGGGCCCGCCCATGATAGGTCGCGCGGCTGATGGTTGTCGTGCGACTGGTGGCTGGGCACGGAATTGCCGAAGCTGTCGGTCACGTGCAGCATCGAGGAGAAGTTGAACCCATCGGAGGCCTGGGCGCCGTAGGCGCCGGGCGCGAACTTGCCCAGCGCATGGATGCTGGTGGCCTCGGCGAACTCCGGGGCGCTCAGCCGGTAGCTGCCTTTGAAGGGGCTGTCAGCGCCAGCGTTGCCGTCTTCCATCCAGCTGCGCGCGAGCTTCATGATGTGCTGATTGTTCTCGCGGTGGCCGCCGTCGTCGCTGTGGCTGCCGGGGACGGTAGCGGTGCGCAGAGTGGTGTCGGGACTGTCGGGCAGGAAGCGCGTGGCGGGGAAGAAGGTGCGCTCTTCGTGCTGGGCGTAGAGCACGTCGGCGTGCTTGATGTTCGCGGGCAGGTCGGCGATCACGTAGTTGCCCTTCTGGCTGCCGAGCGTGGCGATGATGTCCTTGGAATCCTGGCCCGGCTGGCCGACGGAGTAGACCGGGTCGAACAGGCCGACGTGCTCGATCTCGGGCTGGTAGCGCACGCCGCCCACCTCGATGCCTTTCGTCTGCACCATGCGCGCGAATTCCACCACCTGCGCGCCGCCGCGGCTGAAGCCGTAGAGGTCGACCTTGGTGCCCGGCTCCCAGGTATGGCTGAGGTCGGCGTACATGCGATCGATGGTGCGATCGAAGCCCTTGGCCACCGCACCCGCGAGGTTGCGGTCGAGGGCGTCGGGGTATTCCACGTCGTTGCCCAGGCCGCCGTAGTAGAAGCGCGTGCCCTTGGTGTCGTGGTAGAGACTGGTGATGTTCGACTGCTCCTTCACGAAGCTGCCGGTGCCGTCCACGAACATGGAAATCGTGCGGCTGCCGGGCACGACCTCGCTGGGCGATACCAGCGGCGCGAGGCTCTTGGCGATCTCAGCGTCGAGGACGTTGGGGCCCTTGTCCTGGAGCGGGCCGAAGTGGTTGCGGTGCGCGGCTTCGACCACCGCTTCCTCGCTGGCCCGGCCGCCGCCATAGCGATTGTCCAGGGTGATCCAGCCCTGGGCGTCGCGACGACCGATCGCCACCGGTTTACCATCATGGTCGAACATCCCGATGCCGGCGATGAGGCCGTGCCCTTTCGGCGTCTGCGGAGTCCAGGTCACCGTGCCGTCGCCCCCGACCTTGACCACATCCTGCACCGTGCCATCGCCACCCTTGGCGCCGCCGGCGAGGAGGAAGGCCTGCGGCCGCGCGTCGGCCTGTGGCCCGGGCGCCAGGCGCGTGCGCGCGTCGGCGTCCGCATGGTCGCCGGACAGCGGATCGCCCTCGGGACGCGCGCCGGCGAGGGCGGCGGGCGCGTCATAGCGGACGGTGGTCGAGGCGGAGGCGTTGCCGGGCATGGAGGGCTCCTGGACCGAGGGCACGCCGGTCCTTCAGGGGCCGGCCTTTCCCATCTTTGTCAGGCATGTTGCGGGTGGTCAATCCTGGCAAGGTCGCCTGCCGTGCTGGATCTTCCTGGATGTGCGCAGCGGTTCGGGCACGTCTGTCGTGCGGATGGATCAATTAACTCCGGTTTATCCCGGTCATGTAACCATGTCGAGCTGCGGCGCGGTGGGCCGCCCTTCCGCACCACTCCCACCCGTGCGGACGCGCTGAAATCGCTGCGCCTCGCGCCTCAGGTCGCTGCGTCGACCACCAGGTCGGGATTCGCGCGCAACTCCTCGAACAGGCGCTCATCCGCGGCGATGGTCAGCACCGCGTCGTCGTTGTCGTAGCTTTCTTCCGTGACCTGCGCGCGGCTGCGCACGAAGGCGTCGAGGGCGCCGTTGGTCACCGGGAAGCGCACGGTGATCTTGCGGTTGCGGCTGTCGATGTGCGCCTTGATCAGCAGCTTGAGCTGGTCCATGCCCTCGCCGGTCAGGGCGCTGACCGAGATCGCCTGCTTGTAGCGCCGGCGGTAGGCGAGCAGGATGGTCTTGCTGTAGACCACGTCGACCTTGTTGAAGACCATGATCACCGGCACGCCTTCGATGCCGATGTTCTTCAGCACCTCTTCGACGGCGGCGATCTGCTGCTCCATCACGCCGCTGCTGGCGTCGACCACGTGCAGCAGCAGGTCGGCCTCGCGCACCTCGGCGAGGGTGGCGTGGAAGCTGGCGATCAGCGTCGGCGGCAGGTTGCGGATGAAGCCGACGGTGTCGGAGAGCACGACGTTGTGGAAACGGTCGAAAAAGAGCTGCGCGGTGCGCGTGTCGAGGGTCGCGAACAGGCGGTTCTCGGCGAGCACGCCGGCGTTGGTCATGCTGTTCATCACCGTGCTCTTGCCGGCGTTGGTGTAACCGACCAGGGCGATGTTGAAGGCGTCGCTGCGGGTCTTCACCGCGCGGTCCTTGCGTTGTTCGATCTCCTCGAGGCGACCCTTCAGGTCCTGGATACGCTTGCGCACCTGGCGGCGGTCCATCTCGATCTGCTTCTCGCCGGGACCGGCCTTGAAGCCCGAGCCGGTGCCCGAGGAGCCGCCGATGGTCTGGCGGTCGAGATGGGTCCATAGCCGGCGCAGGCGCGCCTTGTCGTACTGCAGCTGGGCGAGCTCGACCGCGAGCATGGCCTGGGTGGTGCGCGCGTAGCGGGCGAAGATGTCGAGGATCAGCTCATCGTAGTCGAGGACCTTGGCGCCGATCTCCTCTTCAAGGTTGCGCTGCTGGCGCGGGCTGAGCTGGACGTCGAAGACCACTTGACGCGCGCCGCTGCTCGCGACCTCGGCCGCGACCTCGACGACCTTGCCGGAGCCGATGTAGGTGCCGGAGGACGGCTTGGCGAGGTGCTGCACGCAGACCGCGGCGACGGTGCGGCCGGCGGTGTCGAGCAGGCTGCGCATCTCGGCCTCGCGCTCCTTCTCCATCTCACGCTCGTCCGGCGGCACGGTGAGCACCAGGACCACCGGGAGGGTCGCGAGCTGGGTGAGCTGCAGGCGGTCTTTCATGCGAGAGAGATGCTCCACCGACACTGTGCCCGCCGGGGCCGCCGAGACAAGCGAGGTGCCGGGCTGCCCTGACCCGCTGATCTTCCTCGCGGCCGCACGTCAGGCGTACGGCGCTGGGAAGAGCAACGTGCCCTTTTCGGCCGTGCGCGGCACCGCCATCCACGGTTCGACCGCAGTCTTCCAGCGCGCGTAGTGGGCGGTCTGCTGGTGGGCGGCGAAGGCGGCCTGGTCGACGTAGACCTCGTAGAGCGCGAAGTGCGTCGGATCGGCGTTGCCCTGGATGACGTCGAAGCGGTGGTTGCCGGGCTCCTGCCGCGTCCCGAGGTGGTTGTCACGGCTGGCCGCGATGAAGTCCTGGAGGTGCGCGGCCTTGACGCGGATGGTGACGGAGACGGTGAACATGGGGATCTCCGGGCTGATGGCTGATGGCTGATGGCTGATGGCTGATGGCTGATGGCTGATGGCTGATGGC
>JBBQSO010000119.1:0-13853 GCA_038213805.1 Planctomycetota bacterium | reverse complement strand
CGGGCAGGGCACGCCTGCGGCCTTCGGCGGCATCGCCCTCAAGGCCTGGTTCGGCGCGCTGGAGGCCGGCCTGAGCCCAGTCGAGGTGCTGGCGCGCGCCGACGCCCTGATCGGCGAACTGTTCCCCGAGGAAGCCGCCGCCACCGCCTTTTGCGCGCTCTACGACGAGTACGGCGGCCACCTTGCCTACGCCTCCGCCGGCCATCCCGCGGCGCTGGTGATCGGCGCGACGGGGGCCGTGCGCGCACTCGCTGCGGCGGGCTGCGCCCTCGGCGCGGTCGGCGCGGAGCGCGAGCAGTGGACCACGGTCGTCGCCCAGGACGAGACCCTGATCGCCTATACTGACGGGCTGTGCGTCGACCTCGACGCCACTCTGCGCGGCGCGGGCCGCGGCGCCGCGGCCCGGCTCGCGCGCCGCGGCAGCCTGCACGGGGTGCTGACCGCGGCCCTCGACCTCGCAGGCCAGGCGGAGCCGCAACGCGCATTCAGCGACGATATCTCGGTGCTCGCCCTGCGCCCGCGCCCGCAGGATGATGGCGCGGCGGCGGCGCTGACCGGCCTGCTCGCACTGCACATCGCCGACGACGGCAGCACGCGACTCGCCGTCGGCCAGGCGCTGCGCGAGCTGGGCATGCGCACCAGCTCGTGCCCGAGCGCCGCCGAGGCGCCCGAGGCCGTCCTCGGCGAGCGCCCCGACCTGGTCATCCTCGACCTCGCCCTGCCGGATCGGCCCGCTGCGGAGCTGTTCCGCGAACTGCGCGAGCGCCATCCCCACCTGCCGGTGCTGCTGGTGGTCGGTCACGCCTGCGACCAGGCCGCGCGCCGCTGCTGCGACCTCAATCCGGCCGGCCTGCTCGCGCGCCCGATCGACACCCGCGAACTCGCGCGCCTGGCCGCGGCGGCGGTGGGCAGCGACCCCGACCGCGAATTGGTGGTCCTCCCGCGGCTTGGGAACGAGTGGTTCGACCTGGCGGTCTCGGCCGCGCCCGCGGCCGTGCTGCTGCTGGCCCGCTACCTGCAGGCCCTCGGCCGCCAGCCGCTGCCTGCGGCGGTGCTCGACGATGTGGTGCGCTGCGTCCGCGAGCTGGCCACCAACGGCTTCGAGCTGGCGGAAGGGCCGGTGCCCGACCTGGCGGTGCGCATCTCGACCATGTTCCTCGCGGACCGGGTGCTGATCCGGGTCGCCGACGAGCGCGGCGGCTTCGCCGTGCGCCGGCTGTTCGCAGCGCGCGGCAGCCTGCGCGGCACCGGCCCGGAGCGCGCCGGTGCCGGCCATGCCGAGCAGACGCTCGAGGAGCGGATGACCGCGGTGCGCTCCAGCCGCAGCGGCGAGACCATCCTGCTGGTCAAGTCCTTCCCGGCCTGACCCCCCATCCTCCACCATCCCACCCACCCGACCCAGCCAGGACCCAGCCATGCCCAGCCACGCCACCGCCGACCAATCGCCGATGTCGCTCAAGATGCAGGATTACCTCCAGGTGGTGTCCTTTCGCCTCGGCGCGGAGGAATACGCCATCGAGATCACCAAGGTCAAGGAGATCATTTTGGTCGAAGGCATCACCAAGGTGCCGCAGATGCCCAGCCACATCGAGGGCATCATCAACCTGCGCGGCACGGTGATCCCGGTCCTCGACCTGCGCAAGCGCTTCGCGGTCGGCGAGTCGGCCTTCACCGAGCACACCCGCATCGTCGTCACCCGCCTGCAGGGCCGCATCATCGGCATGATCGTCGACGCGGTGTCGCGGGTGATGAAGATCCCCAAGGCCGACATCCAGCCGCCGCCCGAGACCATCGCCTGCATGGCCGGCGAGTACCTGGTCGGCGTCGCCAAGCTCGGCGAGCGCATGCAGCTGGTGCTCGACGTCGAGCGCGTGCTGCAGACCAACGAGGCCGCCCAGCTCGAGGTCAAGACCGTCCACGCCTGATCCCGACACCTTCCCCAACCACGACCCCAACCAACCCCCGAGGTTCCCATGTCCTTCTCAGATCTCCGCATCACCACCAAGCTGCTCTGCGGCTTCAGCTTCGTCATGACCATTTTCGTGGGCGTGATCGCCTTCGCGCTCGTCCAGCTGCGGCTGGTGGAGGCGCAGACCGACGAGATGGACACCCGGTGGATGCCATCGGTGTACACCATCGAGGAGATGCGCCTGGGCGTTGCGGTGTTCCGCCGTCAGCAGTACGCGCACATGGCCGCCAGCTCGTCCGAGGAGATGGCCAAGTACGAGGGCAAGATGGCCAAGGCCTTCGAGGTGTTCAGCGCCGCGCAGGCGGTCTACGACCCGCTGCCGCAGACCGACGAGGAGAAGGTCACCTATGACAAGTTCACGGCCGACTGGAAGTCCTACATGGAACTCGTCCCGCAGTGGCAGGCGCTGTCGCGCGCCGACAAGAAGGCGGAGGCCAAGACGATGCTCGCCGTGGGCCGCATGGAGGACCTGTTCTACGCCTGCGACAACGCCCTGAAGGTGATCATCGAGATCAACAACAAGGGTGAGGATGCGGCCACGACCAGGGCCAACGCGATCGGCCGGCACGCGCTGCAGATGGTCACCGGCATCGCCGCTGCGGCCCTGCTGGTCGGCATCGGCTTCGCCTTCTGGCTGGCGCGCGGCATCTCGCGCCCGATCCGCGCCATGGCCGACGCGGTCGGCGAGCTCGCCCAAGGCAACCTCACCGCCCAAGTCGAGGTCGTCTCCAAGGACGAGGTCGGGATCATGGCCGCGGCCTTCAACGCTTCGCTCGACAGTCTCGGCCAGGTGATGTCGGAGATCCGCCAGGCCGCCGACCAGACCGCGGCGAGCGGCGAGGAGCTCTCGGCCTCGGCGCAGAACATCAGCAGCGGCGCCCAGACCCAGGCGAGCTCGGTCGAGGAGATCAGCGCGTCGGTGCAGGAGCTGTCGCGCAGCATCGACCAGGTCGCGACGCGCACCACCGAAGCCAACAGCGTGGCGCTGTCGACCAGTCAGAGCGCCGAGCAGGGCAGCCAGACCGTGGGCCGCTCGATCGAGGGCATGAAGGCGATCAATGAGAGCAGCGGCCAGATCGCCAAGAGCATCGGGGTGATCAACCAGATCGCCAACCAGACCAACCTGCTGGCTTTGAACGCGGCGATCGAGGCGGCGAGCGCAGGCGAGCACGGCCTGGGCTTCGCGGTGGTCGCCGACGAGGTGCGCAAGCTCGCCGAGCGCTCGAGCACCGCGGCGCAGGAAATCGCGCAGCTCATCGACGAGAGCGGCAAGCGCGTCACCGAGGGCGCGGCGCTGTCGCAGGAGGTCGGCAAGTCGCTGCAGGCGATCCTTGCCGGCACCGGGCGCACCACCGCGGGCATGGGCGGCATCGCCAGCAGCGCCGAGGCCCAGGCGCGCACCGCCAAGGAGGTCGCGGACAGCGTTGAGGGCATCTCGGCGATCACCGAGGAGAACTCCGCCTCGGCCGAGGAGATGGCGGCCAGCGCCGAGGAGCTCTCGGCCCAGGCCCAGCGCCTGCAGCAGCTGGTCGCGCGCTTCCGGCTCGCCGATCCGGCGGTGGTCACGACGATGGCGCCCATCGCCCAGGAGCCGAAGCGCGAGCCCAAGCGCGCGTCCAAGGCCCTTGCCGGTGGTGCGCCCAAGGCGGCCAAACCCGCGCGCCGCGTGCCGGTGCTGGTCGGCACGGATGCTGACGCCGCAGGGGGCGACGAGGTCGGCAAGGCGCTCTACCACGGCTGAGCCGCGCTCGCCCCACGGTCCTCACCACCATTCCCACCCTCATCACCGGCCTTGCGGCCGGGAATTGAGTTTCCAGCCATGCCCCACACCATCCGCGCCAAGTCTGGGGTGCGCGTCGCCAGCAGGTTCGCGAGCATCCGCTCCATCATCCCCACCTCGTGGTGGACGACGCGCGAGCACAACCGCCTGATGGCGCAGATGGAGCGCTCGGCTGGTGGGCTGCGCCTGCACCAGGACATGCACTTGATGCACGAAGCGCTGTGCGCCAACGTCTTCGCCATGCGCCTCGCCAGCACGCCGGTGGAGGTCAAGGCAGTCAAGGACGACGTCGCGGAGAATGCCCGGACCATACACGAGTGAGTCGATGCGCCGCCTTCGCCGGGCATGCCCGGCGAGGCCATCGACGCGGTGCGACCCGACGTGCTGAACTCTGGCGAGGTCGAGCGCACCCAGGTGATCATCAACGGCATCACCCGCACCAAGCAGGGTTTGGCCGGGATCAACGCCAGCACCGCGGCGCAGGCGACCACCGCCGCCAAGGACAGTCGCAGCATCACCGGCATCTCGACCATCACCGAGGCCGCGCCCGTCGCGCGCCGGGAGCCACCGCGGCGCACGACCCGCGGCGAGCACGCCCTCACAGGCGTCGCCTGATTCCGACGCGCTCCGCCGCGAGACTCAGCCCGCCTTCCCATCCCGCGCCAACGCTACGCGAGCGCGCTCCAGGTGCCCCTTCCGAATCCCGACGACCGCCATGACGGTATGGCCAAGCAGCTGCCTGCCGGCGGCGGGCGCCTTCATCCAGTCGTCGGCCGGATTCTCGCCAACCATCTCCAGCTTCCTGACCTTCCCCAACCCGGCCATGGGCGTGCACCTCGCGGTCGTGCCGACGAGCCGCTGGTCGGCGACCGCCGGCTACATGGACGGCTCCGGAGCGGATGGCAAGCAGACCGGCGTCACCGGTCTCGACCCGCTGTTCGCGAGCCGCGCCAACACCGGGAAGTTCATGATCGGGCAGGTGCGCTACGCTTGGCCGCGCAGCGCGCACAGCGAAGCCGGCGTGGTGCAGGTCGGCGCCTGGCACCACAGCGGTCTGGTTGCGCGCCTGGATGGCCGCGAGCAGCAGGGCATCTTCGGGATGTTTGCGCAGGGGCAGGTTGACCTGTGGCACGGCGCCGACGAGCGCGCCGTGACGCTGATCGCGCAGTGGGGCGACGCCGACCGCCAGGTCAAATCCGTCAACACCCACCTGGCCGCGAGCCTGTATTGGGCCGGACTGCCGTGGTGCGGACGGCGCCGGCCTCTACGTCTCCGACGTGTCCCTTACCGCCGCCCCGAAGCTGGGCAGCCACGAGCGCGGCGAGACCGTCGTCGAGGCGGTCTCCATTCTGCAGGCCACCGCCTGGTGCGTGCAGAAGGACGATCTGCAATACAGCTTCCATCCCGGTGGCGGCGGCGACCCGGGCCACGCCGCGGTCGCCGATGTGCGCGCGATCGTGACGTTCTGAGCGGCCGCGCATGACGCTCCACCGCGTTCCCGTCGACGTCAGGGCCCGGGCACGGCTCACTTCCCGGGGCCCGCGCCACCCCAATGCCTGGGGTCGCGGCCACAAGGATTGGTCCCCACGCCTGCTCGCGTGCACGCAAGTCGTTGGCCGGCCGGATGGTGGCAGAGAAAACGCTTTGGCACGTCCACCGCAATGTCCCCGCGACGACCGGATGACTACGCCATGACCACCACCGCCATCCAGCGCACCACCAGCGACGCCACCGGGCCGCAGCTCAAGAGCGACGAGCTGCGCCTGTTCCAGGAGCTGATGTACCGCACTGCCGGCATCCGCATCGCCGATGCCAAGATCAACCTCGTTCAGGGGCGCCTGCGCCGGCGGCTCGACGCGCTCGGCCTGACCAGCTACCGCGCCTACCACGACTACGCCACGGCGCCCGGCCACGAGGCCGAGTTCCAGATGTGCCTGGAGTCGCTGACCACCAACGAGACCTTCTTCTTCCGCCACAAGGAGCACTGGGACTTCCTGCTCGGCACCATCATGCCGGCCTGGCGCCGGTCCGCGGCGCGCGGCGCCACCTTCCGCGCCTGGAGCGCGGCCTGCTCGAGCGGCGAGGAGCCCTACTCCCTGGCCATCGCCCTCGACGCGGCCCTGACCGGCAGCGGCTGCGCCTTCCGCATCGACGCGACCGACATCAACACCCAGGTCATCGGGCGCGCGCGCGCCGGCCTCTACGGCGCCTACGCACTGCAGAAGATCACCCCGGCGGCGCTGGCGCGCTATTTCGCGGCCCAGCCCGACGGCCAGCGCCACCAAGTGTGCGACGCGCTGCGCGCGCGCATCGACTTCCGCGCCCACAACCTGCTCGAGCGCTCCTCCGGTCCCGCCTACGACCTGATCCTGCTGCGCAACGTGCTCATCTACTTCGACGGCGCCAGCAAGGGCGCGGTGCTCGCCAACCTCGCCGGGCGCCTGGGCACGGGCGGGCACCTCATCCTCGGCGGCGCCGAGACGCTCTCGGAGAAGGCGCACGGCTTCGCCTACGTCCAGCCGACCATCTACAGGAAGCGCTGACATGAAGGCCCGCCCGGCCTCGCCTCCGTCCAGCCGACCATCTCTAGGAAGCGCTGACATGAACGCATACCCGCACGGCCTCGCCTCCGTCCAGCCGACCATCTCCAGGAAGCGCTGACATGAACGCACCCTCGCACGGACTCGACCAGGACATGGTCACCGGTTTCCTCGACGAGGCTGGCAAGCACCTCGCCACGCTTAACGAGCGCCTGCTCGCGGCCGAGCAGGGCCGCTCCGGGGCCGAGGACATCGCCGAGATGTTCCGCGCCGCGCACTCGCTGAAGGGCGCGGCGGGCTTTCTCAAGCTCACCGACATCTGCAACGTCACGCACCGTATGGAGTCGGTCCTCGATCAGGTTCGCCATGGCAAGCTCGCGTTCAGCGGCCAAGTCATCGACGCGCTGTTCCCGTCCTTCGACGTGGTGGCGGCGCTGCTCGCCAACATCGCCTCCGGCGTCGCGCAGGAGGTCGACACCGCGCCGGCCATGGCGCTGCTTGACGCCATCCTGGCCGGCCGCACGGCCGTGGCCGCCGCGCCTGCGCCCGCCCCGGTCGTCAGCGTGCCCGCCCCCGTGGCGCACGCACCGGCCACGGCGCCGGCCGCACCCGCACCCACGGTCGTGGATCCGGCCGAGGACCACCTCGGTCCGCTGCCTGCGTGGCTGCACGGCCGTCTCGACGAGGAGGACGTGTGCGAGGCGATGTTCGCCAACGCCGCCGACCGCCAGGTGGTCGCGCTGCGCTTCACCGCGGCCGACCTCATCGCCTTCCCCGCCGGCGCCGCCGCGGCGCTCGCCAGCGTGCAGACCGCTGGCCACGTCCGCCGCATGTTCCACCTGCTCTCCGGACCGGCGGATCTGGATGCGCCGGTCGGCGACTACGCGCTGGCCATGGGCCTGCTGGTGTTCCTGGCCGGCGAGCCGCAGCAGGTGCTGCCGGCCCTGGCCGTGCCGCTCGGCGAGGCCTGGGTGCTGAAGGCCGGGACGGCCCGCCCGGAATGTCAGCGCATCGGCCGCGACCCCGCGACCCTGCTGCGCCGCCACGACCGGCTGGTGGTCAGGCCCGAGGCGGTGACCAACCTGCCGCTGTGGCTGAGCACCAGCCGCGAGCACCTCGGCGAACTCGACGCCGCGCTGCTCGACCTGGAACGCAAGCCCGACGAAGCGGCGCACCTCGACGCGGTGTTCCGCCAGCTGCATTCGCTCAAGGGCGCCAGCGCCAGCATCGGCCTCGACGAGATGGCGCGCCTCGCCCACCAGGGAGAACACCTGCTCGCAGCACTGCGCGAAGGCCGGCTGCGACTCGACGCGCAGGCGATCGGCGCGCTGTTCGCGACCAAGGACGCGCTGCAGGCGTGCGCCGACCGCGTCGAGCGTGGCGACCAGAACGCGCCGGACGTCGCCGGCCTGGACGCGACCATCGGCGCGCGCCTGGCCGTGCTCGGCGCGGCCGTCACCGCCCTGCCTGCCTGGCTCCCGGGCGAGGCCGAGCTCGCCGCGGCGCATGCCGCCGCCGCGGGTCGGCCGCTGTGGAAGGTGCGCCTGCTGCTCACCCCGCAAAGCCCGCTCGCCGACCTGCGCCTGAGCATGATCCTGGGCAACCTCGCCAAGCTCGGCACGGTGGCCTACTCGCGCCCGACCCTCGCTGAACTCGAGCACGGCCTGCCCGAGCCGCCGCCGCTGCTGGTGCTGCTGGCGTCGGCCGCGGCGCGTGCGGAGGTCGCCGCGGCGCTGGCCTGCGACCAGGTCCGGGACTGGGCGCTCGATGCGCTGCCCGCGGCCACCGCGCCGACGGCTCCGGCCGCTGCGCCCGCCGCCGCCGTCGCGGTCGCGGCCGGGGCCGCATCGTCCGTGACCGTGCCGGTCAAGGCCGCCGTCCCCGTCGCGCCGGCCGCAGCGGTGATGGACACGGTGCGCGTCGAGACCGCGCGCCTCGACCACCTGCTCAACACCACCGGCGAGCTGGTCATCACCAAGGCGCGCCTCACCCAGCAGATCGACGGCATGGTGCGCCTGCTCGACGGCGTCGACGCGCGCATGCTCGAGCACCTCGTCGCCCGACAGGGTGGCGGCGCGCCGACCGCGCGCCTGAGCAGCGGCATCGCCGCCCTGCGCCGCGCGCAGGAGGAGGTGCGCCGCACCCGCGACACCACCCTCGAGCTGCACCGCCACATCAGCGCCATGCAGCTCAGCGTGATGCAGGCGCGCATGGTGCCGATCGGCCCGCTCTTCCAGCGCTTCCACCGCCTGGTGCGCGACCTTTGCAAGGAGAACAACCGCGACGCCAAGCTGGTCACCGCCGGCGAGAACACCGAACTCGATAAGAAGCTCATCGACGAGATCGGCGATCCGCTCACCCACCTCATCCGCAACAGCATGGATCATGGCCTCGAGACGCCCGATGACCGCGTCAAGGCCGGCAAGCCGCGCCAGGGCACGGTCCGGCTCGAGGCCTTCCACCAGGGCGGCATGATCTGCATCCGCGTCGGCGACGACGGCCGCGGCCTGGACGTCGAGCGCATCCGCACCAAGGCCATCGAGCGCGGCCTGGTCACCGCCGAGGCCGCCGCGCGCCTGACTCCGGAGGAGACCTTCCAGTTCATCTTCCTGCCGGGATTCTCCACCGCGGCGCAGGTCACCAACATCTCCGGTCGCGGCGTCGGCATGGACATCGTCAAGAACAAGGTCACCGCCCTGAAGGGCAAGATCGACATCACCTCGACCCCCGGACAGGGCTCGTCGTTCACCATCGCGCTGCCACTCACCCTGGCGATGATCGACTCGCTGCTGGTGCGCATCGGCGAGGCGCGCTTCGCCTTCCCGCTCGACTGCGTGCGCGAGATCGTCGAACTGCGCCAGGAGGACGTGCGCAGCGTCGAGGGCAAGGGTCGGGTGATCTTCCTGCGCGACCAGGTCATCAGCCTGCTCGACCTGCACCAGGTGATCGGCATCTCGCCGCTGAGCGCGCCGGGCGGCACGGTGCGCGCGGTGGTCACCAAGGGCGCCGGCGAGACCCTGGCCATCGCCGTCGACCAGGTGATCGGCGACGAAGAGATCGTGGTCAAGCCGCTCGGCCAGGAGTTCGCCCACGTGCGCGGCCTGAGCGGCGCGACCGTGCTCGGCGATGGCGGGGTGGCGCTGATCCTCGACATCCATGGCATCCACGACCTGTCGCGCACCCGCCGGCCACCTGGCGCGGCGGCCAGCGCGCCCACCTCGCCCAACGCCGGCCGCCGGCCGCGCCCAGCCGCCACCACCGCCACCACCACCAGCATGGAAGGCCACTGAGATGCTCGACCTCAAGCTTGCGGGGAATTTCGCCGCGGTCGCGCGCGGCGGTGCCGAGAACGCGGCGACCATGCTCGCGCGCTGGCTGCGCCAACCGATCGCGGTCGAGGCCGCCGTGGTCGAGATGATCGGCATCGACCTCATCCCCGAGGAGGTCGGCGCCGACGACGAGGCCACGATCATGCTCGCCGCACGCGTCAAGGGCGCGCTGCCTGGGCACACCGTCGCCCATCTGGCGCACCGCGACGCGGCCGCCCTGGTCGCCTGCCTGGGTGGCGTGCTGCCGGAGGAGGGCTCGCTGGGGACGCTCGGCGAGTTGGAGCGCTCGATGCTTCAGGAGACCGCGAACATCCTGTTCTCGTCGTTCATGAATGGCATGGCCAGCGCCCTCGGCCTGTTCGCCATCCCCTACGCACCCGCGGTACGCGTCGACTTCGGCACCGCGGCCTGGGCCACCATCCTGCTCCAGGCCGCCGAGGCCGCCGATGACGCGCTGGTGGTGACGGCGCGCCTGACCGGGCCGGCCGGCGCCGGCGGCCCGCGCATCCGCCTGATCTTTCTCGCCGATGCCGAGGCCCTGACGCTGATCAGCGGGAAGGTCGCGCCATGACCGCCACCGAGACCATCCGCAAGCGCACCGACACCTTCCTCAAGATCGATGCGGCGCTGGCGGTGGCGCGCGAGGTCAAGGAGATCAAGGTGCTGATCGGCCAGGTGCACATCGCCCGTCCGCCGCACCGGCTGCAGACCGTGCTGGGCAGCTGCATCGGCCTGGTGATCTTCGACCTCGAGACCCGCCTCACCGGCATGGCCCACGTGCTGCTGCCCAGCTCGCAGGGCAAGCCGCGCGGCGCGCTGCCCGGCAAGTACGGCGACCACGCCGTCACCTGCCTGGTCGAGTCCCTGATCGCGCACGGCGCCGGACGCAACCGCCTGCGCGCCAAGATGGCCGGCGGCGCGCGCATGTTCGACCACGCCATCGATTACAGCCGCGACATCGGCGCCAGCAACATCGCCGCGGTCGAGGAGGCCCTGCACGCGGCCGGCATCCCGATCGTCGCCCGCCACATGGGCGGCACCGTCGGCCGCCGCATCGACTTCGACGCATCATCGCTGCGCATGGTGGTCGAGGACTTCGGCAACCAAGCAGCCGTCATCTGAGCGCACCGAGCCCCCAGGAAGCACAAGCCATGACCGATCCCATCACCATCACCGCCAGCGGCGTGCTCGACCACGCCCGGGCCGAGGCCCTGGCGGCGCGCGTGCGCGCCGCGGTGCGCAACGGCAAGCTTGATCTCGTGGTGACCTTCACCGCCGACGCGGTGCTGGCCTCGGCCGCCCTGCCCGCCTTCCTGCTGCACGCCGGCGCGATCGTGCGCCACGTCGGCGGCGGCCTGCACCTGGCCGGCGAAGGGCCGGCTCTTGAGCAGCTGCGCGCACTGCGCCTCGACCAGGCCCTGACCGTCGACGCGATCCCGGGCGGTGGGCAATGACGCGCATCCTGATCGTCGACGACTCGATGTTCATGCGCAAACTCATCCGCGACGCGCTGCAACCGCTCGGCTTCACCATCTGCGGCGAGGCGGCGGACGGCAACGAGGCGGTGGCGCGCTTCCGCGAGCTGCGTCCCGACCTCACCACCCTGGACATCGTCATGCCACACGCCGACGGCCTAGCGGCGCTGGCCGGCATCCGCCAGCTCGACCCCGCGGCCAAGGTCATCATGGTCACCGCCGTCGACCAGCGCGACGCCATGCTGCGCGCCACCCGCCTCGGCGTGTGCGACTTCGTGATCAAGCCTTTCGAGCCCGACCGCATCGTGGCGGCGGTGGAGAAGGCTTTGGGCACGCTGCGTGCCTGAAGGGTAGGAAGCTGACGGGGCGGGGCGGGGCGCGGGGCACAGGGCAGGCACGAAGGGGAGGCGCGAAGACGGGAGGGAAGATGGAGTGCGCCGTCGGATCTGCTGTGGACGAGCCAGGTGTTGCGAAGACTCGCCCGGCGCTTCGCCGGCCGTCCGACCTGTCTGGCTGCCGTGGACGAGGCTTGAAAATGCCCTGCATCCTCGGTGCTTCGTCGGCCTTGCCATCCAGGCCGGATGACCAGCGATGCCAGGTGCCATTTTTGACGCCCTGTCGGTGGGACCATCACGCATGGGTCGCGGGGGTCCGGACCGCCACCGTCGCAGGCCGCCGCCTGCCCCGATGCTCTCCTCCGTCACGTCTTCTCCCCTTCCTCCCGTTGCGCCTGTTCTTGAGTTATGCTGCCCTAGCCGGATGCTCGGACGATCCCGCCCCACGCCAACGTACCGATGACCGCCAAGCTCTCCCGACGCTTCTCAGTGCTGCTCGCCATCTCGCTGGGCGGCCTGCTGCTGCTCGGCCTGGCCGCGGCGCTGCTGGTCGGGCAGACCGGCATCGATGGGGTCTTCTCGCGGCAGATCAGCGTTGACCAGGACCTGATCGGCGACATCGAGCCGCCGCCGCTCTATCTGGTAGAGTCGATGATGGTCGCGCTGCAGATGGTGCTGATCGACGACCCTGCACCTGGGCAGGCGCGCTTCGCGGCGCTCAAGGAGCGCTACCAGACGTGCGCTGGTGCCTGGCGCACGCGCCTCGGCGGCCGCGCGGTGCCCACGCGCCGGGCGTTCGAGGATCTCGAGCGCTCGGCGGAGGCGTTCTTCGCCGTCGCCACGGGCCGCCTGCTGCCGGCGCTGGCGCAAGGCGACCGCGCTGGCGCGGGCGCGCTGGTCGACGGTCCGCTCGCGGCGGCCTTCGCCAACCACCGCGCCCAGGTCGAGCGGCTCTTGGCGCTGCTCGCCGGCGAGCGCCGCGCGACCGCCGAGCGCGCCCACGCCGTCGAGGCGGTGATCGGCTGCGGGATCTTCACCCTCCTGCTCGCCCTGCTCGGCGCCGCGCGCGGTCTGTACCTGGTGCGGTCCGCGCACCAGGGCGAGCTGCACGAACGCGAGCTGCGCTTCCGCGCCCTCGCCGAGGCGGCCTTCGAGGGCATCGTGATGTCCGAGCGGGGCGTGCTGGTGGACGCCAACGCGCAGTTCCTGGCCATGCTCGGCCACGTCACGCTCGCGCCGCTGCGCGGGCGCATGCTCTCGGAGCTGATCGCCCCGGAATGCCGCAGTGACTTCCTCAACCGTATCGTCGCCGAAGACGACCTCGACTACGAGGTCGCCATGCTGCGCGCCGATGGCGCGACCCTCCACGCTGAGGTACGACTGCGCTACTACGTGCTCGGCGGGCGGCGCCTGCGCATCGCGGCGGTGCGCGACGTCAGCGGGCGCAGGCGCGCCGAGCGCGAGCTGCTCGGCTACCGCGACCACCTCGAGGAGCTGGTCGCCGCGCGCACCCGCGAGCTCGAGCAGGAGCGCAGCGCCGCCGTCGGCCTGCGCTGCGCGGCCGAGGACGCCCACGCGCGCGCGCTCGCGGCGCTCGCCGAGGCCCAGCGGCTGGAGGCCTCCTATCAGCGCGCCAAGGACGAGGCGGAGGCCGCCAGCCGCGCCAAGAGCGACTTCCTGGCGAGCATGTCGCACGAGATCCGCACGCCGCTCAACGCGGTGCTCGGCTACGCGCAGATGCTCGGCCGCGACCGCGACCTCGACGAGGGCCAGCGCCGCGCAGTGGCGGTGATCAACCGCTCGGGCGAGCACCTGCTGGCGCTGATCAGCGACATCCTCGACATGTCGCGCATCGAGGCCGGGCACGCCGCGGCCTGCCCCGAGGACTTCGACCTCCACGACCTGCTCGAAAGCCTGCGCAGCCTGTTCCTGCTGCGCGCCAGCGACAAGCGTCTCGACCTGCGCGTGGCCATGGACGGGTCGTTGCCGCGCTACGTACGCACCGACCAGCGCCTGCTGCGCCAGATCCTCGTCAACCTGCTCTCGAACGCGGTGAAGTTCACCGCCTCCGGCGCGGTCGAGGTCGCCGCGGCGTGCACGGACGGCCGCCTCGACATCATCGTCAGCGACAGCGGCCCCGGCATCGCCGCCGCCGACCTGGCCCGCCTGTTCCAGCCCTTCGTCCAGGTCGGCGCCGGCCGCGCCCGCAGTGAGGGTTCCGGGCTCGGCCTGGCGATCAGCCGCGGCATCGCGCGCACGCTCGGTGGGGACCTCACCGCGACCAGCGTCGCCGGTCGCGGGGCGGCGTTGGGACAGGCCATCCCCGGGGGCGCGGGGGGCCGGCGCCGGCACCCCGCGCCCCCCGGCCCCCGGGGGAGGGGCCGCGCCGCCCGGGGGGCCCGGGGCCCCCGGCGGCGCGGCGGAG
>JBBQSO010000118.1:0-13882 GCA_038213805.1 Planctomycetota bacterium | reverse complement strand
GGGACGCGTCCAGCCCGCAGGCCATGCACACGCTCAGCAACCGCTCTGGCGGCATCCAGGGCGGCATCAGCAACGGCATGCCGCTCGATCTGCGCCTGGTGTTCAAGCCCACCGCCACGGTGCTCAAGCCCCAGGTCAGTGCCGACGACCAGGGCCACAATGTCGAACTCCAGGCCAAGGGTCGCCACGATCCCTGTGTGCTGCCGCGCGCGGTGCCGATCGTCGAGGCCATGACCGCGCTGGTCCTCGCCGACTGTTGGCTGCGCCAGCGTGGCCAGGTCGGCGATCCGTGGCCGGGCCTCGGCGGACCGCTGCGGAGCTGAAGCGGTGGCGGCGCGGAAGCTCAAGCCAGCCGTCACCGGAAGGTCGCGGATCGGAGTCGCCGGATGGTCCATCCCGGCCGCGCACGCCCCGGACTTCGCGGCGGAAGGCAGCCACCTGGAGCGCTACGGCGCGCGATTCAACGCGGTGGAGATCAATTCCTCCTTCTACCGCCCGCACCGCCGGACCACGTATACTCGCTGGGCAGAAGCGGTGCCGGCGGATTTCCGCTTCGCCGTGAAGGTGCCCCGCACCATTACCCATGAAGCGCGATTGGTCGGCTGCGAGATTGCCATGGCGCGTTTTCTCGACGAGGCCGGTGGTCTCGGTGATCGTCTTGGTCCCCTGTTGGTGCAGCTGCCCGGCAGCTTCGCCTTTGAGGTGAAAGTGGCGTCCAGGTTCTTCACCGCCCTCCGCGCGGCGTACGCCGGAGGGGTCGCCTGCGAACCACGCCATGCAGGCTGGTACATGCCCGCGGCCGGGACGCTGCTGAACGACCTGCACATCGCACGAGTGGCTGCCGATCCGGCGCGGCTACCGGCGGCGGCCGAGTCCGGCGGCTGGCCCGGACTGGTCTACCATCGCCTGCACGGCTCTCCCGAGATGTACCGGTCCCCCTACGGCCCGCACCGCCAGCGCGAAATCGCCGCACGTCTGCGCGCTGCGCGCACCCATGCTGAAACCTGGTGCATCTTCGACAACACCATGTTCGGGCATGCCACAACGGATGCGCTGGCGGTCGCACACTTGGACGCTGCCCTCTGATCCGGCAACGGTGCCGACCGGCCAGGGTTCACCTCCGAGTGCCGGTCGATGCGATGAACTGCGCCCCGCTACCTGCGTTCGTCAGTGCGGAGGACACCCGCCATGCACGACCCCGACGACTCCGGCAAGCGCGAAGGCAGGCTCGATCTCGTGCCGATGATCGACTGCATCATGCTCCTGCTGCTGTTCTTCATCCTTACCACCAGCTTCCACTCGCCGGACAAGCAGATCGCCATGCTGCTGCCGGCCAAGGGGCCTGCGCTGCAGCACCAGACGATTGTGGAGGAGCCGCACGTCCTGCGCATCGCAGTCTACCCCGACGGCGTCGAGCCCGGCGACAGCGCCGCCGCCTATCAGCGCCGCATCGACACCTTGCTGAAACTGGGCAGGGTGCCGGCGGTGCGCGTGCGCATCGGCGGCGCCGAGCCGTTCCTGCTGCTCGGTTCCGACCTGGAGCGTGGCGACACGCCGGAGCTGACGGCCGCGCTCGACGGCCTCGCGGCACGCATCGGTGGTGCGCTCAAGGAGCGCGAAGTCCCTGCAACCGCATCCCGTCACGATCAGGTGCCGGTCGAGATCCACTGCTTCTCGGGTCTGTCGTGGAAATATGCGCTGGTGGTGCTCGACGCGGTGCGCTCTTACGAGAAGGACTACGAGCACGACCTGCCCAAGGACGCGGAGAAGGCCGCGCGCCTGCGCCGCGAGATCGCCTTCGCGCCGCCGCGGCTGCGCAACTACACGGTCAACGAACGCGGCGAGGAGCTGGCGGAAATCCTGGCGGTGAAGTGAATGCGACAACCGGATCGAACAGGAGGCGCGGAGACGCGGAGGGAAGATGAGGACGTCTGCGGAGAGGTGAATGGCCACCAGCGGTCATCCCCGCATCCATGGCACGTCTGCGCCGCCTGACAGCTCCCGCTTCGCAATCACCCGACCAGTCCGCCCGGAACAGGGAAGCCGTTGGCCCACTCCCTGCAAACCTATTCCAAGCTCCGCGTCTCCGCGCCTCCAGTTCGATCGTCTCCCGTCGGCCTCACTCGCAGCCGCACCCACCCGTACCGCAATCGCTACCCGCGCCGCCTTCGATCTCTTCGACCTGCTGATTCAGGACCAGGCCGTGGCGGCTGGCGGCTTGCTGCCAGTAATCGGGGGCGGTGCCCATGGTGGTCAGGTAGTTGCCGACCATCACCGCATTGACGCCGGCGGCGAAGACCTCGTGCAGGCGCTCGCCGAGCGTGACCTCTTTACCGCCCGCGGCCATGATGTTGCGGTCGGGCAGCATGTAGCGGAACACCGCCAGGGTGGTCAGCGCCTCGTCCGCGGCCATGGTCGGACGGTCGCCGAGCTTGGTGCCTGCGATCGGATTCAGGAAGTTGATCGGCACCATGTCGGGTTCGATGAAGCGGATCTGCTCGGCGAATTCGATACGCTGTTCGCGGCTCTCGCCCATGCCGACGATGCCGCCTGAACACAGGCCCATGCCCGCCTGCTTGATGTACTGGATGGTCTTGAGGCGCTCCTCATAGGAATGGGTCGTGCAGATCTCGCCGAAGAAGCTCGCCGCGGTCTCGAGGTTGTGACCGTAGACCGCTGCGCCCGCCTCCTTGATGCGGTCGGCGACACGCTGCGACTCGAGGATGCCGAGGTTGACGTCGGCACGCACCTTGCCGTTCTGTGAGAACTTGCCGATCGCCTCGCAGACCATGTCCAGCTGGCTGCCCTCCTTGACCCCCCACCAGGCCGCGACCAAGCCGAGCGCGGTGGCGCCATTGGCGGCGGCGCTGGTGCTCGCCACCGCGATGTCCTCGTCGGGGAGCCATTTGTGCTTCTGGTAGTCGGTGCTGGCGGTGCCCGAGGCCTGCGCGCAGTACGAGCAGTTTTCCGAGCAGTTGCCGGCCTTGACGTTGAGGATCGAGCAGCACTTCACGCGCGTGCCCAGGAAGTGGTCGCGGATGCGCTGGGCGCCGGCGAACAGCGCTGCGGCCGCTGCGCTGCCGGGCTCGACCTCGAGCAGCTCGCGCGCCTGGGCCGCCGACAGCGTGTCCCCGGCGATGATCCCGTCCGCGAGGGCGGTGATCGAGGCGGCGGAGGCGAGGGCGGCGGTCGGGGGCATGGGCGGGGTTCCTGGGCCTGGATCGTGGGATTGAAGGCGGGGAAGGAAGGGGGAAGCCCCCTCTCGGCTTCCTCTTGCCTCCGCCTCACTATCCTCGCCTCCATGCCCGTGATCATGCCTGTCCGCGGCCACACTCCGCAGCTGCCCGCCTTCCTTGCGCCCAATGCCACGCTGATCGGCGAGGTGCGCTTCGGCCCAGGTTGTTCGGTGTGGTTCGGGGCGGTGCTGCGCGGCGACATCAACGCAGTGGTGCTGGGCGCGCGTTGCAACGTCCAGGATACCTGCGTCCTGCACGTCAGCCGCAAACTGCCCTGTCTACTCGCCGACGAGGTCAGCATGGGCCACGGGGCCATCGCCCACGCCTGCACGGTCGGCAGCGGCAGCCTGCTGGGCATGGGCTCGCGCGTGCTCGACGGCGCGGTGCTGGGTCAGGGCGTGCTGGTCGCGGCCGGATGCGTGGTGCCGGAGCGGATGGTGGTGCCCGACCACCACCTGGTCGCGGGCGTGCCCGGCAAGGTGCTGACGCCACTGCGCGCCGAGACCCGCGAACGCATCGCGCGCATTGCCGGTGACTACGTCGCATACCAGACGCTCTATCCGGAGATCATGGCGGCGGCCTGTTCATGAGCCGCATCTGCATGGCGCTGCTGCTGCTCGTCTGCGCGACGCTGCTGCCGGGCGAAGACCTGCCCGAGCCGCGCCTCGTCGAATGCGACACGGTGGTGCGCGATGGCCTCGCCTTCCGCTGCCGCGTCAGCGTGGGCGACGGCCCCGACGATGACCGCACCACCCTGCGCCTGAGCGTCACTCTCGATCAGGATGGCGTAGAGCTCGCCAATGCGGTGCTGCCGGGGGTGACCCGCGCGCAGCTGCGCCTGGGCATCCCGGTGACGTTGTTCCCGGACCTCAGCGCGGTCGGCCATCCCCTGGCGGAGGCGCACCTGCGCATCGCCGTGGCAGGTGTGGCCGGCCAGCCCCGGTCGGTGGAACGCGTGCTGCCCACACCGCGTCAGCTGCAGGCGCGCTTGGAGGCGTTCGCAACCAGGCTCCAGGACCACCCGGCGGCAGACGACGCCCTGCCCTGGCTGTGGCTGGAGGAGGCTGCCGAGCGCATGCAGGGCACGCCATCACTGGCAACCTGTAGTGCGTTGGCCGGACTGCAGCCGGCGCTCGCCGGTTGGTTGGACGGCAGGCGCTCGACGGCATCCGCGCCGGGCGATGTGGACGGTGCCCTGCGCGATCCCATCGATGGGAGCGTCCAGCCGTGGCGGCTGCATCTGCCCGCCGCGCCAGGCGGCGTCCGGCTGCCGGTGGCGCTCGTGCTGTGTGCCGCCCCGCCCGGCCCCAAGCACCTCTGGTCACAGCTGCCGGCGACGTGGCTCGCGGCGGCGCGCGGCGCCGGTATCGCGGTGGTCGAGGTCTACCCAGCGGGCGATAGCGCCTGGAATGGGATCGCGCTGCAGCGCGCGTGGCCAACGCTGGCCGCAGCCGGGCGCGCCTGGCCTAGTCTGGATACGGCTCAGGTTGCGCTGATCGGCGTCGGCAGTGGCGCCGCCGGTGCGATCCGCTTGGCCGAGGACCAGCCCGAGCGCGTGCGGGCCCTCGCCGTGGTCGATGGCCATCTGCCGGCGGCGCAGGCGAGCGTAGGTGGTGCCGCAGGTACGCGTTGGGATGACCTGCAGCTGCCCGGGGCCCGGCCGGCGCACCTCGCCGGCATCGCCATCCTGCGCGGCGCGGGCGGCGATGCCGCGCTTCAGGACTGGTGGCAGCGCGCCGGTCGCGCCGGGGCGCGGCTCAGCGGGATCGTGGATGCGCCCGACCAGGATGCCTGGTGGCGGAGTCTCGCCACGGCCCCGCCGATCGCAGCGGTGGTCAGCCAGGAGCGCGTGGTCATCGCTCCCGGTGCGGTGCCGGGCGCGCAAGTCGAGGAGCTCGCCGCCTGGGGCAGCGCCGGTTCGGTGGTGGTCACGCCCGGCGATCCGCCGCGCTACGCGACTGTCGGCATCGGCGCGCTGCGCTGCGCCGCACCGCGCGCCGTGGTGACCGGCCTGGCGCCGGCGCGCCCTGCGCCCGCGGGGCCGCGCAAGCGCCTCGGCCAGGCCACCGGACCGATTTCCACCTATGCCACCGGGCCCTTTGCCATGGTCGTCGGCACCGGCGAAAGTCTCGCCGCACGCACCGACAACCGCGCCGTCGCCCAAGCCTTCCGCAAGGCCTGGGCGCAGCACGCGCAGGGTCTGGCGCGCATGGTCGACGACGTGCGCTTCCGCGCCCGCGACTTCCCCAGCGAGAACCTGGTGCTGATCGGCAACCCCCTTTCAAACCAGGTGCTCGCGCAATTGGCGGAGGCTACGGCGCTGCCGGTCGCCTGGGATGCGCGCACCGTCGCCTGCTGCGGCCAGCGTTGGTCGCGCGCCGAGGGTCGCAGCGTGGTGTTGTGCTGGCCGCACCCGGCTGGCGATGGCCGCCTGCTGGTGGTCATCGACGGTCTGCCGCCACTCGGCGAGGGCCTGCCGCTGGCCGGTTTGCCGGATCTGGTCATCGGCGGGACCGTGGGACAGCCAGCGCCGGCGGTATGGAAGCTGTTTGGGAATGATTGGAAGTAGAGGTCCGGCAGACCGGCAGACCGGAAGTCCGGAAGTCCGGGAGTCCGGAAGTCTTGTGGTCCATGGATGCAGCCGGCGGATGTCACGTGGATCTGGTGCCCTTGGGGCTTCCGGTGGCCGCATCCCCCCTGGCACCGTGCGGCGCGCCCCCATGATGCCGCGCCATGACCCGCTCCCGCCTGCTGCCTGTGCTCTCGCTGTCCGTCATCCTGCTCCTGACCGCCTGTGGCGGCCAGCCGCGCGCCGAAGATCAGCCGAGCATTGAGGAACAGGCGGTCATGGCGCGCCTGACGCGCGACCCCTACATCGACATCATCGCCACTGAGCGGCGCGACAACGGTTGGCTGCTGGTCAAGACCAGCCAGGGTTCGACCACGGTGAACTACATCATCCGCCCAGAGAAGACCGGCGAGAAGACGCTGAATGTCTACCACCTGCAGGACACCACCCCGCTCAGCGTTGGCGAATCCGAGCGGCGCGGCATCGACATGGAGCAGACGCGCTTCGGACGGTGATCCCCGTTGCGG
This sequence comes from Planctomycetota bacterium, assembly GCA_038213805.1. Classification (GTDB taxonomy): domain Bacteria; phylum Planctomycetota; class UBA11346; order UBA11346; family UBA11346; genus BOG-1363. The sequence continues at coordinate 7,550 of JBBQSO010000118.1, read as the reverse complement.
GACGCGCAGTTTGACCTGCCAGGACACCAATGCGCCACGGTGACGGCCGACCGACCCGTGAGCGGATCAAGCAACCGTAGGATAGGGACAGCGCTTTTCGGCGGTCACCCCAGAAATCTCTGCTCTGCCCCCGGCGCCTTGGCGTCTGGACGGTTGAAACCCACGGATTCCCTCACCAGACCACCGCCTTCGTGCCGTCCTTCTCGCCGAGGTGGAAGACCAGCGGCCCCGTGAGCGCGCTTTCGACGTGGATGCGATCGTGCTCGCCGATGGCCAGGTCGACGAACGGATGCACCAGCCCGCGCACCTGCACCGTGGCGCCCAGGGCGGCCTCGCGGGCGCGCGCCAGGATGCGGTCGTGGGCGGCGATCAGCGCGTCGCAGCTGGCGATGCGCGCGCAGGTCGCGGTCAGGGCGTCGAGCTCGGCGCGCACCTCGTGGGCGAGTTCCTGCTCATGCGGGTCGCCCCCGTGGCGGTGCTCGTCCTCAAGGTGGTGGCCGAGCACCTTGCAGCGCTGGCGGCGCTGCACCGCCTCGTCGATCAGGCGCTCACGCTCGGCGAGCGCGGCTCGGTGCAGGCTCTCGGCGAAGGGGTCGACGCCGACCTGGACGCGGGTGCGCTGGCCGTCGCCGCTGCCCAGCACCTCGCAGGTGATGTCCAGCGCGGCGATGACTTCACCGCCGACGATCTCCTTCGCCTGCACCGTGGCGGTGGCGAGCACCGTGCAGTGGCGCAGGCTGCCGCTGACCGCGACCGTGCCAGCCTTGAGCTGGCGGCCTTCGGCATAGCGGGCGCTGATCGCGCCATGTGCCTTGACGCGCTGTTGCCCGGCGAGGATGCCGCCGCGTACGCTGAGGTTGGCCTGTGAAGTGACGCGCGCGTCCTCGATCGCGCCGAGCACGGTGATGTCGGCGCCACTCTTGACCGCGAAACCCGCCTTGATGTCGCCGGTGATCAGCACCGGCAGGGTGGTGTCGATGTTGCCGGTCTTGAGATTGACGTCGCCGGTGATGGTGAGCAGCGGCAACACCAGCAGGCGCCCCTGGCGGTCGTGCTGGAAGATGCCGGGCGCCGCCGCCTCGATGAGCGCGGGATCGGTGGTGCGTGGCCGCGTACCCTCGCCGAGCAGCGCGCCCACCTCGATCGCCTTGCCTGCCTTCGCCGGCAGCACCCGCCCGCGCACGCCCAGCCCCGGCCTGCCGGCGGTCGGTGGGTGCAGGCGGCCGAGGGGCTGACCGGGCACGACGTCGTGGAACAAATCGAGTTCGTGGAAATCGGCGTGGTTGTGCGCATCAATGCGCAGGTGAGCGCGTTCGTCGATCAGCACCTCGAGGTGCGCATCGCCGCCGTCGACCGGCGGTGTGCCGCGCGCCAGGGGCAGCTTGCGCGCATGGTCGACCGTCACCTCGGCCGCCGCGACCGCCGCGGCATCCACGCCGACGTGCACCCCGGCCGTGGTCATGGCCGCCGCCAGGACCGCGCCGCGTACGTACTCGCCGGCTGCCAGGTCCAGCCAGGCGTGGAGGTCATGGGTGTCGACCTGCACCAGCGGCTTGCGGCATTCCTCCTCGTGGACGCCGGGGATGGCCACGGTCGGCTGGGGGACCAGCAGCAGCAGTCCGTCACGCGTTGCCACCACCCCGCCATCCGCGCGCAGCCCCAGGCCGCGACCGAGCGCGAGCGGCACTGCCGGCGGCGCCGGTACCGCCTGGGCATCGACGCCGATGCCCGGCTGCCCGGCGGTGCCTGCGCGCAGGTGTCCGACCAGGGCCCCAGTCACCACCGTCCCCGGCACGCCGAGCGGTTCCAGCACAGCCGCCTGGCCGGGTTGCGGGACGAGGCCGCGGGCCAGCACCAGGTGCCGGTCGGCCGCCACCATCTGGGTGGCGGCGACCACGGCCTCGCAATCGAGGCCGTAGACGATGCCGTGCCGGGCGACCTGGGCCTTCAGGCTGAGTGCATCGATGCACTGCCCGGCCGGCAGGTCGAGGACCGCCGTGAGCCGATCTGCCGCAAGATGGATGACGACGTCCATGGTCTTCCCTGCCGCAGCTGCCTACGCGTAGGATACCCTGCGGGCGTGGCTGGCGGGGAAACGGCTCGGGGTCCGGTTATGGGCGTGTGGGATCCGCTGCCGGCTGCTCCGCACTGGCCAGACGGCTCGAGTCCAGGTGCGGTCGCCAACCTTCCACAACCCGCGCACGGATTGCGGGCTCAGCCCTCGTCGTGGTCCAGCCCGTGCACGGTCTTCTCCCAGTAGTGCGGCTTGACCAGCATCTGCCAGAAGCCCTTCCACGCGGCGATGCTGATCAGCACCCAGTAAAGCGGGCTGAGCAGCACCGCCCACCACAGGCCGCGCTGTCCAGGGCGACGCCCGGCCAGGCCGTTGATGAGGATGAACGCCAGGTTTCCGGCCATTAGGCACAGCGAGGCGACGGCGAGCACCTGCGAGAGCAGCGCCCACTGCGGGTCCTCGTTGCGGCCGTGGAAGATCATCTGCCAGCTCAGCCGAGGGAAGACGTCGCCGCCCGGGCGCGTGGCGATCAGCTCCGCAATCTGGTGGCCGTGCGCCAGGTCGATGCCCAGCAGCACCGCGTAAACCAACAAGATGGACCACAGCGCGAGGTTCAGCACCGCCAGGCCAGAGACGCAGAACACCGACATGATGAAGCCGAAGGCGCCCCACGGGCCGAGTCCGACGATCAGGTGCAGCGGCCGGCGCCCCCATACCAGGTGGGTGATCAGATAGCCCTTCAGCCAGCGGCTGCGCTGACGGATCCAGTTGCCGACCCGGCTGTTCGCCTCTTCCCAGGTGGTGCTGTCGAGGGTGCGGGTGGTGTAGCCGGCCATGTACAGGCGCACGCCCAGGTCGCAGTCCTCGGTGACGTTGAAGGGGTCCCAGCCGCCGATGGTGCGCAGGATGCCGGTGCGGAAGTGGTTGCTGGTGCCGCCCAGCGGGATCGGCACGCCAAGCACGACCAGGCCAGCAAGGTAGCGGCGGAACCACACGTTGTACTCAAGCGCGAACCAGCGCGTCAGCATGTTCTGGCGGTGGTTGTGGTAGGCGAGCTGGGCCTGCAGGCAGGCGACCTGGGCGTCGATGTTCTGGAAGGCGATCACCGCCTGCTTGAGCTGGTCGGGCTCCGGGCGGTCCTCGGCGTCGAAGATCACCAGGTAGTCGCCGCGCGCGCGCAGCAGGCCGTGGTTGCAGGCGCGCGGCTTGGTCTTGGGCTGGCCTTGCGGCACCACCAGGACCTCGGCCCAGGGCGGGATGCCGGCGGAGACCAGGGCGTTCAGGGTGTCGGGATCATCGGCCTCGAGCAGGAATTTCACGTCCAGGCGGTCGCGCGGGTAGTCGAGCTTGGCGAGCGCGACCAGGATGTTGCGCGCGACGTTGCGCTCCTTGTAGAGCGGCACCAGCACGGTGTAGAGCGGCCAGCCGCCCGCGGGCTCGCTGAGCGTCTCGCTGCGCAGACCGCGGTGGCCGCCGGCGGCGAGCGCGAGCAGGCGGAACGCGATGGCCGCGGCGTAGACCAGGGTGATGACCGCTGCGAGCACGCTCAGGCACAGCACCGCGTCCTTGAGGAAGAGATAGAGCACCGCGATCAGCACGCCGCCGAACAGCGGCTCCTGGCCGTGCGGCTCGCGCTTGCGGTTGAACAGCACGCCGAGGGTGCTGACCACCAGCGCCCCCGCCGCCATGCCAGCGAGCGACACCGGGCAGTCGCCGACCAGCTGATTGACCAGCAGCGAGAGCGCCTTGCGCGAACCGACCAGTGCCTCGGGCAGGCGGTGGAAATGGTGCTGGGCGATCCAGTTCGCGACCAGTGCCCCGGCCAGGGCGCCGATCGCACCGAGAGCGATCCACAGCCATGACAGCGTGTGGAAAGCGCAGGTCGGGCGGAAACGCTGGATGTAGTCCTTCACCAGCGGATCGCCGCCGTCGACGGTCGGCAGGTGGGTGACGATGCCGGCGGCCGGGATGGCACCAGCGTCGGTCGCCGGCGTCGCCTGCACGACGCTGGCCGGGATGGTCGCCGCTGCGTCTGGGCCGCCGGATGCCGACGATACGGCGCTGTCTGCGCTCGCTGCGGACGCGGTCGGAACCGGTTCGACCACAGCCGAGGTGGCGCTCGGTGTCTCCCCCTCCGTCGCGGTCGAGCGGATCGCTGCAGGAGCCATGCCCGCAAGCTGAGCAGAGTCTGCACCAAGCCCTGCGGCGGGCGCCGTGGTCACCGGGATGTCCGGAGCCGGGGATGGTTGTGGCGGAGTCCCTTGCGGGTCGGTCATGCGCGCGCTCCGGAGCCGGCGGGTCTGGTGACGTTCAGACCTCGCCCGGCACGTGCAACCACTTACCCCGCAAGCGGAGAGGCGTTGCGAGTCGCACCTGCCGGCGGTCATCGCCGGCATGCGCCAGGCTCACCGACCAGCAGACTTCAGGAGGGAATGCGCGAGCCACGCGCTCCGCCCACTCGATCACGCCCAGCGATCCCTCGCTGAGCTCGTCGAAGCCAAGGCCGGCGAGGTCGCCCGCACCGGCGAGGCGGTAGGCATCGACGTGGACCACCGGCAGACGCGCTGCGTACTGGTGGAGCAGGGTGAAGGTTGGGCTGGCGACCTGGGTGGGATCCCCGCCCAGGGCTTCGACCAGGAAGCGTACCAGGGCGGTCTTGCCCGCGCCGAGCGGCCCGTCGAGCAGCAGCAGGTCGCCAGGTTGCACGGCGGCAGCGAGCTCCTGCGCCAGGCGCCGCGTGGCTGCGAGATCTTTGAGGACGAATTCCTGCATCGCCGGCAGGGTCGGCGGGGGCACGGGCGCGGCAAGGGCGGGGGCCGTGACCGTGCGGAGACATGGGCGGATGGTGGTGCCGGGCACCACTTGACCGGGGTGCCGGTGCCGGAGAGTCCAGGGGCCGGATGATAGGCGAGGGAGAAGTCCCAGCCGGGCACGCGCCCGGGACCGGGATGCCGAAGGAGTAACGCTCTCAGGCCGAAGGACCTCGCTTTGACGGCACCCTGGAAAGACCGGTTTGGCCGGCGCCGACGGAGTCACGCTCTCAGGCCGCAGGACAGGGACCATCACGGCGCCGGAAATCCCGGGGGCGGCGTGGCGGTTCCCGATCCCGGTTGGACCTGATCATGACCTCCGCACAGAACTCCCGCCACGCCAGCCCCGGCCTCGCCCACCCCGACCGTTTCGTCGACCGCCACATCGGGCCCGATGGTGCGCAGGTCGCGGCGATGCTGAAGGAACTCGGCTACGCCGACCTCGACGCGCTGATCGACGCCGCCGTGCCCGCGGGCATCCGCCGCACCGCACCGCTGCGCCTGCCGCCGGCGCGCGACGAGCGCCGCGCCCTCGCCGACCTGCAAGTATTGGCCGCGCAGAACCGCATCTGCCGCAGCTACCTCGGCATGGGCTACGCCGACTGCATCACGCCGCCGGTGATCCAGCGCAATGTGCTCGAGAATCCCGGCTGGTACACCCAGTACACCCCCTACCAGGCAGAGATCGCGCAAGGGCGCCTGGAGTGCCTGCTCAATTTCCAGACCGTGATCACCGATCTCACCGGCATGGCCATCGCCAATGCCTCGGTGCTCGACGAGGCCACCGCCGCGGCCGAGGCCATGACCATGGCGCACAGCCTGCGCGCCACGCCGGAGCGCAATCTCATTGTGGTCACCGAGGACACCCATCCGCAGACCCTCGACGTCATCGCCACGCGCGCCCGGCCGCTCGGCATCGGCGTGCGCATGTCGCAGGTCGATCACGCGATCGGCCCGGAAGTCTTCGCCATCCTTCTTCAATATCCGTGCAGCGACGGCGCGATCCGCGACCTGCGCGGCGTGGTCGAGCGCGCGCACGCGGCGGGTGCCCTGGTCATCGTCGCCTGCGACCTGCTCGCGCTGACCCTGCTGGTGCCGCCCGGCGAGTTCGGTGCCGACATCGTGGTCGGCAACAGCCAGCGCTTCGGCGTGCCGCTCGGCTACGGCGGCCCGCACGCCGCCTTCTTCGCCACCCGCGACGAGTTCAAGCGCCAGATGCCGGGGCGACTGGTCGGCGTGTCCAGGGATGTGCACGGACATCCGGCACTGCGCCTCGCATTGCAGACGCGCGAGCAGCACATCCGCCGCGAGAAGGCGACCAGCAACATCTGCACCGCCCAGGCGCTGCTCGCCAACATGGCCGCGCTCTACGCCGTCTACCACGGTCCGGCCGGTCTGCGCGCCATCGCCGAGCGCGTCCACACCCTGGCGCGCGCGCTCAGCAACGGCCTGGCGCGCATCGGCATGCCGGTCGGGAACGCGCCGTTCTTCGACACCGTGTGCGTCGAGCCAGGCGCGGCCATGGCGCTGATCCTGCGCACCGCCGTTGCGCACGGCATCAACCTGCGGGTGTGGAAGGAGGTCTATCTCACCATCGCCCTCGACGAGACCACCACCCCGGAGGACGTGCTCGATCTGCTGCAGGTCTTCAACGGCGACCGCCCGACGGCATTCGCCGTCGCGGACCTCGCCGCCATGCGCGGCGCACCGGCGATCCAGCATTCGTCGCTGACGCGGACCACGCCCTTCCTGGCCGCGCCGGTGTTCAACCGCCATCACAGCGAGACCGCGATGCTGCGCTACCTGCGCACCCTCGAGGGCCGCGACCTGTCGCTGTGCCACTCGATGATCCCGCTCGGCTCGTGCACCATGAAGCTCAACGCCACCAGCGAGATGATGCCGGTGTCGTGGCCGGCGTTCGCGCGCCTGCACCCCTTCGCGCCCCTCGACCAGACCACCGGCTACCAGGAGATGTTCCGCCAGCTCGAAGGCTGGCTGTCCGAGATCACCGGCTTCGCCGCGGTGTCGCTGCAGCCCAACGCCGGCTCGCAGGGCGAATACGCCGGCCTGCTCGTCATCCGCCGCTGGCACGAGAGCCGCGGGCAGGGCAAGCGGCACATCTGCCTGATCCCGACCTCGGCGCACGGCACCAACCCGGCGACGGCGACCATGGCCGGGCTGGACGTGGTGGCGGTGGCCTGCGACGCGCAGGGCAACATCGACCTCGCCGACCTCGCGGCCAAGGCGGAAAAACACGCCGCCGACCTCGCCTGCCTAATGGTCACCTATCCGTCGACGCACGGCGTCTTCGAGGCGGGCATCGTCGAGATCTGCCGCATCGTCCACGCGCACGGTGGGCAGGTCTACATGGACGGCGCCAACATGAACGCCCAGGTCGGGCTGACCAGCCCGGGCACCATCGGCGCCGACGTCTGCCACCTCAACCTGCACAAGACCTTCTGCATCCCGCACGGCGGCGGCGGGCCGGGCATGGGCCCGATCGGTGTGGCCGCGCACCTCGCGTCGTTCCTGCCCGCGCACGCGGTCGTCGACCTCGGCCGCGAGACCCTGCTCGGTGCGGTCTCGGCGGCGCCCTGGGGCAGCGCCAGCATCCTGCTGATCTCGTGGGTCTACATCGCGATGATGGGCCCGGACGGCCTGACCGCGGCGACGCGCGTCGCCATCCTCAACGCAAACTACATCGCCAAGCGCCTGGCACCGTACTA
>JBBQSO010000117.1:0-13946 GCA_038213805.1 Planctomycetota bacterium | reverse complement strand
AAAATCGATGCCATGATTACCGAGGCACGACGACATGCCTACAAACCTCGGCCGGGACGCTCATTTCCGCGCGTTTCGAAGCTGCCGTATGGGCGCACGAAAAGACGTGGCTAAAGTGAACGGCATTGGCCGTACCCTCCCCCCTGGGCAAGCCTATCCACCCCCGTATCCTTCCGCCGCACCAGTGGAGGCCTTGCCGTGTCCAATGAGCTCACCTATGCGGTCATCATGGCGGGCGGCGCGGGGACGCGCTTCTGGCCGCTGAGCCGCAACGCCTTTCCCAAGCAGCTGGTGAAGATCGTCGGCGACGCGACCATGATCCAGGCGACGGTGGCCCGTCTGCAGCCGCTGATCCCTGCCGAGCGCGTGCTGGTCATCACCACCGCGGCGCTGGCTGCCGAGACCCGGCGCCAGCTGCCCATGGTGCGCCCCGAACACGTCATCGCCGAACCGGTCGGGCGCGACACCGCCGCCTGCGTGTGCCTGGCGGCGCTGGTCGTCCAGAAGCTCTCGCCCGGGGCGACCATGATCCTGCTGCCCGCAGACCAGGTCATCAAACCGGCCGACCAGTTCCAGAAGGCGCTCGCCGCCGGCGTCGACGTGGCGCGCACCGGCGCGCTGGTCACCTACGGCATCACCCCGCGCTTCCCGGCCACCGGCTACGGCTACATCAAGCTCGCCGCGCGCCTGGCCGACGTCGGCGGGGTCGCGATCAACCGTGTGCTGGGCTTCGTCGAGAAGCCGGACGAGAACACCGCCAAGCGCTACCTGTCCGAAGGCGGCTACCGCTGGAATTCTGGCATCTTCACCTGGCGCTCGGACGTGGTGCTGAGCGAACTCGAGACCCACTGCACCTGGCTGACCACCGCTCTGCAACCGGTGGGCGACGCATTTGGCACTCCGGAGTTCGAGCGCGTTCTGAACGACGTCTACCAGCCGCTCAAGAAAATCAGCATCGACTACGCGCTGATGGAGAAGGCCGCCAACATCTGCGTGGTCACCGCCGACTTCACCTGGGACGACGTCGGCAGCTGGGATTCGCTCTACGACCACCTGCCGGTCGACGCCCAGGGCGTGATCGCGCGTGGTGACGTATTCGCCCTCGACTGCCGCGACAGCCTGCTGATCTCGGAGAGCGGGCAGACGGTGGTCGGCATCGGCCTGCACGACCTGACCGTGGTCGCAACCAAGGACGCCATCCTGATCGTGCCCAAGGGCCGCAGCCAACAGGTCAAGCAGGCGGTCGACGCGTTCAAGGCCAAGGGGCGGAACGAGCTGCTTTGAGGAGAGGTGCGGAGTGCAGAGTGACCGTTGCCTGAGATCGGTGGCATGTGTCAAAGTACGTGCGACATCCGGTAGCGACGAGGCAATTGAGTATTATCCGGCACCCCGCACTCCGCACCCAACAACTCTCCCAACATTTCACTTGGCCGGCACCACTTCCGCATGGGAGTCGCCGAGTTCAGGCAGGTAGTAGAAGACCACCGCGAGGATGACGTAGACCGAGAGCAGCTGGACGCCCTCCAGCCAGTTCGATTCGCCGTCGCTGGTCACCTGGTTGGCGGCAACCACCGCCACCACCACCGCCAGGACCTCGGCGGGGGTGAAGACGAGATTGAGCGGATGGGGGGCGATGAAATAGCTGGCCAGCACCAGCACCGGGCAGACGAAGAGCGCGATCTGGATGCTGGAGCCGACCGCCACGCCGATGGCCAGGTCCATGCGATCCTTGAGCGCGACTATGATCGCGGTGCTGTGCTCGGCGGCGTTGCCGATGATGGCGAGCACCACGATGCCGATGAAGACGTTCGACCAGCCGAACGCGTGCGCGGTCTGCTCGACCGAGCCGACCAGGATCTCACTCATCCATGCCACCAGGACGGTGATCAGCACCAGCACGCCGACCGCTTTGCGCGCGGACCAGCCGGCGGGGTCATCGCCTGTGCCCTCAGCGCCCTTTGCGGGAATGGGCGCGCCGTCCACAGCGTGAGCGACGCGGTCCGATTTCGCGGCCGGCCCGGTGAAGAGGTGGCGGTGGGTGACCAGCGAGAACCAGAGGCCAAGCCCGTAGATCACGATCAACACCACCGCGATGCCGGCGCTGAGATCCTGCTCGTGGATCGCCACCGCGCTGCCGCCCAGGTGGTGAAAGGCCGCCGGGATGACCAGCGAGATCGCGCCCAGGGTCAGCATGGTCGCGTAGGTGCGCGCGGCTCCCGCGTTGAAACGCTGGACCTTGTGCTTGATGCCGCCGGCGACGAACGCGGCGCCAAGCACGAGCAGGATGTTGCCGATGATCGAGCCGGTGATCGAGGCCCTGACCACATCGTCGAGGCCATGATGCAGGGCCATCAGCGCGAGGATCAATTCCGCAGCATTTCCGAAGGTGGCATTCAGCAGACCACCGATGCCTTCGCCGGTGTGCGCGGCGAGATGCTCGGTGGCGTGTCCCATCCAGCCGGCGAGCGGTATCACCGCCAGGCAGGCGCAGATGAAGATCCAGGTGTGCTGGGCCGGTGCGAAGTGCTCGAGCAGGGGCGCGACGAGTACGAATACCAGCAGCCAGTCGAGGCGGGGGCGCAGGGAGAAGGGCATGCCGGGGAGTAGGCGAGGAGGGCAGGGGAGTCAATGGGCGGGTGTGGATATCTGGGGCTGATGGCTGATGGCTGATGGCTGATGGCTGATGGCTGATGGCTCTTCATTCAGGTCTCTGGGAGTTGCCCAAATGTTTCTTTCGTGCTGCCGGTGACGCGCAGAGGGGCGCCCATCGACGCCGAAACGCGGTTAGTCAGAGGTCTCATTCGCGCAGCATCCCCCCGGACAACGAGCCATCAGCCATCAGCCATCAGCCATCAGCCATCAGCTCCATCCCACATCACCCTCCCAATTCCCTTCCCCACCTCGGCCACCCCCATATCACCACGACATGCTCGCCGCATTCAGGACATGGTGGCGCGCGGCCGGGGTGGCGGAACAGGGTGCCGCCGTGGTGCTGGCCGCCTGCGTGCTGTGCGGGCTGCTCGGCGGTCGCTGGTGGCCAGTTCATGAAGCCTCAGGACTGCGCCACCGCCTCAGCCTGATCGAGCTGGCGACCGGCGGTGATGCGGATCGCACCCATCCCGAAGACCGTCTGCTGCCGCCCCTGGCCATGACCAGCGACGGCGCGCGCAGCACCCTCGGTACTGACGAACTCGGACGCAGCCTTGGTCTGCGTCTGGGCGTGGCCCTGGGGGGGAGCCTGACCGTGGCCTGCGCGGCGGCGCTCATCGCCATCGTCATCGGCACCGCCTGGGGGCTGGCTGCGGCCCTGCTCGGTTCGCGCTGGGACGCCTGGCTGATGCGCGGCGCGGAAGCCTCGGCGGGCGTCCCTGGAGTGGTGGTGATCGTCGTACTGGTCGCCGCGCTGCAGCGCCTCGGCCCGGTGGTGGTGTTCGCGGCCATGGGCCTGCTCTACTGGCAGACCATCGCTCGGGTGGTGCGCGCGCGCGTGCTGCGGCTGCGCGGAGAGGCCTATGTCGAAGCCAGCGTGGCGATGGGTGCCGGGCCCTGGCACCGCCTGCGTGTGCACCTGCTGCCGGGTGTATTGCCGACCGTGCTGACCTACGGCGCCCTGTTGGTGCCGCGCCTGGTCCTGCTCGAGAGCCTGCTTTCCTACCTCGGCATCAGCGCTGCTCCGCACAGCTTTGGACGCATCATCGCCGGGGTCACCGCCACGCTCAGCCCGCTGTCGCCGTCGTGGTGGCCGGTGATCGTGCCCTGCCTGGCCATGGCCGGTTTCCTGCTCGCCCTCAATCTGGTCCTGGACGCCCATGGGGAGCGGGCGCAGGGTGCCGGGTAGACGGAGACCGCTCAGTGCCTAAGGATGCAGCCGGGGTGGGGTTGCGAGCCTCGTTGCAGTGCGTATCTTTCACCTACCCCGTCACTGCGAAGGAACACGTCATGGCCATGGAATTCACCGACGCCAATTTTTCCACCGAGGTCCTCAAGTCCGAGAAGCCCGTCCTGGTCGACTTCTGGGCGCCGTGGTGCGGCCCCTGCAAGATGATCGGCCCGATCGTCGAGAAGCTCTCCAACGAGCTCGGCGGCACGGTCAAGATCGGCAAGCTCAACGTCGACGATAGCCCTGGCACCGCCCAGGAATACGATGTCTCGAGCATCCCCACGCTGCTGCTCTTCAAGGGCGGCAAGGTGGTCGCCACCACGCGCGGCTTCCAGGCCGAGCCCAAGCTGCGCGAATTCATCACCAGCAATTCCTGAATCGACCAGCATTTTCCGTCTCCGCAGCACGCGCCAGAGTTCCTGGCGCGTGCTGCGTTTTCCAGCGTCAAGGAACGGAGGATAGAACCGCCGTCCTGCCCAGGGCTGTTCAATGGCCGCGCTGCACCGTGGCGCGGTCGAGGATGCCGACCAGGTGGCCGTCGCCGTCGAGGACCTCGAGTACCACGCTGGTCACCGATGCCGGGACCTTGAGATCGGCCTCGAGCCGTACCGGCTGGGTCGGCGACACGAAATAGGAGCCGAGCGCAGTACGCTTGGGCTGGTCGCCGTCACCGAGCCCGGCCACGGCCAGAGTGCCCTCAGTGAAGACCCCGTAGGAACCGGTGAGGTGCACCAGCGTGCCGTCGCTGCGGGCCTCGAGCCGGCGCTTGATCAGGCCGGCCTCGCCCACCGCCAGCACCGGCCCGTCACTGCGGGTCGCGTACCAGTCGACCACCAGGGTGGCGCTGCCCTGGGGTTCGAGGGCGACGAGCGGGCCGAGCACGCCCATGGTCAGCGACGCGCTGGTCGCGGAGGTCGAGACCGCGACGGTGATGCCGTCGGGATGCACCGCGGGTTCGGGCGCGAGTGCATAGCGCAGCGCGAAGGCGTAGCCGTCGCGCTCGTCGACGCTGCAGATCCAGCCGCCATCGCTGTCCGCGCCGATGCGCGCAGCACGATGGCGGTAGAGCACCTGGACGATGCCCTCGTCGGCGATGGGACGCCACTGGCCCTCGTCATCGCCGTACTCGTGGAAGGCGCGGAAGCCGCGTGGTGCGAAAACGCTGTCGGTGCGCAGCGGAAAGTAGATGGCGTGCTTCTCCCAGTCGTCGAGGCCTTCGTGGGCGCCAGGCACGCGCACGTCCTCCCACAGCGCCCACACCGCCGGGGTGGCCGCGGTGTTGGTCATGGTCTGTTCGACGCGCACGTGCGCCTGGTTGCGGAACAGGGTGAAGCGGCGCTGCAGCTGGATGCCCACGGCCGACCACCCGGGCAGCTCCGCCACCGGGCTGCGCATGGTGACGATGGCACTGCTCTCGTCCCCGGCCTCGATCTGTGCCGTCCATGCGCCGTGGTCGAGTTCGGGCTGGGGCGGGCCCAGGCCGAGGTCGCGCCGCCAGCGGCTGTGCGGCGCCAGCCACGTGACCTCGCCACCGAAATCGTGCCACGCGCCATCGTCGGCTGGCGCGAAGCTGCGACCCAGCTGCTGCGGATCGAGCCACAGCAGCGGGTGCGTGCCGAGATCAAAACGCACCGCCCGACCGCCGGCCTCCGGGACGAGGCCGAGGGTCACCAGGCCGTTGCCCATGAGATACGCGTTCCAGCCCTTGAAGTCGCCCTTGCGCACAGTGGGCGCATCCGCCGCCCAGGCGCCACTCAGGCAGGCCGCCAGCGCCGCGATGGCGGGCAGGACGCCCAGGACGGGGCGTAACGCTGGAAACTGGGGCATGGAACGCCTCTCGGACGGTCGGTGGGGGGCCGCCTGCCCTCCGGTGTGCCACGGGAGCGGGTCGGGCGCAAGCACGAGCGGGCTGACTGCCGGTTCGGCAGTCCGGGGTCCGGAAGTCTCATTGGTGAAGGAGGATTCCGTCGGGACTACGCCAGCACCCCTGGCAACGAGACTGCGAGACCTCCGCAACCTCCCCCTGACTCTCCCCCTGGTCGCCGTTCCCGCTCGCGATCCAATGCGCCGCATGGAGCAGTGGGAGATCATCATCACCGGCTGCGGCACCAGCCATGGCAATCCGCCTTGGGGCTACCCGGCCCTGTGGTCGGACGATCCGCGTGACCTGCGTCGGCGTTCGGGAGCAGTTCTGCTCGGACCGGGCGGTCGCGTGGTGCTGATCGACGTCGGCCCCGACCTCATGCACCAGATGCGCGATCCCGACCGCACCTGGGACGGCGTCACCTATCCGCCGTGCTCGATCGTGCGTTGCGACGCGGTCCTGCTGACCCACGAGCACGCCGATCACGCGCACGGACTCAATGACCTGCGCCACCTCAATCGCCTGATGAAGGGCACGCCGATTCCGATTTTGGCCCACGCGGCCCACCTCCAGGCGGTGGTCGAGATGTTCCCGTATTGTTTCGGCCGGACCCAGGAGTTCTACCAGCACGGTTCGCCGACCCTGACCACGGTCGCGCTCGCTGACTACGCACCGACCACCGTCGCCGGGCTGCCGGTGGTAGCATTTCCGATGAGCCACGGTCCAGGCGGCCGCACCACCGGTTTCCGCTGCGGCGGGCTCGCATATCTGACCGACCTCAAGGTGCTGCCCGCCGAGGCAGACGCGTGGCTCGCCGGGCTCGATCTGCTGGTGCTCGACATGCTGCGCGAGGAATCGCACTCCACGCACCTGTGCTGGGCCGAGGCCCAGGGCATCATCGCGCGCCTGCGCCCCCGCCGCACCGTGCTGACCCACATGGGCCACGAAGTGCGCTACGCCGACTGGGCGCCGCGCCTGCCCGCGGGCGTGACCATGGCGGTCGACGGGCTGCGCCTGGCTTTCCCGGTCCACGACCCCGCTCCTGCACCCCTGCCGCCTCCCCACGTGGAATCCTGAGCACATGCCCGTCCGCACCGCCGTCCTGATCAGTCTCGTCCTCGCTCTCATCGTAGCGGGCGCCTGCTCCCGTGCGGGCTCGCGCGACGTGACGCCGCCGGTGCGTCCAGTGGTCGCCACCACAGCCGAGACAGCGGCGCCCGCACCCGGCGTCGTCGAACAGCCGCTGCCGCTCGCGCCTGCACCCGCACCGGGCGTGCGCCCGCCGGTGATCGACCGCGAGCCGCAGCTCGGCGTGTTCCTGGCGTCGGGGCCGACGGTGACCTTCACGCTGCTCCAGGAGGGCGACGTCGAGTCGGGTGGTCAGCAGTACCATCTGGCCGCCGGGGTGGTGACGGTGCAGGCCTACGGCGCCGGCCTGCGCATCGCCTCGCTGGGGCGCATCAATCTCGGTCCGCACCTGCACATCCACGCGCCCGCTGTCGGCACGCGGGTGTTCGCCGCGACCCTGCAGGCGCCCGATGGCAAGCGCCCGCACCTGGAGTTCTCCGGCCAGCCCGAGGTCCACCTTGATCCCGCCAGCCGCAAGGCGGTGCTGGTCGAACGAATCGGCATGGAAACCTACCTGGCCGGCGTGGTGCCGACCGAGATGAACCCTGGCTGGCCACTGGAGGCGCTCAAGGCCCAGGCGGTGGTGGCGCGCAGCTACGCGTTGGACCGTGTCCTGCAGAACCGCAACGACGCGTGGCAGCTGCACTGGCACTACACCGTCGACATGGCCTATAGCGGGGTCAAACCGCTCGCCGCGCGCGTCGCCACCGCTCTGGAACAGACACGCGGCGATGTGCTGGCCTGGCATGGCCTGCCGGTGCCGACCCTGTTCCATGCCTGCTCGGGGGGGCGCACCGAGAGCGCCGCGCATTTCCGGCCCGACCTCAAGGGGGGTGATGCCCTGACCGACATGACCGTGGTCATGCCATCAATCGAGGATCCCGCCGCCGAGGCCGGGACGCGCGCCCTGGGCATGCAGGCGACGCATTGGGAATGGCGCGCGACGCTGCTGATGCGCTCGGTCAGCGCGGCGCTCCAGGATTGGGCCGAGGCCCACCCGCGCCAGAACCTGGTCTTCGGCACCGTCGACTCCGTGCGCCCGGCGGCGCGCTTCCCGGATTCCGGCCGCGTATCCAAGGTCGCCATCCGCCACCGCCTGCGCGGCAAGGAACTGGAAACGCTGATGGATGGCAACGATTTCCGGCTGGCGGTGGGACCAGGCGTGGTGCGCTCCACCAATTGGCTCTCGTGCACCATCGCCGCGCACGATGGCGGCACCCTGGTCATTGCCGGCCGCGGCTACGGCCACGGCGTCGGCATGTCGCAGGTCAGCGCCTACCAGCTCGCCAAGACCGGCAATGGCGCAGACGACATCCTGCGGCTGTTCTACCCGCTTGCAGCGTTGGTGAAGATGTGGAAGTAGGAATCATCGGACAGATTCGGAGGGGGAGTGTGGGGAGTGCGGAGTGCGGTGTGACCGTCTGAACGACACGCATCGTTTGTGATGACGATCTCCTCTCAATCACAAGTATGCAGCCTGGACCTTTGTCATCACCGGCACCCCGCACTGCACACCCCGCACCGCACGTCCCCTGACATGCAATCTCCCCGAGCGATCAGGGGGCGGCGAACACTTCCGTGAAGAAGTTCGTCATGGCGAGCCACGAACGGCGGTCGGCCTCGGGATTGTAGGCTTGGCCCTTGCTGGGGTCGGAGCCGACCTTGGTGTTGGTGAAGCTGTGCACGGCCTTGCTGTAGAGCACGACCTGCCAGTCGACCTTGGCGGCGCGCATCTCTGCCTCGAAGGCGGCGACCTCCTCGGGCTTGACGAAGGGATCGTCGGCACCGTGCAGGACCAGGACCTTGCCGGTGATGTTCTTGGCGTCCTCGGGAGTGGGCGTGGCCAGGCCGCCGTGGAAGGTCGCCACGCCGAGCAGGGGGGCGCCGCTACGCGCCAGTTCGAGCACGCAGGTGCCGCCGAAGCAGTAGCCGGTCGCACCGACCTTTTTCGCGTCGGCCTTGCCGGTAGCGAGCAGCGCCTTCAACCCGGCCGCCATGCGGCTGCGCATCAGCGAGCGGTCGCCTTTGTATTTGCCGGCGAGTTTGCCGGCCTCGTCGGCGTTCGCCGGGCGTACGCCCTTGCCGTAGACGTCGACGGCCAGCGCAACGTAGCCGAGTTTGACCAGGTCGCGGGCATGCCCTTGGGAGTTCTCGGTGTTGCCCATCCAGTCGTGCGCGACCAGGATCGCCGGGTGCGGAGTGGTCCAGGCATCATCAAAGGCGAGCGTGCCGGAGCAGGTGGTGCCGTCGGCATCGTACTCGAGGGTGTCGCTGGTGATCGCGGCGGACAGTCGCGCTGCGCACAGGACGAGGGCGGCAATGAGGGGCAGGCGCATGGCGGGGCTCCTAGGGCGGAGACCGTGGGCACCGCGAACTCGCAGGCAAGTGAAGCCTGGGGTCTTGTTGGGCAGGGGATGGTGCGGGGTGTTGCTTGCCACCTGCTGTCGGCTGTCGGCTGTCCGGCATCCGTACGTCGCGACGTGACCTCGCGCCCCATCGTGCTGCGCCACCAGCAGCGTCACACCAGATCCGGCAGCACCCCATCATGACAATGGTCCGCATTGCCGAAGCTGGCGACCCTGTGCCCGAAGCCATGGGCCAAGGACATCAGCAGGCGGTTGTGCGGCACCTTCTCGTATTTGAGCGAGCGCCCCATCTTGAAATCGAGGCCATTGCCGACCAGGACGAAGGGGATGTCGTCCCGGGTGTGCGAGTTGCCCTTGCCCAGCTCGTTGGTCCACACCACCTGGGTGTTGTCGAGCAGACTCTGCTGCGTGCCCGGCTCCGGGGTCTCGGCGAGGCGCTTGACCAGATAGGCGAGTTCGCCGCAGAACCAGGTGTTGATCCTGGTCAGCTGATCCTGGACGTCCTTCTTGTCGTCGGGTTCGTGCGACAGGGTGTGGTGCGCCTCGTGGATGCCCAGCCAGGTCATCTTCGCCTGGCCGACCGACTGGGTGTACTGCAGGCTCGCGACGCGCGCGAAATCGGCCTGCATGCTGGCGACCAGCAGGTCGATCTGCATGCGGCTGGTCTTGGGCATGCGGTCGTTGTCGTCGCGCACCCCGCCCTCGAGCGTGGGCGGCTTGACGGTCTGCACCGCGGACCCGGAATCCTTGAGCTCCTTCTCGGCCGCGCGGACGAAGGTCGCGTGCTGTTCGAGCAGCGCGCGATCCTCGGTGCTGACCTGCTCGCGCACTTTCTTGAGGTCGCCCTGCAGGTCGTCGAGCACGCTGATCAGCGCGTCCCGGCTCTTCTGCTGGCCGTAGAGTTTGGCGAACATCTGGTAGGGATTGCTGATCGGCGCCAGCGGCTGGTTCGGCCCGGCGTACGACATGCGCGTCCAGGTGTCGGCGCGCTCGGACACCTGCACGCCGAACTCGAGCGAGCCGAAGCGCGTACGGGTCGCGGGCTGCGCCTGCAGGAAGCGGGTGATCTCCTGGTCGATGGAAATCCCGCGCGACCAGCCCGCCGGCGTGTCGGAGCCGCCCTGGATATTGCCGGGGAACAGCTCGATACCGGTCAGCAGGCAGCCGATGCCGCGCATGTGGCCATCGCCATCGCCTTTGATCTTGTTGCACACGCCGTGCAGCATCAGGGTGCGCGCACGGAACTCCTCGAGCGGGCGCAGACTCTCTTTGAACGCGAACCCGGCGCCCACCGCATCCGGCCAGAAGGTTCCAGGGATCACGCCGTTGGGGCTGAACATCACGATCAGGCGCTGCTTGCGCCGCGGCTGCGCGGCGCCGCCCGGCTCGCCCGCGAAGCCCAGGCTGGGCAGGTTGAGGATGAACGGCAGCAAGGCGGCCCGGGCGCCGAGATCGCGCAGGAATTGGCGGCGGCTGTGGCGCTGGGGGCGGGATGCGTGGATCATTTGCTGGTCGCCTTGGTGCTGGTCGGAGGGATCATGGCCGAGCTGACGGTTAGCTCGACGAGCAGCGCGCGTATGCTGAAGCCGTGGTCGACGAACGTACGACGCAGGCGTTCCTTCTCATCGGGGCCGTAAGCGAGGATCGGCTGCTTGACCACGTCCTTGAACAGGCGCTCGACGAAGGCGCCCTGGGCCTCCTCGCTGGTGGCAAGGAAGGCGCCGAGATCGCGCGCGTCGTGGAATTCCACCAGCTCGCCGTCCATGCGCCGGTACGACCCGCCGGTGTCCAGCGGCTTGCCGAGCTCGTCCTGGCGGAAGCGGCCGACGGCGTCGAAGTTCTCCATGGTGAAGCCGAGCGGATTGATCATGTCGTGGCAGGTCATGCACATCGCCGGCCTGGTCTGCTTGCCGATGCGCTCGCGCGTGGTCATGTCGGGGTGCAGGGCCGGACTCTCCGGCGTGATGGAGTCCGGCGGCGAGCGCAGGCGGCGGCCGAGCATGCTGCGGCTGACGAAGACCCCGCGGTGGATCGGCGAGCTGGTCGCGCTGTACGAGAAGCCAGCCATCATCAGTGGATGGGTCAGCAGCCCGGCGCGCGGCTGCTTGCCGAGCGCAACCATCTGGAAGGGGGCGTCCTCGGGCAGGTCGACGCCGTAGAACTTGGCCAGGCGGCCGTTCAGGGGGATGGTGTCGGAGACCATCAGGCGCCGGTAGTCGGAGGCGGCGTCCCAGGTGACTTCATCCAGGAACAGGTCGAGCGAGGTGCGCAGGTCAGAGACCAGTGAGTCGTCGAAGCCGGGGAAGCGCCCGGCCTCCTTGGACAGGCCGCGCAGATTGTCGAGCTTGAGCCAGCGGTGGTAGAACTGGCGCATCTTGGTATGGGCACGCGGGTCCTGCAACATGCGCTCGACCTCTGCGCCCATGGTCTCGCGAGTGGCGAGGCGGCCGCCTTTCGCCGCCTCGAGCAGCTTGGCGTCCGGCAGCGAGTCCCACAGCGCGAAGGACAGCCGCGACGCGACCGCGTACGGGTCGTGGCCATCCGCATCCGCGCCCGGGAACAGGAAGCGCGGGGACTTGAGCACCAGCAGCAGCGATTTGAGCAGCGCGGTCTCGGCGCTGGCGTCGCCAGTGAAGTGGCGGTCGATGAAGTACTGGTTCTGCTCATCGTTCAGCGGGCGTCGGAAGGCGCGTTCCGCGAAGCGGTGCAGGAAGGCGATCAGACGCGGCTTGGCGTCGCCGGCATCGGCGCGCACGCCGGCGACCTGCTGCAAACGGTCGTTCACGAAGCCGGCAACTTCGAAGGCCGCCTGCGTGGTCGCCTCGTCCCAGGACTTCGACACCGAGTTGCCGCGCTCATAGCCGAGGCTGGTGTCGTCCGGCGGGAACGGCGTCTTCAGCACCAGCCACTGCGAGCCCCCGGCGGGCGAGAGCAGGCGCGTGGGGACGACCTCTTCGGCGCCATGAGGCGGCTTCCACTTCAGCACCGCGCTGACCATGGACTCCTTCTTCTCCTTGGCGATCTCCACTTTCAGCAGGTAGGTGCGCCCCGCCAGCAGGGCGATGGTGGCGACGTGGCGCGGATCCTCGCCCGAGCGCACCCAAGCGTCGATGAGCGGCTTCTCACGGTCGTTGACCCACACCCGCGCGCCGTTGGCGGTGTCGAGAATGATGTCGTAGTCACCGGTCTCGGCGGCGGCCAGGGACCCGCTCCAACGGATGGCGTACTCGTCCTTGTCCATCTTGTCGGCGGGGTTCTGCGCCGTGAAATTTACTTGGAGGGTGGGCTCGGTCCGCTCGATGACGCGCTTGTCCTTGTTGAAGCCGCGCTTGTCATTGAAGTACTCGGCGTGCAGGCCGCGCTCGTCGCCGAGTGCCGCCTGGCCATAGAACGAGGCGATCAGATCGGCAACGCAGATGCGGTACTGGCTGGCGGTCAGGCGCGCCAACTCGACGCGCGGCGCATTGGTGCGCAGTTGGGCCTGGGACGAATAGAAGGCGTTGAAGATGAACTGCGCAACCTGCTTGGCGTCCTCGCCGATGCAGGTGCCGGGCTTCTCATCCGGCATGCGCTTCTCAATATAGCGCGTTAGCGACGCCAACGAGCGATCGCCCACCAGGGGCTCCGCGTATTTGTCGCGCACTCCTTGGCCCTGGTCGCCATGGCAGGAGGCGCAGCGGTCGTGGTACACGCGTCTGCCCGCGGTGTCATCGGCGCCCGCGGCGCGACCCACGGCCGTGGCGAGCAGCGTCACCGCGACCGCGATACCGCCGGCGATGCGCAGGGTGGCGGGCAGAGCCAGACCGGGACGGCTGATATGGCGGAGCCTGGCGGGCATTCGTCGACCCTGCTGCATCCACAGCCGAAGAAAACGGAGCGCCGGTGGCACCCGGATGATCATACCCGATGCGCGCCAGCGTGTTGCCGCGAATCCGGCGACGGTTGCACCGCGCGCACGGCGCAGCGCACGGGGCGGGCGTACCAGGAAGCCATCATGCCCCAGGAACGTTCGGGTGCCCCCGTTCGTGACCCGCAACCCTGGGGTCAGACAGCCGATAGAACAGGACGCGCAGACGCGCAGGGGAGCGGAGGAGTGCAGGGAAGGTGCACACCAGCGCTACGCTGCCTGAGCCCATTCCGGCCTCCTCCTCCATTCTCCGCGTCTCCGCGCCTGTTTTATCGGCTGTCGGTCGTCCTCACAGGCGGCGGACCGGATCAGGCGTCCGCGTAGGCCTCCATCCCCGCGCACGAGCACACCAGATTGCGGTCTCCGAAGGCGCTGTCGATGCGTCCAACGGTCGGCCAGAACTTGCGCTCGCGCGTCCACGGCGCAGGGAAGGCGGCCGCCTCGCGCCCATAGGGGTGGGTCCACTGATCGGCGATCACCGCGGCAGCGGTGTGCGGGGCGTTCTTCAGCAGGTTGTCGGTGCGGTGCGCGCGCCCGGCGGCAATCTCGGTGATCTCGCCATGGATGCTGATCATCGCCGTGCAGAAGCGCTCGAGTTCGGGCAGCGACTCGCTCTCGGTCGGCTCGATCATCAAGGTGCCGACCACCGGGAAGGACAGGGTCGGTGCGTGGAAACCGTAATCCATGAGGCGCTTGGCCACGTCCTCGGCCTCGACACCGGCGGCCTTGAAGGGGCGCAGGTCGATGATGCACTCGTGCGCCACCAGCCCACCGGGGCCGCTGTAGAGCACCGGATAGTAC
>JBBQSO010000116.1:0-14099 GCA_038213805.1 Planctomycetota bacterium | reverse complement strand
TCCCCCGCCAGCCGGTCACCACGTGCTCCTTGCTGTCGACGACGAACGACCAGGTGTCAGTCGGGTGCGCGACGATGCGCACGCTCTCCCCCGGCTCGAGGAGGACACCCGAATCGGTGCGGTCGGGCCTGGCGACCAGCGACAACGTCACGCCGGGCAGGCGGTCCCATTGCAGGGCGGTCAGCTTGTCCCAGTCGACTAGAGCCGGATCGAGCGGGATCTGCGGCAGGATGCCATCGAGCAGCGTCCGCGCCCGCTGCGCGTCGTCGCCGACGAGTCCCGGGAGGAGCTGCTCCAACCCGCGCTCCGCGTGCTTCAGCAGTCCGATCTGCTCCGGCCCCGTCGCAGTTTTGCGCGCCGCGTCGATCCACGCCTGTGCGAGTTCCAGCGTCGGCGCATGCTGGGCCGCCTCCAGCTTCGCCGCGGCCTGCAAGAGGGGATCGCCGCTGCCCATCAGGATCAGCGGCAGCGCCTCGGCCCAGCGGCCCGCGACGGCGCCCAGCCAGCGTCCGGCGGTGGTGGCGGCGTGCTCGTCGCCCGGGGTGTCCAGCAGGGTGATCAACGCGACGGCATAGGGCTGGCGCTTGAGGTGCCCGAGGGCCTTGCGCCGCTCATCGGCTACGACCACCCCGGTGAACGATGCGGCCAGGCGATCGATCGCGGCGAGCAGGGTCGGGCCGTCATCCGCCTCGCCAGCCAGGCGGATGGCCTCGCGCAGCAGGGCGGCCTGCTCAACGGGCGGGTGGCCGCTTACGCCGGCATCGGCAAGCAGATCGTGCGCCAGGGCATCCTTGCCGCGGGCGGTACGCCGCGCGAATTTTTCGGCGTGATCCTTGTGCAGCCTGGTGATCTGGGCCCTGACCGCGTCGGCGGAGGGTTGGGACATTGCGAGCGGTGCGGCGGCCGGAACACCAAGCGGCTCGGCCGCGCCCGCCGCACCGACCAGGACGGCTGCACATAGAAACCATGCGCTAAAAGTAGACGACAGCATCTCCGAACTGTCCCCCAGCGAAGCCGAAAGCAACGGCCGAGCGCATCAGCGCCCTGGCGTGGCGGTCCGGCCACCGCCCATGCGGTGCTTCGGTACACCAGACGAAGGCAGCACCGGTCGCTCCTTCCTCTCTGCGCGCGGACCCCAAGAGTGCCGTGCATCCCCACCTGCCGGAGCCCTCGCATGCACGCCTCGCCACTCCTCCTCCTCGCCTGCTGCACCGTACTCGCGCTGCTTGCCCTGACGCCGGGCGCGAGCGCGGCCGAGACCAAGGCGGATGCGCCGGCAGAGCGCTGCTTCGAAATGCGCACCTACACCGCCAACCCCGGCAAGCTGGCAGCCCTGCACACGCGCTTCCGCGAGCATACCAACGCGCTGTTCGTGAAGCACGGCATGGACCTCGTCGGCTACTGGACGCCGACCGACGCCGAGACCGCCGCCGACACCTTGATCTACATCCTCGCCTACCCGAGCCGCGAGGCGCGCGAGGCGTCGTGGAAGGCGTTCAGCGCCGATCCCGCTTGGATCACAGCCAAGGCCGCGTCCGAAGTCGACGGTCCGTTGGTCAGCAAAGTGGTGTCGGTGTTCATGAAGCCCACCGACTATTCCCCCCTGCGCTGAACTACTTCTTCTGCAGCGACTTGGCGGCGGCCAGCACTGCGTCGTAGTCGGGTTCCTGGGGCAGGTCGGCGACGATCTGCACATAGCGCACGATGCCGGTGCCATCGATGACCACGCAGGCGCGCGCATCCAGGCCCAGTTCCTTGATGAACAGGCCCCAGGCGCGCGCGAACGATCCGTCGTAGTAATCGCTGAGCACGGTGATCCCGGCGATGCCTTCCGCCGCGCAGAAGCGCCCCTGGGCGAAAGGCAGGTCGCGCGAGATGAAGATGATCGCAATGCCCTCGAGCTTGGCAGCACGCTCGCTGAAGGCGCGCGCCTGCTTCGAGCAGGTCGGGGTGTCGAGCGACGGCGCGGTGGTGACGATGCGCACCGTGCCATCATTCCAGGCGATGGCCGCCGGCTGCAGGCCCTTGTCGCGCAGGCCGGTCGACGGCGGTGCGGGCTGGCCGACCACCAATGCCGGGCCGACCAGGGTGAGCGCCGCTCCGCCGCGACCGTGCACGGCACCAGCGCGCTCTTCAGGCTCGGCGCCGGCCAGCGGCACGGCGGTGGCCATGGCAAAGCCGAAGATGGAGATCAAGAGCGGGAAGCGGGCGTGTTTGGGCATGGCGGGATGATGCTGCAGACCGGCGGATGAGGAGCGCTAATCCACAGCACGCTCGGCGTGGCTGCGGCTGCGACCCCTCCACACTGTCCACCGGCGCACCGAGCGAGCAGCTGGTCGAGCGTCGGCCGCATCGATGCCGACCACTGGGCCTCGCGCCCGTATCTCAGTCCGCGAACGGCCCCTTCCAGCGCACCGCCAGGCCGATGCCGCGGATCATCGCCCGCGACAGCAGCGCCAGGTCCAGGGGCATGCCGCTCCGGCGGATGTCGAGCAGCAGGGCGATGCGCACCGCGTCGCAGCGGTTGTGCACCTCATGGGTGAAGGTGTCATCCCACAGCAGGCTCTCGCCGTCGCCGATGCGGTGTTCGCAGCCGTCCACGGTCAGCACCGCGGCCGGCCTGCCGTCCGCGGCCAGCGGCACCGACAGGCCGAGATGGAAGCGGATGATGCCGCGGAACGGCCCGCGGTGCGGTGGGATGTGTTTGTGCGGCGCCAGGAACGACAGCGTCGCCGAGAGCACGTCGGGGTCGCCCTCGACCAACTGCGCGAGCCGCGGGCAGCGCGCCTGGTTGCCGCGCACCGGCACGCCATAGGCCTTGAGCACCAGCATGCGCCAGTCGCGCGCATCGTTGGCCGAGACGTCGGCCTGCTGCGGCATGAGCTCGTGGAAGCGCGGCACCCGGCCAAGGTCCGCGGCGATGGCCAGGGCCTCGGCGCGCAGCTCGGGCCAGGCTGCGACGAAGCGCGGTGCACCGGCGAAGTACTGTTCGGTATCGAGCACCGGCGGGGTGGCGATGCGCCGATCGTAGATGCGCCGTACGACCTGCGTCGCGCGTTCGTAGATGACTGCCATATCGGCGCCATGGTTGTCCCGCGGCGGCGGCGCACAACCCCTTTGGGACACGTACCGCTGCGGAAAAAAGTCCACCCGCCCTGCAGGATCCGAGGTAGAGCCGCCCTGACGCGGGCTTGCGGCACGCTTCAGTTGGGCGTTTCGAGGTGCGGAAAGCTGCACAGTGGATGGCTGCCATGGGCCTGATTGAGCAGCGCATGGATGGTCAGGCGGCGAAAGGCCTGTTCGACCGTAGCCATGGCGTTGTCCAGGCTGCGGTGCAGCGGACAGAGGTTGGTGCCGTGGCCCGCGATGCCCAGGGGACACCGCTCGATGCGCAGGAGCGGCGCGACCGCCTGCACGACGTCATGGATCGACAGTTCTTTGGGCGGACGCGCCAGGACGAAACCGCCGTAGAGGCCGCGCTGCGAGGTGATCAGCCCGGA
This sequence comes from Planctomycetota bacterium, assembly GCA_038213805.1. GTDB lineage: Bacteria > Planctomycetota > UBA11346 > UBA11346 > UBA11346 > BOG-1363. The sequence continues at coordinate 10,599 of JBBQSO010000116.1, read as the reverse complement.
CCGCACCAGGCCCTGAAGGATCTTGGCCAGGTAGCCGACCGGCACCTTGGTCCCCTTGGCGATGGCCTCCGCCGTCTGCGCCGCGGTGTGGTCGGCCAGATAGGTGACGGCGCGCAGCGCATACTCGGCGGTCTGGGAGATCATGCGCTTGCCCTACCCCTTAAACGGATCAACGGATATCCATATCCGTTGATCGGGATTGGGCAATGCTTGGGCAGAGGCTGGAACCTGGATTCGCGACCCGAGGTCCTCCAGTTCAGTGCAGGCTGACCGCCGCCCCCACCGCGCGCGCCAGACGGATCTGCGCCAGCGCCACCATCTGCCGGGCGGCGACCATCTGCTCCTGGGCGCGCGTCAGGCCACGCTGGGCGTCGATCAGGTCAAGATTGCCGCCGGCGCCGGCGGTGAAGCGGTTGCGCGCCTCCGTGACCTCGCGCTCGGCGAGAGTGCGCTCGTCGACGGTTGAGACCAGCACGGCGCGGCCGGTCTGGAGCTGGATGAGCGCATTCTGCACCTCGGCGTCGATGCTCTGGCCGAGGTCCTCGAAACGCAGGCGCTGCTGGGCGAGGCGGCGATCGGCGATCTCCTCATGGTAGCGGTCGCGGTCGAGCAGCGGGATGGTGAGCTGCACGCCGATATCCCACGTGGTTTCGGTTTCGTTGATCTTCCGGCCGATGCGCCCGCCGTCGGCGAAACCGTCGAGGCGCGGCATGCGCTGACCGCGCGCGGCGCGGCGATCGGCCTCGAGGGCGGCGAGGGTCTCGATCGAGACCTGCAGTTCGGGCCGTCCGCCGTGCGCCGCCTGCAGCGCGGCGGCGAGCTCCGCGGGTGCCGTGCTGGCGCCAAGACCATCGCCGAGCTCGTCCGCGGCGGCCAGAACGTGGCCCGGCTCAAGGCTGAGCGCACGCGCCAACGCCACCGCGGCGAGCTGCACGTAGCCCTCGCCGGTGGTCAGCGCCGAGCGCGCCGCGGCGACGCGGTTCTCGGCGCGCGTGCCGGCAATGCCCTCGGTGGCGCCGAGCTCGACCTGGGCCTTGGTCAACTTCAGCAGCTCCTCGGCCAGGGCGAGGTCGTCTTTGCGCACCGCCAGCAGCGCCTGACTGCGCGCCAGTTCCACATAGGCCTCGCCAGCGCCGCCGGCCGCGTCCTCAAGGGCGAGGCGGTTCGCCGCCTCGGACGCCGCCAGGCGGCGCCCGGCCGCGCTCACGCGGTTCCACGCGTCGAGGTCGAGCAGCGCCTGACCCAGATGCAGGCGCGCGTCGAAGGTGTTGTCGGGCGAGAACACCTGCGGCACGCGGTTGAAGTCCACGTAGGTCTTGGCGCGCGTCACGCCCGCCGTGGCGTTGAGCGTGGGCTGCAGCGCGGTGCGCTCGGTGTTCAGGCTGGCGCGCGCCAACGCGGTGTCGAGACGGGCGATGCTGACCGGCACCGAGGCCGCGGAGAGCTGCACGACCTCGGCAAGGCGCAGCCGCCGCGGCGCCTGCGGCACCGGCACCGGCGCAGAAGGGACCGGCGCCACCGTGGGCGTTGGTGGGGCAGATTGCTCGGCGGCGCCGAGCAGGGCCCCGCCTGCGAGCAGCGGGGCGATGAACGCGGCAAGGCAGGCGGACAGGCGGGTCATGGGCGCGGCTCCGGAGCGCGGGACAGGACGGGAAGATCTCATGGATGAACCTCAGCCGGCGGCGCGACATGCCCGGCCGGCAACGCGTGTTCCGCCTGGTGCCCACCCGGCTCGTCATTGTGGGAGACCAGCTTGCCGCCGACCAGCTTGCGGATGACCACGTAGAACACCGGGGTCAGCAGCAAGCCAAACACGGTCACGCCGATCATGCCCGCGAACACCGCGATGCCGGTGGCGAAGCGCAGCTCTGCGCCAGCCCCGGTGGCGCGCACCAGCGGCAGCACGCCGAAGATGAAGGCCAACGAGGTCATCAGGATCGGACGCAGGCGCAGCCGGCAGGCCTCAAGCGCGGCGGCAAGCGGGGTCAGGCCGCGCAGCACCTCCGCCTCCTTGGCGAACTCGACGATTAGGATGGCGTTCTTGCACGCCAGACCGACCAGCACCACCAGCCCGATCTGGGTCATGATGTTGTTGTCACTGTGCACCAGGTTGACGCCGAGCAGCGCCGAGAGCAGGCACATCGGCACGATCAGCACGATCGCCATGGGCAGCGACAGGCTCTCGTAGAACGCGGCCAGCACCAGGATGGCGAGCAGCACGCACATCGGGAAGACGTACACGGCGGTGTTGCCGGCAAGGATCTGCTGATAGGTGATCTCGGTCCACTCGTAGCCGATGCCCGGCGGCAAGTGGGTGAGGATCTCCTCCATCTTGGCCTTGGCCTCGTCGCCGCTCACCCCGGGCGCGGCCTCGCCCTGCAGTTCGATCGCCGGGAAGGTGTTGTACTGCATCGCCCGCTCGGGGCCCGCAGTCTCGCGCAGGGTGATGAAGGAGGACAGCGGCACCATGTCGCCGGCGGAGTTGCGGATCTTGATGCGCTGGAAATCGCCATTCTTGAGGCGGAACTGCGCGTCGCCCTGGATGTTGACCTGCCAGGTACGGCCGAACTTGTTGAAGTCGTTTGCGTAGATGGTGCCGAAATAGCCCTGCAGGGCGTCGTAGACGTCGCCCAGGTGCATGCCCTGCGCGATGACCTTCTCGCGGTCGATGTCGACGGCGACGCGCGGCACGCTCAAGGTGAACGAGGTGAAGGTGTGGTTGGCGTCGAACTTGCCGGTCGCGCGCGCCTCGCCAAGCGCCGCCTGGACGGCGCCGAACACCGCCTCGATGCCGAGGTTGCCGCGGTCCTGGATGAACAGCTTGAAGCCACCGGAGGTACCGAGGCCGAGGATCGGTGGCGGATTCAGCGCCAGGACCAGGGCGTCGTTGATGCCGAAGAACGGCATCTGGATCTGGTGGGCGACCTCCTCGCCATAGCCGGCCTTGCCAAGCTTGGCGCGCTCCTCATACGGTTTGAGGCGCACGAAGACGATGCCGGTGTTGGGGCTATTGGTGAAGCCGTTGAAGGACAGGCCGGGGAAGGCCACGGCGCCGTCGACCGCCGGGTTCTTCATGGCGATCTCGCCCATCTGGCGGATGACCTTCTCGGTGCGGTCCAGCGACGCGCCGTTGGGCAGGAAGGCGACGCAGATCAGATAGCCCTTGTCCTGGGCCGGCACGAAGCTGGTCGGCGTGCTGGTGAAGCGGTCGTAGGTCAGGTACATCAGCCCCGCGTACAGGACCAGGGCGATGGCGCTGAAGCGCACAACCCGCCGGGTCAGGCCCACATAGCCGTTGGCCGAGGCATTGAAGGCGCGGTTGAAGAGGCGGAAGAACCAGCCGAACAGCAGGTTGAGGAAGCGGGTGAAGAGGTCGGGACGCGCACCGTGCGGCTTGAGCAGCAGCGCGGCCAGCGCCGGGCTGAGGGTCAGCGAGGTGAAGGCCGAGATCACCGTCGAGATGGCGATGGTCAGGGCGAACTGCTGGAAGAACTGCCCGGTCAGGCCGCTGATGAAGGCGGTGGGGATGAACACCGAGCACAGCACCAGGGCTGTCGCGAGGATCGGCCCCGAGACCTCGCGCATCGCCTGCCGAGTCGCGTCGCGCGGGGTCAGGCCGTTGGCGATGTTGCGCTCGACGTTCTCGACCACGACGATGGCGTCGTCGACAACGATGCCGATGGCCAGCACCAGGCCGAACAGCGACAACGCGTTGATGGTGAAGCCCAGGGCCGACATGATCGCGAAGGTGCCGATGATCGACACCGGCACGGCGATCAGCGGGATCACCGAGGCGCGCCACGTCTGCAGGAAGATGATCACCACGATCACCACCAGGATCACCGCCTCGATCAGGGTGTGCACCACCGCTTCGATCGACGAGCGGATGAACTGGGTGGGATCGTAGACGATCTCGTAGGTGATGCCCTTGGGGAATGAGGCGCTGAGCTCCTTCATCTTGGCGCGCACGTGGTCTGAGACCTCGAGGGCGTTGGAGTCCGGCGACTGGATGATCGGCAGCGCGGTGGCGATGCCCATGCCGGTGGAGATGTCCTTGCCCTCCTTGTCGGTCTTCTTGATCGCGAGCAGACTGCGCAGGCTGTAGGTGTTGGCGCCGAGCTCGATGCGCGCGACGTCCTTCAGCCGCACCAGCTGGCCGGCGGCGCCGCGGCGCACGATGATCTGCTCGAACTGGGCGACCTCGGTGAGGCGGCCCTGGGTGGTGATGGTGATCTCGAAGGGGGTGGCGCGGTCGACCGGCTGCTGGGCGAGGGTGCCCGGGGCGATCTGCACGTTCTGCTCGCGGATCGCCGCGGCGACGTCCTGCGGCTCAAGCTTGCGCGCCGCCATCTTTTCCGGATCAAGCCAGATGCGCATGCTGTACTCGCCGGCGCCGAACACTGGCACGTCGCTGATGCCGGGCAGGCGGGCGAGCTGGTCCTTGACGTAGAGGCGCGCGTAGTTGGACAGGGTCAGCATGTCGACGCTGCTGTCGGGCGACTGCAGATGGACGACCATCAGCAGGTTGCGCGTGGCCTTGTTCGAGGTCACGCCCAGGCGGCGGACCTCCTCCGGCAGGCGCGGCGTGGCGCGCTGCACGCGGTTCTGGACCTCGACCAGCGCCTTGTCGATATCGGTGCCGATCTTGAAGGTCAGGGTCAGCTGCATGGTGCCGTCGAGGGTGCTCTGCGAGAACAGGTAGAGCATGCCGTCGATGCCGGTCATCTGCTGCTCGAGCGGACCGGCGACGGTGGCGGAGATGGTCTCGGGGTTGGCGCCCGGGTAGTTGGCGTTGACCGCGATGGTCGGCGGCACGACCTCGGGATACTCGCTGATCGGCAGCCGGTTCATGGCCAGCACGCCAAGCAGCACGATCACCGTCGAGAGCACCGTCGCGAAGATCGGACGGTCGATGAAGTATTGGGGCAGTCTCACGGATGCTTCCCTTCGGCTTCGGGCTTGGCGTCGGCGGTCGGCTTGGCCGCGGCGTCGGCGGGCTTGGGCGCCTCACCGGCGGGCGCAGGACCCGCCGGTGGAGCGTCGTTCTGCAGCGTCAGCATCGACGCCGGCAGCGGCATCACCGGCATGCCGGGGAAGAAGATCTTGGCCAGGTTGTTGACCGCGATGCGGTCCTCGGGGCCGAGTCCGCTCTCGACCACGCGCAGCTGATCCACGGTGTCGCCGAGCTTCACCGGACGGAACTGGGTGATGCCCTTGTCGTCGACCACCAGGACGTTGCGCAGGGTGAGCTGCGATTGCACCGCGCGCTCGTTGATCAGTAGTACCGGCCGCGGTGGGGCGATCTGCAGCTGGACGCGGGCGAAGGCGCCGGACACCAGCAGGCGCTCGGCGTTGGCCAGCCGCGCGCGGATGCGGATGGTGCCGCTGGCGCTGTCGATCTGGTTGTCGACGAAGGCCACCGTCCCGGCGTGCGGGAAGCCGGCCTCGCCGGCGAGGCCGACTGCCACAGGCACGGCCGCGCCGCCGCCGGCGGAGGCGCGTAGGCTCGCCCCGACCGTGGCCCAGGTGGTCTCGTCGAGGTCGAAGACCGCGTAGACCGGATCGATGGTGACGATGGTCGCGATCAGCGTGGCCGGCACCGGCCCGCCGCCCTGGACGAGGTTGCCGGTGGTGGTCGCGACCTTGCCGATGCGTCCGCTGACGGGCGCGGTGACCTTGGTGTAGCCCAGGTCGAGCTGGGCCGAGACCAGCGTGGCCTTGGCCGCGGCGACCTCCGCCTCGCCGGTCTTCACCGCTGCAGAGGCGTCGTCGAAGGCCTGCTGCGAAACGATCTTCTGCTCGACCAGGGTCTTGGCGCGGCCGAACAGGATGTGCGCCTGGTCGAGGCGCGAGGCGGCGCGCGCCACGTCGGCCTCGGCCTTGGCGGCGTTGGCGACGAACACGCGCTGGTCGATCTCCAGGATGACGTCACCGACCTTCACCTCGGCGCCATCGCTGACCAGCACCCGTTCGACGACGCCGCTGACGCGCGGGCGCAGTTCGACGGTCTCGACCGCTTCGAGGCGGCCGGTCATCTCGCGCACCACCGGCAGGTCGCGCTTGAGCGGCGCGGCGACGCCGACCGGCGGCGGCGGCATGCCGCCGCCGTGCGCCTCGGGCTGACCGCCGCACGAGGCGAGCGCGGCGAGAGTGGCGCCGACGAGGGCGAGGGTGGCGACGGGATGGGCGGTGATGCGCATGGGAACTCCGGGAGCGGGTCGGCGGTGACCGGGTATCGTGATCAGGGGGATTTCGCGGGGGACATGGTGTCGACGAGCTGGCGCACCAAGGCGTGCAGCGTGCGGTCGGGATGCGAGCGGGCGAGCTGGCTGCCGTACTCGATCACCGACCACACCAGCTGGGCCTGGGCGATGGCAGAGCCTGGGAAACGCAACTGGCCGGCGGCGCGGCCCTCGTCAAGCCAGGCTCCGATGAGCTGCAGCTTCTCGTCGATCAGGGTGTGCAGAGCCTGCTGCATGGCCGGCGGCAGCACCGCGTACTCGGCCTGCAGGATGTTCATCGGGCAGGAGCGCTGATCGACGCACTTCTCGGCGATGCGGTCGGCGAGGGCGAGGAGCCGCGCGCACACATCAGGATGCTGGTCGCGCATCTCGCGCTCGCGCGCGCGGGTGTAGTCGCGCAGGAAGTCGATCAGCGCGAGACCGAGATCGGCCTTGGACGGGAAGTGGTAGTGGATGCTGGCGGTACGGATGCCCACCACCTCGGCGAGGTCGCGAAAGCTGAACGACGCGTAGCCGACCCGCTGGAGCAGGTCGACCGCCGCTGCGAGGAGCTGCTCACGCGTGTTGCTAATGGCGGGGTTCATGGGTGGGAGGCTCTACCTACCTATAGGTAGACAAACAAGGGTCTATAAATGTCTCGTCAGTGAACCATGAACTCTGCCTCACCTATAAATAAGTCATAATATTCTATATGTTATAACTTTATGATTTTAACCGATGCTTTCCCCGTGACCCTGCCAACCTTCGGCAAAACCTCTGAGACGCGCATTTCAGACCTATGATCTCTCCGCTCCGTAGCCCTCCATGCCCTCGCGGATCGTCACCTTCACGACGCGGACACGATGCTCGAGACCCATCGCGAGAACTACCCGGCTTTCGAGCAATGAGAGTTGAGCGCTCGCCCATTCCTTCCTTCCCCCGTCCCACCCTCTTCCCAAGGTCCGTCTCTGCCGCGGTACGCCATCCCCACCGGTGACCTTGGTACCCTGCGGATGCTCCCCGGCGCCCGCTTCCCACGTCCGCAGGAGGACGCAGCCATGGCCATCCGCCCCATCGTCATCGCCATGCTGGTCAGCACCTCGGCCTCCGCGGCCCTCACGTACGGCATCACCCGCCTGGCCGAACCTGCGAGCGCGCCACAGCGTGTTGCCGCTCCGGTCGTGGTGGCCGCTCACAATCCGAGCGAGTGGATGCCGTCGTTCGCGCTGCAGCAGCCCATCCCCGGCCGCGCCGCGTCGCCGCAGACCGGCAGCCTGGAATGGGAGCCGCTCCTGCCGCCAGCCGCGCACGCTCCCGCCCCACTCGGGCCGGAGCTGCCGCCTGTGCCAGAGCCTCCGGCTCAAGGCCAGGATTTTGCGCAAACACCTGGTGATCTGCCGCCCGGGCCACCCGACGGTCCAAGGGGTCTACCGCCCGGTCCGCCCGACGGCCCGCGCGGTCTGCCGCCCGAACCGCCCAGTGCGCCGCCGGTGGTGATCGTCCCTGCACCGCCGCAGCCTCCGACCATCGTTGAGGTGCCCGTACCCGTCTATATCGCGCAGCCGCCGGTGGTAATCGTCGAGCAGGAGCCGATCTACATCTACGAACCCGGCTATGGCTACCGTCCCCGGCCGCGCCCGGAGCGCCCACAGTATCCCGTCCATCCGCCGGTCGCGAGCCCTGCAATACCGCCCGAACGCCAGCCGTGGCACCCGCATCCCGGCGGCAATCCGACGCCGGCGCCGTTTACCATACCGACGGCCTCGGCGAGCCTGCCGATTGCGCCAGCGGCGCCGGCCCCGGCTGTCCAGGTCGTGACTTCGCCGCCGACGGCTCCGCCGATCTCACGCCCACCGGCGCCCGTCGTCGCGCCCGCGTCGACGCCGCCCGCGCGGCAGCCGTGGCGCCCGCATCCCGGCGGCAATCCCACGCCTTCGCCGTTCACCACGCCACCGGCAGCGCCTGCACCAGCACCTGCGGCGCAGGTCGTGACCCTGCCCGCGGCGCAGCCCAGCGCGCCGCAGTCCGCGCCCCCCGTCGTCGCACCGCCGCCCGCAGCGCGGCCGGCCTGGCCGCACCCGACGCCGGTTGCACCCAGCCCGCGCCCTCAGCCACCGTTGGCGACCACGCCTGGGCGACCGCTGCCGGCCTCACCGCCGCCCGTCGGCCCGACCTCCGCACCGGGCCGGCCCATGCCCGCGACGCCGCCCACATTCGCGCCTGCACCCGGCGCGGGCCGCCCGATGCCCGCGACCCCACCGCCGCTCGCGCCGCGACCCGCGCCGCCTGCTGTACAGGTCGCGCCGCGCCCGTCGCCTGCTGCGGTAGCGGCGCCGCGCCCGTCGCCGCCTCCTGTGGTGGTTCCACAGCGCGCCGCGCCGACCCCGGATCCGCGCACTGCGCCGAATGGCGCGACGCAAGATGGAACCCCGGAAAAGCGCTGGCCGGCGAAGATCCGCTGAGCCGACGAGCTGCGCACAGCGCCCGCTTTAACGCTCCACCACGACCACCCAGTCTTCCGCGTTGTCCTGCGCAGGCGCCGGCACCGTGCAGGTGCCATCCGCAGCGACAGTGAGCGCGCCAAGGGCGGTGATGCGGCCACTGACCGGATCGAAAACCGACGCGCGCCAAGCCGCACCGGCATCGAGATGCGCGAGCGTCACCGCGTGTAGTTCAGGCACATAGACGAACCGCACCAGGTCGCTGCCGCTGGCGCACAATCCCACCAGCGGGGGATTGGCGGCGGCTCCGGCCCAGGTGGCCCACTCGCCGTGCGGCACGAAGCTCTGCCACGGATAGCGCAGGAACAGCGCCTTGCCCAGGCCGACCTGGGTCGAGCCAGGCAGGTTCATCGCGTCGTCCCACGGGATGATGCCGTAGCCGGTGCTGCCGGGCGGATGGTGCGGTGAGCCACCGTGCGGATCGCCACGACGGTTGAGCTGCCAGATGCCGTTGGCGCCATAGGTGTGGCCGGCGGCGCCCTGCAGCATGCACACCCAGAACATCTGCCGCGTCCAGCGCGCCGGGATGGTGTCGCCGAGCATCTCGTACGACGCCTCGCCGTTGATCACCGGCATGACCGGCGTGTCGGCGTACGACTCCTTCACGGTGCGCAGCGTCGGCTCGACCGCCTCGCGCTGGCCGTGCGGAGTCTGCAGCATGTCGAAGTCGAGGGTGCCGACGTCATCGGTGGCGTGGCGCGCTGACAGGCGGCCGATGCCGGTGGGGTGGATGGTCAGCGGGCGGTGCCAGGGATCGGTGGCGCGGATGGCGCGCATCACCTCGGTCCAGCCGGTGACCTGCCCGCGGTCGTCGTAGGGGAAGCCCTTGGCTAGGTACCACGGCAGGTTGGCCTCGCCCGCGGCGCACCACACCACCGGCAGCGCGCCGTAGCGCGCGATCAGGTGGCGCCAATGCTTCTTCATCTTGTCCACGCCCAGCCATGGCAGGAAATAGCCCCACGCGCCGACGATGCACGGCGTGAAGCCCTGCTCGACCAAGTGGAAGAGGCGCCGGTCGGCGGCGTCCCAGTACGCGGGGTTGATGCGCGTGTAGTCCTTCTCCCACGGGAAGCCGGCCTCGTTGGCGCCACGCGGGTCGAAGGGATGCATGTCGGGGTAGAGCCCGGCGACGATCTGGATGACGGTGAAGCCCTTCTGCCTGCGGTCCGCCGCGAGGCGCTGGAACTCATCCGGCCAGTGCAGGCGGTGGCCCAGGCCCGTCCACCAGGTGTCGCCCAGCCAGAAGAACGGCGTACCGTCGGCGTAGGACAGGTGGCGCTTGTCCGCCGCCACCTGCACCGGGCCGTGCAACCACAGCGGATTGTCACCCGCGTACGCTTTCAGCTCGAGGGTGCCGCTGACACCGGCGAGGTTCGTGTTCGCCGCATCCGAGCAGGCCAGCTTCCAGCGGTAGGTGCCCGCCTGCGGCGACGCGTAGCGCACGCGCCACGTCTGCCCGCCGCCCCAGAACGCCGGCACCCGCTGCTCCGCACCGGCGGGCGTGGTGACGAGCATGTCGACGTCGAGTTCGTTGAACGGATCCGCGTAGGACTTGGACGAGGTGAAGGTCCATTCCTTCACCTGGTTGACTACGCCCTCGTCCGCAGCGCGCGCCGCCGCGCCCGCAAGCATGAGCAATCCGATGAGCGCGGTCAGCACGGTGCTGCGCATGGGTCCCCCTCGCGCAGGGCGTGGCCTGCCCTGCGCACCAGGCATCTACCCCGTCTGCTCCGGCCTGTTGGCCAGGTGCCAGGATCGTCCGGATAGCAGGTGGATTCCGTCCTAACCCGCGCGTGCGGCCCGCGCACGCCGCAGCAGACGTCAGGGCCATTCCTGGGACCGCGCGCCGCTGGCGCGCTCTCCACCCGATGCGCGCC
>JBBQSO010000115.1:0-14130 GCA_038213805.1 Planctomycetota bacterium | reverse complement strand
AGCAGCAGGCCGGCCGCGATCAGCAGGGGCAGGAGCGGGGGGGAGGGTCGGGGCATGTCGCAGTGTCCGACCGCCGCGCCGGGTGCCAAGACACAGATGCGTCCCGGACCGGATGCAAGTGGCGGTCGCAGCGGGTGCGCGGCGCGGCTGGACTGCGCCCGCGCCGCGCGAGAATGCCCCACGATGTCAGAGACCCTTCCCTGCCCGACCTGCGGCCGACCCGTGCTGGTGGCCAGCGCCGAGCGCCCGGCGGGCTTCCCCTTCTGCTCGCCGCGCTGCCGCAACCGCGACCTGGGGGCCTGGTTCGATGGGAAGTACACCATCGCGGGAACCGATCTCGCCGCCCTCGCCGAGCAGGATCCCGGGCTTGAGCAGCTGCCCCGCAGTCGTGATCGGGATCGCCCGTGATCGGCGCAGAATTTTCAGCGCAAACAAATGTTATAAAAGAGTTTATGATTCATTTTCAGGCTCTGTCGTGATCGGCCTCCGCGTCCTCCACATCGCCGACTCCCTGGCTGCTGCCCAGGCCGGCGATGTCCTGCCAATGATGAGCTGGTTGCGCGCCAACGACCACCAGGTGGCGCTCGCCGCCCCAGGCGAGGGCAGCCTCGACGGCACTACCTGCATCCCCATCCACGCGTCGCGGCCGCGCTGGTGGCTGGGCGGCCGGCACGAGTTGATCGCCCGCGTGGGCGCCTGGAACCCCGACCTGATCCATCTCCACGGCCTGGGCTCGCTGCCGGCCGCGCGCACCCTGGCCCGCCGCCTGCACCTGCCGGTGGTGGCGAGCGTCGCCCACCTCGCCGACGCGGCGCGGGTGCATGGACTGCAGGACCGCCGCGTGTCCTGGGTGCTGGTCCCCACCGAGAACCACCGCGCCTCCGCCATCGCCGCCTTCGGCCTGGGCCGCGACCGCGTCAGCATCCTGCCCTATGCCGTCGATGTCGCTGCCTGCGCCGCGCGCGCGCCGCGCCCGGTCGGCGGACCGCTGGTCGTGGGCATGGCCGGACCTTACGACGAGGCCGCCGGCGCCGGTGACCTGCTCGCCGCCATGGTGGCCCTGCGCCGCGACCTTGACGTGCGCCTGGTGGTGGCCGGCGGCGGCCCCGACCTGGCCGAAGCCCTGAGCGCGATTGGCCTGGAGGATCCGGACTGGATCCGCGATCTTGGCGAGGTCCCCGCCGCCGCGCTGCTCGCCGCCAGCGACGTGCTGGTGCACGCGCCGCGCACCGACCGCTCCGCCGCGCTGGTGATCGAGGCCCTGGCCTGCGGCCGCGCGGTGATCGCCAGCGCCGTCGGCGGCATGGCCGAACTGATCACCGACGGCGAGAGCGGCACCCTGGTCGCCGCCGGCGACCCCAGCGCGCTCGCCGGCGCCATCGTCGCACTTGCGCGCAGCGGCGATCTGCGCGCGAGCCGCAGCGCCGCCGCGCGCCTGGCCGCCGCACGCTTCGACATCGCCGTGGTCGGCCCGGCCGCGGTCGAGCTGTACCATGCCGCGATCTGCACGGCGCAGAGCGCGGGGGCGAAGAACGAGGGGAGCCGGGCGTACCGGCGGCGGGTGACGGATAGCAAGATCGGGGTGCGGTAGCGTCTTCGCCGCTTGACGTCGTTCGTGGCGCGAGGTGTTTACGTGCAATGGAGTGACCAGTTTCGAGCTGCGAGTCGCGAGTCGCGAAGACGGCCTGCCTGCGCTCGCAACTCGTGACTCGCAGCTCGTGGCTGGTTTCGCGCAACGGAAGGGGTTGAGCTTCGAGCTTCGAGTCGCGAGTCGCGAGGACAGCCGGTCCTCCTCGTGACTCGCGACTCGTGGCTAACTCCGCGCAACGTTGCGATGAGCTGCGAGTTTCGAGCCGCGAGTCGCGAGGACAGCCGGTCTTCCTCGCGACTCGCCACTCGCCACTCGCTTCTCGCTTCTCGCCACTCGTGACTCAGGTCGTAGGTGATCACCCCAATCACCCGCTTTCCAGGCGGGTGATGAAGGCGGAGAGCATCCGACCGACGTGGTCCAGCCGGTCCGTGAGCGTCACGAAGCGCTCCTCGTTCACGAGTCCCATATCGTACGCGATGGTCACCTGCGCGGTCGCTTCCGCGCAGGATCCCCGCGCGATGGCGAAGTACCGCCGCAGTTCCGCGTCGGAGGTCTTCTCGGATCCCTCCGCGATATTGGACGCGATGGAGATCGCCGCGCGCCGGAGCTGGTTGGTCAGTCCTCCGCCGCAGTCGCCGAATTCCGCCGCAGCCAGCTGTACCTCCTTCACCACCTCCCGCGCCGTATGCCAAACCCTGAATCGCTCGTATCGAGGCATGTCTGCTCTCCTTTCCTCACCCCACCCCAGAGCGCGCGCAGCGGTCAAGGACGGCCGCCCCGGCCGCCGCGCCCCGCGGGCGAAGGCGCAGCCGCAGCTCCTTGACGGCGAGCACGCTCGGGACAATCGGGGTTCCTGAAGGAGAGCACACCCCGCAACCGCAAAGAATTCCCGACATGCCCGCGCCATCGCTGCAGTTTCCGTCTCCCAAGCGAGAAGCGAGAAGCGAGAAGCGAGAAGCGAGAAGCGAGAAGCGAGAAGCGAGAAGCGAGAAGCGAGAAGCCCTCTTCACCGCGTCCGCGGATCCAACCACATCATCCCCAGATCCGCCGCCAGATTGCAGATCACTATCGCAACGGCGTAGAGCAGCGCCGCGCCGCTGACCACCGTCCAGTCCTGCTGCAGCGCACCGGTGACGAAGTAGTAGCCCAGCCCCGGAATGGCGAACAGCGACTCCACCACCATCGCCCCAGTCAGCACGCTGGCGGCAGCGGTGCCGAGGTAGGCGAGCACGGGAGCGAAGGCCGGGCGTAAAGCGTGATCGAGGACGATGGTCGTTTCGTCCGCGCCTTTGGCGCGCGCGGTGCGCACGAAGTCGGCGCCGAGTTCGCCGAGTAGGCTGGCGCGCACCAGGCGGGCGAATTCGGCGGCGAGCGGCAGGGCGAGGGTGGCGATCGGCAGCAGCAGCGCGCCGGGGCGGTCGATGCCGCCGGCGGGCAGCCAACCCAGGGTCAGGCTGAAGACGATCAGCAGCAGCGGGCCGACGACGAAGGCGGGCGTGCTGCTGCCGAGCGTGGCGAGGGCGCGCACCACGTGGTCGGCAGCGGCGGCGCCGGCGCGCGCGCGGCGAGCAGCGAGGATCCCGGCGGGCAGACCGAAGCCCAGGGCCAGCAGCAGCGCGCCGCACCCGAGGCTGAGCGACACTGGCGCGGCGCGCAGCAGCAGGTCGCCGACGTCGTGGCCGGCGGCGAGCTTGAGGCTGGCGCCGAGGTCGCCGTGCAGCTTGGCCCACAGGTCGTCGGCGTACTGGACGACCATCGGGCGGTCCTGCCCGTAGAGCGCCTGCATGCGCGCAACCGTCGCGGCCGGTACGGCGCGGTCGCCGGCGAGGTCGGCCCAGGGGTCGCCGGGCATCAGGCGCAGGGCGGCGAAGGTCAGCAGGTGCACCAGCCACACCACCGCCAGCCCGGCGCCGAGCCGTCGCATGATGAGCAGCAGCATGATGGCATGAGAGCGCGCGGGTGCGGGTCGGCAATGGCGGTTCCCGGTGCCATCGTTGGCGGCGCGCGGCTTGCGCGGGCGGGGCGAACGCGAAGCTGCGCCTACCATGAGCCAGTCCCTGCCCACCCCGCCCGCGTCCGCCTCCGCCCAGCGTGCCACCGCGGGTCCGCAGGCGGAAGCCACGGCGCGTATCGCCGCGCACGTCGCCGAGCTGTGCGCGCGCGCCCGGCCGGCGGCGCGCGCCCTGGCGCTGCTGGGCGACGCCTCGCGGCGCGCGGCCATCCTGGCGGCGGCGGACGCGCTCGCGGCTGACGGCGCGGCGCTGCTCGCGGCCAACGCCAAGGACCTTGAGCAGGCGCGCGTCGATGGGCTGGCGGCGGCCATGGTCGACCGCTTGCGCCTCGACGGCCCGCGCCTCGCCGCGCTGGTCGCCGACCTGCGTCAGGTCGCCACCCTGCCCGACCCGGTCGGCCAGGTGCTGGAGGAGCGCGTCATCGCCCAGGGCGTGCGCGCGCAGAAGCTGGCCGTGCCAATCGGCGTGGTCGCGATCATCTTCGAGAGCCGGCCCAACGTCACCGTCGACGCGGCCAGCCTGTGCCTGCGCTCGGGCAACGCCTGCATCCTGCGCGGCGGCAAGGAGGCGGTGCACAGCAACCGCGCGCTCGCCACGGCCTTCCGCCGCGGCCTGGCGGCTGCCGGCGTGCCCGCCGACGCCGTGCAGCTGGTGCAGGAGCAAGACCGCGCCCTGATCCCGGTGCTGCTGGCCCGCGACGACGCCATCGACATCGTCGTGCCGCGCGGCGGCGAGGCGCTCATCCAGGCGGTGGTGGCGTGCAGCAAGGTCCCGGTGATCAAGCACGACAAGGGCGTGTGCAGCCTCTACGTGCACGCCGCGGCCGATCTCGCCATGGCCCTGCGCCTGGTGGTCAACGCCAAGTGCCAGCGCCCCGGGGTGTGCAACGCCATCGAGAACCTGCTGGTCGACGCGGCGGTCAGTCAGCGCTTCCTGCCGATGCTCCAGGCCGAGCTCGCGCCGCGCGGGGTCGAGCTGCGCGCCGACGCGCGCGCGCTGCCGCTGCTGCCCGGGGCCGTGGCGGCGGGCGACGCCGACTGGGAGACCGAGTACTTGGCGCTGATCCTGGCGGTGAAGGTGGTCGACGACCTGGACGAGGCGATCCGCTTCACCGAGCGGCACGGCAGCCACCACAGCGACGGCATCGTCACCGCAGACGTCGCCGCGGCCGAGACCTACCTGCGCGAGGTCGACAGCGCCTGCGTCTACCACAACGCCTCGACACGCTTCACCGATGGCGGCCAGTTCGGCTTCGGCGCCGAGGTCGGCATCAGCACCAACCGCGTGCACGCGCGCGGCCCGATGGGCATCCGCGAGCTGTGCACCTACAAGTGGGTGTGCCGTGGTGAGGGGCAGGTCAGGGCCTGAGCGGGAGAAGTCGCACGGTGCGCGTTGCAAGTTACGGGCAGCGAGTCGCGAGTCGCGAGTCGCGAGGACAGCCTGCCTTCACTCGCGACTCATGGCGCGCAACTTGGAGTTGGCCTTGAGCAACGCCATAAGCTGCATCATGTGCACACCGCGATGGTGGTCATGCAGCCGTGGCTCCAGGCGGAACGACGTCCGCGCATCCATAGGATCGTGCGTATTGCAGCGAACTGGGCATCAGGAATGCCGCTGCGCGCTGCTCGGGGTGCGCTGAGCGCGATTTTTCAGCGAGCGTGCACGACTTGGCACAATCGCAGCTTATCTTATCTTGCACGACAGACACCCTGGGATGACCGCGCATGTATCAACTCGGCCTCATCGGTAATTGCCAGGCATCGGCCCTGGTCGGGCGCGACGGCTCCATCGATTGGATGTGCCTGCCGCGGCCCGACTCGCCGCCGGTGTTCGGACGCCTGCTCGACCCGCAAGGCGGGCACTTCTCGATCGCGGCGGCGCGCCCCGGCACGTCCAGTCAGCGCTACCTGGAGTCGACCAACGTCCTCGAGACCATCCACGAGGACGCTGAGGGCAACCGCTTCGCGGTCATCGACTTCTTCCCGCGCTTCGAGCAGTTCGGGCGCACCTACCGGCCGCTGATGCTGATGCGCAAGGTGATTCCCCTCAGCGGTCTGCCCAAGATCAACGTCGAGATCCAACCGGTGCAGGGCTGGAGCAAGGAGCCCGCGCCCATGCAGCGCGGCAGCAGCCACGTGCGCTTCCTCGGTCTGGACGACGAATTGCGCCTGTCGACCACCATGCCGCTCACCCAGCTGCTCGCCGGGACACACGCGACGCTGAGCGTGCCGCTCTACTTCATCCTCACCTGGGGGGTGCCGCCGGAGGACGACCTGGCGACGCTGGTCGAAACCTTCCAGCTGCGCACCGAGCAGTGGTGGCGGAACTGGGTGATGGGCTGCAACACCCCCGTGCTGTTCCAGCGCGAGGTCATCCGCTCGGCGCTGGCACTCAAGCTGCACTGCTTCGAGGAGACCGGCGCGGTGTTGGCCGCGATCACCACCAGCCTGCCCGAGATCGTCGGCGACGTGCGCAACTGGGACTACCGTTTCTGCTGGCTGCGCGACGCCTACTTCACGGTCTCGGCCATCCATCGACTCGGCCATTTCGAGGAGCTCGAAGGCATCTTGCGCTTCATGTTCGACGTCATCCACCGCGAGAACGTCGGCCGCCTGCACCCCGTCTACCGCGTCGACGGCACCCGCCCGCTACCCGAGACCGAGCGCACGAACTGGGCCGGCTACCGCGGGTCCAAGCCGGTGCGCACCGAGAACCAGGCCGCCGAGCACGTGCAGAACGACGTCTATGGGCAGATGCTGATGATGCTCTCGCGGCTCTACTTCGACGAGCGCTTCGCGCACCTGCGCTCGCGCCACTACGACGAGCTGCTCGCGACCCTGGCGGCGCGCTGTCTGGATACCCTCGACGAGCCCGATGCCGGGCTGTGGGAGCTGCGCGGCGATTGGAAGCCGCACACCTACACCGCGATGATGTCGTGGACCGCGCTCGACCGCTACGCGCGTCTGATCGGCATGGGCCGCATCCGCGGCGACGCGGCGCAGATCGACGGTTGGCGCGACACCGCGCGCGCCGCCATCGAGCGCGCGGTGTCAGATGGCGTGCTGTGGAGCGCGCCGGGGCACCGCACCGCGGACTCAGCACTGCTGCTGCTGCCCACGCTGGGCTTCCCCGACCGTGGGCTGTGCGAGCGCACCGTCGACCACATCGCCAAGGACCTTGCCTGGGGTGGCGACCCGGCGAGCGGGTTCTACTACCGCTACCGCCACCACGATGACTTCGGCACGCCCAAACACCCCTTCCTGATCTGCTCGTTCTGGATGGCCGAGGCCCTCGCGCGCCTCGGCCGCGTCGAGGAGGGCGCCGCGGTGCTGGGCAAGGCGCTCAAGGCGGCCAACCCCCTGGGCCTGTTCGCCGAGCACTTCGACCCGGCGACCACGACGCAGAGCGGCAACTTCCCGCAGTGCTACTCGCACGTGGGATTGATCATGTCGGCATTCGCGGTGAGTCCGTCGTGGCACACGGTGCTGTGATGGGGCGGTGGGTGGCCCCAGGGCTGTGTCCACAGGTAGTGGCGCAGCGCGCTGGCAGCCAGTCGGCTGCGGCGCGGTGCCGTCCAGGATCAGTGCGGCGATGATGGACCCCACCGCTGCCATTCCCGCCGCTGACCAGGCGGCGCTCCACCCAACGCGATTGCGCGGACCAGAGACCGCACGCATCGCCCGCGGCACCGGGAAGCAGTGGCGGCTGTTCGACACGGCGCTGTCGCACACCCCCGACTTCACGTACATCTTCGACCTCGACGGCCGCTTTCTGTATGTCAACCGGGCCCTGCTCATGCTCTGGCAGAAGCCCCTCGCGGAAGCCGTCGGGCGGGACTTCTTCGAACTTGGTTATCCGACCGAGCTGGCGGCGCGCCTGC
The DNA here is from genome assembly GCA_038213805.1 of Planctomycetota bacterium. Taxonomy (GTDB): domain Bacteria; phylum Planctomycetota; class UBA11346; order UBA11346; family UBA11346; genus BOG-1363. The sequence continues at coordinate 6,647 of JBBQSO010000115.1, read as the reverse complement.
AGCGTCAAATCCAGGAGGTCATCGCCACGCGCGGGCAGGTCCGCGATCAGACCCCTTTCACCGGGCCGGACGGCAGTACGCGCCACTACGAGTACATCTTCGTCCCGGTGCTGGCCGAGGACGGCGTGGTGGAGGCGGTCGCCGGCTCGACGCGCGACATCACCGACCGCCTGCGCGGTGAGGAGGAGCTGCGCAACGCGGTCGCGGCGCTTGAGACCAGCAACCACGAGCTCGAGCGCTTCGCCGCCGTGGCCAGTCACGACCTACAGGAGCCGCTGCGCATGGTGGCCGGCTTCCTGACCCTGCTCGAGGACCGCTGCGCCGGGCAGCTTGGCGAAGATGCACGTGGCTACATCGGTCGCGCCATGGCCGGGACCACGCGCATGCAGGCGCTGATCGGCAACCTGCTCGCCTACGCCCGCCTCGGAGAGGAGGGCGAGGCGGTAGCCGTCGACCTGGGCGAGGCCTTCGCGGCCGCGGTCGACAACCTCACCAGCCGCATCACCGAGACCCACGGCACGGTCACCGCCGACGCGTTGCCGATGGTGCGCGGCGACGCCACGCGTCTCCTCCAGCTGCTGCAGAACCTCATTGGCAACGCCCTCAAGTTCCGCGCCGCGGGGCGCCCGCCCGTGGTCCACGTCTCCGCGACCCGCGACGGCGCCGGCTGGGTGCTGGCGGTCCGCGACAACGGCATCGGCATCGCCCCAGCGTATCAGGAGCGCATCTTCGGCGCCTTCCAGCGCGCCTTTACCGGCGGTACCTACGACGGCTCGGGCCTCGGTCTGGCCATCTGCAAGAAGATTGCCGAGAGCCACGGCGGCTGGATCCGCGTAGCCTCCCACGAAGGCGTCGGCACGGTCTTCACCGTCCATCTTCCGGCCCTCGATTAGTTTGCGCTCACGAGTCGCGAGTTTCGAGTCGCGAGCAGCGAGCAGCGAGAGGCGAGAGGCGAGAGGCGAGAAAATCGCTCCCGACGTGCGCATCAAGTGAGCTGTTGTCTCAGTCTTGAGTCTCGCAGCTCGCAGCTCGCAGCTCGCAGCTCGCGACTCGCGACTCGCCACTCGCCCCTCGCCACTCCCATCGCCATTCATTCCACCACCACCACCCTGCCCACCATCGGCTCGCGGCTGGTGATCCAGGCCACCGGCTTGTACGTGTTCTTGCCGTTGGCCAGCGTCAGCACCACCAGGTCGAGCGCTTTGCCGGCCATGTCGGGTGTCACCGGCAGGTAATAGGTGAGGTTGCTGCCGGCCTGCCGCACCGGTGCCTCCCAGACGTTGCTGAGGAACGACGGCGCGCGGTCCGGGCAGCCGAGCGGGCGGCCGGCGAGGCGCGCGGCGGCCCAGGCGCCGTCGACGCCGTGTTCGCCTTCCAGCGCGATGCACAGGTAGCTGCCGGGAGCCTCGTGGCCGAGCGTGACGGTCGCGCTCCAGGCGGCGGTCGCGGTGCGCCTGGTGTAGGACTCGAAGAGCTCCGAAGCGCGCCAGGAGGTACGCGGCAGAGCGAGGCCGCCCTGCTCGGCAGTCACCTCGCAGATGTGCATGGAGCCGCGCGCGAGGCGCAGGTAGCGCAGGGCCATGCGCGCGGGCGGGGTGATGGTCACCTGCTCTGCGGTGACGGTGGTCGGCAGCACCGTCCAGCGGAGCAGGTCGGCGGAGCCCTCGGCCTGGCCGCTGGTGGTGCCGCCGGCGAGTTGCAGCGAGAAGCTGTCGGCGACGGTCGGCGCGCCGAGGTCGAGGCGCAGCTCGGGCTGACCATCCACGTTCGTCGGCAGCCGGCCACCCTGCACCAGACCGGTGCCGCGCTCGCCATCGAAGAGCAGCTTGTCCCAGCACCCGCGGGTGCGGAACAGTTCCTGGGCGAAGAAGGCGTCGCGCGCGGCCTGCACCTGCGGCACCAGCGTCGGCCCTGAACGACGCAGTGAGCGCGCCTCGAGCGCATCGTTGTCGGCGGCGAAGCAGGTCGCTTCGTAGAGCGCCTCTGCATCGGCGGGCACCGCGCAGGGCGCGAGTTCGGCGAGGCGGCGGTGGCTGGGCTGCGCCAACGGTGCGCCCCGGAAGGTCACGGAGACCGGCTGGCCTGCGGCGAAGCCGGGCAGCGGCTGGCCGTCGATGGTCGCCGTCTTGGCGGGCATGCGCCCGGGCGTGAACGTCGCCGTCGCGGTCGTGCCGGGCAGGCCAAGCAGACGCAGCACCAGAGGCTTGCCAGGCACGTCGCGCACGACCTCTGCGTCGCAGCCGGACACGCCCGGTTCGGCGCACGGCGCGGTGGTGGCAAGCAGCAGGGCGACCGAGAACGGCGCGACCGTCACTGGCACGCGCTCGCCGTGTGCCCGGGTGCCGAGGATGCGCTCGTGCGGATGGAAGAGGCGCACCATGACCGCGCCGGGGGCGGACAGGCCGATGGCCTCGTCGAGCGCCACCTGGTAGGTGCGCGGCTCCCAGCCGAGGTTGCGCAGCGTCACCACGCGCGTCGCCGCGTCCCCGCGCGCGACCGCAGACGGGCCGTAGTCGTCAGCGGGCAGCACCATGCCCTGGGTGAGGAGGTCGCGCCAGCGGCGGTGCAGATTGTAGATGCGCGCCAGCTTCGGGTATTCGTCATCGCGCAGCAGCCAGGGGTTGCCGTAGATCTCGGGCGCGAGGATCAGCGAACGGTTGAAGGCCTGCAGCACCAGGTCGTCGTCCCAGGCGTCGAGGCACGACGAGATGCACACGCCGTGGTCCTCGGTCAGACGCGTCAGGCGCGGCGGCAGGCCGCGGGCGAGGGCGCCGGCGCGGTGGTGGGTGGCCGTGCCGGTGTTGGCCATGTGCACGTCGATGTAGGTCTCGGCGCCCTCGAACAGGAAGGTGGTGGCGTAGCGCAGGCCCTTGCCGAGCGGCAGCCGGTGGTTGAGCAGCACCAGGTCCGGGCTGTACTTCCGGCACGCCTGCATCATTTGTACGAAATAGTCCTGCTTCTCGGGGCGCAGCTGGCCGCACACGCCATCGAACTTGAACTCGGCCATGCGGTAGTCGCGGCACAGCCCGGACATCAGCGCGATGCGCGCGGCCGCCTGCTCAGGCGTGTCGCCGAAGCCGTCGGGACCGCCCCATAGGCCGAGCCGGCAGCCGAGCGCGCCGGCGGCGTCGGCGATCGGCTGCCAGCCGCGCGGGTATTGGGCACGGAAGCGTGCGCTGTCGGTAGTGCCGTAGCCGCGCGGCAGGTCGAGATTGCCGGCATCCCAGGCATAGATGTCGAGCTGCATGCCGTACATCTCGCGCAGCCAGCGGAAGAAGGCGAAGTTGGTCAGGGTGTGCGCCTCGGTGGCGCCCTCGTTGGTGTTGTTGATCCAGGTGAAGTACTGCGCGTGCGAGGGCGTGCGCTCGCCTGCGCCGGCGTCGCGCTCGGCGTCGGGGTCGGCGATGGTGGTGGGTTTGGCGCCATCCAGCATGACCAGCTCCGCCTCCACCCAGTCGGCGTGGTCGTCTTTGTTGCCGTCCGCGGTCGCGTCGGTCTCGAGCTTCAGCAGCGCCACGCCTGCGAGCGGCACGTCGACCTCCTTGGCGGGCTGGCCTGCGCGCATGGTGCCACTGGACCACAGCGGCTTGCCGTCCCCGGAGATGCGGAACTCGACCGTGCCGCCGGGGCCCTCGTCATCGACGCCGACGCGGGCGTGGAAGCGCAGCGCGTGGCGCTCGACCCGAATGGTGAGCTGGCTGGCCGCATGCGTGCCCAGCCCGTGCGCGAACTCCTGGCCGGCGATGCGCATCGGGCGCCCATCGACGCTGCGGTCGACCGCTGGCCGGCCATACTCTTGGGTCATCGGCGCGAGGTCGAGGCTGGCCAACGGGATGCCCTCGGCGGCCTGCGCCACGGGCGTGCAAAGGGCGGCCAGCAGCAGGGCCGGGACGATAAAGTGGTGGCGCATGCGATCTCCGGTGGGCGCGGGTCCAGCATGCAGCTTACGCGCCCGCGGCGCCGCACGCCATGGGCGCCGCGACCTTCCGGCATGGGATATACGACCACGTGTGTGAGGTGCTGGGCGTTTTGGCCAGTGGACAGTCGGAGCTGCGAGTCGCGAGTCACGAGTCACGAGTTACGCGACTCGCGAAAATCCCTGCCTCGGGTATCCGCAAGTCCCCACTCAACGACAATCGAGGTCGCTCGCAGCTCGCAGCTCGCAGCTCGCAGCTCGCAGCTCGTGACTCGTGACTCGTGACTTGCAGCCCGCACAACTCCTATCCTCTCGTCCTCTTCCTATACGCCTGCGGTGATTCCCCGACGTGCCGCTTGAACACCGCGCTGAAATACAATGGATCGGCGAAGCCGAGGCGCGTGGCGACCTCTTGGCAGGTGAGGTCCGAGCCGCTGAGCAGGAAGCGCGCCTGGTCTATCAGGCAGCGCTGCGCGTAGCGTTGCGGCGGCACGCCGAGCGCCTGGCGGAAGAGCCGGGTGAGGTGCGTGGAACTGGTGCCGGTCTGGCGCGCCAGCCACGCCACCGGGCAGGGCTGCAGGGCGCGGGTGTGGATCAGGCGCAGGGCCTCGATCAGAGCCGGGTGCTGCGTCGGCGGCGCGGGCGTGCGTCCCGCGCCGGCCGCGCCGAGCTCGGCGAGCAGCCGGTAGCCGAGCGCCGCCGCGTCGAGCTGCCAGCCTGGCCGGCGGTTGCGGAATAGGGCCTCGATGCGCCCGATGAGCCGCTCCAGCGCGCGCGGATCGCGTGGCGCCACCCGGTCGGGCAGCAGGCCGATGAGTTGCTGCGCGAAGGGCCCATCGAAGCCGACGAAGCGCTTGCGCACCGCACCACCGACCGCGCTGTAGCGGTGGTCGCTGCCGCGCTTGAGCAGGAACGCCTGCCCGGGCCCGACCTCGACGCGCCGGCCATCCTGCTCGAGGTGCACCATGCCGGCCAGCACCAGCTCGACCGCGAGGATGCGCGAGGCGCTGCGCGCGTACGTGCCGTCGCCACGCCAGTGCGAGGCGCCAACCTCGGTGACCACCAGCGGCAGCGCCGGCAGCGGCGGGTCCGGGTAAAGGATGAAGAGGTCGCCGCGCGGCTGGCGCTGGACCCCCGCGCGCGGCACGGGGGTGCCCGGCGCGGCCGCCGTGCGCGGGCGCCGCGCAGGGCTCAGATCGCGTACCCCTTGGCGGCGTCGTCCAGCACCAGCACCCAGTCGCAGCCCGCGCCCGCCGTCGGCGGGGTGAAGGTGCGCGCGCCGGCGGCGCGCGGGACGGTCTCGGTGATGGTCGCAGCGCCGGTGCGTGGGTCGAACCACGCGACGCGCAGCAGGTGGCCGCTCAGTCGGCCAAGGTCGACGGCGATCGGCCGGCCGGCGGCGGAATAGATGACTGCCCAGCTGCCGTCCTCGCCGCGCGCAGCCTGCTGGCGCTCGGCGAGCACGCCGGGATTGCCCACGATCAGCGCCTGGTCGGGGATGCGGGTCAGGTAGGGTCGCGCCTCGAGCAGGTGGCGGGCGTGGCGCACGTGGTGCGAGCCGGGCAGGTGCAGCGCCTCCGTCCAGGGCGTGCGCGCGAAGGTCACCGCGGGGCGCGCCGGCGACAGGAACTGCCAGATGTCGTGGCAGCCGTAGGTGTGCCCGCAGGCGCCGGCGAGCAGCGCCCACCACAGCTCCTTGCGCACGTCCCACTCGTCAAGCCAGCCGTTCTCGGGCTTGAAATTGTTGGGGTGGTCCTCGTAGGCCGGCTCGCCGTCCATCACCGGCTTGACCGGGGTGCGCGCGTAGTCGCGCGCGATCATATCATAGCAATCGCGATTCTGGCGGTGGCCGGACTGGATCATATTGAAGTCCAGCCACGGCGCGTCGTGAAACCACTGCGACGAGCTCTGCCCGCCCGACGGGTGGTAGGTCATCAGGTGCTTGCCGCCGTCACCCGCTTTGAGGCCCTCGGCCATGGCGTTGATGATGGCGCGGTGGCCGTCGTTCTCGATCGGGCGGTCGCCACCCAGCACCCACACCAGGCGCGCTTCGCGGTAGCGCTTGCCGAGGTACTCGCCGTAGGTGCGCGCGTTCTCGGGCGTGAAGATCTCCGGCCCCATGCCCCATTTCTTGTTCCACTTGTCGCCCCAGGTCGGCAGCATGGCGATGACCAGATTGAGCCCATTGGCGAAATTCACCACCCAGTCGACGTCGGCGAAATAGCCGTCGTCGGGCTTGGTGGGGTCGTTGCCGGCAAGCGGCAGGTGGCCGTAGGCGTCGGGTTCGACCAGCCCCGAGAATTCCGCCAGCACCGCCGCCTGGATGACGGTGAAGCCCTTGGCGGCGCGGTCCTGGAGGTACAGCGCCGCCTCCTCGCGGGTGAGACGGTGGAACAGCTCCCAGGCGGTGTCGCCGAGGTAGAAGAACGGCGTGCCGTCCGCGTGGACCAGGAAGCGGTTGTTTCCGCTCTTTTTCAGACGCTGCATGGCGGCGGGATGTTTGCCGCCGCCGCGCCGCTCCCCTCGCGTCAACGCTTCGCCGCCGCGTCACCTCTCCGGCTGCCGCTGGTCGTGCGCCTCATCGACCACGCGGCGCATCTCAGCGAGCGTGCGCGGCAGCCCCGATAGGTCAGCGAAGTTGTCGCGCAGCGAATAGTCGCACCGAACATCGCGCCCGGCTCCAAGGGCGACGCGACCGCATCGGAACGGCTCTCCCGCGCCACGGAGACCC
>JBBQSO010000114.1:0-14363 GCA_038213805.1 Planctomycetota bacterium | reverse complement strand
CGGCCCGAGGATTCGCCACGACGTGCGCGGCCGGATGGTGTCGATGACGGTGGGATTTGATGTGCGGGCATGGCAGGTCCTCGGATCCAGCATCATGCCTCCAATCAATTCTCGGCTAGTGGGCTACTTCGGACGGATACGAGCTCGACATGAATGGTTCGATCATCGTTGAGTTCTGGCTGCTGGATCCGGTGACGGACGAGTGGGGGCACCAATGGGATCTCTACCTCGACGGCACGGCCGACCACGATTTCTGCTGGTACACCGTCGGGTGCGATGGCTACGACTTCGGCATTACGTGATTCGCCTTCCCGGCGGCCGGCCGGGACGCGCGCTTCACGACGGCGCGTGCCTATCCGTGTCCGGCGGCAGCGGCCGCACCGGCCCCGGCACGACGATGCGCTGCCGCGACGACCCGCTGCTGTCGACGTCCAGGGTCTTGCCGTGCACGAACTGCTGCACCCAGCGGTTGTCGCTGCGCTCGATCTGCTCGGGCGAGCCCTGGATCACGATGCGCCCCTGATCGAGCATGACGATGCGGTCGGCGATGGTGAAGGCGCTGCGGATGTCGTGCGTGACCACCACCGAGGTCACGCCCAGCTTGCGGCGCAGGCGCAGGATGATCTGGTTGATGACGTCGGTGGTGAGGGGGTCAAGGCCGGTGGTCGGTTCGTCGTAGAGGATCAGACGCGGCTCGCCGATGATCGCGCGCGCCAGGCCGACGCGCTTCTGCATGCCGCCGGACAGTTCCGAGGGCACCTTGTCGATCGCGTCGCCCAGGCCGACCATCTCGAGGCGGTCCAGCACTTGACGGCGGATCTCATCCTCGGGCATGCGCATCTGATAGAGCGGGAAGCCAACGTTCTCGAGCACGTTGAGCGAATCGAAGAGCGCGGCGCCCTGGAAGACGTAACCGATGCCGGCGCGTGCCTTGAGCCGGGCGTGCTCGCTGAGCGCGTGCAGATCCTGGCCGAATACGCGCACCGCGCCGCGGTCGGGGTCCATCAACGCGATGATGGTCTTCAGCAACACGCTCTTGCCGGTGCCCGAGCGCCCCAGCACCGCCACAGTTTCGCCCGCCGCCACGGTCAGGCTCACACCGGCCAGCACGCGCTGCTCGCCGAAGCGCTTTTCGACCTGGTCGACGACGATGACGGGGTCTTTCACGGTCGGGAGCTTACGCTGGGTCCGGAAGTCCGGAAGTCCTCTGTTGGGGTCCGGAAGTCCGGAAGTCGGGGGCAGGTCGCAGCGTGGCGCGCGGGCGCAGGAGCGGCTAGCGCATCATCCAGGAAGCTTCCGAGTCCGCTGGACCACCGGACTTCCGGATTTCCGGACTTCCGGACCGGGCGGCCCGGAGGGCCGCGCGAGCTTCCGCACCAGCCGCTCCAGCCCCTGGTGCGTGCCGTTAAGGTCGGGCGACAGCACCGTCACCACCGGGTGGCCGGCGTGCAGGGTGTGCGCGTCACAGGGGCCGCCGTCGGTGGCGGTCCACTCGCCGTGCAGGCGCCACACCACCCGGTCCTTGGCGTCGCGCTGCGGCTGGTAGGTCTCGGTGAAGCCGGCCTGGCCATGATGGGTGACGCGCGCCTCCTTCCAGGTGCCAAGCGGCCCGGCGGGGACGTTGAGGTTCACCACCTGGCCGCGCAGGTCGGCCTTGCCGAGCAGGCGCTTGGCCCACTGCGCGGCGAACTCCGCGGCGTCGTCGAAACTCTCACCGCCCTTGGCCCGCGACACCGCCAGCGCCGGCAGGCCAAGCACCGCCGCCTCCATCGCGGCGCCGACCGTGCCGCTGTAGAACAGGCTGCGCCCCACGTTCGGACCGTCGTTGATGCCGCTCACCACCAGATCGGGCGGCTCCGGGCACAGCGCCACCAGCGCGAGCTTGGCGCAGTCGACCGGCGTGCCGTCGACCGAGAAGCCGAAGAAGCCCTCCTCCAAACGATGTGCCACCGTCAGCCCGCGGTCGAGCGTGATCGCATGCCCCTGCCCGCTGCGCTCGGTGAGCGGCGCCACCGCCAGCACCGGCATCCCGGTCACCCGGCGCAGCGCGCGGTACAGCGCGCGCAGTCCCGGCGCCGCGATGCCGTCGTCATTGACCAACAAGATCACGGCTGGCCCTGCGGGCCGCCGGTGATCAGTCCGGAAGTCCGGAAGTCCGGAAGTCCGGAAGTCGGAGGCAGGAGAATCGCGTCGTGCGAGCGTGGAGAGAAGGCTGCGCGGGACCGCTGCACGTGCGAATCCAGCGAGACTTCCGGACTTCCGGACTTCCGGACGTCCGGACCCGTCCCGCCCGGCCGCCTCATTCCTCGTCCCCGACCTTCACCCCATAACTCTCGAGCTTGCGGTAGAGGGTCTTGAGGCCGATCTGCAGCTGGCGGGCCGCCTTCGACTTGTTGCCGCCGCAGTGCGCCAGAGTGGCAAGGATCAGGCGCTTCTCGACTTCGTCGACGGGCAGGCCGATGAGCAGCCGGATGGCGTCGTCGGCGGTTGGCGCCGGCGCGGCGTAGGCGGTCGCGCCACCGCCGCCACCGGCGGCGTAGGCGGTGGCCTGGCCGATCGGCTCGGCGGCGGGGATGCCCTCGGCCTCGATGATGCGGCTGTTCGCCAGCACGTAGAGCTTCTCGATGGTGTTCTCAAGCTCGCGCACATTGCCCGGCCAGTCCTGGCGGCGCAGGTACTGCAGCACGCCCTCCGACAGCTCCTTGCTCTGGTGATGGCGACGGTTGAGACGGTCGAGGAAGGACTTGGCGAGCAGCGGGATGTCCTCGCGGCGCTCGCGCAGCGGCGGCACGTGGATGTTGACCACGTTGAGCCGGAAGTAGAGGTCCATGCGGAAGCGGCTGCCCAGCACCTCGTTCTTGAGGTTGCGGTTGGTCGCGCAGATCAGGCGCACGTCCGCCTGCAGCGGCTGGTTGCCACCGACGCGGTGGAAGGTGCCATCCTGCAGCACGCGCAGCAGCTTGACCTGGCTGTCGAGCGGCATCTCGCCGATCTCGTCCAGGAACAGCGTGCCGGTGTCGGCGATCTCGAAGCGGCCCTTCTTCTGCTGCACCGCGCCGGTGAAGGCGCCGCGCTCGTGGCCGAACAGCTCGCTCTCAAGCAGTTCCTTCGGGATGGCCGCGGTGTTGATCTTCACGTACGGGCGGCCGCTGCGGTTGGAGAGCGCGTGCAGCGCGTCGGCGACCAGCTCCTTGCCGGTGCCGCTCTCGCCCTCGATCAGCACCGATGCGTCGCTGCCCGCGACCTGCTTGATCAGCGCCTTGACCTGGCGGATGGCGAGCGAGCTGCCGACGATGCGGTCGAGCGCCTCGTCATAGCCCAGTTCGCGGCGCAGCGCCTTGTTTTCGCGATTGGCGGCAGACATGCGCACCGCGCTGGCGATGGTCGCCTTGAGGCGCGCCAGGTCGACCGGTTTGGTCAGGTAGTTGAAGGCGCCCTGCTTGATCGCCGCGACCGCGGTGTCCTCGTTGCCGTGCCCAGTGATCAGCACCCACGGGATCGGGCCGTACTTCTCGTGCGCTAGCTCCATCGTCGCCAGGCCGTCGAGACTGGGCAGCTTGAGGTCGCACAGTACCGCGTCGACCGCCGCGGCCGAGAGCTTGGCCAGCCCTTCCTCGCCGCTGGCAGCGGTCAACACAGTGTGACCGTCACCCTGCATGACATCCGCGTAGGTGTCGCGGTTGCCGGCATTGTCGTCGATGATCAGGATGTTGGGCATGGTTTCCGGTAAGTCGGAGGGCGGGAAGGTCAGTCTTGCTGCGGAGCGCGGGGTGCGGAGTGCGGAGTGCCTGTGCCCTTGGAACGTCGTGCTTTCCCAGTCGCCTTCACTGCTTTCGCAGGACCGGCTCCCGCGCGCGGCTGGCTGTCGCACTCCGCGCTCCGCACTCCGTACTCCGCGCCTGTCGTCCGGCGGTGGATCGCCGTGGTCTCCTCGCGCACCTGCGCTTCGACTGCCGGCATCGGCAGTTCGGTGCGCGCTTGCGCCGGGCCGAGCGGGGTGGGGAATTCGAAGCTGAAGCTCACACCCTGGTCGGGGTCGGAACTGGCCGTGACGGTGCCATGGTGCAGCTCGACCAGGCGGCGCACGATCGCCAACCCCAGGCCGGTGCCGTCCTCCTTGTCGCTGGTGAACGGCTCGAAAAGGTGCGCGGCGACGCGCTCCGCGAGCGGCGGGCCGTTGTTGGCGATGACCACGCGCACCAGTCCGCTGGCGCTGCGCGTGATCACCAGCAGGCGGCGCTCGCCGGTGCGCGCCAGCAACGCTTCGCGCGCGTTGGTGATGATGTTGAGGAAAATCGAACGCAGGTGGTGGACATCGGCCGGCAGCAGCGCGAGCGACTCGTCCGGGTGCAGGTTCACCACGATGCCGGCCTGCTCGAGCAGGTCGGCCTGCTCGTCGAGCAGCGTCCGCAGCAGGCGGTTGACGTCGACCGCATCCGGATCCGGCCGACCTGGCCGCGCGAAACTGAGGAACGACGACACGATCGACTGCAGGCTGCGCGCGCTGTCCTGGATGCGGCGCACGCGCTTCTCGACGCGCTCGCGCTCGGCTGCGGTCATGCCCGCGGGCAGCTGGCCGAGCAGCAGCTCGGCATTGAGCAGCACCACGCCGATCGGATTCTTGAGCTCGTGCACCAGGCCACTGGCCAATTGGCCCAGTTCCGCCAGCCGATCCCGATCAGCCGGTACGGGTGTGCGCGTCTGCGCCTCCGCTTCGACGGTCATGGGGTGTCCCTCGTCATCGCCGCAACACCGCGCCCGACTTGCCGGTGGCCTTCTTGTACGCCGTCTCCAGTTCCTTGAGCCGCTTGCGGATCAGGCCGAGCTGAGCATCGGTGAGGTGGTCGACGAAGACCTTGCCGTCGAGGTGGTCGAGCTCGTGCTGGACGACGATGCCCAGGAAGTCGCCGCTTTCGACATCCAGGGTGATGCGGTGCTCGACGCCCCACTCGTCAGCCCAGACGAAGTCGAAGCGGTTGTGGCGCTCGACCTTCGCGTAGATCGCCGGGAAGCTCAGACAGCCCTCCTCGTAGGTGGTCACCCCCGTGGCCTTCTCGATGCGCGGGTTGATCCACACGCGGCGGTCGCTCTGGCCTTCCTCGCGGCGGGCGTGGTCGGTGATGAAGATGCGCTTGGACACCGCCACCTGCGGGGCGGCCAGGCCGACGCCCTTGCTGTCCTCCATCACCTGGAACATCGCCGCGCAGAAGTGCCGCAAGGCGTCATCGAAGACTGCGACCTCCTCCGCGCGCTTGCGCAGCACCGGGTGGGGGTACTTCACCAGCGCAGGGCTGGTCGGGTAGGTAGGTGATGCGCTGCTCGTCATACAGGTGTCGTTGGCGTGGTACGGGCTTGAGAAGCTGAAGACCACTCTAAGCTGGCCCGACACAGCCGCAATAGCCTTCGAGTCTTTTCGACGCGGTTTCACGGCAAATGTCGCTGATCCAACCTCCTTCTCCGGAACCTTCACCATGGTCGATCTGAGCAAGCACCTGGCCCGGGCGAAGCAAGCCATCGAGCGCCGCAACTGGGCGCTGGCGCTCGAAACCTGCGAGCAGTGCCTGGATGTCGACCCTGCCAACCTTGAGGTTTACAAGCTCCACCTCGACGCGTCCAAGCGCAAGGCCAAGGAGAGCGACAAGAAGAGCCTGCTCGGCTCGATGAGCATGCCGGTGATGTCGAAGGACCCGCATAAGCAGCTCATCGGGGCGATGAAGCGTGTCGCCACCAACCCCGACGCGAAGACCATCGCCAGCGCCGGTGACGCCGCCCAGAAGGTCTACAAGTCCGGCATCAAGACCATGCTTGACGTCGCCATCTTCCTCTATGAAGAGATGAAGGCCTCCGGCCTGTTCAACGCCGAGGTGCTGTGGAATCTCTCCAACCTCTACTTCGACAAGTTCAACGTCGCCAAGGACCAAGCCTTCCTCGACAAGGCGATCAAGACCATGGGCGAGCTCGAGCGCGCCATGCCCAATCACGCCGAAGCCAGTCGCACCATCAAGAACTGGGAAGCGCGGCGCTCGATGGAGAAGCGTAACACCGCCGGCACCGGCGGCGACTACCGCTCGCAGCTCTCCAGTGGCGACAAGTCGCACCGCGCCGAGGTCATGAGCCGCATCATCCGCACCGTCGAGGACGCCCTCGAGGTGCTGAAGTACGTCGATGAGGACCTCAAGGCCAACGCCACCGACAAGGCCCTGTGGGTGAAGAAGGGCGACACCCATCGCCGCATCAACCAGCTCGCCGAGTCGCGCGCCGCCTTTGTGAAGGCCCAGGAGCTCGACCAGTACGACTTCGGCATCACCATGAAGCTCGGCGACATCTCGATCGAGGACGCCAAGGCCAAGGTGGCGGCCGCCGCCGGCCAGGGCGAAGTCGAGGTCGAGGCCAAGAAGGCCCTGCTCGTCGTCGAGATCGCCGAGTACCGCAAGCGCGCCGAGCGCCAGCCCACCGAGATGACCCACAAGTACAACCTTGGCGTGCGCCTGCTCCAGGGCGGCAACATCGAGGGCGCGGCCGCGGAATTCCAGCGTACCGTGGGCGATCCGCGCTATCGCCGCAACTCGCACCGCTACCTGGGATATTGTTTTTCGAAGAAGAATCTGCTTGATCTTGCGGTTCAACAGTATAAGTCGTTCCTCTCACTGGTTGATGACCACCTGTCCGACGAGGCCAAAGAGGTCCGCTACCTTCTGGGGCGGCAGCTCGAAGACCTCGGCAAACGAGACGAAGCGATGGCCGAGTACTCCCGCCTGGTCGAAATCGACCTGGGATATAAGGATGTCGCCGATCGTCTCGGCAAGCTGCGTGGTACATGAGCCTCTTTCCCACCCCTGACTGGATCGCTGTCAATGCCCCATAATCTCAGTGCCGCCAAGCGTCTGCGGAAGAACGAATCCCGCCGCCTGCGCAACAAGGCGCGTCTCACCGAGCTCAAGACCATCCGCAAGAAGCTGGCGCGCGCGCTGCATGACGGCGCCAAGGTCGAGGCCGAGGGCCTCTACAAGGACCTGACCAAGCGCCTCGACCAGGCTGCCAGCGTCAACACCGTGCACAAGAACAGCGCTGCGCGCGTCAAGTCGCGCCTCGCCATCCAGCTCTCCAAGATCGGCGCCGCCGCGGTCGTCAAGGCCAAGCCGGTTCGCAATGCGGATAAGGCCGGCGCCAAGCCTGCTGCCAAGTCCACTGCTAAGCCCGCCACCAAGTAAGCGGTTGAAAATTCCAATGGCGCTCCCGCCTGCTTGTTGCAGAGGGGGCGCCATCGCGTTCGGGGCCACGCTCCCGGCCCCCCGTCATGCCATTTGGCTGACGGTCCACGAACAAGAAAGGAGTGACCATGCCCGTCACGACCTATGAGACCACCATCCTGGTGCGCGCCGCCGCCGCCAGAACCGACTACGAGGGTACCCTCGCAGCCGTCCGCGCCACCTACGAAGTCGAGGGCGCGTCCTTCAGCGAACTGGAGAAGGTCGAAGAGCGCAAGCTCGCCTACCCCATCGCCGGCGAGACCAGCGCGCTCTATTTCAACGGCTACTTCAGCGCCGACAGCCTGGCGATCGAAAAGATCGAGCGTCGCGCCCTGCTCGGCGGGGTCGTCCTCCGCCAGTTGATCGTCGCCCGTCCCGGCAAGGCCATGGAGCGCATCAAGGCCCAGCGCGCCAAGCAGGCTGAGGCTGCCGCCGCCGCTGCCATCGCCGCCGCCAACGAGGCCTGACATGGCCTTCGCCCTCAACCGCGTAACGCTGGCCGGGAATCTCACCAGGGATCCCCAGGTGCGTTTCCTCGCCAATGAACAGGCGGTGGCCAACTTCGGTCTGGCCATCAACCGCCGGTTCAAAGGCAGCGATGGCCAGCTCAAGGAAGAGGTCACCTTCGTCGACGTCGAGGCCTGGGGCCGCACCGCCGAGCTGGTGGGGCAGTACCTGACCAAGGGCCGCGCCGCCTACGTCGAAGGGCGTCTGAAGCTCGACAACTGGGAGGACAAGGACGGCCAGAAGCGCTCCAAGCTGAAGGTCGTCGCCGACTCCGTCCAGTTCCTCGACAGCAAGCCCAGCGGCGATCGTACCGGCCCTTCGGCCGGCGACGCGGCTGGCGACGAGGCCGCGAGCAGCGGCAGCCGTCCGTCCGCAGCTGCTTCGCCGGCCCCCGCGCCGGCAGGTGGCGACGACGAGCCGCCGTTCTGAACCAGTTCCAACACAATCCATAAACCAATCAACATCGAGATATCACCATGAGAATGTCCGGCCCCAAGGGCAAGTTCGGCGACAAGAAGAAGAAGAAGGCGCGCGCCAAGCGCACCGAGGCCCCCAAGTTCTGCCGCTTCGAGAAGGACGGCATCTTCGAGGTCGACTACCGCGACACCAATACCCTCGGCCGCTACGTGTCGGCGCAGGGCAAGATCACCTCGCGCAAGCGCAACGGGTGCACCGCGTTCTACCAGCGCCAGCTCAACCTGGCGGTCAAGCGCGCGCGCTTCCTCGCCCTCCTGCCCTACGTGGGCGAGTAAGGAACCCCCATGGCACGACGCAAAGAGATCCTGCTGGTCAAGGACGTGCTGAAGCTGGGCAACATGGGCGACGTCGTCCGTGTGTCCCCCGGCTACGCGCGTAACTACCTGTTCCCCTACGGCCTGGCGATCGCCGCCGACGGCGCCGCCAAGCGCCAGATCGACGTGCTGCGCGAGAAGGCCGCCAAGTCTGAAGTCGAGCGCGAGGCCAAGGCCAACACGCTCAAGAAGACCATGGAAGGCCTGTCCATCCAGATCGCGGCGCGCGTCTCGCACGCCGATGAGCTGTTCGGTTCGATCGGCACGAAGGAGCTCGTGGCGGCCCTCGCCAAGAGCGGCTTCGAAGTCGACGGCAAGCAGCTGCACCTGCACGACAAGCTGAAGAAGCTCGGCAAGTACCAGATCGAGGTGCGCCTGCACAAGAACGTCGCCGTCAACGTGACGCTCGAGATCGTGAACAGCGATCCGAACGCGCCGGCGATGTCTGAGGCGCTTGCCGCCGCGAACTCGCCCAAGGCCGAGAAGGCCGAGAAGACTGAGAAGGCCGAGAAGGCTGATAAAGCCGACAAGGGCTCCAAGAAGGCCGAGGCTGGTGCCAAGTCCGAGAAGTCTGAAAAGAAGGGCGCCAAGACCCAGAAGGTCTGAGCTCCACCAAAAAAAATATATCAGGAACAGACCATGAAAGAAGGCATCCATCCCCAGATCCGCAAGGTGGTCTTCCAGGACACCATCACCGGCAGCCGCTACGTCGCGCTCAGCGCGGTGAAGGCGGAGCACACCGTGAGCCTCGACGGCACGGAGTATCCGCTGGTGAAGATCGACGTCTCGGCGTCGAGCCACCCGTTCTATACCGGCAACCAGCGCATCCTCGACATCGCCGGCCGCGTCGAGAAGTTCGGCAACCGCTACGGCAACAAGGTCAGCGCCATCCAGGCGATCCTGACCAAGAAGAAGTAGCCGTCTCCAGCCCAGTGCGCGCAGGACCCGCCGGACCACCCGGCGGGTTCCTGCGTTTCGTCTGGCTGCCGTGGTGATGGCGCGATCAAGCGGGAGGCAGAAGAGATAGAACGGGAGACGCGGAGACGCGGAGGTCGGAGGAGGACAGCCTGGAGCGGGGTTGGATCTCGGATCGGTCACGAGTAGTTCCGCGTCAGGGTACTAAGCAGAAGCCGGCGGCTCACTGCGGCTCACTGCGGCTACGCCCAGCTTTCTGCCGTCCTCATCCGGTCTCCGCGCCTCCGTGCCTCCTGTTTTATCCCTCTCTGTCCTATCAACCTCCCCTCGGACTTCCGTGCCCGATCTGCTCGCCAGCCTCGCGTCCCTGCATGACCGCTACCGGCGGCTCACCGAGCAGCTCGGGGATGCGGGCATCATGGGCACGCCGCAGTACCCGCGGGTCATGAAGGACCACGCCCGCCTGGCGAAGCTGATGCGCCCGTATGAAGAGCTGCGCGCGGCGCAGGAGGCCGCCGCGGGGGCGCGCGCCATGCTTGGCGATCCCGAGCTGCGCGAACTCGCCAAGGAGGAGCTGGCGGCGAGCGAGGCGCGCGTGCCGGTGCTGCTGGAGGACATCAAGGGCCTGCTGGTCTCCGGCGACGCCACCGGCAGCCGCGACTCGATCCTCGAGATCCGCGCCGGCACCGGTGGCGACGAGGCGGCGCTGTTCGTCGGCGACCTCGCGCGCATGTACACCATGTGGTGCCAGACCCACGGCCTGCGCCTGGATGTGCTGTCGCTGCACGAAGGCGAGAAGGGCGGCTTCAAGGAGGCCATCTTCAACGTGCGCGGATCGTCTCCGCAGGCCGGCGGCGCCTACGCGCTGCTGCGCTATGAGTCAGGTGGGCACCGCGTGCAGCGCGTGCCGGCCACCGAGTCGCAGGGGCGCGTGCACACCTCGGCAGCGACCGTGGCGGTGATGCCCGAGGCCGAGGAGGCCGACGTCACCATCCGCAGCGACGACCTCGAGATCACCACCTTCCGCGCCGGCGGCGCCGGCGGGCAGAACGTCAACAAGACCGAGTCCGCGGTGCGCATCGTGCACACCCCGACCGGGACGGTCGTGGCCTGCCAGGACGAGCGCAGCCAGCTCGCCAACAAGGACAAGGCGATGAAGTGGCTGCGCGCCAAGCTCTACGCCGCCGAGCGCGAGCGCCTGGCGCGCGAGCGCGCCGCGCTGCGCAAGGAGCAGGTCGGCTCCGGCGACCGCAGCGACCGCATCCGCACCTACAACTTTCCGCAGAACCGCATCACCGACCACCGCGTCAACGTGACCGGCTACAGCCTCGACCGCTACATTGCAGGCGACTGCGACAGCCTGTGGCAGGCGATGGTGGATGCGGAGAAGGCGCGCGTGCTGGAGCAGTGGGATGGGGAGTTTTGAATGAGGGGGGGCTGATGGCTGATGGCTGATGGCTGATGGCTGATGGCTGACAACCTTGCTTCCAGAAGTGGTGATGTTCACCCGGAGCCGACGGAGCATTGGGGCTCCGCAGTCCGCAGTCCGCAGTCCGCAGTCCGCAGGCCACAGTCCGTTGTCTGCCGTCTGCCGTCTGCCGTCTGCCATCAGCCATCAGCCATCAGCCCGCATCGCCACCTGCCTCACGTCGGGCCCCCGCCCTCTTGCCTTTGCGGAGAGTGTGTAAAATGGCGGTGAAAGGGCCATTCCATGATCCATACCATCCCCGCAGCTGAACGCCATTCCGCCGACCATGGCTGGCTCAAGCCCACCTGGCTGTTCTCGTTCGCCGATTACCACGACGAGAACAACATGCAGTTCGGAACCCTGCGCGTCTTCAACGACGACGTCATCGCCGCCGGCACCGGTTTCGGCATGCACGGACATCGCGACATGGAGATCGTCACGGTGGTTCTCGACGGCACCGTCACCCATCAGGACAGCATGGGCAACAAGACCACCATCGCAGCTGGCGAGGTCCAGCGCATGTCCGCCGGTACCGGGGTCATGCATTCCGAGCACAACCGCGGCGCCACCCCGCTGCACCTCTACCAGGTGTGGTTCCCGCCGCGGAAGACGGGCATCAAGCCGGATTATGAGCAGCGCGACTACAGTGCGGTGCCGCGTACCAACCGCCTGCTGCCGGTGGTTTCTGGCTTCGGCCACGCCGAGGCCATGGCTATCAACAGCGACGCCGTCATGTCGCTCGCGGATCTTGAGACGGGCAAGAGCATCACCGTGCCGCTCGCCGACGGGCGTGGGCTGTTCCTGTACGTCATGGAGGGTGCCCTTGAGATCGCCGGCAAGGCCCTGGCCGTGCACGACCAGGCGCGCATCAGTGGCGAGAAGAGCGTGACCATCACCGCGACCGCGGCGGCGAAGTTCATCACCGTCGAGGTGATGGGGGTGTGACGGGGAGGGCCGTAGCGAGCATCGAGTGGGGAGTGGGGAGAAGCAGCCAATACGGGGATCGTTTGGCCGTTGGCGCACATTGCGAGAGCGCCAACGGCGCGACCAGGCGACCAGCCCAGGGCAACGCCCTGGGTAGTCTCCATGAAAATGAATCCGAGCCCTGAAGGGGCGGCTAGGATGTCCACCTTGGCCGCCCCTACAGGGCTTGGATTTTTCACACTATTGAACCCAGGGCGTTGCCCTGGGCTGTTTCTCTGATCGCGCCGTTGGCGCTCTTGAAGCAGTGATCAGCCAACGGCTATCAGCTATCAGCTATCAGCCCCCGACCACCACCACTTCATCGCCAACCGCCACCACCCCCGTCGTCAGCACCCGCGCATACAAGCGGCTCGACCCCGGATGCAGATCCTGGCGCAAGCGACTCGGATCACGGTCCTGGAAGCAGCCCGCGATCTTACTGCATGGCGTGGTGTAGGACGCGATCTGGATCACCGCCTGCGCGCCGATGCGCAGCGTCGTCCCCGGCACCAGCGCGGGCCATTCCAGGCCGGCGATGGTCAGATTCTCGCCGGTTGCGCCGGCGGTGATGGGGTGGCCCTGCGCCTGCAGCGCAGCGATGACCTCGGCGCTGAACAGGCACAGCGCGCGTTCCGGACCACCGTGGTATTTGCGGTTGGTCTGCACGTCGCCGGCCAGGCCGATGGTTGTCAGTTCGGCGCTCGCCACCGCCAGCTTGGGCACGCCGCCGCCGGAACGCTGCACACCGCTGATGCGTCCGACGCGGTCCACGCGCTGGCTCAGGCCAGCAGCTTCTTGACCTCGGCCAGCTTGGCGTCGCGCAGCGCGGCGCTGTCACCCTCGAGATTGAGTCGGACGACCGGCTCGGTGTTGGACGAGCGCAGGTTGAACCACCAGTCCTTGAAGCGCACCGTCACGCCGTCCAACTCTTCCACCTTGCCACCATGCTGGGTGCCGAAGGCGCGCACCTTGGCCATCACCGCGTTGGCGTCGGCGACCTTGAAATTGATCTCGCCGGTGTGGAAGTACTTCTCCAGCGGCTTGATCAGCGAACTCAGGTTCGGCGCCTCGGAGATGATGTTGGCGAGCAGCAGGAAGGCGTAGAGGCCGGAGTCGGCGCCCCAGAAATCGCGGAAGTAGTAGTGCCCGGACAGCTCGCCGGCGAAGGCCGCGTGGTGCTCCTTCATGGTCGCCTTGATGAAGCTGTGGCCGACACGGGTCTCGACCGGCTTGCCGCCGAGCCCGGCGATGAATTCGGGCACCACCTTCGAGCTGCGCAGGTCGTACGCCACGGTCGCTCCAGGCTCTTTGGCCAGGTAGTACTTGGCGAGCAAGGCGGTGGTGAGGTCGCACGTCACGATCGCACCGTTCTCGTCGACCAGTGCGCAGCGGTCGCCGTCGCCGTCGAAACCGGCGCCAAAGTCGGCCTTCTCGGCCTTCACCCGGTCCTGCAGATCCTTGAGATTCTCGGCCTTAAGCGGGTTGGCCTCGTGCACCGGGAAGCGGCCATCGGGATCGAAGTTGAGGGGGATGATGCTGATGTCGGTGAGCTTGGGCAGCAGGAACTGGAAGAGCGTGCCGATGATGCCATTGCCGCCGTCGACCACGATCTTGAGCGGGCGTTTCGGCGCGTAGAGCTTGGCCAGGTAGACGGCGTAGGCGTCGATGGTGAGGGCTTCGTCGATGCGGCCACCGGGGGCCTTGACGATTTTTGCGCTGCGCGCGATCGCTTCGATCTCCTCCATGCCGGTGCCGCCGCCGATCGGCTTGAAGCCGGGGCCGGTGATCTTGATGCCGCCATATGCGGCGGGATTGTGGCTGGCGGTGATCATCGCGCCGCCCTCGGTGCCGAGGTGGTGCATGGCGAAGGTCACCGCCGGCGTCGAGAGCATGCCGACGTCGACCACCTGCACGCCCGCATCGACCAGACCCTTGATGTAGGCCTGCTTGAGTGCCGGCCCCGAGACGCGCATGTCGCGGCCGACGGTGAAGCGCTTGCCGGTCAGCTTCAGCACCTGGGCGGTGGCGTTGCCGGTCTGATAGGCCAGGGCCTCGTTCAGCTCCTGGGGGTAGAGGCCGCGGATGTCGTAGGCTTTGAACGGGTCGGGCATGGGAGGTCGCGGGGTGGGGTGGATGACGGTGGCGGCGCTGCTTGAGGCGGCCTGCAGGCTAGGGGGAGGGGGCGGCGAGCCAAGCCGCGACAGCTGAAAAGGATGGAGGCAGGATCGAACGCGAGACGCGGAGATGCGAGGACTCGCCACTAGCCACCCGGGGGGTTGGTCCTACCCTCCCGGCCACCATGACCGCGACCTTCCGCATTGACGTCCAGGCCAGCGCGCCGGGTACCGACCACCACCTCGCCCACGAGGCCAAGCTGCTCGGTCTCGGCCACCTGGAAGAGGTGCGGCGCAGCCGTTACTACCTGGTCCAGGGCGACCTCGACGAGGTCTCCGCGCAGCGCCTGGGTGA
>JBBQSO010000113.1:0-14699 GCA_038213805.1 Planctomycetota bacterium | reverse complement strand
ACTGCCTCCTGCTTGAATTCCTTGGTGTGCTTACGCCGCTTGGCCTTGGACGACCGGGACGGGGTTGGGGTGGTCATGGTGGATCATCCTATCAGCGGTTTCCCGCTTATCATGGCGTCCACAAAACCGGGGGAGGATCACTCGACAACGTCCTTGCGCACCGGAAGGCCCTTGTAGCGGCCCCATTCACCAGGCTGGAGGAAAGCATAGCCGACCTCAACTGTTCCAGGCTCTCGCAGCAAGATGGCAAAGCGCCCACTGCGCACCTCCGCGCTCGGAGTCAACGTGAAGGCGTAGCGCTTCCAACCCGCGGCGACGCTTGCCGACTGCATAACAGTCCCCTGGGTCGCATTGATCCGGACTTCGGCGACGGTCTGGGTGCCATCGCCGTTTTGCAGAGCGACAGCGATGGCTGGAAGAGTCGCAGCGGCACGCAGCAGGACGAATCCCTCGTACGACTTTCCGGCGCGCAGAAATAGGCCGTTCCTGTGCAAACCACGATTCTCGATGCCAACCGCGCCGGTGCCGGCAAAAAAAGTCATGCGCTGACTGCGCTTTCCCGCGAATGGGCCCTCTGTGACTTCCGCGAAGGCGCCGCTGGCGCTGTCCACGGAGATCCCACGCCACATGCCGCTGACGCCCGACTGGCGCCAATCCGGCTTCGCGCTCTCGTATGCGATCGGCAACTCCTGCCGCACGCCGCCGGTAGCGCGCCACCACGTGCGGAACTCGGCGGCGCGGTCCCAAATGCGCAAGCCGACCGTGCCAGGCGGCAGTGGATTCTTGTCCCTATACGTGAACAAGCTTTTCCCATCAACGAATACCTCGAAATCGCTATCACTGAAGCGCACTTCGAGGCGGATCCAGGCACCGGGCGACACCGTACACGGTACCTGGGCGAGCTCGTGGTAGTCGTGATGGTGGCGTCCGACAGTGAAGCCACCGCCGGGATGGAGTCCGATTTCGTAGCCGTCGAATTGATCCGCTCCGATGTCGCCCTGGGCGCCGACGTTGAAGAGCAACGCGGCGTTGCCGCCCCCGCCTTCGGGAAAGCGTATGTCCACCCCGGCACGCCCGGCAGCGGCCGGGGCGGTGGTGCTGATCAGGCGCGGACCCGTTCCGGTGTTCCGCCCCATCACCCCACCATCGATCAGCTGCCATTGACCGCCAAATACCTGAATGTCCTTGAGCGGTGGTGACAACGCTGGTTCCTGAAAGCTCTCGCCGAACAGCATTTGACTATCGATTCCACCGTAAATCTCGTGATTGACATCCTCGATACATGCACCGGTCAGGGTGCGGGTTACCGGCTGGGCCGGTCCGGCCGGATCGACACGGATTTCGGCATCCTCTCCGGACGCGGCAAGCCACGCGCACAGAAGCATGGAGGTGGGAATGAGGCGCATATTCATGACATACTCCTCGCCGCATGCGGCGCGATCTGGAGGGCTGCGCAGTCGATGCGCTGCCCGGTAGTGTACGAACGAATGGCTGCGTCGGCCAGCGCGAGCGCACGCCGGCCGGCAGCGGCGTGGATCGGGGGCGCGGCGCCGTCGCGCAGGGCTGGAATCAGTGCCCCGACATGGGCGTCGAAAGTGCGATGGAATTCGCGGTCTCGATCGTTGAAGTAGCCGGCCTGCCAGACCTCGGCGATCTCGCTGCCGGCGGCATTATACGTGTAGCGTGCAACGGTGTCCTCAATCACCAGTCGCCCAAGGTCCCCATTGACCTCGACGCGGTGGGTGCCGGGATATGCATACGACGAATCATAGCTGCCCACCAGGCTTCCGACTGCGCCGCTGGCGAAGCGAAGGGCGATGGCGACCGTGGTGAGACCACGCTTACCGGCGATGCCGGTCATCTCGGCCTGCAACGTCGCGATCGGCCCGCAGAGGAATTCGAGTTGGTCGAAGCCATGACACTGGGTCTCGATCAGATTAGCGTGCATATGATCGCTATCGCCTTCGCCGCCGAACCGCCACGTGGCGAAGGTCTGCGTGCCTAGCCGACCATCGGTGATGGCCTTGCGCGCCATTTGGACTGGTTTCGCGTAGCGATGGTTGAAATTGATGGCGAAGAAAAGGCTGCGCGCATCCGCCTCGGCCAGAAGGCTGTCTGCCTCGGCGAGGTCGAAAACCAGGGGCTTTTCAACCAGCAGTGCGACGCCTGCCCGGATCACCTCCAAGGAGGCGGTGTAGTGATCCTGATTTGGCAGCGACAGCGAGACCAGATCCGGTCGCTCGCGCGTGAGCATCTCTGCGATGGATGTGTAGGCGGATACCCCGAACTCTTCGGCACGGGTTCTTGCCCGTCCGGCGTCGCGGCCACACACGGCGCACAGTTCAACATCGGGATGAGCGGCAAAGACGCGCGCGTGCTGCCAGCCCCAGCGCCCCGTCCCGACAATAGCGACGCGGGTCTTGCGCCTGCGGTCCGCAGCGCCGCTCACGACTCCGCCCCCTGCTCGACCACGACCTTACCACAGGCACCACCGTGGAAGAAGGTGAGCGCCTCATGCAAGCGCACGACCGGGTAGGTGTGGGTGATAATCATCCCGAGGTAGGCGCGATGGAGCTTCAGCAAATCCAGATTTCCGGCGATCTCGTCGTAGCGAAAGTATTCGGAACCGAGCACCGCGCGCTCAGTGGCGATCAGATCGGGGCTCACTTCCATGCGCAGCTCCTCGCCATGGCCTACACATACAAGCACTCCACGCTGCCCGAGTTTGTCCAAGGCAGTCCGACGAGCGACCGCCTTGCCGGTGGTATCAATGGCAACATCGACTTCACCCAGACCGATGCGGCCGAGGCCCTGGTCGAGAGTTTCGGTGCGCAAGTCGATGGGCTCACCGCCAAGCCGGCGTGCCAGATCCAGGCGGAAGGGCTGCACGTCCGTGATCGCGACCGGTATCCCGGGACCGTAAAGGAGGTGCGCCATCGCCAGCACTCCCAGACCAATCGGCCCCGCACCGGTGACCAGCAGCGCGGCGCAGTCCGGACGGACCAACTGAGCGCGACCGAGCGCATGGCCGCCGGTTCCCATGACATCGAGCAGGAGCGTCGCTTCAGCGGGCGAGAGGCCGCCCCCAGTCGGGAAGACATTGCTGGCATGGGTCAGCACATATGGCCCATAGCCGCCATCGACGGTGAATCCGACGTCCGCGCGCTTGTTCAGGCACTGGTTGGTGGCGCCAACGCGGCAGGACCGACAGCGGCCGCAGAAATCCATCAGGAACACCACGACCTGTGCGCCAATCGCCAGCGTCACCCCGGGGCCGGTCGCAGCGATATCGCCGACCACCTCGTGACCCGGAGTCACCGTGGCGCCGCTATGGAACAATGGCCGGTCAGAGCCGCAGGCGGCATTGGCACGTACGCGCAAAAGCACTTCGCCGGGCCCCGGTTCTGGCAGGCTGACCTCGGTCAATTCGATGCGTCCGCTGCCATGAAAGCGCGGCGTGTGTACGGTGGCAGGGATCGCGGAACGAGCGGTGCTGAACATAGGGACTCCTTAGGGGACTTTGTTAGTTTTTGACACGTGTCAATATTTATTACGGCCCTAAACTCCCTGCGTTGTCCTCAGCTGGACACTGGGTCGGCCTACCTGCCGCAATGCGGTGCACCGCAAGGGGATGATCATCGATGGCGACCATGTCAGATGTGGCGCGCGTGGCCGCGGTCTCGCGCTTCACGGTTTCCAAGGTCCTCAATGGCGACGTGACGGTTAAGGCGGCGATTCGCGCACGCGTCCTTGCGGCCTGTGGAGAACTCGACTTCGCGCCCAATCCGCACGCCGTCAGCCTGGTGCGGGGCTCGACCCGTTCACTGGGGCTGCTGGTGACGCAGATCAGCGATCCCTTCTATGCCGAACTGATCGAAGCCGCCGACCAGGAGTCACGCCGTCGCAGCCACCACCTGGTGGTCGAGTGTTCCTACAACGATGCCGCTCTCGAGGCCGGTATCATACGCCATTTCCGCGCCCTGCGCGTGGCCGCGCTGGTGGTGGCGCCGGTCGATGGCCGCGCCAACAAGACCCTTCTGGACGAAACTGCCAAACAGATTCCCCTCGTGTACATCGACCGCGCGCCCTCCCGTGCCTGCCACGCAATCCTCAACGACCATTACGCTGCGGCAGGCATGCTCACCAAACACCTGCTGGAGCGCGCCAAGCGTCCGGCTTACCTCGGCAGCGTCTTCGCGCCGGGCAATTTCGCAGCCGCCGAACGCGAGCGCGGATACCGCGACACCATGGCCGCGGCCAAGGTGGCACCGCTGCTTATTCCTACCGGCGCCAGTGACGCCGGCCGTGATAACGAACGCTTCGGCTACGAAAATCTCGCCGCCTGGTTACGCACAGAGGCACCGCCGCGTGCATTATTCTGCGCGACCGACTCCATAGCCCTGGGTGCAATGTACGCGCTCACGGAGCGCGGGCTGGCGGTGGGCAGCGACGTGCTGGTCGCTGGCCATGACGATCTGTCCTTCAGCGCCTACACGAATCCTTCGCTGACAACGGTCCACCAGCCGAAGCGCGAAATCGCCACCCTGGCGGTTACCACCGCCTTGAACCTGGTCACCGACCCATCGACGACGTATGTGCGGCGCACGCAGCCGTCGACTCTGGTGGTGCGGCGGTCCACCACGCCGAGGTAATCACCTTGCGGATCATGCATTGAGCTTTGCAGATTTTCCCTTCGCACTTGGCTAGCACTCACCGAATCCCACCGTTTCCCTCGCGACCAGTGCATTGTCTGGGAATTTCGCAGTGTAGCTTTTCAATTTCTCAGCTGGCGATGTTCTACGAAAGTAGCATGCGCGTTAACCCACGAAAATATTGACCGCTCCCCCACTGAGCTGCAGCGCTAGGGTTCCTCCCTCCACAACTTGAATCCCAGGTGCCGGGCGAATGCCGGCGGCTTCAGTTCCAGCTGCCCGCCGCCATGCGCCAGGCGCTCCCTGCTCAGCACCGTCCCCGCGTCCGCGTCCCACCATTCCACCGCCAGCGCACCTGCCGCGACCGTGGCGCCGATGGTCACCATGGCATGGTCATGCCGCGCCGGGCCGCTGCCATTGCCCAACCAGCGCAGGTCGGCGACGTACCCGAGCATGCGGCCAGGCTTGGTCCAGGCGCGAACCCAGAGCGGGCCATGCGTGCTGGCGCCGGCGAGCACCGCGCCGTGGCCGGCGGTGCCGCGCAGGTCCTCGCCGTGCAGGAAGCGGGTGATCGCACCGTAGGAGGTCCAGCGATCGCCCTGGTCGACCCATTCGAACCACCACATCATCGGTGCGCCGCCGTTGCCGGACATCAGGCCGGCCCAAGGCGCTGAGGCCAGCTGGGCTTCGAGCTCATGCTTCGTTCCGGCCAGCCACGTGCCGCCGTATTCGGTCACCAGCAGCGGCTTGCCGGCCGCGCCCAGGCCGCCGCCGCGGTCCTGCGTGCCGTTCCACACCAGGTCAGCCAGGGTGCCACCCTCGTCGCCGGGGCGGTTGAGGTAGGCGTCGATGCACAGGTAATCGAGGCCGGGCAACGCGGTGATGGCGCGGTCGGGCGTGCGGTAGTCGCTCGACCAGTGGGTGGTGACGCCGTGCCCGTAGATGTCGAGCGCGTGCCAGCGCGCGGCGGCCTGTTCGTGCCAGCGGCGCAAGGTGGCGCGACGCTCTTCGCTGCTCGCCTCGGGAACGCCGGGACGCGGACGGTCGCGCTGGGAATCGCCGGCGGCGGTGAGGTTGACCTCGCTCCACAGCTTCCATCCGAGGATGGCGGGATGGTCGGCGAAGCGTGCCACCAGATAGCGGCGCAGGCGCTGCTGCGCGGCGGCGGCGAGCGGGCTGGTGAACAGTTCATAGGGCTCGCCAAGCGGGCCACCGTGGACCTGGTTGTACGGGTTGTCCTTCCACTGCCGGTCCTCGCGCGGCGAGGCCTGCCCGTGGTTGTTGATCACCAGGTTGACGCGGATGCCGCGCGCCCAGGCGGCGTCGAGAATGGCGTCGAGGCGCGCCGCGTTGGCCTGGTTGTAGCGACCCAGGCCGGCGTAGCCGGGCCAATCGGCCCGCCACTCCAGCGCCAGGTTCCAGCTCGACATCCAGATCTCGACCGCGTTGCCACCTGCCGCAGCCAGGCGCTCTAGGCGCGGCAGGTAGGTCAGCGTGCCGCGATTAGGCGTCAGCACCGTACCCATGCGTTCGCGACAGCGGGTGTCGAAAGTGCCGTTGAGGTTGAGCCCGACCGGCCAATAGAACTGGCCAGCGACACTGAAGAAGCGGGGATCCATGGGATCGACGCGCGCATACTGGTCCCACGGCGCGCCGGCCACCTCCAGGTCGGGCAGGGCGGTGACCTGCAGCGCGGTCGCGTCGCCCGCGCCACTGTCGCGGCTGATTTCGAGGCGCACGTGATAGCGGCCGGGCATTCGCGGGCGGAAACGCACCGCGAAGCGGCAGGCACCATCGCAGCGCGCCTCCTCACGGTCGCCGCGATCACTCAGGCGTAGCGGCTGGTGCGCGAATCCGGGAACGCGCAGCTCCTTCCCATCCGGCGCGGTGAAGACCGCGTCGAAGGCGAACTCCGCCGGGTCGTAGGGATTGGTGGGGAAGGGCACGGGCAGGGCGCTGAGTGCCCAGCGCTCTCCGGTGGTACCGCGCGCGACCTGGGCGCGGGCGTCGAAGCCGTCCAGAGTGAGGTCGGCAAGCACCGTGCGGACGCGGCCGGTCGCCACCAGGCCAGGGGCGGCGGCCGTCACCTCCAGTCCCTCGACGGTCAGCACCGCACGGCTGCCGCTGGCCGACCAGAAGAACAACCCGGCCTGAGCGGTGAGCGTGGCGGCCGAGGCCGTCCACGCCGCGCGGTCGGGCTCGGCGAGCAAGTTGCTGGCGGCGTCCAGCGCGAAGCGCAGGCGGTGACGACCCGCTGGGAGCACGCCCGTGCCGCAGCGCTGGAACCACTGCCCGTGGCGGTCCGCGACGAAGGCGCCCACACCCAGATCGCCAGGCGCATCGGCAGGCACGATAACCGTCGCGGCGATCACCAGATCGCCGGTCGGGATGGCGCCCGCGGCGCGCACCAGGCTCGTGAGCGGCGATTGAAGGGTGAGCTCCTGGCCGGGGAGCGGCGCGGGAGCGTAGAACGGGAGCAGGCCGAGAATGAGCGCGGTTGCGAACAGCGATCCGCGAGCGCGCATGGTCAGCGTTGCTGGCCCATGCCGGTCCACACATCCATTGCTTCCGTCCGCGCGCATCGGATTGGACATGATCGGGCTGGCGAGCCCGGCGTCTACGGCCATCGCTGACAGGGCACAGCCGCCTCCTGAGCCGGTTGGGACCGCTGCGCTCTTCGCCAGCGTGCTGGTGGAGCCGATTTCGGACCGCAGCCCTGGTGTGCATGCGGTCGCCTGGTTTGGAGTGCGGTGCCGTGACCGCTCGTCACTTCCAGCCGGCTACTTCTGCGCCGCCCGCAGCGTTTGCACATACGCCAGCACATCGCGCAATTCACGTGGCTGCAGGATCCCACCCATCGGCGGCATCAGCGACAGCGGCTTGGTGCGGGCGGTGATGTCGCTGATGGCGATGCTGGTCTTCGTACCCTTGGTGACCTCGATGTCGACCGCGGTGGCGGACTCGGCGACGACGACGCCGGTGAGGCTCGTACCGTCCCTGGTGGTGAGCGTGGTGAGACCGTATCCCGGGGCGATGCGTGCCGATGGCACGATCAGCGCCTCCAGCAGGTCGTGCCGGTTGAGTACGCTGGCGATGTGCGAGAGGTCGGGACCGGCGACGCCGCCCTGACCGTTCACGGCGTGACAACGCGTGCACTGCGCGACCGGATGGGAGGTGAACACCTGCGCGCCGCGCTCAGCGCTGCCGCCGTCCATGGCGATCTGGTACGGCGCGAGCGGATCCTTGCTGGCCGTCATCCCGGCATCATAGGCAGCGACCAGGCGTTCCAGGTCGGGCGCGGCGCCACGGGCTCGGCGGGCGGCGGCGAGCACATCGAAGCGCAGGCCGGGAACGGCCCGCGGCGTCGCGAGCGCCTGCATCCAGCTGACCAGCTCTGCCGCGGCCGCGGGATCGCCAGCGGTCGCCAGCGCGGCGAGTTCATCGAGGCAGGTCTGCTGCACGGTGAGCGGCGTCGCGGCGTTGCCCAGCAGTTTGGCGAACAAGGCGACCGCCGTGCCCTGGTCCGCGGATTTCACATAGGTCAGCGCGGCGCTCTGGAGTTCGGGAACCGCTTGCGCCAGGAACGCCTGGGCGAGGTCGGCCGCGGCAGCGGGCGCGGTCATGGTCAGGTACTTGAACGCGGCGATCCGCGTTGCGGCGGGCACCGCCTGGTCGTTGGCGATGCGCATCGGCCCGGCGGGAGGGAGGGCGACGCCGAGGGCTCCCAGCATGGTGAAGGCTGACGCCCAGGTATCGGCCAGCGGTACGACGAACAGCGCATCGCCCTGTCCGGAGAGCGCCGCGCGGGCGATGGCGGGGTCACCCGCTGGCAGCGGCCACCAGGCGCCGGTGATGGGATCGCGGTGCACCGGCTGGTGCCACTCCGCCAGCAAGGCGCAAGCGCCTGCGCGGACGCCGGCGGCGGCGGCGGGATCGCCGATGACGCGCACCAGTGCCTCGGCGCCACCACGATCTGCGAGCCGGCGTGCACTGGCCAGGACGCGCCGCTGCAGGGCGTCGCGGATCGGCTCGCTGGCACGTGCGGCACGAACGCCGGCGGCGGCGAGCGCCGGATAGGCGGCGGCGATGCGGACCTCGTGGATCGCCCGGACCGCTTCCAGCACGATACGGTCATCGACGTCGTCCAGGAATCCAGCCAGGCGCGCATCGGCCCAGCGGCGCAGGGTCAGGACCACCGCCAGGCGCACGGTTGGATCCGGATCGGCAGCGACCGCCATCACCGCCGCGCGATCGTCGAGGCGGGCCAGCGCCAGGACGGCGGCATGCTGGATGAAGCGGTCGGCGCCGGCATTGCGTCGCACCAATGCAAGCAGCGCCGCACTGGCGCCGGCTATGCGGCAGCGTCCCAATCCCTCGGCGGCAAAGAATACGGCGCGCGGCGACGGATCATCAAGTGCAGCGAGGAATCCCGCGGCGTGTCCCTGATCGCCAAGATCGGCGAGCACGCGCAGCGCATTTGTGCGCACCACCGCGTCCTGGGCGGTGGCGAGCCGACGCAGCGGCGCCAGCGCCGTGGCATCGTGGCGCGCCACCATCCACAGCCCCCAGGTCGCATGCAGGCGGCTGATGAGGGACGCTGTCGGGGCCGAGGCCAGGGCGGCGAGCAGTTGTCGATGCTCAGTAGGTCCTGCCGCCAACGCGAACTGGGCGCGCAGGCGGATGCGCTGATCGGGATGGTCGAGCAGCGTCTGCAACCGTGCGGCGGAAAACGCAGCGAAATCCTCTGTCGCCAAATGCTTGAGGTCAGATATTTCCGCCGCCGGCGTGGCGGCGGCGGTGACCGCGTACAGCCGTCCGCCGATGTCGTTATTGAAGGGATTGCCGGTATAATTCGCGACATACAGCCGGCCGTCAAAGCCGAAGGCGCAGTCGCTGACGTTCAGCGGGGTGAGGAAATCCTGGTACTCGTCGATGCGGAAGCCGGCGCCCTGCGGCACGGCCGTGAAGGTGATGATGCCGGAATTTCCGGTGAAGTTCATGTGGAAGAAGCGATTGCGCAGGCGTTCGGGCCACGCCCCCACGGCCGAATAGCGCAACCCTGACGGACCAGCGCCGATGTAGCCGACCGCGGGCACCGCCCACTGCGGACTCAGCGGACTCTCGGTCCGCCACAGTTCCTCTGCCATCCACGGGCCCCCAGAAACCGGCGTCGCCAGGGATTGGTAAGGCATGCGCCAGGCGCTGTCGCCGCCATCGACGATGGCGATCAGCCGGCTCTTGTCGCCCTTGTCGCAGTTGTTGTCGCCAGCGAAGAGGTTGCCGTACGCGTCGAAGGCCAGGCCCTGTGGATTGCGCAGGCCGTGATGGATGACTTCAAGGTGCGAACCGTCCAGATCGCAGCGCAGCACCGCACCGTTGTCGGGCTCGTGCAGCGTCGCGCCCTCACGCGTGACCACGTGGAAGCCGCGATCACCGATGCTCATGTAGAGTCTGCCATCCATGCCCAGGGTGAGCGCGTGCAGGTCATGACCCAGAAACGACGCGCGCACGCCGAAGCCGCTGTGCACCTTGACGCGATCCTCGGCCATGCCGTCGCCATCATGGTCCCGCAGGCGCCAGAGATTGGGGATGCAGGCCGCCCACACGTCATCGCCGATCGCCAGCACGCCGGCATTCAGGCCATCGAGGGGCTCGTTGAATCCGGCCAGCACGGTTGCGTGGTCGGCGATGCCGTCGCCGTCGGTGTCGCTCAGAACCCGGATCTGATCGCTGACGGAGGTGAACCAGTCCATGCCGCCCGGGTAGCGCGCGGACCACTTCTTGAACATCGCGAGGCGGTCGTCGATGGTCTGCACCTGCAGGTCGTCATCGAGCAGGAAGCCGCTGGTGCGGTTCTCCTCGGTGCCGTGGTTGAAGCGGTACTGCTCGGCCACCAGCACCCGCCCGTGCGCATCGACATCGATGGCGACCGGATTGCCGAACAGCGGATGCTGGGCATACAGCGAGGCGCTGAAACCTGCGGGCAGGCGGAGGGCCTTGGCCACGCCGCCGTCATCAACCCGCATGTCTTTTTCGACGGCAGCCAGCGGCAGGGCACAGGTGGCGATGACCAGGAAATGGAGCCACTGGGCGGGACGAATCGGACGTGCGGGCATGACTGGGCTCCGGAACGGGGTCGATGATCATGGTGCAGGTCAACGCGTGCACCTCGGACGCGCTCACGCGCATGGTGCGGAGTGTGGTCTGCCGCGTGCGACGATGCGGACCTGTCCATGCAGACGAATCGGACATCTGCTGGACCGGCAATACGAGTGACCAAGCTTACGGTCATGGCCGAACCCGTGCATCTCCCCTGGGCGCAGCTGCCTGGATTCCTGCCCGACGCCATGTGGGCCGGGGCGCGGCGATCGCGCGAGCTGACGCCGGTGATGGCGCAGCGCTACCGCGGCCGGCATCAGGCCTTCGCACCCAGCTGGCACGATGGCTGGGAACTCCTGGTGGTGTTCGCCGGTCGTGGCGCGCTGGAAGCCGGCACGACGGTGCCGCTCGGTCCCTCCATCGCCTGCCTGATCCCGCCGCGGCTGGTGCACCGCGAAGTCAGCGACGCCGACATGGAGGTGCTGTGGGTCGGCTTGGCGGGATCCCTGCTCGACGATCTGCCGCAGCGACTGCTGCGTTTCGACCAGGCGCGTGATCTGGGATCGTTGGCCCGGCAATTGTGGCAGTGCACTGAACGTCGCGCGTCGCCGGTCGGGGTTGAGATGGATGGCATCGCCCGGGGACTGCTGGGCCGGGTGCTGGCCACCGGCAGCGAGCTGTCCGCGCGTGGTCCCCTGCCGCTCGACGGCAGCATCGAATACCTGCACCGGAACTACGCGCGCGATCTCAGCATCAGCGACCTGGCGCGGCGTTTCGGGTGCAGCGAACGCCATTTCAACCGCGTCTTCCGTCTCCACACCGGAGTCGCCCCCCTGCGCTACCTGCGCCGGCTGCGCATCGAGAACGCGCGCAAACTGCTGGCCTACACGCAGTATACCATCGCCGAGGTTTCTGGGTTGGTGGGCTACGCGGACCCAGCCTATTTCACCAGGGTTTTCCGCGCGGAAACCGGGGCGCCACCGACGCGCCATGGACGCAGCCGGAAGCATCGATCGAGCGGGGCATCAGATCGACCGCCCATCTCCGCTGCCAGGCAGAGATGACCGAAGATACTGACGAATAGCTTCTCGTTATTGCAACCCTCCATTCGGCGCCCGCTAAGAGCGGCCGACAGCCACGCAGATCGGACAACGCTCAGAGCGCAAGCGCCACGCTGGTCGATTTCCTGGGGTGGACGCCTGCGAGCATCTTGCACCCGCCATGGAGCAGCAAGCATCACTCGCAGCAGACCCACAAAGGACTTCAAATCCGCTGATTTTTTGGCTGAACAAGACGCAGCATGAATGTATTCGCGCGCTGCAATTCCTGATAATTTTCGGCGAACAAAAATATGGTCACTCGTCTTCTGAGGTGAAATTTCCGTCCATCGCCGGGTCAGCGAGGCCTGATTGAACAAGAGTAACTGGGTAGCGGAGGAGGACAGGGAGCCAGTGAAAGGAGTGAAATCCAAAAAAGGCATAGCCATCTCCTGGCTGTCCTCCGTTCCTCTTGTTCGATCCTGTCTTACCAGTCTGAGTCGACGAGAACCGATTGATCAATGGATCCGCCACGAATTTCTACGAATCAGAGCTCTTTTAAGCGACGCCATCTCCAAGAGCATCCACCGTGTCGACAGACGTGCCGCGTAGGATCGGACTCAATAGTCCGATCCGACGCGATCATCCGCACGCGTGGCTGGATCTTAGACCCGGTTGCCGCCGCGTCCGAACAGGAACGCGACCACCGCGATCACCAAGCCGACGATGGCGAGGATCTTGGCGATGTAGGCGGAGTCTCCTGCGATGCCGCCGAACCCGAAGATGGCGGCGATGATGGCGATGATAAAGAAGGTGATGGCGAGGCGTATCATTGGCTGTTCCTTCTGGGAACGATGGTGGACGAAGAACTAAACCCGGATGACGACCATGGAGTGCGCACATCGTGATGGCCCGTGTGCAGAACGCGTTTAAGCTGGAAGGGAATTAGCCAACAGCATGCCATTATGTCGGAGTCGCGGACCAGCGGGCATCGGGACGATGCCCATTGCCCCAGAGTACACCGCGCGCTCGTTGCCCTTCACGCCAATTTCTACTCAATATCTATTCATGCAATTCATTGTCGCGAATGGACTAAGGTATTTTTATGGAGAGATTGACCCGCCCACCACTCATAGTGGTCGTTCGCTGAGCGCAGCTCGGAAATAGCCTGGCCCCGAGCTCAGGTGGTGATTCGCAAAAGCACTCCCACACCCTACCGGCACTGAAACCGCCAGGGTCCATACCCAATGATTCATGCCGAATGCAGCACTTCAGGTTGAGGGCCGAGTCTGCTTGGCGAGTTGCCAATCACCATTGGCACCCAAGCGAACGGCCGGGAACGAGCCGTCCGCCCCTCCTATCTACAAGCGGTAGGACCCATGGCAGCGTGCGGCAGGGATTTCGCTCAGGCGTCACGTGAAGGAACCCGACGCGCAACCGAGGCGAGATGTGGCAAGTGACAGGGTGTGAGACGGGAGTATGCCGAGACGCCATGAACACCATCGCCGCCTACGCCGCCAGCCAAGCCACCTCACCCCTGGCGCCGACGGTCATCACGCGCCGCGAGCCGACCCCGACCGATGTGGAAATGGAGATCCTCTTCTGCGGGGTCTGCCACTCCGACATCCACCAGGCGCGCAACGAGTGGAAGAACACCGTCTACCCGTGCGTACCCGGGCATGAGATCGTGGGCCGCGTGAAGCGCGTGGGCACCCAGGTGTCGAAGTTCAAGCCTGGCGATCTGAGCGCGGTCGGGTGCATGGTCGATTCATGCCGCACCTGCGAGAGCTGCCGCGCCGGCCTGGAGCAGTATTGCCACGCGTTCCCGACTTTCACCTACAACGGTACCGACAAGCACCTCGGCGGGCCGACCTTCGGCGGCTACTCCACCAGCATCACCGTGGATGAGGCCTTCGTCCTGCGTGTGCCCGCAAACCTGGATCCGGCCGCCACTGCGCCGCTGCTATGCGCCGGGATCACCACGTACTCGCCGCTGCGCCACTGGAAGGTCGGTCCCGGGCAGAAGGTCGGCGTCGTCGGACTGGGTGGACTTGGCCAC
This sequence comes from Planctomycetota bacterium, assembly GCA_038213805.1. Classification (GTDB taxonomy): domain Bacteria; phylum Planctomycetota; class UBA11346; order UBA11346; family UBA11346; genus BOG-1363. The sequence continues at coordinate 852 of JBBQSO010000113.1, read as the reverse complement.
ATGGCGGTGAAGTTCGCACGCGCCTTCGGGGCGCACGTCGTGCTGTTCACGACCTCGCCGAAGAAGGTCGCCGACGGGTTGCGTCTCGGCGCGCACGAGGTGGTGGTCTCCACCGACGCCGACGCGATGCGCAGGCACCAGAGCAGCTTCCACTTCATCATCGATGCGGTCTCCGCCAACCACGACCTCAACGCCTACCTGGGCCTGCTCAAACTCGACGGCACGCTGGCGATGGTGGGCGCTCCCGAGCACCCCGTCCCGGTCGCGGTCTTCAACCTGCTGCTGCCGCGCCGCAATTTCGCCGGCTCGGCCATCGGCGGCATCGCGGAAACCCAGGAGATGCTGGATTTCTGCGCGCTGCACAACATCGTCTCGGACATCGAGGTGATCCCGATCCAGCGCATCAACGAGGCGTGGGAGCGCATGCTCAAGCAGGACGTCCGCTACCGCTTCGTCATCGACATGGCTTCGCTGCGATCATGAGCGACGCTTACAAGTTCATCCCGTAGGGTGCCCGGCGATCGTCACGCGATGGCCGAAATTCGATCCGCCCACCCGCAGCTGAGGTCCGATCCGGGGCGTGACGTGGACCGGCCGCGCATCGCAGGCAGAGGACTGTTGTCGATGGTGGCGTCCGCAATGCCGATGGTCCCCGGCACCGCTATCGGCCGGCCGGCCGCCGTGCGACCGTTCCTGACGCAGGAGTTCCCATGCCCAGCAAAGTCACCCCGGATCCAGTCTCGCAGTACAATATATCATATATGAACGGCGCGATGCGCAGAGCGTACACCCTGCCATGACGACCCCCCGCCCCGCCCCCGCCCGCCTGCTGGCGCCCCTGCTCCTCCTCGC
>JBBQSO010000112.1:0-14712 GCA_038213805.1 Planctomycetota bacterium | reverse complement strand
CACCGCAACCACCACTGACCGCGGTGACCATCGTCGCACGCGGGCGAATGACGTCGCCACGCCGCGCAGTGCAACGGAGAGGTGATGGATGAGATCATGCGCAGAAGTATGGGGGCTCATTAGGCCCGAAGAATTTTTTGTTAAGCGTTGTCTTTACTTATATTATGGGAGGTTCAAAAGTGAACGGCATTGGCAGGCTATCCCCCCCCCTCGCGGCCACCGATATGGGTGACGACCGATAGGGGTGCTCCCACGGGTTGCGCTTTCCCTCAATGGCGGCAATGGTCGCAACTCGCATGACTGCGAATGGATGGCATACGATAGGCGGGCGCCGGACATCATGGGAATGGGCAGCAAACCAGTGGCAGCGCGCTGCGACACCCTGGCTGGGGCGATTCTCAATCGTCACGACCTGCGCGACAGTTACCTGGTGACGGGGCCGAGCACCGACCACCTGGGTCAGCGCCCGATCCATAGCGCCGCTCTCGCGCAGGCTGTATCACGCCTCAGTATGCGCTTTGGGCTTTTGGCTTGCTGTAATCAACACAACGACAGGCGAACGCGTTTTCACCCTAACCACCAGCGCATGCACTAACTCAATCGGGATGCTTTCATCCTCGTTCAGATGCGGTTGCCGGCGCTTCCACACACCCCGCCCGGCGCGGCAGCGTGAACCAGAACGTCGTCCCCACTCCTACCGTCGAATCCAATCCGACGCGGCCCCCATGGCCCTCGATGATACCCTGGATGGTCGCCAAGCCGATACCGGTGCCTGGAATGTGCGTATGCAGACGCTCAAACATCCCGAAGACGCGCTGCTGTGCCTCCTCCGGGATCCCCAGGCCATTGTCTGCGACGGTGAAACGTTGCTCGCTCGCCGTCTCGCTGCAGGCGATGGCGATCACCGGTGGACGCTCCGGCGCGCGGAACTTGAGGGCGTTCGCGAGCAGGTTCTGCAGGACGCGGGCGAAGCGCGTGCGATCAGCGCATACCACCGGCAGCGGCTCACGACGGACCACCGCCCCCGCCTCAGCGATGCGCGTACCCAGATCCATTATCACGTCGTCGAGGACATCATCGGCCGGGAAGGTCGTGACCGCGCGTTCGCTGCCGCGCAGCTGCGCGTCGACCATCAGATCGCGGATCATTGCAGCCATGCGCACCGCGCCGCCGGTGGCATTGCCGATCCAGGTGCGCGCTCGCTCATCCAGCTGCGGGCCGTACTTCAACTCGAGCAGCCCCAGGAACGAGGCGATGGCGCGCAGCGGTTCCTGGAGGTCGTGCGAGACCACGTGGGCGAAACGCTCGAGTTCACCGTTGGAACGTTCAAGCTGGCGATTGGCCGCCCGCAGTGCGCTCTCCATATCGGCCAAGCGGAGCAGTGAGGACACCGTGGCCAGGAATTCCGCCGGCTGCAGGGGCTGGATCAGGTATGCATCGGCCCCGCCTTGCAGGCCCTCGACACGGTCCTCGGTGCGCGTGAAGCTCGCCGAAGTTTGCAACACCTTCGGCGGGTCTGGCAGCGCCTTGATGCGTCGGCAGACCTCGAAGCCGATCATGTCCGGCAGCTGTACGTCGAGGATCACCAAGGCCGGACGCGCCTCCAACCGCTCCAGGGCCTCGTGGCCGCTCGCGGCCTCGAGGGTGGAGTGCCCCGCACGATTCAGCAAACGCACCAGCGTGTAGCGGTTGGCTTCGTTGTCGTCGACCACCAGGATCGTCGAGTGCGTCACGCGCGACCCCGCTCGGCGATGGCGATGCCGGTCATGCGCAGCGCCTTGGTGATCTCGGCGATGGCCTCTTCACGCGAGTCGGTGCGCTTCGACACGATGGCCACCGCCTTGCCCAGTCGCTTGCGGTCCTGATCGTCGATGTGCTGCGCACTGTAGATGATAATCTTGAGACCGGCGATCTCGGGATCACCGGTGACACGGTCGAGAACCTCGAACCCCGAGATGTCGGTCATGCTCAGGTCCAGGAACACCACATTCGGCCGCAGACGCCGAATCGCGGCGAGGCCTTCGACCCCTCCCTTGGCCTCATGCACCTTGAGTCCCGGCGGCAGGATGCCGCGCAGCAGGTACCGCGCGACCTCATCGTCGTCGATGATGAGCACGGTCGGTGCGGACGTGACTTCCGCCGCTGCTTCGTCGGCGGTCGCGATCACAGGGAAATCTCCTGATCCCTCATAAGTGAGCGGAATCTCGAGGGTGAAAACGGACCCGGAACCCATGGTACTCTCAGCGCGGACCGTGCCACCCAGCAACTGGGCCAGGCGCCGCGAAAGCGGCAGGCCCAGACCGGTGCCTTTGGGACCACTGGCGCGACGGCCGCCTTCCACCTGGGCGAACTCGTCGAAGATATGCTCGAGATTCTCTGCGGCGATCCCGACTCCGCTATCGGTCACGGAGATGGCGATCCTGCCACTGGGCAGCAGCCGCGCCGCCACCCGCACAACGCCCTTATCGGTGAACTTGAGCGCGTTGGCGATCAGGTTGCGCATGATTTGCGAGACCTTGCCCTCGTCGGAGTGCACCACGACAGCCTCGCGCGGCGTCTCGAATTCGAGGGTGACCGCGCCCTGCGCCGGCAGCAGCGGCCGCAAGACGCCCTTGAGGGCGCCGAACAGCTCCGCCACCGTGAATTCCCGTGTCTTCACTGCGACCTTGCCGGCTTCGACCTTGGCCAGGTCAAGCAGGTCATCGACCAGCTCGGCGAGCTGCTCGCACGAGCGGCGGATGAACGTCACCTGCCGGCGCTGTTCCGGGCTGAGCTCGCCGTCGGTGTTGTCGAGCAGCAGGTTGGCGAGCGCTTGGATCGAGTTCAGTGGCGTGCGGAACTCGTGGGACATGTTCGACAGGAAGCGGCTCTTGGTGCGCGAGGCCCGGCGCAGGTGGTCGGCGCGCACGTCCAGTTCGGCGTGCAAGGCGACCACGCCGCGGTTGGTGTCCTCCAGTTCGCGGTTGAGCTGCTGCAGCTCATCCTGCCGCGCGCGGAGTTCGGACAGCGTGCCCAGCAGCTCCCGGTTCTGGTACTGCACCTCGGCGACCGGGTCGTTGCGTTGCTCGCGGACGAACGTGTCCGCCAGCTGGCCTGCGACTGTCAGCAGTTGCCGACGACCGACCAGAGCCGGGATGTACTTGCGCATGGTGACCCGCGTGCCCTCTCCCGGGGAACTCGTGATGTCGCACACATCCATCAGACGGCGCACTCCGATCAGTCCTAAGCCCAGCCCGGTCTGGGAACGGTAGCGCCCTTCAAGGATCGCGGCCAGGTCGGCGATGCCTGGCCCACGGTCCGTCACCTCGACGACCAACGATGAGGGCGTCGCGTCGTCGAGCGCGAAGGTCGCCCGTCCGCCGCCAGCGTAGCGGAAGGCGTTGCGTACGATCTCGGACACGGCAGTGCCGAGTTTGATCTGGTTCTGATGGTCCAGGCCCAGTCCCTCGGCGATCTGGCGTGCGCGCTGGCGGGCGACCAACACGTCGTGCTCGCTGCGGATCTCGAGGGCCAGGAGAGGAATCAGCGCCATGGTCAGGCCCCCTTCGCCACCAGCACGGTGGCGTCGTCGCGGCCACGCTGGAAATCGCGCCACAGCACCGCTGCGATCAGCGCGGGATCGCGCAGCGCCAGGCCCAGGTAGGAGGCCAGGTCCCAGCGCGCGGTGAGGCCGTCTGAATGCAGAATGAGCAGGCTCTGCGCCGTCCACGGCAAGCTGAAATCCTGGAAGCGCGGCGCCGACAGCCCCAGCGTGCCGTTGTGCGAGACCAGGCTGCGCTGCCGGTCGGCGCCGATCAGGCAGCCGGAGATGTTGCCGACGCCCGCGTAGCGGAGCGTTGCGGCCGCGCCATCGATCTCGCACAGCGCGCCTGCTGCGCCGCGGGTGTGGCGGATGCTTTCATGAATGCGCTGGAGACGTTGGCCTGGGGTCCCGCTGCTGCCCACCAACGCCGCGAACGCAGCCTGCGCCGCGGCGGCTGCGAGCGGCCCGTGACCCAGGCCATCGACCATCGTGATGCGCATCTGCGGCCAGGTGCCCGCTACGTCCCAGCCGTCGCCGCTGACCATTTCGCCCTCTATTGGCAACGCGACCACGCCGATATGCACCTCCGGCGCCAGCTGGCCGCGTAGCCCGCGCCACACCCGCGACAGCACGACCGTGCCCTGGTTGACCCGGGTGTAGAGGTCGAAAGTGCTGCTGAGGCGGCGGATCGCGCCGAGACCGTTGCCCGGCGTGCCGGCCGTCGAGTAGCCGTCGCGCAAGCACTGCGCCGGATCCGCCATGCCGCGACCACGATCGATCGCCAGGATTTCGACGCCGGTCATCGTCTCGCCCTGCGGCCGGGCCGCTGCGAGGCGGCGGCCGATCAGCCAGCCCCCACCGCCGTGTTTGGCGAGGTTGGTCGCCATTTCAGTGGCGATCAGCGTCACTTGGCCGGTCGCGGTCTCGTCCAGCCCCACCGACTTCGCCAGGTCGGTGATGCGGCGCTTGGCCTCGGAAACCTGCGTGGCGTCAGCAACCCGATGACAGACGCTCAGCATCGCGGTAGCCATCATCGCCAGCGGCCGATGGTCACGCGCGTGCCCTTGCCGGGGGCTGAGACGATGGCGAAGTCGTCGACCAACCGCTTGGAGCCGCCCAAGCCGTGACCCATGCCGCCGCCAGTGGTGTAACCGTCCTTCAGCGCCTGCGCGATGTCAGCGATGCCCTTGCCCTGATCCTCAAAAGCGATGCGTAGGCCGCGCCGCGCGCCATCGTCGAGCTCCTCAAGTGTGGCCTTGCCGCCACCGCCGTGCTCAAGCGCGTTGCGCGCCAGTTCGCTGGCCGCGGTCACCAGCTTGGTCTGCTCGACCAGCGAGAACTTGCAGGCGATCGCCCAGGCGCGCACGGTCTGGCGCACCTTGACGATGTCCATCTCGGCGGCGATGGGCAGTGTCTCACTGCGCCGGATCGGCATCGCCTTCGCCTTCCTCGGCGACCAGCCCGTCGCCGCGCGCGGCGACCATGCTCTGCAGCAGCGCCATGCCGCGTTCGACGTTGAGAGCGGTGCGGATGCCAGGCAGTGCCAGCCCCAGCTCGACCAGGGTTATTGCCACGGCCGGCTGCATGCCGGTGAGGACGGTCTCCGCGTCCAGGACACGCGCCATGCCCGAGATGTTTGCGAGCATGCGCCCAATGAACGAGTCGACGATCTCGAGCGCAGAGATGTCGATCAGCACGCCACGCGCGCCGGTCGCGGCGATCTGCGCAGTGAGGTCGTCCTGCAGGGTCATCGCCAGGCGGTCGTGCATGTCGACCTGGATGCTGACCAGCAGCAAGCGGCCGATGCGCAGGATCGGGATGCGTTCCATCATGACCGGCCCCTCAGCCCTGAACCGGTTTCATGACCATGCTGGTGGTGGCCCGGCCGGCTCCTGCCCCCTGGACCGCCTGCCGCCGCTTGACGATGGCCAGGTCGAGGCGCTGCAGCGCGACCTGGAAGGCGTCGGCCAGCGAAGACTTGGTGATCACGTCCTTGAGGTCGACTCCCAGGTACACGATGGTCTGGGCGATTTGTGGACGGATGCCGCTGATGATGCAGTCGGTGCCCATCAGGCGCGCCGCGGTCACGGTCTTCAGCAGGTGCTGCGCGACCAGGGTGTCCACGGTCGGCACTCCAGTGATGTCGATGATCGCCACCTCGCTGCCGGTCTCGACGACCTTCTGCAGCAGCGACTCCATCACCACCTGGGCACGGTTGCTGTCGAGGGTGCCGATCAGCGGCAGGGCGAGGATGCCGTCCCACAACTTCACCACCGGGGTCGACAGCTCGAGCATCTCCTCCTGCTGGCGGAGGATGACCTCCTGGCGGGCGGAGACGTAGCTCTCGAAGGTGAAGAGACCGAGGTCGTCAATCAGTTCGGTCGCAGCCCAGGTCTCATCGGCGAGCACCTGCACATCCTTGGGAAGTTCACGGCGCAGGATGGCAAACAGCGGTCCCTTGAGCGAGAATACGAACAGCGCCGTCTCTTTCGGCGTATAGCCATGCTGTGCGCGTTCGCGCGATATGGAGGTCAACAGATCGCGCACCGGCTCCCACGACGGACCGTCGAGTTGCTCGCTGGGGCCGGATTCGAGGGCGTTGCGCACTCCGGCGAGCAGGTCGCGACCTTGTTGTTCGATAAGTTGACTATCGACCTTCGGCACGTCGGCGCGGGGACCGGTTGCGGCCGCGATCCGGACCAGCCATTCGCTGATCAGTTCTGCTTCGCAGCGCGCGATGATGGGGGCGAGCCGTTTGGAGTAGGGCATGTGCCCTCCTTAGTGATATCCATTCCAATCCGAAGCGCGCAATTTGTCAATCGTGAATTCACTTCAGAATTCATCCTAAGTCACGTAGCTGCAAGACACTGCAATTTGCAGTACACGCGAACGGACGGGTTTCGCCGCAGGTCATCCAGAAGCCGTCATCCGCCCTGCGATGCGCTCGAAGATGCGTGCCGTGAGCCCCTTCGCCTCAAGTGCGAAGAGCGCCAGTGAACGTCCGGTCATCATGTACACATCGCCCGTGAGAAAGCCAGGCAACGTGGTGCGCACTGGCATATTGGTGTCCAGTACACAGGTCCACTGGTCAGGACCGGGAATGTCAGGCAGTGTGAAGTTCACCACGTCGTGGTGGCCATTGATGACGATCAGGATGGTCGCGTCCGCGCCCGGCCGGCGGATGCCACTCACCTGGCTTCGCCCATCGATGACCATGCCGAAGCAGCGCATCTCAGGGTCGGCCCACTGGGCCGGAGACAGGTCGGTGCCCGCCGTCGACAGCCAGCGTACATCAGTGACGTCCAGTTCCTTATTGTAGGCGCCGTTGAGAAAGCGGTTGCGGCGCAGCACCGGCAGATGCTGTCGCAAGTAGATGAGCTTGCGTACGTAGTCGCACAGTCCCCTGCCGGACTCATCGATGCCTTCCCAATCGAGCCAGCTGATCTCGTTGTCCTGGCAGTAGGCGTTAGTGTTACCGCGCTGGGTGCGCCCGAACTCGTCCCCGGCGACCAGCATCGGGGTGCCCTGGGAGAGCAGCATGGTCGCGAGCAGGTTGCGTTTTTGGCGCACCCGCAGCTCGTTGATGGCCGGATCCTCCGTCGGGCCTTCGGCGCCGTGGTTCCACGAGCGGTTGTCATTGGTGCCATCCCGGCCGCCCTCACCGTTGGCCTCGTTATGCTTATCGTTGTAGGACACCAAATCGTGCAGGGTGAATCCGTCGTGGGCAGTAACGAAGTTCACGCTCGCCCACGGTTTACGCCCGAAGTGGTCGAAGGAGTCAGCCGACGCCGTCAGCCGACGCGCCAGATCGGGTGCGGTACCAGCGTCACCCTTCCAGAATGAGCGCACGGTGTCGCGGAAGCGGTCGTTCCACTCCGCCCAGCCCGGCGGGAAGCGCCCGACCTGGTAGCCACCGGGTCCGCAGTCCCAGGGCTCGGCGATCATCTTCACCGTGCTCAACACCGGGTCCTGCCGGCAGCTATCAAGGAAGCCGCCGAAGGAATCGAAGCCATGCGACTCACGCCCGAGCACGGTGGCGAGGTCGAAGCGGAACCCGTCGACACGCATGTCGGTCACCCAGTGACGCAGGCTATCCATCACCATCTGCAGCACCCGTGGGTGGGCGAGATTGAGGGTATTCCCGGTACCGGTGTTGTTGAGATAGTAGCGACGCTGATCCGCGACCAGATTGTAGTACGAAGCGTTGTCGACGCCCTTGAAGGACAGCGTCGGTCCAAGCTCATTGCCCTCGGCAGTATGGTTGTAGACCACGTCCAGGATAACCGCCAGGCCCGCGCCATGCATGCGATCGACGAGCCGCTTGAACTCGTTGGCGTCCGCGCCAGCCGAGAAGTAACGCGGGTCCGCGGTGAAGAATCCGATCGAATCGTAGCCCCAGTAATTGGTCAGGCCCTTCCCGGCCAGGTTGCCCTCGTTGACGAAGGTGTGGATCGGCAGCAGTTCGACCGCGGTCACCCCAAGTCCGCGCAGGTAATCGAGGGGCGCCGGCTCGCCGAGCCCGGCGAAGGTGCCGCGCAGCGCCTCCGGCACCTGCGGATGCCGCTTGGTGAAGCCACGCACGTGCAGTTCATAGATCACCTGGCGGTCCCAGGGCACATCGCTGCGCTCGTGTTCCCAGGTGAAGCCGCTCTCGACGACGCGGCACTTCGGCACGTATGGCGCGCTGTCGCGGGTATCGAACGAAAGGTCGAGGTCCGGATGGCCGAGCGTGTAGCCGAAGATCTCTGGACCCCAGATCAGCTCACCGACGTGCGACTTGGCATATGGGTCGAGGAGCAGCTTGTTGGGATTGAAACGATGTCCGTTCAGCGGCTCGTAGGGACCATGCACGCGCAGGCCGTAAAGCGTGCCCGGTGGCAGCCCCAGCAGATAGCCGTGCCATACCTCGTCGGTAAACTCTGGCAGTTCGATACGCTCCAGCTCCTGGCGGCCGTCGGGCGAGAACAGGCAAATCTCGACCTTGGTCGCATGTGCGGAAAAGATGGCGAAGTTGGTGCCCTTGCCGTCCCAGGTGGCCCCGCGTGGGTAGGGGCGGCCTTCTGAGAGGCGGTAACGCGGAGTCTGCACCGAGACTTGCCCGCTTTCAGAGGAAGGCGCCGTGGCCCGGGCACTGGTTGTGCCCGCCAAGGGGTCGCGTGGGTTGGAGGCTATGGTCATCGGCTTTCCCGGGTGGACCACTGTGAGCACGCGGCGGGCCAATCCCCTGCGCTTAGCACGCCCAGCACGACCTCCTGAAGTCCGCATCGACTTGCTGTACGCTGACCACGCAACGCGCACCTGCGGGCACCAACTGGGATCTGGTTGCGCTCCTGCTACCACGGCGCCCCCGATCACGCCGCGATCTCAGGGGACACCTGCAATTACTGATGTGACAAGCAGCATGGCATGCTGGCGTGACCTTGGTTTTTTTGATTCCTCGTCATTCGTGGTGGATTCATCGCCTATTTGGTTCTCGTCGATCACACCAGGAAAGACAGGGTTGAACAAGAGGAACAGAGGATCGGAGGACAGCCAGGAGATGGCGATGCCGTTTTTCCGATTTCGCTTTTTTCACTGACTCCCTGTACTTCTCCGTTTCTTCGTGCCTCTTGTTCAATCAGGCCTGGACACCCGTCGATGGACGGAAAGCATCCACCCCGGACGACGAAGAGCCATTTTTTTGGTGATTGCCGCTGCATTCAGCACTGCGACCACGTCCGCGTCCCTGCGACATAAGCTGTCGCAGCTTAGGTCCGGATGCCATGTCGTGCCCTGTCCGATCATTGGTGACGAACGGGAACTCCACCACAACACGGTCGTGTGCGGATCATCAAACGCTCGCTGGGCTCCGACAGCTTCAATTGCGCTTCATAGCCCGATGCCATTGCATCGGCACGCCCCGACGACCCCCTCTGTCAAGCTCCGCCGACGCGCTGCGCGCCCTGCCAGAATGGCTGCAGGTAGGCGATCAATTCCTGGTAGCCGACCCAGTCGTTGGGCTTGACGCGGAAGCCAAATGCACCGAGCGCGAGACATTCCTCCTGATCGCGCGGTCGGTTCGACGAAGTCAGCATCATCACCGGGATGCCCGTGGCCTGCGGCAGACGCGCGAGCTCACTGAGCATCGCTTTGCCGTCCTTTCCGGGCATGTGCAGGTCGAGGACGATCAGGCGCGGCAAACCCTTGGATGGATCGGGTTCGCGGATGACCCGCAGGGCCTCTTCTGCGCTCGCGGCGACGTGCAGTGCGATATCACAGCGCACGAACTCGAGCGCCTCGCCGAACAGCATGCGGTCACCGGCATTGTCCTCGACAAGCAGGATGAACCCGGATTTAAGGGCGGACATGTTTTTCAGACCTGGGTCGTAAGGATGGATAAGTGGGTTGCAGAAGAATTCATGTATAGGCAAGCAAACGCGCTCAAACGGACGTGGTGACCGGCGCGCCGGCGCGCATCGCGGCCAGCGGAATGGCGAATATGAAGGTCGCGCCTTTGCCGACCTCGGATTCCAGAGTGATGGTTCCACCATGGTGCTCGATGGCCTTGCGGCAGATGGCCAGGCCAATGCCCGTGCCAGCGTACTCTGAAGCGGTATGCAAGCGCTGGAAGACGCGAAAGATGCGCTCGTGGTACTCGGGCGCGATGCCGATGCCGTTATCGGACACCGAGAAGCGCCACTCACGCTCGCCCTGAGCGACGGTGATGTCGACCACCGGCCGGGCATGCTTGGTGCGGAACTTCAGGGCGTTTCCGATCAGGTTCTGGAAGATCTGCCCGAGCAGCACCGGATCACCAATCACGGTGGGCAGGCGCACGTGCCGGATCTCGGCGCCGCAGTCCTCGATCATCTGCTGGAGGTTGTAGAGCACCTTCTCGATCACCAGTTCGCAATCGACCTCTTGCAGCGCACTCGACTTGCCGACCTTGGAGTAAGCAAGGATGTCGCGCACCAGGTTCTGCATGCGCTTGGCGCCCTCGACGAGGTGGCCGAGGAAGACCCGGCCCTTGTCGTCGAGCACGGCGGTGTAGCGGTCGGCCACTAGCGATGAGTACGATGCGACCATGCGCAGCGGCTCCTGCAGGTCGTGCGAGGCGATGTAGGCGAACTCCTCGAGTTCGGCGTTGCTGCGCGCCAGCTCCTCGCTCTTGGCGATGAGCGCGGCCTCGGCCTCCTTGCGCGTGGTGATGTCCTCGACCAGGCCGTCGATCCAGCGCCCGCTGCCGGTCTCACTCACCAGGGTCTTTGACAGCGACGCCCAGATCACCGCTCCGTCGACGCGGCGCTGACGCACGTGGTGATCCTGGATGCGGCCCTCGCGTTCGAGGCGCTGGATGAGCGCCGACCGCTCCTCGGTCTGCTGGTAGAGGTTGGCGATGTTGATCCCGGTGATGTCGGCGCTCGCGGCGATGCCGAAGATGCGGCGGAAGGCCGGGTTGGCGTTGATGAGCTGGCCCTCGACGGTCGAGCGGAAGACCCCGACGTTGAGGCGGTTGAGCAGTCCATCGAGGCGGGTCTCGAGATTAAGGGCTCTCCGTTCGGCCTCCTGGCGCAGCCAGTCGGCCTGGCGGCGGATCTCGCGCGAGCGCTCGAAGAGGTCGATGAACACGCCGACCTTGGCGCGCAGCACGTCGGGCAACACCGGTGCGTAGATGTAGTCGACCGCACCCAGCGAATAGCCGCGCGTGGCGTGCGTGTCGGTGGCGCTCATCGCGGTGATGAAGATGATCGGGGTGCGCTCCGAGGACTTGCGCTGGCGGATCAGCGCGGCGGCCTCGAAGCCGTCCATGATCGGCATGCTGACGTCGAGCAGGATCACCGCGAACTCGTGCTGCAGGACCAAGCGCAGCGCCTCCTTGCCGGAGCGCGCGGTGATGACCGTGGCCCGCAGGGGTTCGAGCACCAGGCCGATGGCGAGCAGCTTGTCCTCGCGGTCGTCGACCAGCAGCACCTTGGCCTGGGCATCGTCGCCGGCCGCCTCGACGTGCGGTTCGGGCGGCTTCTCATCGGGGTCCATCAGCGCTCCTCCCCGATCGACGCGCCCGCCGAGCGGTACAGCCAGATGCACAGCAGTGACAGCAGGTGCTCGGTGTCGACCGGTTTCGACACGTAGTCCGAGGCGCCGGCCTCGATGCACTTCTCGCGGTCACCCTTCATCGCCTTGGCGGTCAGCGCGATGATCGGCAGCGATTTGAAGCGCGGGTTGGCGCGGATGGCGCGCATGGTGTCGTAGCCGTCCATTTCAGGCATCATGATGTCCATCAGCACGATCTCGATGTCGGGATCAAGCTCGATGGCGCGGATCGCGTCCTTGCCGTCCTCGGCCGAACCGACCTGCATCTCATAGCGCTCCAGCAGGCTGGTCATGGCGAAGATGTTGCGGATGTCGTCGTCGACCACCAGCACCTTGCGCCCGCGCAGCACCTCCTCGGGGCGGTGCAGGCGGTCGACCATCTCGCGGTGCACCCGCGACATCTGCAGGTGCGGGCGGTGCAGGCAGATCGCGATCTCGTCGAGCAGGAGCTCGGCCGAGCGCGCGTCCTTGACCACCACCGCCTTGGTGAAGCGGCGCAGCTGCGCGTCCTCGCCCTGGGTCAGCTCCTTGCCGGTGAAGACGATCAGCTGGGTGAAGCGGCCGCCGCCGGCGCCCTGCACCTGCTCCGCCAGGGCCATGCCGCCGATATCGGGCAGGCCCAGGTCGAGCACGATGCAGTCGAAGGGCTGCGCCTGCACCGCGGCCATCGCCTCGGCGCCGGTGCCGACCGCCACCGTCTCGATGTTCTCGCCGCCGACCAGGTCGAGGACGCGCTGGCGCTGCAGGGCGTCGTCCTCGATCACCAGCAGGCGCTTGACCTTGCCCGCGACGAAGGCGCGCAGTTCGGTGATCGCGGCAAGCATCTGCTCACGCGTCACCGGCTTGGTGAGCATGCCGAAGGCGCCGTGGCGGATGGCGCGCGCGCGGTCGTCGTCGTTGCTCACCACCTGCACCGGGATGTGGCGCGTGGCGAGGTCGTTCTTGATGCTCTGCAGCACGCGCCAACCGGCGATGTCGGCGAGTTTGATGTCGAGGATCACCGCCGACGGCCGGTACTGGCGCGCCAGGGCGATGCCGGCGCCGCCGCGCGAGGTGACCAGCGCCTTGGCGCCGACCTCGTGGACCAGGTCGAGCAGGAATGAGGCGAAGCCGCGGTCGTTGTCGATGATGAGCACCACGAAATCGTCGACGGCGATGCGGTCGCGATCGTCGCTCAGCTCGTTGCCGATGCGGCCCGGCTCCGGGATGTCGATCGGCGCCACGGTGTCGGCCTGTTCCCGTGCGGCAGAGAGCGCGTCGTTGACCATCGGGCGACGTTGAGCCTTGCCCGGTGCGTAGGCCATCGGCAGGTACAGGGTGAAGGTGCTGCCCTTGCCGGGGCGCGAGGACAGCTGGATCTCGCCGCCGAGCATGTGCGAGATCTCGCGGCTGATGGCCAAGCCCAGGCCGGTGCCACCGTACTTGCGGCTGGTCGAACCGTCGGCCTGCTGGAAGGCCTCGAAGATGATCTGCTGCTTGTCGGCCGGGATGCCGATGCCGGTATCGGTGACCGAGAAGGCCAGGACCGTGCCGGCGACGCGGTTGAGGGCCTCGTTGTCGCGGCTCCAGCCGCCGGTGACCGGGGCGATGCGCAGGGTCACACCGCCGTCCTCGGTGAACTTGAAGGCATTGGAGAGCAGGTTCTTGATGACCTGCTGCAGGCGCTTGGCGTCGGTGTAGAGCGAGCGTGGCAGCTGCGCGTCGAGATCGAGACCGAAGACCAGGCCGCGCGACTCCGCGACGTGGGTGAAGGTGCGCTCGACGTAGTCCTGCAGGTCCGAGAACTGCAGGTCGCCGGCCTCGACCGTGACCGTGCCCGACTCGATCTTGGATAGGTCGAGGATGTCGTTGATCAGCGAGAGCAGGTCGTTGCCCGAGGCGTGGATGGTGCGGGCGTAGTCGACCTGCTTGATCGAGAGGTTGCCGTCGGGGTTGCGGGTCAGCTGGTCGGAGAGGATGAGCAGCGAGTTGAGCGGCGTGCGCAGCTCGTGCGACATGTTGGCGAGGAACTCCGACTTGTACTTCGAGGTCAGGGCGAGCTGCTTGGCCTTCTCCTCGAGCGCCGAGCGCGCCTGCTCGACCTCCTGGTTCTTGCGCTCGACCTCGGCGTTCTGGTTGGCGAGCAGGCCAGCCTTCTCCTCGAGCTGCTGGTTGGTCTTCTGCAGCTCCTCCTGCTGGCTCTGCAGCTCGCGCGCCAGCGACTGCGACTGCTTGAGCAGGTCCTCGGTGCGGGTGTTGGCCTCGATGGTGTTGAGCACGATGCCGATCGACTCGGTGAGCTGGTCGAGGAACACCTCGTGGGTCTGGCTGAAGCGGTTGAACGAGGCCAGCTCCATGACGCCCTTGACCTGGCCTTCAAAGAGCACCGGCAGCACGATGATGTTGTGCGGCTTGGCCTCGCCGAGGCCGGAGGAGATGCGGATGTAGTCGTCGGGGATGTCGGTCAGCAGGATCTTCTCGCCCTCGACTGCGCACTGGCCGATCAGGCTCTCGCCGAGCTTGTACTCGATCTCGTGATCGTCGGACAGCGCGTAGCCGGCGAGCAGCTTCAGCCGGGTGTCGTCGTGGTTCGCGCCAAGCTGCTCGTCCTTGGGCGCCTCGAGGGTGTAGAACACCGCCTGTTGCGCCGACACCACCGGCGCGAGCTCGGAGAGGATCAGCTTGCCCACCGTGAGCATGTCCTTCTGGCCCTGGAGCATGCGCGAGAACTTCGCCAGGTTGGTCTTCAGCCAGTCCTGCTCGTTGTTCTTGATGGTGGTGTCCTTGAGATTGCGGATCATCTCGTTGATGTTGTCCTTCAGCGCGGCCACTTCGCCCTGGGCGGCGACCGCGATCGAACGCGTCAAGTCGCCCTTGGTTACCGCGGTCGCCACGTCAGCAATGGCGCGCACCTGGGTGGTGAGGTTGGCGGCGAGCTGGTTGACGTTGTCGGTGAGGTCCTTCCAGGTACCGGCTGCGCCCGGCACCAGCGCCTGACCGCCGAGCTTGCCTTCCACGCCCACCTCGCGCGCCACATAGGACGCCCGGAGGGCAAGGGAAGAGTGAGTCTCGTTCAGGATATATAGGGTGTCGGCGTGCAAGGAGATATCGCGCTTGGCCTCGGGGGGGAGCGTGGG
>JBBQSO010000111.1:0-15451 GCA_038213805.1 Planctomycetota bacterium | reverse complement strand
GGCGCGCTCGAGCTGCCGGGGCCGGTGTTCGCGCTGTCGGCGACCAACGTCAACTGAGCGCGCCATGAAGGCCACGCTCCGCCTCGCGCTCGCCTGGGCCGCCTGCGCCGCCGCCACCGGCGCGGCCACCGACAACCACCTGCTGCTGGCGCTGCCGGCACCGGGGCCGGTGGCGATCGACGGCCGGCTCGACGACTGGGACGCCTCGGCGCGCATCCCGGTGTGCGCCGACACCGCGACCTTGGCGGGCACCTACAGCGCCTGGGTGATGATGATGTACGACGCGCAGGCGCTGTACGTGGGCGTGGACTGGTGCGACCCCACGCCCATGGTCAACGCCTACGACCCGGCGCTCGACATCGAGCGGCGCAAGTGCTTCCACGCCGACTCGCTGCAACTGCACCTGCGCACCGACCGCGAGAGCAAACTGATCGGCTATTGGCACACGCCCAGCGGCCGCGCGGCGGCGATCGCTTTGGACGGCTGGTTCCCGTGGGACGACAAGCCGATCGTCTACCACGACGCGCTCGCGGAACTGGGCGTCACCGAGGCGTTCCAGCGCCGCGCCGACGGCAGCGGCTACGTCCAGGAGCTGCGCATCCCGTGGGCTGCGATCATCGCCAGTGGACGGGCCCCCAAGGCCGGCGAGCGTTTCGACTGCATGCTCGACCTGGTGTGGGGGCCGGACTCCGGGCATGGCTGGCCGGTGAACCACATGATGGATCTGGTCGCGCCCGGGGCGGTGCACACCGGCTGGTTCTGGGAGGTGCCGCGCATCTACGGCCAGGTCGAACTCGCGGCGCAGGGCCACCGCGCGGCGCCGCCGCCTGTCGCCGCCGCGACACCGCCGCCGGTGGCGCAGCCGCTCAGCGTGCGCTGCGAGCTCGGCGATCCGGCGGCGCCCTGGTTCACCCTCGCCATCGAAGACGCCGCGGGCCACCGCGTGCGCGCGCTGCCGGGCTCGTGCCGCACCGCCGAGCGGCGGGTGTCGGGAACCGCCGCCACGGTGGAGGTCGGCTGGGACGGCTGCGACGATCTCGGCCAGCCAGTCCTTCCCGGGACCTACCACGCCGTCGGCCTGACGCGCGGCGAGCTCACCGCGACCTACGAGCAGTGCTTCTACAATCCCGGCACGCCGCCCTGGACGACCGCCGATGGCACCGGCGCGTGGGGCGCAGACCACACTCCGCCGTGCTGCGTTGCGGCGGCGGGCGACGTGGTGGTGATCGGCTGGGGCGGAGTCGAGGGCGGCACCGGCATCATCGGTGTCGGCCGCGACGGCCGCAAACGCTGGGGCGCGAGCCAGGGCGCGCGGCTGCTCGCCGCGGACGGCGGCATCGCCTACTTCATCCTCGACGACTTCTGGTCGGGCAAGCGCGGACTCGGCCGGCTGGACGCCGCCACCGGCGCGTACCTGCCGTGGACCATCGCCGGCCGCGCCGAGATGCCCGTCGATCTCGCCACCGCGCTCGGCGGCGCACAACCGGGCGCGGTGACCGGCCTGGCCGCGCGCGGCGACCGCCTGGTCCTGGCCTTCGCCGGCGGCGAGGTGGTGGAGTTCTCCGCCGCCACCGTCACCCCGCGCCGGCGCCTGGCGTTGGCGGGGGCCGGTGCGCTGGCCTTCGCGCCCGACGGCACGCTCTTCGCTCTGGCGGGAGGGCGGCCCTGGCGGCTCGACCTCGAGCACGGGACAAGCGCGCCGCTGGCGGTGCCGGCCGGGATCGATTGCCGCGCCCTGGCGGTCGACGCCGACGGCGGCGTGGTCGTCGCCGATCTCGGTCCCGACCAGCAGATCAAGGTGTTCGCAGCGGACGGCCGCCTGCTGCGCACCGCCGGTGCGCGCGGCGGGCGCCCGCGCGGTGCCTTCGCGCCGCAGACCATCGCCGCGGTCAGCGGCCTCGCGGTCGACGCCGCCGGGCTGATCTGGGCGACCGAGAATTGGGATCTGCCACGGCGCGTGGCGGTATGGGGGCGCGACGGCACGCTGGTGCGCGACTACGTCGGCAACGCCGCCTACGCCGCTTGCGGCGCCTACCTCCACGATCAGGACCCGACCCGCGCCTACGCCGGCGCGGTGGAGCTCATCCGCGACGGCGCCGCGCGCAGCTGGCGTGTCGGCGGCGTGCTATGGAGCCCCGACGCCGCCCGCGGCGAGCGCCTCGCCATCACCGGCGGGCTGGCCACCCCGCAGCGCTTCACCAGTGCGGCGTCGGGGCACCCGCGCGAGTACCTGTTCGCGCGCAGCGACTGGGGCGAGTCCGGGCTGACGGTGTTCATGGAGGGCGCCGGCGGCTGGCGGCCGGTGGCGGCGATCACCCTGGTCGGCCACCTCTCGGGGCGCATCGCCGACGGCAAGGCGGTGGCCATGCCGGACGGCGCCTTCGCCGGTCTCGATCCCTTTGACGGGGTGTTCTGGAACGATCGCAACGGTGATGGCGTGGCGCAGCGCGACGAGTGCGAGGTGGTCCCGGCGCGCCGCGCGGCCGCGCAGGTCGGCGCGGGCGGCGAGGGGCCGCTGCCGCTGGACTGCGGCTGGGGCGGGCGCATGGGTCAGGACCTCGCGATCTACGCCCGCGGGCTGGTCGCCTACCGCCCGCTCGGCTTCGCCGCCGACGGCGCCCCGCGCTACGGCCGCGCGGGCATGAGCGAGCTCAGCGTCGCCGATGCCGGCGACCTGGTGCCGCTTGACGACGAGCGGCGCCTGATCGTGCTGAGCAGCACCGGCTACGGCGGCGAGAGCTACGTGCGCGGCCTTGAGTACGGCACGTGGCGCGAGTGCTGGCGCTACCCGTCGCATGCGCACGGCGTGCACGGCTCGCACCACGCGCCGGCGGCCAGCCCGGGCGAGATCATCGGTGCGCTCAAGATCATCGGCAGCGCGCACCTCGACCAGGGCGGCGCGGTCTTCGCGATCCGCGGCAACCTCGGCCAGGACTTCCTGATGACCAGCGACGGCCTCTACGTCGGCGAGCTGTTCCGCGACGTGCGCCTGCCGGCACCACCGCTGCCGGCGACCGAGGCGGCGCTGGCCGGGCGGCGCATCGACGACCGCAGCGAGGGTGGCGAACCGTTCAACGGCTGGTTCGGCCGCCAGTCGGACGGGGTGGTGCGCATCTGCACCGGCATCCCCGGCCAGGCGGCGCTGGTCGCGCAGGTGCACGGCCTGGAGAGCCTACGACGCTGCGCCGGCGCGCCGTTCACCGTCACCGCGGCCGACGCGGTGCGTGCCGCGGACGCACGCGCCGCTCGCCTGGTCGCCACCGCGCCACCGCGGCGCGCGCTCATCCACCGCCTGGCGGCGCCGCCGCGCATCGACGGGGACCTCGCTGACTGGCCAGGCATCGTCGGCGAACCGCTCGGGCGTGCCGACGCGCCCGAGCACGGCACCTTCCGCCTTGGCTGGGACGCGCAGCACCTGTACGTGGCATTCGAGGTCACCGACGGCTCCCCGTGGGAGAATGCCGGCCGCGACCCGCAGCTGCTGTTCAAGACCGGGGACGCGGTGGACCTCCAGCTCGGAATCGGCGCGCCGCCGGCGGACGGCGCGGTCGGCGCCGGGCACCTGCGCCTGCTGTTCGCGCCCTGCGCCGGACGCCCGCTGTGCGTGCTGATGCGCCCCATCGACAAGGCTGCGCCGCCGGGCGTAGGACTCACGTACCGCTCCCCGGTCGGCGACCGCCATTTCGACCGCGTGACCACGCTGGCCACCGCCGAGGTGGCGGTCTCGGTCGACGCCCGCGGCTACCGCGTCGAGGCGGCGGTGCCGTGGGCGGAACTCGGCGTAGCGCCGCAGAGTGGGCTGGAGCTGCGCGGTGACACCGGCTTCATCTCCTCGGACGGCGGCGGGCGCAGCGACGTGGCGCGCACCTACTGGTCCAATCCGGCCACCAACCTGGTCAACGACGCGCCGAGCGAGGCCTGGCTGGTGCCGGCGACGTGGGGCACGTTCACCTGCGAGTGAGCCGGACCGCGCGGCCACGTCTGTCACAGCGCCGCGTCGCGGCCGTTCACTACAAACTATCAAGTAGATAGTGTAGTACGAAATCTGCGCCGCCGTCCCCACCAGGAAGCCGCCATGCCCCGCCCGACTCCCGCCCGTCGCCTTGCCGCCCTGCTGCTGCTCGCATTCTGCGCCGCGCGGCTTGCGGCAACCGAGACCGAGAACATCGACATGCACATCCTTCCGGCGCCGGGCCCGGTGACCGTGGATGGCGCCAGCGACGACTGGGACCTCAGCTCAGGGGTGTTCGCCTGCGGCGATGTCGAGAACGCCCGCGACAGCTACGGCGTGTGGGTGCACGCGATGTGGGACGCGCGCGGCCTGTACCTGTTCGCGCGCTGGCAGGACCTCACGCCGCTGAGCAACCCGGGCAGCATCAAGGGCGACTACGGCTTCAACGGCGACTGCCTGCAGGTGCGCCTGCTCACCGCCCCACCCGCGGCCCTGGCGGCGGCCGCCGCGCCCGCACCGCAGGAGGTCCGCGACCAGGACGACCCGCCCGGCTGCCGCACCACCCATCTCTCGTGCTGGCGCGACCGCGACGGCCTCGACACCATCAACGTCAGCTGGGGCCGGCGCTTCAAGGAGGGCGGCTGCGAAGGCCGGGAGCGCGGTGGCCTGCAGGCGTTCCGCGTCCACGCCGACAAGCGCGGCTACGACCAGGAGCTGTTCATCCCCTGGGCGCTGGTGACGCGCGACGGCTGGCAGCCGGTCGCGGGTGCGCGCCTGTGCATGACCGCCGAGCCCAACTTCAACATCGCAGGCGGCGGTCGCCTGACCATCAAGGACATCTTCACGGGCGGCGGCGGCATCGACCGCGTATTCACCTTCACCGCGCCCAACTCGTGGGGCTTCGCCACGCTCGAGGGCGCGGGCCACCGCGCGCCGCGCGCCCAACGCCTGTCCGACGGCCGCGAATTCCCGGTGCGCGTGGTCGCTGGGCTGCCGGAGGTGGACTGGACGGGGCTGGCGCGCAGCCACGAGCCCCAGGGCTTCAAGCCGCTGCGCTTCACCCTCGACGCCGACGGCTACGTGTCGCTGAACATCTTCCGCGCCGACGGCAGCGTGGCGCGCCAGCTGCTGGCCAGCGCATTCTATCCCAAGGGCGAGCACGAGGTGCGCTGGGATGGCCTGGGCACGATGTCAGTGCGCACCCCCGGGCAGCCGCTGCCGCCCGGCGCCTACACCTGGGGTGGACTGTGGCACCCGGGCATCGGCCTGCGCCTGCGCGGCTGGGCGGCGAGCAGCTCGGACGCGCCGTGGGGCGACGTGTGGGGCGCCGACCACGGCAACCCGATCGCCTGCGCCTCCGACGGCGAGCGCATCTACGTCGGCTGGAACGGCGGCGAGGGCGCCAAGCCGCTGCTCGCCTGCGACCCCGCTGGGCACATCCTGTGGAAGCAGATCCGCGGCGGGCTGGCCAGCGCCAGCCTGGTCGCCTGCGCCGACGGCACGGTCTACGCCTGGAACGACATCGGCCAGTACGCGACCCGCGGCATCTACCGCGTCGACGCGCGCACCGGCGCGTACTCCGAATGGTCGGCGCTCAAGCGCACCGACCTGACCATGGCCGACCTGTGGGGCACGGAAGCCGGCGCGCCGGAGCGCCCGAACGGCATCGCCGCCGGTGGCGGTCGGCTCTACCTGTCCTTCGACCGCGACCTCGTCGTGGCCGTCGATGCCCGCACCGGCCTGGAGGTCCGCCGCTTCGCAGTGCGCAAGCCGTCAGCGCTGCAGGTCGGCCGCGACGGCCGCGTCTACGTGCTGTCGGAGAGCGCGCGCGTAGTGGTCTTCCCCGCGGACGGCAGCGCGAGCACCGTGGCCGCCAGCGCACGCCTCGCCGACAAGGAGGACTGGGCTTCGGCGCTCGCCGTCGGCCCCGGCGGCGAGATCTACCTCGGCATCCGCGGCGCCCACCACCACGTCCAGGCCTTCGCCGCGGATGGCAGCGGCCCACGCACCATCGGGCGTCCGGACGGCCGCGCGCCGCTGGGCCCGTGGGACCGCGAGGGCATGCTCGCGATCAGCGGACTCGCCGTCGACGGCACCGGCCAGCTGTGGGTGGCCGAGGACGACGCTGCGCCGCGCCGCGTCAGCGTCTGGGACGTCGCCGGCGGCGGCTTCCGCGCCGAGTACTTCGGCGCGGCCTCGTACGGCGCCATCGGCGGGGCGATCAACCCGCGCGACCCGTATCTGATGATCGGCCAGGGTTGCGAGTGGCGCATCGATGCGACGACCGGCCGTGCCACCTGCCTGGGCGTGGTCACCCGCGACGGGGTGGGCGCAGCGCGCTTCGGCAGCGGCCCCGACGGCCGGCTCTACCTGGCGGTCACGCCCGGCTTCCTCGGCGACGGCGCGCCAGTGCGCATCTTCGAGCGCCTCGGTGACGGCGTGTGGAAGCTGCGCACGAAGATCAGCCGCGACGACCACACCAAGCAGGTGGTGGTGTGGGCGGACGCCAACGACGACGGGCAGGAGCAGCCCGACGAGGTGCGGGCCTGGCCCGACCGGCTCGAGGGCTGGCTGCAGGGCTGGTACATGCCGATGACCCCCGATCTGGCGTTCTGCGGCAGCCTGTACCAGGTCGCAGTGAGCGGCTGGACGGCCTGCCATGCACCGCTCTACGACATCGATCAGGCGCGCCGGCTGCCCGGCCCAGAAGACGGCCGGCTGCGCGGCGGCATGGGCGCGCAGCACAATCACGGTTCGGTCGACGGGCGCTTCGTGCTGTGGAACGGCCTCTACGGCGAGGACCACACCACCCTTGAGTGTTTCGACGTCGCCAGCGGCCAGCGCATGTGGACCTATCCCAGCAATTTCACCGGCGTGCACGGCTCGCATCGCGCGGTCGCGCCCGAAGTCGGCATGATCCGCGGCGCCTACGACATCTGCGGCGCCGCCAAGCTCCCCGCGCCGGTCGGCAACGTGTGGGTGATACCAACCAACAAGGGCGAATGGCATGTGCTCACTGAGAAGGGTTACTACCTGACGCACATTTTCGAGGGCGACGCGATGAAGGTCGAGTGGCCGGCCAAGGCCGCGCCCGGCGTCGACGTCAGCCACTGCCCGCCGGGCGCCGGCGAGGAGGCCTTCGGCGGTGCGCTGGTGCAGGGCACCGACGGCGCCATCTCGCTGCAGGCCGGCCACGCGAGCTTCTGGAACATCGCGGTCACCGGGCTTGAGGGCATCAAGGCCCTGCCCGGCGGCGCGCTTGAGCTGAGCGCCGAGGACGTGGAGGTCGCCGGCGCCTACCGTCGGCGCTCGCTGGAGCTCGCCGAGGGCGCGCGCCACCTCGCGGTCCCACGCGCCACGCCGACTTTCACCGGTGATCTGGCGCACGACTTCCCGGCCGCGGCGGTGGTCGCGTTTTCGCGCCAGGACAACGCCAAGGTGCGCGCCGCGCTCACCTGGGACGCCACCGGCCTGCACGCCGGCTGGGAAGTCCAGGACGATACCCCCTGGGTCAACGGCGCAGATGCTGCGGAATTCATGTACGCGCGCGGCGACACCGTCGACCTGCAACTCGGCACCGACCGCGCCGCTCCGCCCGGCCGCAGCGAGGCGGGGCAGGGCGACCTGCGCCTGTCGATCGGTTCGTTCAACGGCCGTCCGCGGGTGGTGGTCTACCGCCGCGTCGCCACCGAGAAGCACCCGCACGCGTTCCACTCCGGCGTGGTCAAGGACTACGCCATGGACAGCGTGGTGGTGCTCGACGAGACCCAGGTGCACGTGCTGGTGACGGTCGCTCCCGACCACCGCTCCTACACCGTCGAGGCCGACCTGCCCAGCGCGCTGCTCGGCCTCGCGCCCGCTGCGGGACTGCGTCTGCGCGGCGATCTCGGCGCCACCCACGGCAACCGCGCCGGCGATGACACGGTGCTGCGCACCTACTGGTGCAACCTCAACACCGGTCTGGTCAGCGACGAGGTGTACGAGCTGCAGATGACGCCGTCGGCGTGGGGTGAGATGGTGTTGGGGGATTAACGCGGCGAGGAGACCGTCGGCGCAGCGCGCCCCCGGTGCACCTGGGAAAATCATCACCGAGCGCGGCCACGGCCGCAGGAGCACCAGCATGCATGTTCGCCAACGCGATCGCGGAACGCTCCGCACAGATCGCCCCTTCCTGCCGGCGCTGCCGCTCGCGGCTGCCCTCGCCGCGGTCGCGCTGCTGCTTCCCGCTGGCCCGCGCGGCGCCGCCGCGGCCGAAGTTGGGGTCGCCGCCACGGCCACCCCGACCTCGGCCGCACCCCACGACGCCGACTTCGCCGCGTTCGACCGCCGCGCGCGCGCCGGCGAGGCGCTCACCGTGGTGTTCTTCGGCGCCTCGCTGACCTGGGGCGCGAACGCCACCGACCAGGCGCGCACCTCCTACCGCGCGCACGTCCTGCGCCGCCTTGAGACCGCCTACCCCCGCGCCCGCTTCCACGGCGAGGACGCGGCGATCGGCGGCACCGGCTCGTTGCTCGGCGTGTTCCGCCTCGAACGCGACGTGCTGGCGCGCAGGCCCGACCTGGTGTTCCTCGACTTCTCCGCCAATGACGACCTTGGCACCGCCGACGAGCCGACCCTGGCTGCGTACGAGTCGCTGGTGCGGCGCACGGTGCTTGCTGGCGTGCCGGTGGTGCAGGTCATCTTCCCCTTCCAGTGGAACGTCACCGACGACGCCAGACCGATGCCGCGCCGCGCCGCGCACCAAGCCATCGCCCAGGCCTACGGCGTGCCCTCCGGCGACGCCGTGGCGCTGATCGCGGAGCGCCTCGTCGGCGGCGCGGAGAGGATCGCCGGGGTGTGGCCCAACGATCCCGTCCACCCCGGCGACCGCGGCTACGGGCTGTTCGCCGAGGCGGCGTGGGGCGCCTTCCTGCAGGGCGTGGACGCCGCGGCGGTATGCCGCGCGCCGCAGCGCATGCTGCACGCCGCCACCTGCATGACCTGGGCGCGGGTGCCGCTCGCCACGCTCGCGCCGCTGCCGGTCGGCTGGCGCGCCGCCCATCCCGACCTGGTCTCGGCCTTCTACGACATGCTGATGTCGCGCTGGCAGGGCGAGCAGGCGGTGGCGGAGGCCACCGCGGCCGCCGCTCCGGCGCCGCTCGCGTGCACCGTGCAGGCGGAAACCGTGCTGATCTTCGGCGAGAGCACGGAACGGTCGGGCACCTACCAGGTGCTGATCGACGGCGTGGCGCAGGTGCCGCTCGGCAGCAAGGACGGTCCGGACATCGACGCCGGCGCCTTCGCGCGGGGCGCCCACGGCAACGTCCACCACGTGGTGGTGGTGACTACCGGACTCGATGCGGGGCAGCCGCACCACCTGGTAATCGTTCCGCACCTGACGGCCGGGCAGGAACTGCGGCTCGAGAGCATCTGCGTGGCAGGCGGGGCGGCGGCGGTCGCGGCGCCATGAGCTCCGTCTTCCGCGTTCACGTTTGCGCCACCCCTGTTATGGGTGTTGTGTGAATGTGTGCAGCCACCGGTCTGGGTGATCCGGACAGCGGCGCCGACCAGGTGGTGGTTGGCGCGCGGCGGTGGCCGGCCAGATGGATGGATGGCGCTAACGCCAGACCAACTGCTGCGGATCGCAGGTCCACCCAGTGTTGGTGGGGAAATCGAGCTCTGCGGCGGGACGTCAGGTCCTGACGTCCCGCTGCGGCACCGCCGCGCGCTGCGAGGGCTTCGCGGAGGGCACCTGGAAGGTCTGGTCGAGATCGAGGACCGCGTCTTCCGACGCGCCATAGAGGCTGCCGTCCAGCAGGTGGCTGACCAGGTCCAGGTTGGTGCTGACCGCCGTCGGCTGTTCCTGGATGGTCGCGTTCTCGCGCGCCAGGTCGACCTGGGCCTCGATGCGCGCGAGGTCGCTGTCGATCTCGGCCAACGCCTGGCCGCGGCGCGCCTGGTTCTGCTGACGCTTGAGCAGCAGTTCGTGGGTGGCGCTCTTCGAGGCGCGCAGCGCGGTGCCGAGCGCCGGATCGGCGAGCTCGCGCTCGAGGCCGGCGAGGCGGGTGGCGAGGTCGGTGCCGGCGTCGAGGCGCGCCTGCTCGAGCAGGCGCTGGCGCGCGAGCAGCAGTTTGAGGTAGAGCCAGGCCACGCGTTGCAGGGCGTCGCGACTGTCGTCGAGCACCACCGCACCGGCCTGCGAATTGCGCTGGATGAGGATGGTCTGCGCGCACGTGCCCTCGAGCGCCGCAAGCCGGCGACGCGCCTCGTCGGGCAGTTCAGTGATGATGCTCTGGCGCTTGGCCTCTGCGTCCTGCCCCTGGCGCTCGGTCTGGCGATCACGCGCGTCGACCACGTTGCGGTAACGGCCGTTGGTGGCCACGGTGAACAGGAAGGCGGTCTCCAGGCCCAGCCCGATCAGCCAGATGCCCGGATTGACCAGGCCGACGACCGCGACCCCGAGCATCGCGAACAGGTTTACCGGCAGCAGCCCGAGCCCCGGCACCGTCACGCCCTCCCAGAATGCCGCCTTCAGGTACCGCCACATGCGCTGCAATGCTCGTCGGGAATGGACGCGGTTCCAGGATATCCCCGCTCAGCGCCCCGCCTGGCTGCGCTGCCAGGACTGCAGCAGGTTCTGCACCACCTCCGGCTTGGGCATCTCGAGGACCGCCGAGATGTCGTTGCGCAGGCCGTTGCGCTGGAAGAGCATGAAGGGGCTTTCCGGGAACAGCACCGGCACGTTGGGATTGCCAGGGCGGAAGCCGTGTGCCAGGGCCTCGCGCTGCGCCGGTTCGGCCATCAGGAAGGCGAGGAAGGCCTCGGCCGCCTGGCGCTGCGCGGCGCTCACCCACGACGCGTTCAACACGTAGTACGGGTTGTCATTCCACAGGTTCTGCTGCGGGTATACGATCTTGAGCTCTCCCCAGCGGCCGGCGGCGGCCTTAAGGAAGTCGATGGCCACCGCCTCGTAGACCAGCACCGCGTCGTAGGCGGACGGCCCCTTCAGGACCATCTCCTTCATCATCGTCCCGGTGCTGCTGGGCAGGCCGCTGACGCCCGACTCGGTGGCCGCGAACCAGGCCTGGAACTTCGCGTCGAGGATGTCGGCCATGGTCAGACCGGCGGTCTTGCCGTGGAACTCGCAGGCCATGATGATCAGCGCCATCAGGCCGCTGTTGGACTGGCCGGGGTGGGTGTGGCCGAACTTGAACAGGCCCCACTCGGGCTTGCCGGCGATGGCCGACCAGCCGCTCTTCTCCTGCAGGCCCTGGCTGATGGTCTGGAGGTCGACCTTCTGGTACTTCTGCACGAAGGCCTGGTAGCGCTCGTTCCACCACACGTAGACCATCGGCGTCAGCGCGAGGTTCTCGGTCTTGCCGATCGGATTGCCGCCGTATTTGACCTGCCAGTCGGCGGCGAAGGTGCCGAGCGCGGCCGAGCTGGCCGGGGCCCAGGCGTGGATCGGGCGCTCATTGCGCAGGATCGCCTGGCCGCCCTCCTGCGAGCCGAGCGGCAGCAGGGTGATGGCCACGCCGCGCCCGGCGTCGGTCTTGGCGAACTCGCCGACCGCCCACTCCAGCCAGGGCTTCTTCTCGGTGCCGTAGGCGATGGTGATTGAGGTCGCGGCCGGGTCGCCCTTGGCCGCGGCCGGCCCGCCCGCGGCGCCCGGCGCGCCCGCGGGGCCGGCCCCCGCGCCGCGCTGGTTCAGCACGTACCATCCGCCGGCGACGCAGGCCGCAACGAACAGCACGATGACGAGCTTGCCGAGGATGGTGGGTTGGGGGCCGTCGGTCATGGGTGGTCCTGGAACGCGCTGGAGGAATTCAGAAGAAGGTCGAGATGTCCTTGAAGACGCTGACGATGTTGTCCTGCGTGCCGGCGTAGAATTTCGCCTGGGTGGCGTCGGCGATGCCTTTGAGCACGTCGCGGTTCGCGTCCTTGCCGTAGCCGATGGTGAAGACCCGGAATGAGGCGCGCTCGCGGTCGGCGCGGATGTTGGTCAGCAGGGTCTTGAGCGCGGTCCGGCTGTTGGAGTCCGCGCCGTCGGTGAGCACCACCACGGCGCTGATCTGGTCGGCCTTGGCGTCCGCGGCAAGGGCGGCGTAGGCGGCGTCAACCGCATCATAGAGCGCGGTGCCCCCGGTGGCGATCAGCCCTTCGACCTGGCGCTGCGCGGTCGCCCGGCCCGCCTGGTCGAGCGCCAGCCCACGGCTGAGCCACTGCATGTGGTCGCTGAAGGCGAGCAGCGAGAAGGCGTCGCCGTCCTCGAGCTTGGCGACCAGCTGCGCGGCGCCGAGGCGCGCGCTGCCCAGCTTGCCGTCCTCGTTCATCGAGCCCGAGACGTCCATGACGAGCACCACGTGGGCATGCTTCTTGTTCGCGCGCCACAGGCGCAGGATGCCGTCCATGACCTCGACGCTCGGCACCTCCAGGGTGGTCTTGGGCTCCTGCGGGTCGACGCCGTGGGCGGCGTCGAGCGGTGCACCCACAGCGACCTCGACCGCCGCGGGGCGGAACCCGAGGCGCAGGGCGGCCTCCTGCTGCGGCTTGGCGAGCAGGAAGTCGAGGTAGGCACGTGCCGCCTGGCGATGCGCGGGGGTCACCCAATCGCGGTCCACGATCCCGGCAGGGTGGTCGCTCCAGAAGGTGCCCTCCTTCGGGTAGAGCGCGACCAGTGGTGGGTACGACGAGGGCGTCGCGCCCTGGTAGGACTCGATGACGTTGTTCTCGTAAAGCACCGCTGCACTCAAGTAGTCGGGACCGTTCGCAACCAGCTTCTTGGCGAAGAAACCGGTCGAGCTTCCGTAGTGGACCACGGCGCGCTCGATGGCCTGCACCTGGTTGGCGACCGCGGGCTGGGCGAGATCGCCGAGTGTCAGCCCGCCGACTTTGCCGGCCCCGGCATAGACCTCGGCGAAGATCGAGGTCAGCCCACTGTTGCTGAAGTCGGGATGGGTGTGGCCGAAGCGGAACGGCCCCCACTGCGGCTGTTCGTAGGCCGCCCAGCCGCGCGGCTGGGTGGCGACGGCCAGGACGTCGGCCCAGCCGAGCGGCCGCCTTCCCCAGCCAAGGGCCTCGGCCATGGGCTTCCACATCGCGATCACCACGGGCGACAGCACCAGGTTGTCGGTCGCTGGCACCAGATCGCGGCCCTCGGCGCTGCGCGCGCGGGCATTGCCCATCTTGATGAAGGCCGCCGAGGCCGGACTGATCAGGTGCGGCTTGCGCCTGCCCGCCAGGATCTCATCCATGCAATCGCCCGAGCCCATCGGGATCGCCTCGACGCTGATGGTCTTGCCGGCCTGACGCACATGCTGCTGGTTGAAGAGCGCGGTGGACTGCGCGATCCAGGTCTCTTTTTCCGAGCCATAGGTGAAGACCAGGCGTAGCTCGTCGCCGGCAGGCGGCGGCAGCGCCCCGGCAAGCGCCGGCGCCCCGTCCGACTGACCCGCCTGCTGGCCTCCGGGCGACGAGGCCATCCACAAACCCACCCCGGCGATCGCCGCGATGAACAAAACCAGAGGCATTTTGCTGCCACCCGCTCCACCCTGCGCCATGAGCACCTCCTGCGTCTCCGCTAACCCCGACATCAACGTCTGGTGCAGCATGACGCAAGCCCGGTCAGCCGCATGGGCTCCGATCTTCATGAGAAATTCACAATCAGTTTTACCGCCTGTCCAGCGAGCGCTGCCCCCGGCTGCCCTGCATCCGCGGCTGCGCGCCCCCGCTCTGGCGCGTATGCCGAATCGCGTGATCTCGCAGATGGGCAGAGGGCAGGCAGTTCGGATCTGTGCTCACCGCCGTCCCCCAAGCGGTCTTGACCATGCACACTCCCTCCACCTTGCCGCCCTCCATCCGCCGTTTATATCCGATGATCTGAGATCGCGCGCGGGCGAATGACCGACCGCAGCATCTCCGGAGCGCGGATCCCATGGACGATCTGATCACCTTCGCCTGCCCCGCCTGCGGTGCGCAGATGCGCGCCCCATGGGCGGCGGCCGGCCGGCCGGGGCGCTGCGCCAAGTGCCAGAAGGAGTTCATCGTCCCGGCCCAGTTCGCCATGGACGACGCAGCCCCACCCAAGCCCAAGGGTCCCGCCGGCGCACCCGGCGCCGGACCGGCCACGGTAGTCAACCCCTTCCAGCGCACCCCGCCGCCGCCCAAGCCCAAGCCGGGTCCCATGGATCTCATCCGTCCGTGGCTGCCCCTGGCGATCGGCGCGGTGGTGCTCGGCGTGGGTGGGTGGGTCGCGTATGCATACTTCTTCGCACCCGAGAAACCCGATGCGGTCGTGGCAGAGAAGCGGCAGGCAGCGGACGGTCAGGCCGCAGCGCAGGGGCAGACCACCGGGACTACTCCCGACAAGGCTGCCGCGTCTCCAGCACCGACCGCCATCGCCGCCGCGCCCGCCCCCCAGCTCGACGCATCCCAGGAGCTCGATCGCCAGAAGGCGGCGCTCGCGCAGACCAAGGGCGTGCCGCCGGTCGCCACCACCAGTGCACCCCCTCTGGTGCCGGTATCCGTGGGCACCCCAGCACCGGCCGCGTCGCCCAGCGCGACCCCGACGGCCGCCGGCCCGCGCAGCGCCGCCGAACTGCTCGCCCAACTCGGCCCGGGCGTGGTGACGGTGTCGGTCACCACCGACGCCGGCACCAATCCCGTGGGCCTCGGCGTCATCCTCTTCAACCCGCAATACATCGTCACCCCCTACCACCTGGTCAAGAACACCAAGCAGGTGCTGGTCGACTACTTCCGCAACAGCACCAGTGGCGAGCATTCGCACCAGTCCGCCACCGTGATCGCGGTCGACCGCGATCACGACCTCGCCCTGCTCAGCTCCAGCAATCCCTACCACGCCAAGCCGCTGGTGCTGGGCGACGCCGCGCGCGCCGGGACAGAGGTCGTCGCCATCATCAACCCCAAGCTGACGTCCGCCGCCGGGCCGCAGACGACGCTCGCCGGCAGCATCGGCACCAGCGCCCAAAAATCTGACGCTGCGCAGGTCATGCAGACCAACCTGATCATCCCGGTCGCCAGCCAGGGCAGCCCGGTACTCGCCATGGACGGCACCGTCGTCGGTCTGGTGACGGGCCGTCCGGGCACGACCGAGCCCGGCGGCGTGGCCGTGCCGGCGCTGTTCGCCGACCGCCTCAACCAGGGGCGCGACGACAAATTCGCCATCGGCGGCGATTTCCAGCTCTGGGAGATGGAACTACCCTTCACCGACCTGAAGAACGCCAGCGGCGCGGTGCCGATCAGCGGGCTGGCCAGCCACATGGTCTACGACGCCGAGCATGGCCAGCTGGTGATGCTGATCCCGGCGCGCAACAAGGTGCTGTTCCTAACCACCAAGGACAACGTGGTGGCGAAGGAACTGTTCACCGGCACCGACCCGGTCGATTTGAAGATGAGCCTGACCAGCAAGAACCTCGCCTGGGTCGCCAACAACACCTCGAAGAACATCGTCTCGATTAATCTCACCACACGCGTGGTCGAGAAGACCCTCACCCTGACCAA
>JBBQSO010000110.1:0-15800 GCA_038213805.1 Planctomycetota bacterium | reverse complement strand
ATTCTTGCATGATCTGCATGAGCGCTTGGCCAAGTTCGGGCTGAAGCTGCATCCCGAAAAGACCCGACTAATCGAATTCGGGCGTTTCGCGCAATCGAAACGTCTGAAGCGAGGGGAAGGGCCACCGGAGACGTTCAACTTCCTGGGGTTCCTGCACCGATGCGGAACTCGGCGAAGTGATGGCAACTTCACGATATATCGGGAGACCATGAGTAAGCGACTGACAGCGAAGGTGAAGGAGATCCGACAGGAACTCAAGGCCAGGCGCCACGAGCCGATCCCCCAGATCGGAAAGTGGCTCAGGGCAGTGGTTGCTGGCTACTTCAACTACCACGCAGTGCCGGGGAATACCGATGCGCTGTGGCTGTTCCGCTACCTGATAGGCAGGGATTGGAAACGGGCGCTCAGCCGCCGTAGCCAACGTGCGCGTGTCCTGTGGAGCCGCATGAGCAGGCTGATCGATACCTGGCTTCCCCGCCCAAA
This sequence comes from Planctomycetota bacterium, assembly GCA_038213805.1. Lineage (GTDB taxonomy): Bacteria > Planctomycetota > UBA11346 > UBA11346 > UBA11346 > BOG-1363. The sequence goes on along the minus strand of JBBQSO010000110.1, from coordinate 15,317 downwards.
GGTCCTACACCCGTACCCCAACCAACGTCTCATCGTCAATACCTAAGGTGGGAGCCGTATGCGTAAATTGCGCTCGTACGGATCTGTGCGGGGGGCCCTGGGTAAAACTGGGGTCCCTACCGCAACTCTCTTCAAGGGCCCTGACCCCGCGCCCACCGTGAACCTAGGCGGGCAGGGCGGCGTCGGCGTCGGCGCTTCTGGCGGGGGCGGTGGCGCCATCGGGCCAAATGCCCAGGGCGGCCCCGGAGGCCCGGTCCAGAACCTTCACATGGACGGCACCCCCGGCCAAGCCCCAGGTGCCGGAGGAGGCGGGGGCGGAGCAGGGGCTGGGAAAACAGGGAAGGGCGGGCAAGGCGCCGATGGCCTCGTCATCGTGACGCAGGGGCTGGACGCCCAGGGCCCATCTTCTTCGACGGTTAACATAAATTCCACAAACCAATCCGGCGGTATTACGGCGCAAAATGTTTATGTTTTTGGGCCAGTTCCACCAGGGCCGCGGCATCTCACCGATAAAATCAAAGCGGAGTTCGATGAAATGGCGGCAAAGCTGAATGCGAAATCCATCATTGTGGACGCCTCTGATGGCGAAGAATCCCGCGATTTTGCCTTGGAAATTGTAAATTTCGCGAAGTCGAAGAACTTTCCGGCCCAGGCCCGCAACTACGCTCTAGTTCAACTGCCCCCTGTGACAGGCGTTACCGTCTCGGGGCCGGATCATGACGGAGCTATTACCATTCATGTGGGATCGCCATGATTAGAGGCTCCCCCGGTGCCTCCGACTTGCTCCCCCTGCTCATCAGCCGCGTCGACTGCGACCTGGTGGTACGCGAGGTGGAGATGGGAGCGGAGAAGCGTGGGGATGGAGCGTGGGTGGCTGCGGTTAAGTAGCCGTGGCCGTGGACATAATCCGAATCAAGAGGAGTCACCTGTGAAGTTTTATAAATTTAAATCCATTGATGGAGATGGACTATCGCACGTCATGGATACTATATTAAATAGACGAATATTTCTTTCTAAGCGCGATAAAATGAATGATGCGTTCGAAGGCGCATGCCAATTTGTACCCAAGAACGCATCGCAAATTAGAGATTTAACACTATTCCCAAAGTTCTTGGACGAAATCAGCAAATGTAGATTTACATGCTTCGTTGCGGAACCAAAAAATATTCTTATGTGGTCACACTACGCGGGTGGCAATTTTGGGGTAGCAATGGAATATGACATTAATGATCCGTCTGTAGTTGCTCGGTTCAAAAGAATTATTTACTCAAACAAAACATATCGCGTGCCATACCGGACGATAAAAAATATTGTCGATAAGAAAGCTGGAGTCAGAGACTGTGAGGTGCTTAGACGAAAGTCGAGAGTTTGGAATTACGAGAAAGAATATCGCGTTTTCGCAGAAAATGAAAATGATGAATACATAAACGATATTTCACCAGTTGCTTTGATATTGGGACCAAGGTTCCAAGGTGAAATATCTGGCAGAGAAAATCCCCTGTTAATTTTGTGTAAAATGCTTGGAATTACGATTCGCCACTGTGGAATATTGCGCATCGGCGGACAATTTGGAATCTACACTATAAAGTAGCATAAGCCTTCGCCCCCGCAACGAGCCATTGGTTCAGCCGCGGGCATGCCACTATGATCAGCGGGCGGCGGGCTCCGCAACGGGTGCGCGGACCCGCTGCTCCACCGGGGGCATCCGACCATAGAGCTCGGCTAGCTTCTCGACCTCCGCTGGCGTGAGGCGCTCAAGTGTCGCCAGCACCTCGTCGGCCGACGAATTCAGCCGCCGGAGCTCGTTGGCGAGGCTGGGCCAGGTGGCGCCTCATGCCTTCTCTTTCGCGTCCACAACTGGGGCGGCGAGAACGAACGGTTTGAGTCCTCGCTTCGCGCTCAGGCCGTCAGCCGGCTGAGCTCGGCACGCTGCTGATCGACCAGCGGGTCGGCAGGGGCGCCAGGGCGGCCTACCGCCGGCGCGCGGATGAAATGGCCAGCGATCACGGCTGCCGGCCCAGGGTGGCCAGGGGCGCCAGCGGCGCCGTCAGCTGCTGTCGAACCGCGTCGGGGGCGGTGCCGAGGCCCTTGGCGAGCGTGCGCGCCAGGTCGGCGTCGAGCTCGCCGATGCGTCCCAGGAGACCCAGGGCACGATTCCAGCCTCCCTGGTCGCCGGCGGCCGCCTCGGCGATGGCCCGGCGATAGTCCGTGGCCAGCGGGGCAGCGAGCTTGCGGCGCTGGGCGGCGTGGGCCTCGTTCGCGCGGTCCTCGCGCTCGACGGCCTCGGCGTGCTCGCGCTCGACGCGTTCCTCGTGGGATTCCACCAGGTGGTCGAGCGGGGGCAGGAAGTCCTTGGCCGGAGCAGCGGCCGGGGCATCGCTGAGGGCCTGGCGCAGGTGCGCGATCGTGGCCATGGTGTCCAGGGTCTCGCCGGGGTGGCCCTCGCACGCCTGGATGGCCTCGGGATGCGTGCCGATGGCCTTCAGGGCGGCGATCTGGACCGCGTAGTCGGCGCGCAGCCCTTCCTGGGCGGAGTCGACCTCGGTGGCGAGCTCGCGGAGCGCCGCTGCCTTGACCCTGAGGTGGTGCCGGACGGCGTGTAGGTCGACCAGTTCCTTGCGAATGTTCGCCGCTTCGGTGGCGCGGGCATCACCGCGGGCGCGCTCAGCCTGGGCGCGTACCGCCGTCAGGGCCGCACGCCGGGCCGCCTGCCTGGCGCGTGACTTCTCGACCTTGGCGGAGATCTCGACCTCCTCCCAAGCTCGCTCCTGCGCTGGATCCCATCTATGGTGTGCGCCACTCTGATCTTCTCCCAAGCCATGGGCGGGTCCTTCAGTCGTTCCGCGCGTCGCTGGACACCGGGATACAGGACGGCTCGCCCCTGGTGATTCTGCAGCCGCCGCTCTCGTGCAGGGGTCGCCGACGCGCGTGGGCGGCGTCTCAGAAGCTGGCGGCCGACGCCAAGTGCGCGCACGGGTGGGTCGGATGCACCTGCAGGAGCAGACCGGGGTTCGGAGCAAACTTCGCCGCGTGGTTGCGCATGCGCTCGTGCTGAGCACAGGCCCAGGTCGGATGCTCAAGCGTATGTACAGTTGGTTCAATTTCTTAGCGATACGGGTGCGCCCGCTACGCAAGCCCTGTCCAAAACCGGAAGCCGCCAAGAATCCTGGCATCGCAACTCTACCAGTGCAGGATCATTGGTACCTCTGCCAGGAATCCTGCATGACCATTCCGGAAATCCTGCTCATCGAGGATCGCCAGGATGATCGTGAGCTGTTTGCGGCCGCGCTGCTGGTCAGCGGCCTGCGCGCCAGGCTGACCTGTGCCGCTGATGCCATCGAGGCGGTGGTCAGGCTCAACCGACTGGGTGCGGTGGACGGGTCGACTCTGCCCGCGCTCATCGTCCTCGATCTCGGCCTGCCCGGGCTCAAGGGGCAGACGCTTCTGCAGGTGATCCGCACGGCCTACGGACCGCGCGAGGTCGCGATCATCGTGCTGACGGGTTCGCAGCGTCCGGCGGACAAGGAGATCTGCAGCACCTGGGCGATCAGTGATTACATGGTGAAACCCCAGAACTACGCCGATCTGGTGGGCTGGGTGCGGACGCTCGGGCGCTTCCTGCCGAGCGACGATGAGAGTCACGACGTCCGTCGGCGGACTGCGACCAGCTTGGGCAACCCATCCCCGCAGGGTGACCGAGCACCCTGAGCGGGGCCCTGACTGGCTGATCGCTTCATGACGGTTTCGGATCGTTGGCGCAGCGGATTCGGATGTCAGCCAGGCGATCCCACCACGACGTGGCGACTCTGCTGCGCTGCCATACGGCGTTTTAATTCTGCGGGCGCTGCCGCCTGATGGCGTTCCGGTCTGCGCTGCTCACGCTACCGCCTCAGCGGGTGGTCAACCCTGACTCCGCCTCGGCCACTAAGCGGCGCATGCGTGACCAGCTCATACGTTCGAGTTGGCGGCTGGTAAAGCCGGCTTGCAGGAGCCAGAGGCGATCGCCCAGCTGAAGCGGGCTGGATCCCGAAACCATGCCGCTGAACGTACAGCGACGCATGGTCGATGCGTGCGGACGACCAGCATGCTCACGAGGAAATGATCGTGCTATCATTGAAGGCTCATCCTGAAATTGTAGCGGTTCCCCAGTATGACGCAATCTTGACCTGAGCCGGTGGCCGTGGGCACGGGGTGCGACCGCACGCACGCCATCCTTTCCCTGGTCGCGAGGTCCCCATGATCACGTCTCCACCCGTGCCGCACTGAGAGCATCCATGATCCGCCCCGTCCTCGCTCTGCTCCTCCTCCTCACCCTCTGCCCAGGCTGGCTGCGCGGCCAGGAGACGCCCCGGGAGTGTCGCGACCTGATCGCCGGATTCTTCGCCAATCTGCGCGCCAACGATGCGTCGCGGGCGGTAACCGAACTGATGGCCGACAAGGGGAAATGGGGCGTGCAGACGGAGTTCCCCAAGATCATCGGCGTTTTGCAGGGCATGAACGAGAGCACCGTCGGCAAGCTGCATGACCACCAGGTCGTCGCCATCGGCAACCTTGGCCCCGACTACCTCATCATGGTGGTCATGGCCCGCTACGATCGGCAGCCGCTGTTCTTCCGCTTTGCCTTCTACCGCGCCCAGGACCGTTTCACGACCGATACGCTGAACATGAACTCCAATGTCGGCGAGGTCTTCGGCGAGTGGATCCGACCGGCGAACCTGACCGTGTCGGCGACGACCGCAGAGGCGCGCAGCGTGGTGCCCTGACCTTCCGCGCATGGCTGTCGGCCGTGCAGCAGAGGGGATGAGATTTCGCTTCTGTACGCCGGCTGAGGCCATGGGATCCCGCGGCCATCCGCGGCCCCTGCTGGAGCATCCGTGACTGCAACTTTGCCCAACCTCGACCCTCTGCTGCGCGGCTGCCTCATGCTCGGCGTGGCGGTTCTCCTTGCCCTCGTCGCGGGCTGCGGTTCGAAGGGCGGCGGCGCTTCGGGTTCGGCGACGGCTGGGGCCCTGGCCTTCACCTGGGAAGCGACCAGCGCGCCGGCCGTAAACCCGGCCTCCCCGACCAGCAGCGACGCTGTCACCCTCACCGGGCGACTGCGCTGCTCGACCGTCTTGACCATCACCACCCCGGTACGCGTCCTGGTCGCCATGGATGGTGCCACCGTGCTTGACACCACCGTAAGCATGGCACTGACGGTGGCGCAGAGCGCATTGGTGCCGAAGAATCTCTACACGGTCGACCTGAGCCTGCCGCTCGGGCAGCTCGGTGTTGGCACCGATCGCGCGCTGACGGTGACCATAGACCCCGGCAACGCCTTCGGGTCGCCGGTGCCGAACGTCAGCACCAAGTCGTTCACCAGGCTGATCACGGTGGCGCCGGCCGCACCTATCTGACCTGCGTTGTAGAAGTCGGATGCCGGCACGCGGCATTTTCCAAGCAGATTCTGGATGCCGTGACCCTAATGCAGGGTTCTCGGGCAGTGCATCAGACAATGCGCATTGGACGCCATTGTTAATATAAACGTTCCTGGTGGTCGAGGGTATCAAGACGCATGTCCACCATCTACCTGCTTACAAATCCGCCTACTCCCATCCGGTCATGGCATGCCCTCGTCCCGCTGCTCGGCCTCGCCTGCGCCGTCGGCCCGCTGTGGGCGGCGGAAACAGTCCATGACTGGCCCCAGGCTGGCGGTCCGGATGGCTCGTGGTCGCTGGCGGTCGCCGACGCCCCCCTTCAATGGAGCGTCGCCCTCACCCAGCATCTCGCCTGGCGCACCCCCCTGCCGAACGGTGGCCAGGGCAACATCGCCGTCGCCGCGGGGCGCATCTACCTGACCACCTTCGCGCCCTTTGACGGTAAAAAACAGAGCAACGCCATCCTCGGCCACGCCATCGATCAGAAATCCGGGAAGATCCTGTGGTCGGTGCCGCTGCAGGCCGGGCGCAACAGCCCGCTGCTCTACGCCTTCAGCGACTCGACCTCGTGGACGCCGATCTGCGACGCCGCGCATGTGTGGTTCTTCAACTCCTCGGGCGAGATGGGCTGTTGGACGGTCGATGGCAAAGAGGTCTGGCGGCGCCAGTTCCGTACGCAGCCCGACCACTTCCCCTTCAACCGGCAGTGCGAACCGATGCTGGTCGGCAACGACCTGATCACCGTCGAGCCGCTCGCCAAGGACGACGCTGGGTACCGCGCCGATCGTGACGAATGGAATTACCTGCGCGGCATCGACAAACTCACCGGCAAGACGCGCTGGATCGCCGAGGACGGCACCACCTTCTACTGCACGCCGGTGGCCGGCCGCCTGCCCGATGGTCGCCCCGCGGTTCTGCATGGCCGCGGCGGACCGCACGGCGTGCCCGAGACCCCGATCGGGCTGACCATGACCAGTCTCGCGGCGGGCGAGGAGGGCAAGACCATTTGGCGCTTCTCGCCGGCCGCCGAACCCGGCGGTCCGCTCGACGGCACCACCTGGATGGCGCAGTACAACGCGACCTGGGACCAGCAGCACGCCTACTGGTTCAAGAATGCGCCTGAGGAATCGCAGATCGTCCTGGACGTCATGACCGGCGCGCTGGTCGCCACCCAGTCGCTGGTGAAGAACGTGGATGTCCGCCAGTGGAACGAGGCTGCGCACGCCTACCACGCGATCCTGCACGCCAGCCTGCGCGACGTCCCTGACGTCCCGGCATACGCGCTGAAGCCAGGCGAGGTGCTGCATGTGCTGCCGGAATGGCACAGCAACATTGTGACCCACGGCCACACCTGGTTCCTGTGCACCACCAACAATCGCCGCAACGGCCACGCGCCGAACGGCCACAGCGGGCCGTCGCACAGTGTCGGGCGCATCGACAACGCCACCGGCGCGGTCGCCTACCTCGAACTGCCAGTGGGCGTCGAGCGCAAGCCAGGCCAGGATGAGAAGCGCATCTACGGCCGTTCGCTCAAAACCCGCGCCGACGACAGCCAGGGCCACGACATCGCGGACGAGGACCGCTCGCGCACCGACGGCTGGGAGGTGGACGCCTTCTTCACCTCGCCGGTGGTGCTTGGTGACCATGTCTACTTCAGCACGCTCCTTGGCGTCACGTACGTGTTGGACGCGAACGCTAAGGTCCTGGATGAGAACGCCCTGACCGCGGTCAACGACCTCGGGCCGCTCGGCGAGACCTGGAGCCTGAGCGGACCGGCCTACAGTGACGGCATGCTCTACCATCGCAGCAGCAAGGAGCTGGTGGCCATCACAGGGAAGTGAGGCGCGCGGCAAGCGGCGCCACGGCAGCGGCCCGCACCTGAACGGCGACGACGTGTGCGAGTCGTGCAATGGCCGCAAAACGCCCGGGAGAGGGCCGTTCGGCGGCATGTAGAAGGTTGCTGTACCCGCCACCGTCTTGTCGCGCTACATCGCCAGCCGTCCGCTGCTGGAATTAGACCGTTAGATGGGCCCCGCCCACCCATAACCCTGGCATGCCACTGCGTCAGCGGTCGTGCCGTCCTCGCCACACCGGGCCTTGCCCGGCGTGGCCGGGCCGGGGCGGTACGGACCAGGGCAGGTCCGCTGCCGCGGAGCTCCCATGAGCGATGAACGCCACCTTGTTGAACTCGCCAAGCGCGGCGAGATCGAGTCCTTTTCTGCTCTGGTGCGCCTGCACCAGGCGCGCCTGCGTGGCCTGGCGGCGCGCTATCTGCCGGATGCGGATGATGTCTACGACGTCGTCCAAGACGCCTTCCTCGACGCCTTCCGCGGGCTCGCGGGCTTCGACGAGACACGCGACTTCGGGCCATGGCTGCGTACTATCTGCCGAAACCGCGTGATGGGTTTCCTACGCGCGCGCGCCACCCAGCGCGCCCATCACCTCGGGTTGGTCGATGCGGCCCTCGTGCGTCAGGCCGAGGCGGACGCCGCCAGCGGTGAGGGCGATGAGGCAGGCGACCGCATCGCCGCGCTCAAGCACTGCCTGGGCGGACTGCAGGACGCGCAGCGCGCGCTGGTCGATCTGCGCTACCATCAGGGCATGGGGGTGAAGGACCTGTCGCAGCGTTTCGGCAAGAGCGAGGCGGGCATGGCGATGACCCTGATGCGCCTGCGCGAGGTGCTGATGCGCTGTGTGGTGGCGCGGGTGGCGGGCCGGTGAACCGCGAACGCCTGTCCCTGCTGATCGAGGCCTGGCGCGATGGTGCCATCGCGCCAGAGGATGCCGCGGCCCTGGCGGCGGTCATCGACGCACCCGGAGCCGATGGCGCGTGGGTGCGCGAGCAGCTCGCCGCCATCGGCCTGATCGCGCAGGCCCTGGACGATGCCGACGGGACGGCGATGGTCGCGAGCCTGCATGAGCGCATGCGCGCCGAGGCCAACGCTTCGCGTTTCGTGCGCAGCATCGGCGCACGCCAGGCGCAAGCCATGCGTCCGTCGCGGCGCACCGCGGCACGTGCTCGGGGCCGTCGCCGCGCTTGGCCGATGGCGCTGGCCGCCGGGCTGGTGGCGGCAATGGCGGTGGGCGCCTTCCTCCTGCTCCAGATGCGCGCCGCCGATGCGCCCCGCGGCGTCGATCTGGCGACCCTGCGCGAGGTCGCGGGCACGGTGATCTGCCAGCGCGATGGGCATTCCCTGGCCGGGAAGGTCGGGATGAGCCTCGGCCAAGGCGACCGTCTGGTGCTGGGTCAGGACGCGCACGTGCGCTGGACCTATGCGGACGGCACCGAGCTGCGCAGCGACGATCGCGCTGCGCTTGCCTTCCCCGGCGATGGCACCGCGGGCAAGCAACTACGCCTGGAGGACGGGCTGGTGCGCGCCGAGGTCGCCCACCAGCCGGAAGGCCGCCCCCTGGTCATCATCGCGCCGGTGGCACGCTGCACCGTCGTGGGCACCCGGCTGACCTTCGCCGCGACGGCGGAGCGGGCCGAAGTCAGCGTCGCTCAGGGCCGCGTGCATCTGCAGAGCGGCCTGACCACGGAGAGTGTCGAAATCGCTGCCGGGTTCACCGCCACGGTCGCCGCCGGACTCACGCTGAGCGCGCGCGCGACGGCGGGGGGAACGTCCGCCACCACCGCGCCCGCACCGCCCGCCGCAGTGACCGCCGCACGCCTGATCGATGATCACGAGGGTGACCTGCGCTGGTTCCACGAGTCCTCCAGCGCGCCTGTGGATCTCGCGCTCAGCCACAACCAGGCGCACGGTGGCGTGCAGGCGCTGCACCTCGCCTATCGGATGGTCGTGGGCGACGTCAAACCCTATGCCCAGATCTTCCATCCCGTCCATCTGGCTGCGGGTGATCACCGCATCCACCTCTGGATCAGAGTCGAAAGCGCCCAGCCGGACAGCCGCTGGCAGATCCAGGTCTGCGACACCTCAAATTGTTACTGGAAGCAGGGGATCGGCCGCTGCGCTGATTTCATGCCCGGCTGGAACGAGGTGACCGTGCCGCTCGACGACCAACCTGAGAACGCCTTCACCGCGAACGGTGTGACCGCGCCGGTCTATCAGCGCGACCGCGTCAACGCGATCGCGATCAACCTCTATGGCGGCGATGCAGTGCTCGACATCGACGATCTCGAATTGCTGCCCGCACCCTGAGCCGTGACCTCCAAATCCTGCGTCCGAAGGGCCCTCATCATGCTGCGCAACCTCCCCTCGTCCGCGTTCATTGCCACGCTCGCCGCCGTCTGCGCCCCCGCCTTGGGCTGGGCGGCGAACGCCACGCTCACCGTCGACGCCGGTGCGGCCATCACCACGCTCGCGCCACATGCGGTCGGCATGAACGTCGATCTCTGGGACGACAACCTCGGGGACGCCGGCAACGCCGCGAAATTCCAGGCCGCGGGCCTGGCGCTGTGGCGCTACCCGGGCGGCTCGACCGGCGACCAGTACCACTGGCAGGTCAACCGCCGCTTCTTCGACCCGCCGAACCAGACCTTCCGGAATGACCTGGGCACCGTCGTCGGCCTCGCCAACCAGGCTGGCGCCAAACCGCTGGTGACGGTCAACTACGGCACCGGCACGCCCGAGGAGGCCGCCGCCTGGGTGAAATCCGCGAAAGACAACCACTACGGCATCACCTACTGGGAGATCGGCAACGAGATGTACGGCGGCGGCTACTACCCGGACTGGCACTGGGAGCCCAACGACAACGCCGACAAGTCGCCGCGCTTCTATGGCCAGCGCTGCCGCGAATTCATCACCCAGATGAAGGCTGCCGACCCGTCGATCAAGATCGGCGTGGTGGTCACCATGCCCTTCAACGAGAACAACCAGGATGGGAAGAACGGCTTCCAGAGCTGGAATCCGGAGGTCCTGGGCGCATGCGGCGACCTCATCGATTTCGTCAGCCCGCACTGGTACCCGTTCAGCCCCGGGTCCGAGGGCGACGATCTCCTGCTCTACGACAAGGTCGGCGGTATCGCCAGCATGGCCGAAACCATGCGCAGCCAGATCAATGCCTTCTGCGGAGCGAACGCTGCGCACGTGAAGATCATCGTCTCGGAGACCAATTCCGCGCACAACGAGGCGACCAAGCAGACCATCGGCATCGTCAACGGCATCTTCGCAGCGGTCGACTACCTGGAATTCTACAAGCACGGCGCGGAGAGCGTGGTGTGGTGGGGGCTGCGCGAGGATCCCAACACCAGCACCAACCGGCCCGATCTGTTCGGTGACGCCTCCTACGGCTCGCTCGGGCTGCTCTCGTATGGCCGCGGGCCGGAACCGGCGGTGAACACCCCCTATTCCACGTATTTTGGCGTGGCGATGATGACGCGCATGGCCAAGGCCGGCGACACCCTGGTGGCAGCGACCTCGAGTGATGCGAAGGTGCTCGGCTACGCGGCCAGGCAGGCCAATGGCGATCTCGCCGTACTGCTTGCCAACCGCGACCGCGACCAGGACGTGCCCATGGACATCCATATCGCCGGGTTCAGCCCCGCGGGCACGGCCAGCGTGTCGACCTACGGCAAGTCCAATCTCGGTGGCATCGTCAGCGTGAGCCGCAACGGCATCGCCAACACCTTCACCGTCACCGCGGGGGCCTACTCGCTGACCACGATCGTGATGACGCCAGCCGGGTCGACGCCGCCCGCGACCCCACCGCCCGCGACCCCACCACCCACGACCCCACCACCCACGCCGCCGTCTGCGACCGAGACCCCCTTCACCACCGCCATCGCCATTCCCGGAGTGATCGAAGCCGAGGCCTATGATCGCGGCGGCGAAGGCGTCGCGTACCACGATACCACCGCCGGCAACAGCGGGAATGCGCTGCGCGCTGACGACGTCGATGTGGAAGACGGCGGCACCGGCGTCACCGACGTCGGCTGGACCGCCACCGGCGAATGGCTCAAGTACACGGTCACCGTCGCCACCAGCGGCCCGTACAGTTTCGCCTGGCGGGTCGCGAGCATGGACGATCAGGCGGTGCTGCACCTGGAGGACGGGCACGGCGTCCAACTCGGCGCGGTGGTGCGCATCCCCGCCACCGGCGCGTGGCAGACCTATGCCACCGTCACCACCACGGCGACACTCACCGCTGGTGTCCAGGTCCTGAAGCTGGTCGTCGACCACGCCACGCTGGGCGGGAACATCGACCGCATCACCGTTACGGCGGCGGGCGCGGGCGCGCCGCCACCATCCGCCCCGGTTGCAGGTGCGTCAGCCGGCGGGGGCGGCAAGAGCGGATGTGGGCTCGGATCAGGGCTGGCGGCGCTGCTGATGTGCCTGGGCCTCGTGCTGCGGGCGTGCGTCGCCGGCCGTTGCCACAGCGGACGCGGCGCCGCCGCGACCGCGCGGACGGGCTGAGTATGGGCCCGCCCGGACCAACCCCGCCCGTGGGCGCGCCAGACCCCGGCGTGGCTGGAACGGTAGCGCCGCGCGCCTAGGCTCGCGCCATGACCGAACCGAAACCGGAGCCGGATCCCCAGGATCCGAGCCGACTGCTGCGCGCCTGGTTGCCGCATATCGCGCTGTTCGTCCTGACCGCCGGCGTGATCGCCTGGCTGGTTGTGGTGATCTGGCCGGCGCTCTCCTCGCTGCTGCTTGCCGCGGCGCTGGCCGCGCTCACCTATCCCGTGCTGTTCGCGCCCATCGATGACGCGTGCACGCGTCTCCTGCCGAGCTGGAACGCCGCCGATCGCCGCTACCTCAGCGCCCTCGCTGCGACGGCCGCGCTCGGAACCGTGACCATAGGCGTGGTGGTGGTGGTGCTCGGCAGCCTGATCGGCTCGTTCCAGGGCACCTTCCATGCCCTCCTTGGCTTGGCCTTGCATGATGCGCACGCGCGTGCGGCGCTCGTCGACCTGCTGGTCGACCGCGCCAACCAGGTCTCCGTGCTCTACCCGGACCTGCACGTCGACCTCGCCGCGCTGCGTCAGGTCACCGAACACCTGCTCGAGCAGACCGCCGTGGGACCAGCCTTTTTCGGCTACCTGATCTCTGGTACCGGCGGGTTCCTGGCGCGCTCGGCCCTCACGCTGGTGACGCTCTTCTACTTCTACAGCCAGGGGCCGCGCCTGGTCGAGGCGCTGATGCAGTGGCTGCCGCTCACCGACGAGGAACGCCGCGGTCTGCGCCAGCGCTTCAACGACACCGCCAGGCACCTGCTCAGCGTGACCCTGGCGCGTGCCATCGCGCACGGCCTGGCTCTCACCGTGCTCGCGTGGTTCATCGGCGGCTTCCAGCCGGTAGTGGTGATGGTGATCGCGACCTTCATCGCCCTGCTGCCAGTGGTCGGCCCGGCGGTGATCTGGTTGCCGCTCGCCAGCCTGCTGTGGTCGCAGGGCGAGATCGGCTTGGCCTGCGGGCTGGGGGCCGCCAGCCTGGCCGCCACCTGGCTGATCGAGCGCGGCTTCTCGCGCCTCGCCCGGCATTTCCGTAACGACGACCTGTGGCTGGGGTTCCTGCTCTTCCTCGGCGTGGTCGGCGGCATCCTCGGCAGCGGTCCGGTCGGCATCATCCTCGGCGCCGGCGCGGTGCTGACCTTCACCTCGGTGCTCGGCTTCCTGCGCACGCTGTATGGGGGCACTGAGTTCGACGCGCCGCCGGCGGTCGGCGCGGTCGTTGACGCGCACTCGCCAGGTGCCGGGATCGTGCCACCTTCTGAGAAATAGGCACTTCTCGCGATTTTATGCGCTAAAACGACAACGTACGGCTTTGGCGTCGAATGCTGTCATCACCATCGTGGAACTAAAAAGCCGCATGCGGCAATGAATGATCGCGTCGTCACCCTCCCATGACGGTCGCGACCACCGTGCGCGGGCCGCCCTGATCGCGGTGCTCGCCCAGCCAAATGCCCTGCCAGGTGCCGAGCGCCAGGCGCCCCGCGCGCAGTGGAATGGTCAGTGAGGTGCCGAACAGCGCCGCCTTCACGTGCGCCGGCATGTCGTCGGGGCCCTCGGCATCGTGGACGAAGAAGGGCGCGGCATCAGGGACGGCGTGGCGTGCCCAGCGTTCGAGGTCGGCGCGCACGTCCGGGTCGGCGTTCTCATTCAGGCACAGCGACGCCGAGGTGTGTTGCAGGAAGAGCTGCAGCAACCCGGTTGCGATGTGCGCGAGCGGCGGCAGGCCGCGCACGATCTCGTCGGTCACCAGATGGAAGCCGCGCGGCCGCGCGGCCAAGCGGATGACCGACTGCCCCCAGGGCATGGTCGGATCCGCTTCAGTCGCCCGCGGCCGGACGCTTCAGGCCGGCCTGAAGTGGCACGCCGATCGGGAAGATGGTCAGGCCGTGATCGCTGCCGCGGGTTTCGTCGTACTGGTTGCGGCCGTCGAAGATCGCCTTGCCGGCGAGCTGCTTGCCCAACCGTGCGAAATCCGGGCGGCGGAACGGCCGCCACTCGGTGATCAGGCACAGCACGTCGGCGCCGGCGGTGGCCTCGTACATGTCTTCGTGGTAGGTGGTGCGCGGCAGCGCGCCGATGGCGCGCTGGAACTCGTGGATGGCCTTGGGATCGTGGGCGCGCACCGTGGCGCCGGCGGCGACCAGGTCGCGCACCAGCTCAAGCGAGGGTGCGTCGCGCACGTCGTCGGTGTTGGGCTTGAAGGCCAGGCCCCAGATCGCCACGGTCAGGTCGGCGACGCGCCGCCCGTGCAGCTCGCACCACAGCGCCAGCTTGCGCCTGATCAGCGACTTCTGGCGCTGATTGACGTTGTCGACCGCGTCGAGCAGTTCGGCCTCATAGCCCGCCACCGCCGCGGTGTGGACCAGGGCGCGCACGTCCTTGGGGAAGCAGCTGCCGCCGTAGCCGACGCCGGGGTGCAGGAACTGCATGCCGATGCGCTGGTCCGCGCCGACGCCCTGGCGCACCTGGCGCACGTCCGCGCCGACCAATTCGCAGATGTTCGAGATCTCGTTGATGAAGCTGATCTTGGTCGCCAGCATGGCGTTGGCCGCGTACTTGGTCATCTCGGCCGAGCGCACGTCCATGGAGAAGATGCGCAGACCGTTGCGGATGAACGGCGAATAGAGGTCGCGCAGCAGCGCCTCGGCGCGCGCCGAGCTGACACCCACCACCACGCGGTCGGGCTTCATGAAGTCGTCGACCGCTGAACCCTCCTTGAGGAATTCGGGGTTGCTGGCGACGTCGAAGGGGAATGTGGCGCCGCGCTTTTGGAGCTCTTCCTGGATCCAGGCGCGCACGCGGTCGGCGGTGCCGACCGGGACGGTGCTCTTGTCGACGACCAGGGTGTAGCCGGTGAGATGGCGGCCGATGTCGCGGGCCGCCGACTCGACGTAACGCAGGTCGGCCTCGCCGCTGTCGGACATCGGCGTGCCGACGCAGATGAAGGCGATCTCGGCGCCGCTCAGACCCTGCTTGGCTGAGGTGGTGAAGGAGATGCGCTTGCCGTGGATGTTCTCGCCCAGCAGCTCGGCCAGGCCAGGCTCGTAGATCGGCACCTCTCCGCGCAGCAAGGTGTCGATCTTGGCCTGGTTCACGTCGACGCAGGCGACGGTGTTGCCCATCTCAGCGAAGCAGGTTCCCGTGACGAGACCGACGTAGCCGGTGCCGAAGATGGTGATGAGCATGGATGGCGCGCCCCCTTGGTGCACCTGCATCGTGGCGTCACCGGTACCCCTGTTCAAGGCAGGACCCTGGTGGACCACCGCGCCGGACCCTGGCAAGCGCAGCCCCAGGCCTTCCTATGGCGCAACATCACAGGAGGTATCCCCATGCGCGCCCTACCATCGCTCGGCCACGTGTTCGCGCTGCTCGTCGCTGTCGTCGGCCCACTCAAGGCCGTCGATCAAGCCGGCAGTATCGCAGATGTGGTCGCGCCAGGAACCACGGTCGAGAAGCTGGCAGGCGGCATGCGCTTCATCGAGGGCCCG
>JBBQSO010000109.1:0-15845 GCA_038213805.1 Planctomycetota bacterium | reverse complement strand
GCCATGCCCAGGAACAGATCGCACATGTTGCCCTTGGCATTCAGGGTGCGGCCGCTGGCGATGGTGCCGCCCGCCTTGCCGGCGAGCAGCACCGGCAGGTCGTCGTGGTTGTGACGATCGCCGTCGCCGATCGCCGAGCCGTACATCAGCTGGCTGTTGTCGAGCAGCGTGCCCTTGCCGTCATTGATGGCCTGCATCTTCTGCAGCAGGTACGAGAACAGCTCGATGTGGTGGGTGTTGATCTTGGCGATGCCCTCGAGCTTGACCGGGTCCTTGGCGTGGTGCGAGATCTCGTGGTGCGCGCCCATCACGCCCAGTTCTGGGTAGCTGCGGTTCGAGCCGCCGTTGCCGAACATGAAAGTGACCACGCGCGTGATGTCGGTCTGGAATGCGAGCGTGACAAGGTCGAACATCAGCTTGACGTGGTCAGCGTACTTGGGCGGGATGCCCGACGGCTGCGCGACCGCGATCACCGGCGAGTAGGTGCCGGGCTTCTTCTCGTCCTTGGCCTTGGCCGCCTCGGCGGCGTCGCGGTCGGCGTGCTCGATGCGCTTCTCAAGCGCGCGCACCGCATCGAGGTACTCGTCCATCTTGCGCTGATCGCTCAGGCCGACCGCGCCGCGCAGACCCTTGGCGTCGTCCATCACCAGGTCGAGGATGCTGCGCTGCAGGGACGGCGCCTCGGCCTCGCCCTTGCCGCTGGCGAAGGCGCCCACGTCGACGCGCGGCCCGGCCTGGCGCTTGGGCGGCGACGAGGTGCGCGCCGCGAACATGCGCGTAAATACCGCCTTGGGATCGACCTCCTTGCCCATCGGCGTGTTCGGCGTGCGCCACGACATGTTCGACGAATAGGCGCAGCTGTAGCCGGAATCGCAGTTGCCGGCGGTGCCGCCGCGTTCCGTGCCGAGCTCGAGCGAGGGCAGCGAGGTGAAGGCGCCGAGCTTCTCGGCGAGCTTCTGGTCGATCGACACGCCGGACTGGATGTCGGCGGCCGAGGTCTTGCGGCACTGCGCGCCGGTCAGGAAGGTGCTGGATTCGCGCGCGTGGTCGCCGGCGCCGTCGCCGTTGCCGCGCGCCTTGTCGTGGCGCAGGTTGTTGATCACCAGCACGCTCTTCATCACCGGCGCCAGCGGCACCAGGATGCGCGGCAGGCCGGTGGCGCCCGGCTTGGGCTTCCACTCGTCCTGGTTGACGCCGTTGGCGATCATCAGGAACGCGCTGCGCACCGGCGCGCGGAAAGCGCCGGATTTCCCGCCCTTGGGCTCGTCGGCCCAGCCCATCGCCTCCAGCAGCGGCAGCGCCATGGCCACGCCGACGCCCTTGAGGGCGGTGCGGCGCGGGATCAGCCAGTTCTTGCTCATGACGATGCTCCGTAATGGGATGCGGGCTACGGCGCGCGGCGGTAGCGGAAGGGATAGCTGGTGACCACCTGGGCGACCAGCGTCGAGAAGCGGTACTGGTCGCGGGCCAGCGCGGCGCTGGCGTCCTCGACCGTCATGTCGTCGTCGTCCTTGAGGCCACGGCCCAGGGCGAAGGTCAGCAGCTTGCTGGCCAGGCAGCGCGCGAAGTCCTCTTTGCGCGCCATGAACAGCGCTTTGAGCTCGACCGGGCCGTTGAAGGTGCGGCCGCCAGGCAGCGTGCCCGCGACGTCGAGCGCCTTGCCGTCGACGTCGCCGCGCCAGCGCCCGATGGCGTCGTAGTTCTCCAGACCGAAGCCGAGCGGGTCCATGCGCTGGTGGCACGAGGCGCACACCGC
This sequence comes from Planctomycetota bacterium, assembly GCA_038213805.1. Classification (GTDB taxonomy): domain Bacteria; phylum Planctomycetota; class UBA11346; order UBA11346; family UBA11346; genus BOG-1363. The sequence goes on along the minus strand of JBBQSO010000109.1, from coordinate 14,089 downwards.
GTCGGCGCGGTGGCGCTCCATCAGCTGGCGCAGGCTCAGCCCGGTGGTCGCGCCGGTACCCTGCTGCGGCAGCTCGCCGACCGCGGGCGGCGGCGGCGGCGGCGGCTGGTTGACGATCTCCTCAAGGATCCACTTGCCGCGCTTGACCGGGCTGGTGCGCGTCGGGTTGGAGGTCAGCGTCAGGATGCCGGCCATGGTCAGCACGCCACCGCGCACGTGGTCCTTGAGCTGGACCTTGCGGAACTGCGGCCCGTCGACGTTGGCGATGCCGTAGTGCCTGGCCAGGCGGTCGTTGAGGAAGGTGTAGTCGGCGTCGAGGAATTCCAGGACGCTGCGATCCTCGTGCACGACGTTCTCGAAGAACAGCGCGGCCTCGTCGTACATCGCCTTGCGCAGCGGCTTGTCGTAATCCGGGAAGGCCTTGGGATCGGGCTGGCGCGTCTCCAGGCTGCGCAGCTGCAGCCACTGTTCGCCAAAGGTCTCGGTCAGGGCGTGCGCTTTGGGGTCCTTCAGCATGCGCCGCGCCTGCTGCTCGATCACTTTCGGATCATGCAGCGTGCCCTGCTTCGCCAGCGCGAAGAGCGCGTCGTCGGGCATCGTCGACCACAGGAAGTAGGACAGGCGCGAGGCCAGCTCCCAATCGTCGAGCGCGTAGGCGTTGTTGGGCTCGGTCGGCGCGCGGTCGCGTTCGACGCGGAACAGGAATTCCGGCGAGACCAGCACCGCCTGCAGGCCGTAGCCGATGGCGTCTTCGAAGACCTCGCCCTGCTGGTCGGCGAGTTCGACGATGTGCAGCAGGCGGTCGAGCTTGTCGGCTTCCACCGGGCGGCGGAAGGCGCGCGTGGCGAAGGCCCCGATGATGGTGCGTGCCGCATCCTGGCGGCTGACGCCCGGACCCGGCTTGGCGATGAAGATGCGCTTGTGGCTCTCGGGGATGGGCGGGCCGGGTGGACCCTTGAGCTCGACCGACTCAATGACCAGCGAGCGCGGGCCGACCGGCTTGTCGGCCTTGGCCTGGGCCGCGGCGCTGGCCGCGCTGGCGGCGGCGGGCTTCTTGGGCGGCTGGCTGACCGGGTTGGCGAAGCGCAGCGCGAAGCGGTGCGCGCCCTTGGTCAGGGGCACGGTCTCGCCCAGGCTGGCGGGTGCGCCCGCCTTGGCGCTGATGCGGAAGTCCTTGGGCGCTTCGCCATCGACGCTGATCGCCAACACCACCGGATCGCCGCCGCCGGCATCGGCGCCGACTTTGGCGCGCAGCTGGAAGCGGCCGTCGGCCGGCACGCTGACGTCCAGCCACAGCTCGCCGGCGCCATTCAGGGTGCGCGCCTGGCCATCGCTCTTGGGCGTCAGCGGCTTGCCGTCGGCGGTGCCGGGCAGCTGCTCGCCGGTGGCGTGCAGATCGACGCCCTCGTGGACGATGGCCTTGTCGAGGATGGCGATGGCGGAATCGACGTACTTCTCGAGCAGCAGTGGCGGCAGCGACAGCGCGTCGCCGATGTTGTCGAAACCCTCGCCGACGTCGTCGGAGGGGAAGCCCTCGGCCGGCTTGAGGTCCAGCCCGATGAGGTCGCGGATGGTGTTGTCGTACTCGCTGCGGTTGAGGCGGCGGATGGTGACGCGGCCCGGGTCGGGCGGTCCCGGCGGCCGTTTCACCGTGGCCAGCCAGGCGCTCATGGTGGCGAGCTCGGCGGCGGTCGGCTGCGGTGACTTCTCCGGTGGCATCTCCTTCTCATCGAGCTTGGCGCGCACCGTGCGCCAGGTGCGCGCGCCGTGCAGAGCCGCGTCCTCGCTGGTGAAGGTGCTCAGGTCCAGGTCGCCCTTATGCTTCTCGGCGCCGTGGCACTTGAAACAGTAGTGCTCCAGCAGGGGATGGACGTCCTTCATGAATGCCGGCTGATCGGCGCCCGGGCAGAGCGCGGGCAGGAGCAGGGCCAGGGCGGCGAACCACGGGACGCGCATCGGGATCCTTGGAGAACTACGGGGCACACTCTCTTTTACCCGATGGACCTGAACCTGTTCTGGCATTTCCGACGAGACCTCACCGCGCATCAGATACCGGTGAAAATGACTGATGCATAGCAATGCCTGATCGCATGGCCACCCAGTCAGGGCAGGATTCGCTTAATTGAGACAATGACGGACCCGACGTTCCATGTCACCTGGGCAAGCACTGAGGAGGCTGCGTGGTTCAGGCACGTGCGGGACATGGAAGTGATCACCCGCTTTAAACCTTCCCCTCACCCCTCGATACAGGTGGGCAGACCTTGCAGCGCAGAGACCTGCGTCGCGGGAGATGTGCCCTGCGCACGGGCCCAAGCGGTGGACTCGGGGCGCGGGCCCGTGATCCTGGACGTCTGGGGAGCCTCATGGCCACAACTCGGTTCAGCCAATGCCTGGCACCTGCCTGCGCCGCGCTGGTCGCGCTGGGCGCCATCCTGCTGGCGGCCGCTGCCGCCCTGACGCCTCCGCAGACCCGCTTCGCCGTGCTGCGCCCGCAGCTCGCGCGCGCCCTCACGCCGGCGGGCGTGGTCGAACTCGACGCTGCCGACGGCTTCCCCCTCTACGAGCTCGACGCGCGCCTGGAGCCGGGCGGGACGCTCACCGGTCACGTCCGTCTCACCCTGATCAATCGCAGCGGGCAGGCGCTGAGCGAACTCGCCTTCCATCTTTTTGCCAATGGCGCGAACTTCCACAGCGCAGCCATCGTCGTCAGCGCGGCGCGCGTCGCGGGACTGCCGGTCGCCGTCGACCACCTCACCGCCGACCGCCTCGGCCTGTTCCTGCCCCTGCCCCAGCCGCTGCCGGCGGGGGCGCGCACCGAGGTGACACTCGATTACCACCTGACGGTCTCCGCGCAGGGCGGCTTCCACGGATTGTTGTCACACCAGGAGGGCGTGTGGTGCCTGTATTCCTGGTACCCGGAACCAGCGGTCTTCCGCCACGGCGCCTGGGAACTGCATCCGGTCAGTGACAAGGGCGACGTCACCCAGAACGAATCGCTGCACCTGCTCGCCCACGTCACCCTCCCGGCCGGTATGCAGGCGATCTCTGGAGGCAGCACCATCGCCAGCCGGACGGTCGCCGGCGGGACCTGCGTGACCATCGCCAGCCCCTTCACGCGCAACCTCGCCCTGGTGGTCGGTAGCGACTACCTGCTGAAGACCCGCGCAGTCGGCGCCACCACCGTGCGCTCGTGGTGGCGTGGCGACGACGCGGCCGGCGCGGCGCGTGCGCTGGACGTCGCCAGCGCCGCGCTTGGCCTGTTCGGCGCGCGTTTCGGACCGTACTCCTACACCGAGCTCGATGTGGTCGAGGTGCCTCTTGGCGAGAACGTCGGCGGCATGGAATCCACCGGCCTGGTGCTGATGGATCGCCGCCCTTACGAGGCGGTGCGCACCGATCCCGACGCCGGCGCAGAGTCGCTGCCGATGCTGATGCTGATCACCGCGACCGCACACGAGGTCGGACACCAGTGGTGGTACAATCTGGTTGGCAACGATTCCTATAGCGCGCCGTGGCTGGACGAGAGCCTGACCAACTGGAGCGCGGGCTATTGCCTGGAGCAGACCCAGGGCGCGATGGCGGCCCAGGGCGCGGCGACCATGTGTGCGATGGAGTGCGCCATGGAGGGCCGCGAGCACTTGGCTCTCGACCTCGACGTCAACCGCTACGACGACACCCATTATGGCGCGGTGGTCTACGGACGCGGGGCCCTGTTCTACCAGGCGCTGCGCCGGAAGGTCGGCGAGGCGCGCTTCTTCGCCTTCCTGCGCGGCTACCTCGCCAAGCACCGCTTCGGCTATGTTGAACGTGCGGACTGGGAGACCAGCCTGCGCACCGAGGTCGGCGCCGCCGTGGCGGACGACCTCGAACGCGTGTGGCTGCGCGGCGAGGGGCTGGACACGCGCACGGTGATGACGGCGGCGATACCGATGGCGGCGGATGTGAAACCGTGAGTGGCCCGTGGTCGCGTCCGGGAATCTTCCTGGGACCGTCCACGCAGGTGAGAGCGCGCCAGCGGCGCGCGGTCCCAGGAAAGATCCACGTGGTGGTGAGCGGATTCGAGCGGTGTGATTGATACGTCTGCGCGGATCTGTCCGCTCCCTGACCATTCGCTGGCGCGGGGGCAGGGGCGGCGCACGCTGCGCCGCCATGCACCGCACCCCAACCGCCCTTTCCCGCCGCACCCTCCTCCAGCTCGCTGCGGTCGGAGCGGCCGCCGCAGCCCTGCCCGGACGCCTCGGCGCGGCCGACGCGCCCGCAGCCGTGGCACCGGTAGCGCGCCGCGGCATCAAGCTCGGTTTCGACAACTTCGCGGTGCGCGCCATGAAGTGGAAGGCGCCGCAGCTGATCGATTACGCCGCGTCGCTGAAGCTCGACTCGCTGTTCATCACCGATCTCGACGCCTTCGAGAACTTTGATGAGGCCTATCTGAAGGGGTTGCGCGCCAAGGCGGCCGACCTGGGCCTGCAGATCCACCTCGGCACGTGGAGCATCTGTCCGACCTCGACGGTGTTCAAGAAGACCTGGGGCAGCGCCGAGGAGCACGGCGCGCTCGCCATCCGCGTCGCGCAGGCGCTCGGCTCGCCGGTGGCGCGCGTGGTGTTGGGCACCGGCGAGGACCGCAAGACCCCGGGCGGCATCGAAGCGCGCATCGCCGACATGCTCGCCACCTGCCAGGCCCTGAAGGCGCGCAGCGTCGACGCCAACGTCAAGATCGCGATCGAGAACCACGCCGGCGACATGCAGGCGCGCGAGCTGGCCGGCCTCATCGAGGCGGGCGGCAAGGACTTCCTCGGCGTGTGCCTCGATTCCGGCAACGCGGTGTGGACCATGGAGGATCCCTTCAGCAGCCTCGAGATCCTCGCCCCCTATGTACTCACCACCAGCCTGCGCGATTCGATGATCTGGGAATCACCGGCCGGCGCGACGGTGCAGTGGGTGGCGATGGGCGACGGCGTGGTCGACTTCAAGGCCTACTTCGACCATTTCGCCGCGCACTGCCCGGGTATCCCGGTGCACATCGAGACCATCGGCGGCTTCAACCGCGAGCTGCCCTACCTCGACCCCACCTTCATGAAACTGTGGCCGAAGCACGCCTCGTCGGAGCTGGCGCGCTTCATCGCCCTGGCGAAGAAGGGCCACCCCCTGGCTGCCGGCCGCGGCGCCTTCGCCAGCGACCAGGACTTCCAGAAGGACCAGATCGAGCGCAGCTTGACCTACTGCAAGAACGTCCTCGGCCTGGGCCTGCGCTGATGCCGCACGTCCTGATCGTGCACGAGGTGGCGGACTACGCCGCGTGGAAGACCGTCTTCGACCGCGCTGCGGGCATCCGCAAGGCCGCCGGCGAGATCAGCTGGCAGCTGCTGCGCAGCGAGAGCGACGCGAACCGCGTCGTGCACTTCTCGGTGTGGTCGTCGCTCGACCGGGCGCGGCGCTTCTTCGAATCGCCGGAGCTGGTGCGCATCCGTGCCGAGGCGGGGGTGAAGGCGCCGGAGTTCCACTATCTGGAGGAGTTGGAGACGGGGGTGTTGTAGGCGATCAGCCCTCGCGCCCGCCGCAACCCGCATCTCACATCTCGAGTCTCGCGTTCCTCACGATAAATCCGGCAACAGCTTCGTCCCATTGCCGATCGGCTTGGCTAGCGGCACGCCTGCGCGTGCCAGGATGGCGGTGAGCAGGTCGCCCTGGTTGCCGTTGCACTTGGGCACATGGCGGCCGGTGCGGATGGTGCCGCCGCCGCGCCCGGCGACGATGGTGGGGATGGAGCGGTTGGTGTGGTTGTTGCCGTCGCCCAGCCCGGAGCCCCAGGTGAAGATGGTGTTGTCGAGCAGCGTGCCCGCGCCCTCGCGCAGGCTGCGCATGCGCCCGATCAGGTAGGCGTACTGCTCGATGTTGAAACGGTCGATCTTCGCGACCTTGGCGAGCTTCACCGGGTCCTCGCCGTGGTGGCTGTTCTCGTGGTGGCTGTCGCTGAAGCCCAGTTCGGGGTAGTTGATGCCGTGGTTCATCGACGCCATCAGCGTGCCGACGCGGGTGATGTCCGCCTGGAAGGCGAGGATCATCAGGTCGCCGAGCACGCGCACGTGCTCGCTCCATTTCACCTCGCCGGGCGGGATGGCGACCTCGAGCGGCGCCGAGCGCGCGCTGGCGGCCGCGGCGTCGGCCTTGCCGGTGTGGGCGCGGGCGGCCTCGGCCTGCTGGCGTTCGATCGCGGCGACGCGGGTCTCGAGCGACCGCACGCTGTCGAGGTACTCGTCAAGCTGGCGCTGGTCGTCGCGGCTGACGCGCGCCTTCAAGCCCTTGGCACCGTCCAGGACCAGATCGAGCATGCTGCGGTCGAGCGATTCGCCATCGCTCGCCGGCGCTGCGCCGGCGAACTGGCCGGCATCGACCGCGGGCCCGCCACGCTTGCGCGGGGTCGATTGCCGTGACGCGAACAGGCGCTTCATCACCTCCGCGGGCCTCGTCTCGACCGGCAGCGGCTCGCTCGCGGTGCGGTACGAGCCGGTGGTGTAATAGCGGTTGTTCAGCCCCTCCTGGCCGGTGCCGCTGGCCTCGTTCTTGCGCGTGCCGAGTTCCAGTGAGGGCAGCGCGGTGTAGATGCCGATGTGCTGGGCGGCGACCTGGTCGGCCGACGGCGCGATGGCGATGATGTCGCGCTTCGCCGGGTCGGGGATGGACGCGGTCAGCCAGGTGGACAGCTCGATGGCGTGGGCGGCGCCCGCGTAGGGCGCGCGGTCGATGTTGTCGATACCTTGGAGCAGCAGGCACTGGTCGATCACCGGGCGCAGCGGCTCGAGGCTGGACGGCAGCGTCGCCGGATAGGCCTTCGGGTCGGCCGGCCAGAACTCCTTCATGTTCACCCCGCACGGCATGAACATCCAGCCCAGGCGCACCGGCGGTTTCCCGGCGGCGCCGCCGGCGGGCGGATCGGCCCAGCCCATGACGTCGAGCAGCGGCAGGGCGAGGGCGACGCCCAGCCCCTTCAGGCAGGTGCGGCGGTCTATAAGCCAGTTTCTGCGCACAGCGGACTCCGGTCAGCGGGTGATGCGGCGGTTGAGGAACGGATAGCTGGTCGCGACGCGCACCCACACGTCCTGGAAGTGGTAGCCGCCGCGCGCCACCTCTGCAGCGAGACCGTCGGCGACCACCTCGTCGTAGCCGTCGAGGCGGTGGCACAGGGTGTAGGCGAGGATCTTGCCGACCAGGGTCCGGCAGAGGTCGTCGCGGCGTGCGGCGATCAGGCGCTTGAGGTCCTGCGGGCTGCGGAAGGCGAGGTTGCCGGGCAGCACGCCGGCGGTGTCGAGCGCAGCGCCGCCGTCGTCGTGCTCGCGCCAGCGTCCGATGGCGTCGAAGCCCTCCAGGCCGAAGCCGATCGGGTCGAGGGTGCGGTGGCAGCCGCTGCACGCCGGGTCGGAGCGGTGGCGCTCGGTGCGCGCGCGCAGCGACAGCGCGGCGCCGCCCGCCCCCGCCTGCGCCTGACGATCGAGCGGCGGCACGTCGGCGGGCGGCGGCGGCGGCGCCTGGCCAAGGATCTGCTCCAGCACCCAGCGCCCGCGCCGCGGCGGGCTGGTGCGCGTCGGCAGCGAGGTCACGGCCAGCACGCCCGGCATGGTCAGCACGCCGCCGCGGTTGCCGTCGGTCAGGTGCACGCGGCTCATCTGCGCGCCGGTCACCGTGCCCTCCAGCCCGTAGACGCGCGCCAGGGTGGCATTGAGGTAGGTGAAGTCGCAGTCGACGAACTCGACCAGGCTGCGGTCCTCGCGCAGGATCGCGGCGAACACCAGGGCGCCCTCCTCGTACATCGCCTCGCGCATGGCGCGGGTCATGAGCGGGAAGCGCTGCTCGTCGACGGCCAGATCCGGGAGCTTGTCGAGACCCAGCCACGGCGCGCCGAAACCTGCGAACAGCGCGCGCGAACGCGGGTCGGCGATCAGCCTGCGCACCTGCGCGGCGATGGTCGCGGGCAGGTGCAGGGTGCGGGCGTCGGCCAGGGCGGACAGCTCGTCGTCGGGCATGGTCGACCAGAACAGGTAGGACAGGCGCGACGCCAGCTGGTGGTCGCCGAGCGCCACGATGGCGCCGTCGTCGCCGACCAGCGAGCCGTCATCCGGGGTCAGGTAGAGGAAGGCGGGCGAGACCAGCGTCGCCTTGAGCATCAGCTTGATCGCTTCCGCGAAGACCTCGTCCTGGCCGTCGGCGAGATCGAAGACCTTGAGCAGCGTCTCGATCTCATCGGGCGCCGCAGGGCGGCGGTAGGCGCGGCGCGCGAAGGCGCTGGCGATGCGCCGCGCCGCCTCGCGCTTGCTGAGATCCTTGCCCGGAACGGCGACGAACAGCCGCCGCTGCGCTTCCGACGGTGCGGCGGCGGGTGGGCCGGTCACTTCGATGCTGTCGACGATCACCGTGCGTAGCGCCGGCGCGGCGTCGGCGGGCGGCGCGGCGGGCCCTGGGGCCGCCGGTTTCGCACCGGGCTTGGCCGGCGGCGTCGGCACCGGCTTGCCCGGCAGTGCAGGCTTGCGTGCGAGCGGCGGATCGACGTAGGGATTCGCCATCAGCAGCGACAGCCGCGCCCGGCCGACCGGCAGCTTGCAGGTCACCACGTACGTGCCCGGCGCCTTGGGCGCGGCGGTGACCTTGACCTCGCCGACCACCTGGCCGTCGATGCGCACCGCCAGGCGCGCGGCCTCAGCACTGGCGACCTTCTCGGCGGCCGCGTGCACGCGCACGGTATAGGTGCCGGCGACCGGCGCCGCGATGGTCGCCGTCATCTCGCCCGGGCCGCTGAAGCGGCGCTCCGCACCATCGGCGCGGCCCGCATCCGGATGGCCGCCGACCACCGCATCGAGCTGCCCCGCGCGCCACTCCACCGTGAGCTGGTCGGGGGTGATCAGCCGGTCGAGCACCTCGTCGGCGACCAGCAGGTACTTCTCCATCAGCAGCGGTGAGATCGCGCTGCTGAAACCTTCGCCGACCGCATCCTGCGGCAGGCTGGCGGCGACCTTGGGATCGGCGCCCAGCAGATCGTGCAGGGTGTTGGCGTACTCCACCTGCGACAGCCGGCGGATCATGCCGGGACCGGGATCGGGCGGGCACAGCGCCTTCAGGCTGCGTACCCACGTGGCGAAGGCGTCGCGCTCGGCGTCGCTGGGCTGCTTGGCCTTCTCGGGCGGCATGTCGCTGGCGCGCAGCTTGGTGGCGCAGTCCCGCCACAGGGTGGTGCGGGTGAGGGCGGCCGGGTCGCCGCCCAGCGCGCCCAGGTCCAGGTCGCCCTTGTGCTTCTGCGCGTTGTGGCAGTCCAGGCAGTAGGTGGCCAGGAACGGCTTGATGCGCTGGGCGTAGGCCAGCGCGACCGCGGCCGCGGCGTCCGGCTGGCCGGTCGAGGACCGCCCTGCAGGAGCGCTGTCGCTGGCCGGGGCACAGATCGCGAAAACGTTTAGGAAGATGATCGCAAGCGTCTGCACAACAGAATTTTGTATAAAAATACCCGACCTCCCCCAAGAGCTGACGGCACGGCCGTCGCGAAGCGATCGATGGAGGTGGGGACTCATGTCTGCCAGATCAGCGATCATACCCCATCGGCATTACACCCGCGCGGCTGTAATGCGCGCGGCCGGGCTGCGCTTATGCTCCAGCATGAGCCAGTCCCCCACCGCAGCGGCCCTCGCCGGCCTGTCCGGGCCCGGGGCCGCCACGTCCTGGGCGCTGCTGGTCGAGCGCCACGGCCCCGACATCTGGCGCATGATCGCCACCCGCAGCCGCGATGCGCACGACACCGACGACGCCTACCAGGACTTCTGGATGGGTCTGCCGCGCGCCGCGCTCGCCTTCCGCCCCGCGGGCGAAGATCCCGAGCGCGGCGCGCGCGCCTGGCTGATGCGCGTCGCCTACACCACCGCCATCGATCACGGACGGAAGCGGCGGTCGATCCAGGCCTCCGCCATCGCCCCACCCGCGCCGAGGAACACCGACATGGATGCTTCCGGATCCGCCAGCAGCGGGCCGCTCGGCACCGCGCTTGCCACCACGCCAACCAGTCCGGGCACCGGCAGCGAGGATCTTGCCGAGCGCGCGCTGCTGGTCGCGCGCGTGCACTCCGCGATCGGCATCCTGCCTGAGGCCTACCGCCGCCCGGTGCTGCTGCACCTCGTCGGCGGCCTGTCCTACGACGACCTCGCCACCGATCTGAAGTGCACGGTCAATCACGCGCGCGTGAAGGTGCACCGCGGGCTCAAGCGCCTGCGCGAGATGCTGGGCGTGGACGAGCAGCGACTGCCCGACAACACCCTCGCCGGACTGGCCGTGCCCTTCGTGCTGCAACTGCCGGCGGCGCCGCTACTGCCGCTGGCCAGCGCGCTGCCGGCCGCGGGCAAGGTGTCGTCCCTGGCGAAAATGGCTCATGCGGCGAAGGCGGCCAAGGTCGCGGCCATGCTCGCCTTCGGCACTGCGGTCGTTGGCGCGCTGGCCGCCGCCGCGTTCGCCACCCGCGTCGACCCGCCCGTGGCCAAGGCGGCGCCGACCGCGCCGCCGGCAGCACCGGGACAGCGCCTGGTCCTCGACGACTTCGAGCGCGCGGAGTCGGGCCTCGAGGGCCACGGCTACCACGACAAGCTGCCCGGCCTCGACCTGGTTGTGGCGCCCGACGCGGCGGCCAGCGGCAAGGCGCTCGACTTCTCGTGGCCGGCCGACCACAGCGTGTGGATCGACTGCAGCTACCGCGTGCGACGGGCGCCGCTTGCAGAATTGACCTCCAGCGCCGCCGCCACGATCACCCTGGACATGTGGTCTGCCGACGGTGCCGACGTGCAGCACGTCGCGGTGCGCTTCTGCGACGCCGACGGCCAGTTCTTCGAATGGCGCCAGCCGCTGCCCGAGCCCGGCCGGCGCGGCTGGCGGCATGTCATTTTCCCGCTTTCGCCGAACCCGCTCTGGCACTGGAACGCGGCGCCCGGCCGCGAGGGCCTCATCCGCTACCCACTCGCCTTCGTCGGCTTCGCGGCGCAGCTCGCAACGCAGGGACGGACGCGCGCGGGGGCGCTGGTGATTGATGATGTGGTGCTGGATATCGCGAGGTGACAGACGGAGACCGGGCGCCAGTTCCGCGAGCTGCCGACTCCAAACGCGCAAACGCTCAACGGAACATCACGGCGCTGCATTCAGCGCCGATCACAGTGATCGGTAGCAGTACCACTCGGGAAACCCTGATCGAATTCAACACGGTCACAGCCCGCGATCGCGGCCGCGATCCGCCGATCAGGGCTCGTGACGACCACGAGTACGCCAATGAGCCCAATGATCTCCAGCGCGGCGGCGAGCCAGAGGTACTTGTTCACCCTCGCGGTCCTCCTGATCGGCGCACCGACTCAGCCGATCCTGCGCACTACCACCGCCGTCCCATAGCACAGCACCTCGGTCGCCGCTGATTGGCTGGAGACTTCGGTGGCGTCGTAGCGGAAGCCGAGGATGGCGTTGGCACCGACCTGTTCGGCGTGTTCGACGATCGAGTCGTAGGCCTGCTGGCGGGCCTGCTCGCACATCTCCATGTAGGCACCGATGCGGCCGCCGATGATGTTCTTCAGGCCGCCAAGGATGCCCTGGGCGATGGTCGGCGAGCGCACGATCAGGCCGCGCACGATGCCCTTGTATTCCGCGATCTCGTAGCCGATGAGGTCGTTGGTGGTGGTGACGATCATGAATCCTCCTTGTTGCGGAAGTGAGCTGACGCGGCGGATCGTGGACCCTCCGCCACGCAGATCCACCTCCGCGAACGCTGTTCTGCGAGGGCACGGCGCTCGCCTACCTTTGCACTCAGAACGAATGAGGCCGCTCCCCTGCCTATTCCCATCTCGAATCGCATTGCACCGTCTCCCCCCCATCCCTACACCCACATCGTCCCATTCGCATCATCAGCCATCCCCAGGAAGCGACGCCATGGTCACCGTTGGAATTCTCGCCAAGCTCGAAGCCAAGCCCGGCAAAGAGGCCACCGTCGCCGCCTTCCTGGCGAGCGCCCTGCCGCTGGCCAACGCCGAGGCCAAGACCACCGCCTGGTTCGCGCTGCGGCTGGGTCCATCCACGTTCGGCATCTTCGACGCCTTCGCCGACGAGAGCGGGCGCGCCGCCCACCTCTCCGGCCCGATCGCCGCCGCGCTCATGGCCAACGCCGCTGAGCTGCTGGCCGTACCGCCCACCATCGAGAAGGTCGACGTGCTCGCGGCCAAGCTGCCGGGGTGACGCGGTGACGCGGTGACAGATAGAGCGCAGACTCAACCCTCGGGGATCCCCACGAGATCCGCGTTCAGCCGTGCCATCACCTGCTGCACGGCGGCCTGCTGATCCGCCGTTACCGGCTCGCCCAGCCAGCCGAGCGCCGCCCCCTGCGCGGCGTTGCGCGCACCGACGATGCAGCCAGTCAGGCCCGGGGTGCGGAGCAGGACGCCGATGGCCAGTTGCGGGCAGGTCAGGCCGTGGTCGGCGGCGAGTTCCTGCAGCTCGACAATCGCGGCGAGGTGCCGGGCCAGGCGCGCACCGCGGTAGTCCTTGTGGGTGCTGCGCGAATCGTGGGGCGGGAAAGTCTTGGCCGCGCTCCAGGTCCCGAAGAGCATGCCGCGGAACAGCGGCGAATAGGCGATCGCGCCCAGGCCGTGCGCCTGGCACCACGGCAGCACGGTGTCCGCCACCGCCGGGCGCATCAGGCTGTAGGGTGACTGCAGCACATGCAGCGGCAGGCCGGTCGCCGCCCACGCGTCGAGCTGCGCGACGGTGAAATTACTGACGCCGACACAGCGCACCTTTCCCGCCGCGACCAGCTCGGCGCAGGCGCCCGCGGTCTCGGCCACGTCCTGGGGCGCCGGCCAGTGCAGCTGGAAGAGGTCGATGCGCGCCACGCCCAGGCGCTTCAGGCTGGCGTCGCATTCCGCCAGCACCTGCGCGCGCGTCGCGGACTTCGCCGCCTGCTCGCTGTCGTCGCCCAGGCCGAACTTGGTGAACACCAGCGGCCGCCGCGCCTTGGGCAGCTGCCGCAGCGCCTCGCCCACCACGCGCTCCGAGCGGCCGGAGCCGTAGATCGGGGCGGTATCGATCCAGTCCACCCCCGCGTCGACCGCGGCATGGATGGCGGCGATGCTGTCGGCGTCGTCCTGCGCACCCCACATCCAGCCGCCGATCGCCCACGCACCGAGTCCGACCGTGGAGATGGTGAGGCCGCTGGAACCCAGTGGGCGACGGATCATGGCGTGCTCCTGGGCGGATGGTGTGGGCGGTGGGCGCGGGACAATGGCGCGGGCGTGCAGCCCTGGGCAGGCGCGAGATTCTCGCAGGTGGCCAGCAGCCCGCCGCGGTGACCGTCAGTCCGCGCGCACAGCCGCGTCCGCCGCGCCATCCGCCGGCGCCGCCGGGCGCGCGTCGATGAACAGCCACGCGACCGCGGCGACCACGTAGAGCGCACCGATGACGTAAATCGGCATCTTCCAGTCAGCGTAGTGCTTGACCAGGAAGGCGAGCACCGGCGGGCTGCAGAACGCGCCGATCTGCGACGCCGAGTTCATCACCGCCCCAACCGTGCCGGTGGCCGCGCCGCCGATGGCGGTGCAGCTCGACCAGGTGGCGCCCAGGGTGGCCATCGAGCACGCGGCCCCGCACGAGAACAGCACCACCGCCACCACCGGCGAGGTGCAGCAGGTCGACCCGACCACCGCGACGCCGGCGAGGAGGTAGCCGATGCCGCCCACCGCCGCGCGCCCCCAGCGCAGGCCATAGCGCCGCGCCAGCGCATCGGTGAGCCGCCCGCCGAAGAGGTCCGCAGGCACGCTGAGCAGGAGCGGCAGGCCGGCGTAGAGCTGGAGCTCGAGCGGCGAGAAGTGCTGGAAGCTCTCGAGGTACTTGGGCAGCCAGGTGATCAGGAAGTAGAAACCGTAGCCGTTGGCCGCATAGACCAGGCAGAGCAGCAGCAGGGAGCGGTTGGTGAGCAGCGCCAGCAGACGCCGGCCACCAACGCTTGCGGGTGGATGGACCACCCGGCCCGCGGCGATGCGCGCGCGCTCGGCCGCATCGACCGCCGGGTGCGCGGCCGGATCGTCGCGAAACCAGC
>JBBQSO010000108.1:0-16035 GCA_038213805.1 Planctomycetota bacterium | reverse complement strand
GATTCGAAGGGCTTCCGCAATGCAGTTTCTGCCTGGAAAGCAGTGGGCGGCACAGTCCCGTAGCTATTTCTGACTGCACTGCGACTGCTGAGGATTAGCGTCAATCCGAGCTACTATGGCAGCACGGATTGACGCTCACCGATCCCCGCCTCACCCGCCTCACCTCAGGAGCGCTCTGGTCTCCCGCCAGCAAGCCCGGCGCCGTATCCTTCCACCAATGGCCGCCGCGCGCCGGCAGCGATCTCAGCTGCTCAATTACGGTTCGTCCGCCAGCTCTGCGATCGCAATCCCGGCGCTTTCGAACGTATCGCCGCCGATCACAAGGTTGGTTCTCTCGAAGAGCTGACCAGCCGCGCCGCCAGCGGGCTCATCGATAAGCTCCAAGGCGCGTCGCGGTGAAACTCAGCGTCATGACGTCTGCCGAAGAGACCAACGCGCAGTATCACGCGTCCGGGGCCTGGGGATCGAGCCTGATTGCGACTTTCCTAAGGAGTCCGCAGCTCGCCCATCGGATGATCACCGGCCAATACCGTCAGCCCGAAACGGCGGCCATGCGGTTTGGCACGCGGTTTCACATGCTCCTCGACCCAGAATCGGGTTTCGCTACTCGGTATAAGGGTGGCCCTGACGCCGACCGGCGGACCAAGGTCTGGCATGCCGCTGAAGCAGAGGCCACCGCCGCCGGCATCGAGCTGCTTCCCGAGGACGAATGGAATGTCCTTCACGCAATGGCCGCCAGCGTGAGGGCTAACCCGATTGCGGAGTCGCTGCTCGAAGGCGCCGAGCATGAAACGGGTTTCCGGATGGAGTCACCCTACGGTGATTACCGCGTTCAGTGCCGTGCGGATCTTCTGCATCGGCGGTCTCACGTGGTAGATTTCAAGACCACAGTCGATGTCGACGACTTTGGGAAAAGCGTCGGAACATTTGGCTATTTCAGGCAGGCCGCGTTGTATCGATGGATCGTATCGCACGCCTGCAATGGCGAGCTACTGCCATTCAGCTTCGTTGTCGTCGAGAAGCAGGCGCCCCTGTACCGCTGCCGCGTCATCGATCTTGACGATGACTATCTCGCCATTGGATGGCGTGAGGTCGAAGCTGCGCTGAAAGAAATCGGTTCGCGAACGGCAGCGGGAGACTGGTGCGATCACCGAGATGCTGAAGTCGTTAGCGCGCCGTCGTGGCTGGGAACTTGGATGCGTTCCGACGCAGCGTAGCAATTGCTCAGGCATTGTTCCGATCCGTGAATTGATCTCCAAAATTTCCGTCCGGACTCATCGGCATCAACAACTTTTCATTAGCGGTTCCAGACAACACTTGGCGCGATTTACCCAGCGCCGCGACCTATCCACCACCAAGCCCTGGCCAGACGGCCAGGGCGCGTTCATTCCCGGAGATCATCAATGCCCGCCCATACCAACAAATACCGCTGGCCAGCGTCGCAGATCGATCGCGACGTCATGCATGAACTGCACCGGGCAAGCCGCGAATCCGGCCTGCCTATTTCGCGCCTCATCGGCGACGCGGTCCATACCGCAATGAACGCGCGCCTCGAACGCGCGCAGCCGATCGGCTTCGTCCAGACTCAGGAGCAGCCGCGCCCGGCGGCGTGATCTCCCTCTGTCCCTCTCCCCCGGTGTGCCCAAGGCGCCGGGGACCACCATCCCTTCAGCGCAAAGGAATCGCATGACGTCGACCTGTTCCATCTCCAAATCCTGCCTCGCCAGGCTCGCTCGACTCGGCCACGCCGCCGACAACGGCACCGGCCCGCTTCATCACATCAGCCTGCGCGTAACCGCGGAGCGCATCCGCTTCGCCGCCACCGACGGCAAACTGCTCGCAGCCTTTATCCAACCGATGGCCGACCTCGACGGTCAACCCGTCGAAGCGATCCTCGACCGGGACCAGTTTACCGCCGCCTGCAAGGTGCTGGCGAAAGGCAGCAGCCCGCGCGTCACCATGACCATCAACCATTCCGAAGTGCGCCTCTCCTGCGGACGGATGGCCGCGGTGGTCTTTCGCCACAACGGGGGATACCCCAACTTCGATCACATCTGGACCAAGCCGGCCGGCATGCGTTGGGTTCCGTGCTGCTCCAGCCTCGATACGCGGCTGGTCGAAGCGGCGCAGTACATCGTCGGGAAGACGACGGTGGCCTTCAGCAGCCCGGTGCCGGCCCACAGTGACCTGCTCAGAATCTGGTCGGTCATTCCGCCGGGGCCTGACCAGGCTGGCGTGCCGCTCACCGAAGCCCAGGCCCTGGTCCGCGCTGCGGCTTACTGGTGCGACCATGAACTGGCGTTGTTGGTCATGGCGGTGACCCGCAGTGATGGCGAGCGCCAGCTCGATCTCGGCGGCTTCGCTCTTCCGCTCCGCGAGGCAGAAAGGATCGCGGCCTGATTCGTCCCCGTCCGACCACTTCCACCAAGTCCCCGCCGACGATTGTCGACGAGGCAGGAATTTGCATGCCCAACGATCAGCTCTTCTCCGACCTTCTGCCCCAGGCCACGCCGATCGGACGCCTCGTCGATCAGATCATCCCGACTCTGCACCGGCCACGTTCACAAGCGCTGGCCACGTCCAGCAACAGCCTTCAGCCTCGCCGGACCAGCCCGTGGCAGCGGCACGGCAAGACCCTGCTCGCCGAAGCGACCACCGATCCTGACGCTGCCATGCGCCAGGCGGGACTGAACTGGGAGGTTCAGCGGGTTGACCTGCGTACGGCCGATCGGCTCGAACCGGTTCCAGATGTCAGTGCCATCCGCCGGAGTGACACCGGCGGTATCCTGGGCGTCGTCGGTCCCGACTACACCCCGCTCCAAAACCAGCGAATGTTCGATGTTTTCCGCGATCTCGGCCGAGCGGGTCCCGGTGGCAGCACGGTGCCGTATACCATCGAGACTGCCGGGGCGCTTCAGGGCGGTGCGGTGGTGTGGGTGATGGCGCATCTCCCCGATCTCGGCATCCGCATCGGGGATGACGAGTCGAAGACTTTCCTGTTCTGCAGCAGCGGGCATGTCGGCAACAAAATGCTGACCATCGCGCCCACGACGCTGCGAATCATTTGCTCCAACACGCTGCGGATGGCCGAATCGCAGGCGCGTGAGAACAGGAAGAAGCCGGGCTTGGCCGGTGGGTTCACAGTGAAGCACCTCCCCGGGATGGAGGACAGCATCCGTGAAATCCAGGAGGCTTACGCGGCCACCATCCGTAGCCACCTGCTGACCAAGCAGGCGTGGATGCACCTCGCCTCGAAGCCGCTGTCCGAGCGGCTGAAGGCGGCCTTCCTCGCCAGCGTCTTCGGTAAGCCCGGCTCCGATGAGGCCGACCGGGCGGCCACGATCCGCAAGAACCGCGAGGAGCGCATCGCTGCGATCCTGGCAAGCCCGACCAGTCAGGTGAAGGGCACCAAGGACACGGCTTTCAGCATCATGCAGGCCGTTGTCGAGTATGTCGACCACGACCGGGTGACGAGGACCAGCGACGGCGGCGATGCCGGCGAGAATCGGCTCTTCAGCGCCACCTTCGGCAGCGGCGCCGAGGTGAAGGCCAAGGCGTGGGACGCAGCGCTCGCACTGACGGGAGCGTGATCGTGTTGGAGTTCCCTCCCACTGACCACGGCCCGAACGCGGGTTTCCCATTCCCAATGTCCTACCGGCCGCCTCCCGCACCGCCTCCCATCACCATCCAGGTCGCTGTGAATCCAAACATCACGGTCAGCAACCACATCCAGGATTCGGTAGTTGCTGTGTTGGCTGCGTTCGTCCTCGGATTTCTCGTCGCCCAATACGTAAACGATGACCAGCAAAGACCAAATGGAGCGGGATAATAGAGATGGCCTACGTGACGCGCTATTGAGTCCAGTAAATTCGCCGGCGAGGCCGGGAAATGATCTTGAGGCGGCATGCAGTTCCTTAGCATGATGCCAGTTCGTGACGAGGCAGGTCTCTCACCACTATCCGTACTCTGGCCTTGTCTCGCTACGGCGGGCCTTGACTGGTACCCGGATGGAAGGCGGCAGATGGCGGGCGATGACGCCTGCACCTTGGCGAAGCCTCTGATTGCCCTGGACCTGGGCGGTGCTCCGTACGCGGGGCCTGTGCCGGCCACCGGACGCGATCCAACTGATGAGCATCGGCAATGCACGCCGGGGAATACCCCGCGCGATCGCCGTACTCGTCCAGCTTTGGACACGTCCATGCCGACCAGCCCACGCCCAGGGAAATCAGCCTCTCCTCCGATCACGCCACCCGCCAAGCTGCTTACCGCGCGCCAGGTCGCTGATCGCCTTGCGGTCAGCGGGCGCACGGTGGAGCGCCTGATCATTTCAGGGATTCTCAAACTGCATCGCGTTGGCCCGCGTGGGCCGCGCCGTTTTCGCGTCGAGGATGTCGATCGCGTGCTGATCCCGGCGACGAGCCCGGAGCAGTGCGCTGTCGACCTCGACGCCTTCATCACCACACAAACCAAGAAGGGCTGATCCCATGGATGAGCCCGCAGGAGGTTTCATGGCGAGGCATACGGCTATGCCGCCTCGCATTCAGAAAACGCCCCACGGTGACGTCAGCCTGACCTCACGGTGGAAGCGCGAAAGTTATGCTCTCGTTGCCGTTGGCTCGGTTTCGGCCCTGCGTTGGCTCTTTCCGCAGCATGAAGGCCACATGGAGTCGGTTTCACCGCGCTCCTGTCGTCACGTCTTCAATCCGGCGCCCAAACCCATCACCGTTGAACGAGACCTGCGGAAGGTCTGTGCCGCTTGGCAGTCCAAGTGGGAGGAATTGCTGCAAGACCATCAGGAAGGGGTCGTGACTGGTCCTGTATCGATCATCGCGCGCATCCAGACCCTCGGCCAGTTGTTCGACCATCTTCATGTTGACCGCAAGACGAAGGTGGCCGTCTCGACCAGTGATCGAGACCGCTACCGTCTCCAGTTGTGGCGTCAGGGACTGGGAAACGACCGTCTCCTGAACAACCTGCGAGCGGACGACATCAGCAACGCGCTCGCTCAGATCGCAAAGCGCACCAGTCCTTCGACGGCCAACACCAGCCTGGGGGTGCTCAAAACCTACCTGAACTGGGCCGCGAATATGGGTTTGGTGAAGGACCACGGCCACAAGACGGTCCGCCGTCTCAAGGAACCGGCGTCACAGCGCCACCGCCGTGAGTGGTGGACCAGCGAGGAGGTCGAACGTGCCCTGCGCTGTGCTGCTCAAGATCCCCACCAACCGACTGCGACACTCCTGGTCGCTTGCGGCTGCTACCTCGGTCTCCGTCCCCAGGAGATCATTATGTTGCGCTGGCAGGACTTGGATCTTGATGCGAAAGACCCTCACTCTGGAGAGCCCCGTCCGGTCTGTCATGTGGTTCCGCATTCGGGGTGGACCCCCAAGGATGGCGAATCGCGTGACATCCCGATTTCGACCCCGCTGCTGGCCATACTTCAATGCTATCGAAAGGTCGAGGGGTTCCTGTTGATGAACGAGCCGCACCGCAAGGGGCGTCGTCGTGACGGGAAGGGTTGGATTTACCGCTACAACCCGACCAAGGCTTGGCGGCGCATAATGAAGAGGCTCGCCCTGGTTGGCGGCAAGCCCATCACAATGTACGGGATGCGCCACTCGTTTGCCTCGAACCTCCTCATTGCCAACGTCTCTGACGTGAAGGTGGCGCGGTGGATGGGGCATGGCGACACTCGCATGGTTCACGGTCACTATGGACACCTGCTCAGCTATGATGATGCCATCAATGCCACAAACACGGTGGTAGCCACCCAGGTGAAGGGGTGAGTCATGGAAGGCTGGCCGGCGAGGGTGCGAGACCCTCGCCGGCGGTTTTTCTTTTACCTCGAGCGTCGAGGCCACCACGCCTCCAACTGGGACCAGAACTGGGACCAGGGCCCAATAGGGCTCATAAGGCGCAGAGTGTCCAGAAACAGCTAACCCCTAGCTTTCGCCAGGGGTTAGTGTCTTGGAGCGGGCGAAGAGACTCGAACTCTCGACCTACAGCATGGCAAGCTGTCGCTCTAGCCAACTGAGCTACGCCCGCGCGTAGGCGAGGGATCCTAGAGGACTTAGGCATTTGTCCAGAGGGTTCTGCCTGCCCCGGGACACGCACGTGCCAGGTTCCAGGAAAGCCACCCGGGTCTTGCCGGAAACCCCGTTGCGATCCAGACTTGCGCAGGGAGATGCGATGGAGGCAGGGTTCATGGCGGCGGTGGTCAAGGCCCTGGTGCCGCTGCTGATCATCGTCAGCCCGCACGGGGCCGCGCCGCTGTTCCTGAGCATGACGGTGTCCGATGGGGCGACCCGACGGCGGCGCTCGGCGTTGTATGCGGCAGCGACCTGCAGCGTGGTGCTGGCCATGGCGGCGCTGTTCGGGGAGATGGTCTTCCAGTTCTTCGGCATCACCATCGACGCCTTCCGCATCGCCGGTGGGGCGCTGATGTTCCTCTACGCCATCGACATGGTGCAAATGCGCACGCCGCGCATGAAGACCACCCAGGAGGAGGTCGACGTCGGCGTCTCCCAGCAGGAGGTCGGCATCATCCCACTGGGTGTGCCGATGCTCGCCGGGCCGGGTGCGATCGCGACGGTGATGGCTTTACGCATCGGCGGCCATGACGGTGGCCTGACGGTGCAGCTGGCGGCGATCGGCCTGCTCGGCGTCACCAGCGCGGCCATCCTGCTCGCCGCGGTGCGCGTCGAGCGCTGGATGAGTCCGGTGGTGATGGGCATGCTCGTCCGCCTGCAGGGCCTGTTGCTTGGCGCGATCGCGGTGCAGATGCTGGTCTCCGGCATCCGCGGCGCGTTTGGCATTGTGGTGCCCGGGGCCGCGCCGGTCTGATGCGATCAGAACCGGGCGTGCTTCCGTACCCGGATCCGCGGCGAAGCACAGATGCGGTGGGAAAACAGGCTTGATCGCAGCGGTTTCGACGCAGGGCATTTCAGCCATCAGCCATCAGCCATCAGCCATCAGCCATCAGCCAGTGCTCAGGCGTTCGTACTCGACGTCAGGATGTTCGGCGTCACGCCGTGCCACAGCGCCCCGCGACCCGAGTCCAGCATCGGCGCCGCGGCGATCGCGGCCGAGACGTAGAATTTGGCGTGGAAGATCGCCTCGCGCAGGCTGTCGCCCTTGGCCAGGCCGGCGGTGACCGCGGCCGAGTGTGCGCAGCCCGCGCCGTGCACCTTGATGCGGTGGCAGGTGGGCGCGTCGAAATGGCTGACGCCGTCGAGGCCGGCCAGCACGTCCAGCGAGCGCTCGGCGAGCCCGCCGCCGGTAACCACCACCGGGCAGCCAAAGCGCTTGAAGATGCGCTGCGCGGCCTCCTCCATGTCCTCGAGGCTGAGGCATTCCTCCATGCCGGCGAGCAGCGCGGCCTCGAAGCGGTTGGGCGTGGCGACCGTGGCGCGCGGCATCAATTCGTCGCACAGCGCGCCGACCATCTCGGGCTGCAGCAGCGGGATGCCTCGGCTGTCGGCGGCCACCGGGTCGAGCACCACCGGCACGTCCGGGCGCTCGCGCAGCCAGCGGCCGATCACGCGGATGGTCGCGACGTTGGGCACCAGGCCGATCTTGATGGCCGAGATCGGCAGCTCGTCACCGACCGCGTCGAGCTGGGTGCGCACGAAGCTTTCGGGCACCAGGTGCATGCCCTTGATGCCGGAGAAGTTCTGCGCGCTGAGCGCGACCACCACCGAGGCGCCATAGCAGTTCTGCGCGGCGAAGGTCTTGATGTCCGCCTGCACCCCGGCGCCGCCGGAGGAGTCCGAAGTGCCGATGGTCAGGCACGAGGCGGGGAAGTTGCCGCTGCGCTGCACGACGCGCGGCCCATCCTTGAGGAAACGGTTGGTGGAACCCATGGCGATATCATGCGCCCGATTGGCGCAGCGCCACAGCCGAGGCGGCGAGGTTGCGCGGCGCGCGTGGGACACGGGGAGCGATGGGGGTAGGAGGCGCCATGCACTGGGCGCCAGGCGCCACACGCGAGCCTCGAACCTAGCGGGTATGCGCGGATAAGGCGTAAAGCGTCTGCTTCTCTCTGTCTACCTTGTTGAAATGGTGATGTGGTCGAGGGCGGCAGCGCGTCCCGTTGCAAACGATGCGCGGGGAAATCTTGGAGGTCAGCACGGACGCTCGTGACGCGCGCACCACGCCTGCTTCAACAGTCCTGCGCCAAGCGCCCCACGCGAGCAGGCCGCCTCAGGTCGCGCGCACATATCCGCCGGGCGCCTTGCGCGCCAGGCGGCGCAGCTCGAGCGACAGCAGCGTGGCGGAGATCGCGGAGGGTGGGATCTCGCCGACGCGCACCAGGTCGTCGATGCTGCGTGGGGTGTCGTCCAGCATCAGGTAGACCTGCTTCTCGCGGCCGGAGAGCGCGGCGGCGCGCGGGCTGTCCGGCACCGGCTCACCGCCCAGGCTGCCGCGCGCCAGGGTCATCAGCGGTTCGACCTCGTCGAGGATCTGTTCGACGCTGGTGACCAGCGTGGCGCCGTCGCGGATGAGCTGGTTCGAGCCGACGCACTCGGGATTGTCGATGTTGCCGGGCAAAACCAGCACCTCGCGGCCGAGTTCCATGGCCAGGCGTGCGGTGATCAACGCGCCGGAGCGCTGGCCGGCCTCGATGACCAGCGTCGCCAGCCCGAGTGCGGCGACCAGGCGGTTGCGGCGCGGGAAGGTGCCGGGGCTGGGCGGGGTGAAGAACGGGAATTCGCTGATCACCGCACCGCGGCCGTCGGCCATGCGCGCGGCGAGGGGGGCGTTCTCGTCCGGGTAGAGCTTGCCGTGGCCGCTGCCCAGCACCGCCACCGTGCGGCCGCCCGCCTCGAGCGCGGCCTGGTGGGCGATGGTGTCGATGCCGCGCGCCAGTCCCGAGACGATGCAGATGCCGAGCCGCGCCAGGCCGATCGCCAGGCGATGCGCCTGGCGATGGGCGTAGGAACTGGGCCGGCGCGGCCCGACCACGGCGATGGCGAGGCGGTCCTGGGGCTCGAGCGCGCCGGTCATCCACAGCGCCAGGGGCGGGTCGGCGAGGCGCGTCAGCGCCTGCGGGTAGCCGTCCTCGCCACGCGTGACGATGCGCACGCCGGCGGTGTGGCACTGCGCGCGCTCGGTGGCAACCGCCTCGGCGCCGCGCGGATCGCAGATGCGCCGCGCACGTTCGCCGCCGATGCCGTCGACGGCCTGCAGGCGATCCATGCTCCAGCGGAAGATCTCGCCTGGATCGCTAGCCTGGTCGAGCAGCCGCTGCGCCGTCGTCGGCCCCAGCCCCGGCACCAGGGCGAGCCGCAGCAGCGCGTCGGCAGGGCTCATCTCGGTGGCGCGCATGCTGCGCAGCTTCGCCATGCCGTTCTGCACACAAGACCGGCGGGGGGCACCTGCGGCGCGGGCTGACGGCTGGCGGCTGACGGCGGGTGAAACCGGTTCTCCACTCGGTTTCACTGTTTCCCGAGGGCGGTAACCCCTCCTGTTACCCTGACGACCTTGCCCACGAGCCGTCAGCCGTCGGCCATCAGCCATCAGCCATCAGCCGGGCCGGCGCCAGCCGCCCTTCCCAAGCCCAACCTCCACGATCTTCCCAGTTGAAGCCCAGCCCCTCCTCCATCCGATCAGCTCATGGTCGATTCGCTCCTCCTTCTCGGCTTCGGCGGGCCCACGCCCGGTTGCTGCGGCCGTCGTCCCACCTGCTCCAAGGCGCCCGGCTGCGAGGCTGAATGCTTCGTCGCCGGCATCCTCGGCGACAACCCGGCGCGCGCCAAGCGCATCGCCGAGGTCACCGGCCACTACCTCCACTTCGGCGGCTTCAGCCCCTACAACGAGCTGACCGCGCGCCAGGGTGCGGCGCTCGGCGCCGAGCTGGCGCGGCGCGGCCGCCCGCTGCGCGTCGCCTGCGGCTATCGCCACTGGGTGCCATGGACCAGCGACGGTCTGCGCGAACTGCAGCAGGCCGGCGCGCGCGAGACGCTGCTGCTGATCATGGCGCCGCACCAGTCGTCAGTGAGCTGGGACTGGTACATCAAGCACGCCGCCGAGGCCATCGAGCAGCTCGGCGATGGCTGTCCGCGCGTGGTGGGCGTGATCGATCCGTGGTGGAACAAGTCCGGCTATGTCGAAGCCATCGCCGACACCCTGCGCGAGGCGACGCGCGGCTGGACGCCCGAGCGGGTGCGCGCCGCGGCCCTGGTCTTCACCGCGCACGCCATCCCGCAGCCGGTCGAGAGCACCTCGCCCTACCGCAGCCAGTTCGCCGAGAGCGCGCGCCTGGCGGCGGCGGCCTTCGGCCATCCTGAGCACGCCATCGCCTTCCAGAGCCAGCCCGGCGACAGCCGCATCCCGTGGTCGGCCCCGACCATCGAGCAGGCCGTCGAGGACGCCCACCGCGCCGGCCACCGTGACGTCATCGTCCAGGCCGCGGGCTTCCTGGTCGACCACACCGAGGTGCTCTACGACCTCGACGTCGAAGCCAAGGAGCTGGCCGCGCGTCTGGGCATCGGCTTCCACCGCGCGCGCTGCGTCCACGACCATCCCGCCTTCATCGCCATGCTCGCCGACCAGGTCGAGCGCGCCCTGCCGCCCGCGGCCGTGGCGCAGGGGTGAGCGGGTCCCGGGCCAGCTGAGGCGGTTGGTAGGAGCGAACCTGCCGACGGCGATGGGTGGCGTACGCACGAGGATTCCGCACCTGTGATGCAAGCTTCGCGACGTGCAGCTCGCAGCGTGCTCGCATGCGGCCCAAGAGCTCTGCGCACCGGCTTCCTGCGGTGTGACGCGTCTCGGGCATCCGGCCGCCCTGGTCACCCTGTGCATGGTGGTCGGAAATCCCCCCTTCACGTCCACCCCCCTGGTCCCATGATGCTGGCCTCCGCACGTGCGGATAACAGGTGATCATGGGATCGGACGACGGTTCATCTGAAAGGCGTAGGCGGCTGGCGGCGGAAGCGGCGCAGCGCGCGGCTGCGCATCGTGAAGAGGGCAGCAGCGCGCGCCGACGCAAGGCGGCGCATGAGCGTCTACGCGTGCCGTTCTCGCTGCCGACCCCGCCGGTGCTGCCGGTACTGAACGGCCAGCGTGCGCCGGCCGCCATCCCGGATCGTGCCGAACTGCGCTTCGCGCAGTGCTGGGAGGACGCTGACCGCGTCCTTGACGGCCTCGCCATCCGCCCCGGCGATACCTGCGTGTGCATCGCCTCGGCCGGCGAGACCGCCTTGGCCATGCTGGCGTGCGATCCAGCCAAGGTCATCGCCATCGACGTGGCGCCGGCGCAGCTCGCCGCCCTCGAGCTGCGCGTCGCCGCCTATCGCACCCTTGCCTACGACGAACTGCTGGTCTTCCTGGGCTCGCAGCGCGGCTCCGGACGCGACGCGCTCTATGCGCGTTGCCGGCCGCTGCTGGCGCGCACCACGCGCGTTTATTGGGACGGGCGGCCCGAGGCGATCGCCGACGGTCTCGGGGCCTGCGGGACGGTCGAACGCAGCATCGCCACCATGCGCCGGCATCTGCTGCCCCTGCTCGGCCGCGGCGAGGTGGTGGCGCGCCTGTTCGCCGAGCGCGACCCGGCGGTACGTGCGCGCATCTTCGCCAGCGACTGGAACACCTGGCGGTGGCGCACCGTGGCGGCCGCGCTGCGCCTGCCCGCGCTGCTCGGCGGGCGCCCTGGCCTGCTGCCGAGGATGACCGAGGCCGCCACCATATCGTCCGCGGTCGGCGCCCTGCACCGCCTACTGGTCGAGCAGGACCCCGCCGACAACCCGTATCTGCAGTGGGCGCTGACCGGCAGCCACGACAGCGCCCGGCCCTTCGCCCTGCGCCGCGACCAGCACGCGACGATCTGCGCCAACCTCGACCGCCTGGAATGGCGGCTGTGCGCGGTCGAGGGCTTGCTGGGCGAGGTCGGCGACCGTGCCATCGACCGTTTCGCGCTCAGCGACATCTTCGAAGGCATGGCGGAATCCGCATTCCACACCTTGCTCTACCGCCTCGCACGCGCCGGCCGCCACGGCGGTCGCCTCGCCTACTGGAACCTGCACGTCGCGCGCAGCCGCCCCAACGAGATGGCCGAGCTGCTGGTGCCGCACCGCGATCTCGCCGAACGGCTGCATCGCCAGGACCGCGTCGGGGTGTATCGGGCGCTGGTGATCGAGGAGATCATCTAGCAAGGAATGGGCGGTGAGCGGTGAGCGGTGAGTTGGGTGGTGGGCGGAGTGCGATGTGCGGAGTGCGAGGTGCGAGGTGCGCCCGCAGAGACCCATGCGCTGGGTACGTTCCGCGCTATTCAAGGAGATGTGCTGACGACGCAGAGGCCATCAGCCATCAGCCATCAGCCATCAGCCATTCACCCAAAACGCGCCCGCGCCGCCGCCCGCGCGGCGGGATCCAATCCAGCCTGCCGTTGCCGTTGGAAGCTGAGTGGATCCCGTTCCTCGCGCTCAAGCATCACGGCGGCGGGCGTTGCCTCGACACCATAGGTGAAGGCCTCGCGCACGCGGGTCTGCTGCGGCTCGGGCGGGACGGCGGGGCGCTCGGCCGCTGCGTCTGGGCCGGGCGGTGGAGGATCGCGGTCGTTGCCGGAGGTGGGCGCGGTCACGGCCGGCCCCGCAGGTGTCGGCGGCAATGCTGTGTCCACTCGCTGGCGATGGCGCGGTGCTCGACCTCGGCCAGGCGCTGAGCGGGATCCTCGCTCAGCACTATCCAGCGTCGCAGCAGGGCGCGGTGGCGCTCGGCGATGCCGGCCGGGGCCTCGGCCACTCGGGTGGGCAGGGTCTCTTCCATGCACCGGCCATTCCATCACGCCCTGGCGGTGCGCCAGCATGGCAGCGCCCGTACCCCTCTCCGCGCCTTGCGGCCGCCCGCGCCCCGTCTACGAGGAAGCACGCTCCAGGCCGCCTCGTCGCCTGCCCATGGTTTCTTCCTCGCCCCTCGAACCCGCGCGCTGCGACTCTCGCCCGCACCGCAGGCCTCTCTGCTCCAATTCCGAGCTGCGAACTGCGAACTGCGAGTCGCAAGTCTCAATCCCCGCACTTCGCACCCCGCACCCCATCACCCGCCATCCCACACATGCCCCACCCCATCCGCGCATCACCACTCCGATGAGTTCCCCACGCCCTCGTTGGGTCCGGCTGCTGCGCTGGTGGTTCGCCGGCCTGTTCGGCCGTGGTCAGCGCCTCGCCGGCCTGCGCCTGGTGGTCGCCGGCCTCGGGCTGGGCCTGTTCATCGGCTGGCTGACAGGCAGGAATCTGCGCATCATCACCGTCGCCGAGCTGAGCCTGCCGCGCCCGGTGGTACCGGCGGCGCCGGGTACGCATTGGGCCAAGGTCCTCACCACCGGCTACTGCCCATGCACGGTGTGCTGTGGACCCTTCGCCACCGGCGTCACCAGCATCGGCCATGACGTGCGTAAACTTCCCTTCGGTATCGCCGCGGCTCCGGCCATGCTGCCCTACCGGCTGTGGCTCGACGTCCCGGGCTATGGCCGCGCCGAGATCGACGACACCGGCGGCGCGATGCGTCAGGACGCCGGAAAGGGGGTCATCCATCTCGACTTGCGCTTCGTAACCCATGGCGAGGCGCTGCGCTGGGGACGCCGGTCGATGTACCTCGCCCTGCCCGACAGACTGCCCTTGGCCCAGGTAACCCCGCCTCCTGCGCCGCCCGCTGCGCACCCCCCCAGCGTTCCGGCCGCCGCCCCGCTCCCCGGACAGGATCGGCATTGATCGGCGTCCCGGGGTATGGTCGTCCGTCTGGAGCCTTTCCCTCCACCTTGCCCCACACCGGGGTTGGCGGGATCCGGCCCGCGCCTATCCTGTCCATCCAGCCCTGAGGTGCTCGCCATGTCCCTGCATTACGCCCTGCCCCTCGCCTGCTCGCTGCTCGCCGCGCTGTCCACCCTCCACGCGGAAGACAGCTACGAGAAGCCCAAGAATCCGGCCGGTCCCCCCATGCTCGGCGTCGAAATGACCCCAGTGCCGACCTCCGTCCAGGAGCGGGAGGGTCTGCAACCCGGCCAGGGCGTGCTGGTGCAGAGCATCTTCAACGACACCGCTGCGCAGAGCATGCACCTGCAGCCCGGCGACGTGGTCCTGGCCATCAATGGTCAGACCATCGGCAGCATGACCGACCTGCGCAACGAGGTCGGCCTCAACCAGCCCGGTGATCCCATCGACGTCACCTACCAGCGCAGCGGCCAGCAGTTCCTGGCCAGCGGCACCATCAGGCCCTGGCCGAGCAACATCCCGCGCGAGCCCATCGATCCGGCCATGGAGAAGCAGTTCCAGGACTGGCAGCAGCACCGCCTGGAGCGCAGCCAGGACGAGATCAACGACCTGCAGAAGCAGGCTGATACCCTCGCGCACGGCGCCGCGGCGCAGGCCGCCGCCGATCAGGGCGCCTTCGGCGGCCTGCGCCTGGCCGGCCCGGAGAAGGAGGAGCTGGCCGCCAAGGGCTGGCACTTCACCTACCGCTACCATCCCGCCTTCGCGCCGGCCGGCCCCGCGGCGGCCGCGGTGGCCGACGCGCCGGTCTTCGACGACGGCCAAGCCACCGCCACGCTGCTGCCGCCCTGGCATTTCGACTGGCGCATCGGCGCCGCGGCCAAGGAATCCCGTACGCCCCGCCATGTGAAGGATCCCATCTGATGTGCCGCGCCTTTCCCGCCCTGTCCACGTCCCTGGTCTTGCTCGCACTTCTCACCCCGCGGGCGGCGCTGCCGGCGGCGGATGCCACCCCGCCGGCCCCGGCCACCACCACGCCGCTGCCGGGCCCGGACCACACCCCGCGTCCGGTCTTCGGCATCGTGCCCGACGACAACGCTTCGATCTTCGACGCCACCGGCCTGGCCGTGCAGGCGGTCAACCCCGGCAGCACCGCCGCGACGTTCGGCGTCCTCGCCGGCGATGTGATCAAGACCTTCAATGGCCAGCCGATCACCAGCCAGGCCGACCTCGCCGGCATCCTCGGCAAGCTCAAGGTCGGCGACACCGTGACGGTCGAGATCGCGCGCAAGACCGGCGACAAGGTCGAGCGCAAGAGCATGTCCGGCCAGTTGCGCCCGGCGCTGTCCGCACCCAGTCTGGGCGCGCAGATCGCCAAGGTCCGCGAGGCCATCGAGCGCACCGACGCCGCGCTCAAAGAAGGCGCGGCCAAGAAGCAGATCTCCCTCGCCGAGATGCTGCGCCAGCTCAAGGACATCGAAGAAGCCATGCCCGCCGCAGTGGCCGAGTTCAAGAAGCAGTACCCGAACGGCGATTTCACCATCTCGATCAAGATCGACATCGTCAGCGACAAGACCAGCAAGCAGCCGGTCGAGGTCGGCAACCAGGCAGGCGCCGACGTCAAGGGCGACAAACCCGCTGAGCCCAAGAAGCCCTGACGGGCGCTGGCGGTGAGCGAGCCCATCCCCGCCGCGGGCCCCACCCCACTGACGGGCCTGCCGGCTTGGTGGGGCGGCCTGCGCGCGGGCGCGGCGTGCTACGACGCCGGGCGCTTCTGGCACGCCCATGAAGCCTGGGAAGAAGTCTGGCATCGCCACCGCGCCCTCGACCGCCACTACTTCAAGGGCCTCATTCAGTTCACTGCCGCCTGCCACCACCTGACGCGCGCGCGCTGGAGCGCGGCGCGCCGGCTGCTCGAACTCGGCCCTGCCCACCTGGTCGCCAATCGTCCACACGCGTGGCCGGTCGATACCGCGCACCTGCTGGTGGTCGCCGCGGTGCTGGCCGCGGCCCTCGACCGCGGCCGCCATCCGCGCCCTCCGGCGCTGCACTTGACGCGGATGATCGACCACCGGCAGGGGGAGCACCAGGAGGGCCGCCTGGTGCTGGATGCTTCCCTGACCGTGGACTGAACCGGATGCGGTCGACTCGGGCGCTGAGGGCTTTTGGGCAGGAAGCCGGGCCTGCAGCACTAGCAGGCTGTTGAAATACCCATTCAACTCGTTATTGTATGTCAATGCGCGGACACGACATACCCCAGACGAGCCTTTTCAGCTTTGTGAGCATGGAGAAGCGGATCCCCGAGACGCATCCTCTTCGGGGGATCCGGGTC
>JBBQSO010000107.1:0-16101 GCA_038213805.1 Planctomycetota bacterium | reverse complement strand
CTCAGAATCTTTTTTCTGCACTACCCAGGGCTTCGCCCTGGGCTGGTCCTCTGGCCGCGCCGTTGGCGCTCTGGGCAGACAGCCACGATGTCCCCCGTGACCTGCCGAACGTCCTGCTGACTTGTGGGTAATGGGTAGGGCGTCAGCCCTGGGAACCTCAAGCCCCCTACTTCACCCGCTCATCCGCGAAGCGCGCCGGCAGCAGGATGCGCTGCTCCACCGACGTTCCGGCGCGCTGCGCGTCGATCCACCCCAGGCAGCGCAGCAGCACCTCGCGCGCGTCGTAGCCCAGCCGGCGCGCGGGCGTGGCTGCGGCGGTCGGCCAGGGGAAGTTGCAGTGCGCGACCACCGCCACGTCCTCGGGCACGCGCACGCCCGCGGCCAGCAGGCCGGCGGTGGCGGCCTCGACTAGGTTGTCGTCGGTGATGAACAGCGCGTCGGGGCGCACGTCCTGGCCAGGGTGCATCAGCAGGTGCACCAGAGCGCGGGCGCCGGCGGCCGAGGCATGGTCGAGGGTGTGCCACCACCACGGCCGGGTCTCGAGCCAGCGCTCAGCGAGCGCCCCTTCCAGACGTTTGCGGAAACCCCCTTCGAGCCCGGGCACCGACAGCACCGCCACGCGCGTGCGGCGCCGCGCACTGAAGAAGTCGAGCGCCTTGGCGATGAAGCCGGCCTCGTCCAAGGCTGCAGCGGCGACCGGCGGGCTGGGCGCGTCCATGATGGCGATGCGCGGCACGCCTGGCCGGGTGATCACCGGCGTGCGCACCAGGGCGAAGGGATTGACCGCGAACACCAGCCCGGCGAGGCGGTCGTGGCGCAGATCGCTGACCAGGCGCAGGTGGTCCGGCGCGTCGACGCGCCCGTCGACGTCCTGATAGACGCTGATCCGGCGCGGCGCGGCGGCGCGCGCCAGCGCCTCGGCCTCGTGCGCCAGCGCCGTCCAGAAGCGCACCTGGGCCGGGGCGACCAGCGCCGGCAGGACCAGCCCATAGCGCACCGCCGCCGCGGGGTGGTCGACGACGAAGGTGCCCTGGCGGCCGCGCGCCGCGATGAAGCCGTCCGCGCTCAGCCGATCGAGGGCGCGTTGCAGGGTCACGCTGGCGACGCCGAAGCGCACCTGCAGTTCCTCGCGCGTCGGCAACCGCGAACCGGGCGCCCAGGTGCCGTCGGCGATGCCGCGGCGCAGCGCATGGATCACCGCGTCCTGCTTGCGAGTGCGGGGGGCGGCGGAAGCGGATGGTTCTGGTGGGTTGGGGTCGGGCATGCGGCGGGGAGCTGAACGACCGCCGGTTGTCGCGGTCGGGGCTGCCCAAGCCCATGGTGCGCACCTCGCGTGCGCTACAATCGCCGAACGCGCCTTCGCGAGCGTTGCCCGCCTTCAGCCACCTTCACTCGAACTCCACCTCGCCCCAGAACTTCGGCTCCATCATCAGTTCGTAGACCACGTCGTCGACGATGCCGGTGTGCTGGCTCGACCAGTACGAGCGCAGGCGCGTGCGCGTGCCGGACTGGTCACCGAAGGTGACGCCGACATCGCCGCGCAGCGTGAGGCCGGCGCGCGGCGTGAAGCCGAGGGCGGCGAGCGGGATGGTGGCCTCGACGGTGTAGCCGTCGCCGCGCTTCGTCACGGTGATCTTCGTATCCGCCAGGACCACCACGCTGTCCATCGTGTAGTCCTTGACCACGCCCGAGGTGAAGGTCTTCGGGTGCTTGTCGGTGGCGACCTTGCGGAATACCACCGCGGTGTCGGTGCCGGCCAGCGCGCCAATCGACAGGCGCAGGTCGCCCAGCGCCGCCTCGCCGCGCCCTGCCGGCGCGGCCGCGTCGGTGCCAAGCTGGAAGTCGACGGTGTCGCCGCCCCAGTAGAGGGCGTCGGCGGAGCGCGCGCCGTTGCTCCATGGCGTGCGGTCCTGCACTTCCCAGGCGAGGTGCAGCGCCGCGTCGTCCCAGGCGATGGCGCTGCGCACGCGCGTGCTGTCGCCCTTCTCGTAGCTCAGCAGCTGCGCGCCGGCGAAATCCTTGGCGATATCGCCGGTGAACGTCGGCGTGGCCTTGCGCACGGTCACGCGCTGCACGCCGACCACCGCCTGCATGGCCGCCTCCTTGAAGCCCTGCGCCAGCGCCAGGTCTGTTGGGGCGATGACCAGCGGCGCGCTGCCGGTGAGGAGCTTGACCTGATCGAGGTGTTCGACGCGCACGTTCCAGAAGCCGGTCTTGCCGGCCGCCAGGTAGAGCCTGCCGTCCGCGCCGACCGTCGCCGAGCCACCGAAGTCCTCGCCGCCCATGCCGCACGGCGCCGCGTCGAGACGCGCGCCCGGCACCGCCTGCGCCGGGAAGGCGACCTTGGTCTGGTCGGGCTCGAACAGCCGGCCCAGGTAGAAGCCCTGCGCGGTGAGGATGTGCCACTCGCCGACATTGGTGGCGATCACCCAGGCGTCGCCGATCGGCGCCGGCAGGGTCACCGCGCTGCATGGCCCGTACGAGCCGCGGATCATGCCGACTTCGGCCGGCGGCGCGTTGTGGCTGCCGTGCACGCCGACGAAGGTGTCGGGGTACCACCAGCGCTGCGCGCCGGTGGCGATGTCAAGGCAGCGGAAGCGCCCATGCGCGACGCCGTACTCGCCGGGCGCCAGCACCAGCTTGCCGTCGCCCGAACCCAGGCCGCCGGCCGGCATGACGACCGGCTTGGTGAGATCCCACAACGGCGCGCCACAAGATGTGAAGCCGCTGGTGCGGAACTGGTCCTTGCCCGCGTACAGCGTCAGGTCGGGCGTGATGTTCATGTACCAGCCGCTGACCTTGAGCAGACCCGGCACCGCCGGCAGGAACTCGTCCGCGTCGACCTTGCCGTCATCGTTGCGGTCGGCCCAGAGGCGCGTGGTGGCGCCGTCCTCGCCCTTGGCGCCGTGCGCCAGGGTCAGGTCCTGGCCGTCCTTGTCGCGGTAAACGATCATCGCGCGCAGCTTCCAGACGCCCAGTGCCGTGCGCTCGTAGACCTTGACCGGCCCGAGGTCGAAGGCCCAGTTGGCGGCGGTGACCAGATATTCCCGGCCATTCGCCCCGGTCGCGAAGCGGCTGTTCTGGAAGCCCTCGTCGTCGATCACGCCGACGCAGGTCGCGCGCCCGCTCGCACCGTCGATCTTCCACTCGCAGCCCAGGCCGGCCATGGTCAGCGGGTCCTTATGGCTGATGCTGCCGCCGAGCGCGCCGTAAGAGGTCGGGCCGAACAGCTCCTTGACGAAGGCGCCGGTCGCGGCGTTCCACACGCTGATGCGCTTGGGCGCGCCGTGCTCTTCGGTGACCCACAGCTGGCCGCGACCGTCCACGGTGATGCCGTGCGGATCGCGCAATCCGGTCGCGTCCCACGGACCGAGGTGGGTGCGACCGCCCGCGCGGCCGATGGCCCGCACCTGCTTGCCGGCCGCGTCGAACACCACCACCTGCTGCACGCCGCCGCGCACGGCCGCGTAGACCACGCCGGAGGCGTCGCAGGCCAGGCCCCACACGTCCTTTGCCGCCGCGAACGGCGTGACCTGGCCCGAGACCGTGTCGACCAGCACCACGCCGTCGTGGTTGCTGCTGGCGTAGACGTGGGTCGCATCGCGGGCCGCCAGCGCGGTCACGGCCGGCACGCTGACGACCTTGCGCAGCGCGCCGCTGACCGCGTCGACCACCAACAGGGCGTCGCCCTTGGCGACGGCGATCACCAGCGTGCCGCCGTTCGCGGCGATGGCGCTGATCTCGTCGGGGATCTTCGCGTGCTGGGCGCTGTCGAGCAGGTCCTTCGGCGCGAGGTCGGGCGAGTCGCGGCCCGGCCACGGCACGTAGGAGCCATCAGCGAGGGCGATGCGGTAGACGCTGCCATTCACGCCGAAGACGTACTTCCCATCGCTGGCGACCTGGGTGCAGCCGGACATGCCCTGGCGGCTGTGCTTCCAGCGCACCGCGCCGTCGAGGTCGCAGGCGACCATGGCCTTGCCCGCCTCGGCGAAACTCCAGCCGAGCAGCACGCGGTCGCCCGCGCTGGCGGCCGAGATCGGCAGGCCCTCATCGCCGCCCCAGTTCTCCTTGCCGGTCGGGCCGTCCCACGGCGCGCTGCCGCTGTTGGCCGCCCAGCCGACCAGGCTCAGGCCCAGTCCCGGGTGGACCAGCGCCTGCCACGTATACGTGCCGGCCGGCACCGGCTCACCGGGATCGCGCCACGAGAAGGTGGTCAGCCCGTCCCACAGCACCTCGTGCGCGCCCTTGGCGTAGAAGGCGGTGTTGAGCAGCTGACGCGCGACGCTGCCGTCGGCAGCGAGGATGTTGAGCGAGATGTAGCCGTCGAACGGCATGGTGAAGGCGATTCTTTTGTGCCCGGCCAGGGTCTTCTGCTTCACCAGCCCCGTCCAATCGACCACCGGCACGCCGCCGTCGAGGTGGACCGCGAATTCGCGGCGGTCGGACAGGCGCACCGGTGCGGGCGCGACCGCGCCGGCACCGACCAGCGTGGCGCTGCCCCAGGTCTGCGGGCTCATGAAGGTGAACACGCGGTCGACCTGCTGGCCGGGCGCGAACAGCTCCTTCACCGTCAGGCGGCCGTTGGTGCCGACCGTGAAGTTGGGCTCGAAGGTCAGGCGGATGGCCGCGCCGGCGGAGGGCTTGAAGCCGGCGGGCGCGATCAGCGCCCAGGGGATGGCGATCTCCTGCGCGTAGCCGCTGCGGTCGGCGGCGATCTTGAAACCCTGCTGCGCGCCTTTGGTCTGCGCGTCCTTGAGCGCGCCCTGGTCAAACTTCACGCCATAGGCCACGTCCATGATGGTCTTGCCGTCGCGACCGCGCCAGCACGTCCAGTGCGAACCGCGCGCCTGGTCGCCGCTGCCGACGATCACGCGGAACTGCAGGGAGTCGCCGGCGAAGCCGTAATCGCCCTCCACCTGGCCGGGGTTGTTGAGCGGCGTGGGGTCGCGGAAGCGCGCCAGCAGGTAGAGGTGGTCCGCGTCCCAGGCCGCATGCGCCCACATCGCGAACTGCTCGCGCTGGTTCTCGACGTCGCCGCAGGCGAAGATGCCACCGGAGAGGTCCCAGTCCGCGGCATCGCCATCGATCACCGGGGACGTGGCGGCGGGCAGCACGCGCAGGCCGAGGTGTTCCGTCTCCGTGGCGTGGGCGGGCGCGAGCGCGGCCAGGGAGGAGCACAGCAGCGCAGCCAGGACGCCCTGACGGGTGGAGGGAATCCGGGGTAGACTGGGGGTGGGCATCGCGACTCCGGGTCAGGTGCTGATGGTCAGGGTAAAGACTCGCGAATGCTGTCCTTTGTTTACCTGAAATCGGGATCGATGGGGAATAATTCACCCGGGAAGTGAAGTGATCCGGCTCTAGGGGCGATCCTTCCACAGCCCGGACTCATTCGATTAAACTCATATGGCATATAAAGTTGTGGCTATTATTTCGGGGCATGTCTGATTTTTCCCGACATCCTGGCCAACGACCGTCATTTGAGTCTGTTATATATCCCTAAGATTCCAGGAACAAAAAATGGTGTCCCGTTCCTTCGTCACCCGTCCGCCCCTGAAGCAGCTCGAAATCGAGCGCGTCCTGCGCCAGCGCATGCTCACCGGCGATCTGCCGCCGAGCGCGCGCTTCCCGCGCCGTGATGATCTCCAGGAGGAGTTCAGCGTCAGCCGCGACACCATTCAGCGGGTCTTCGACCAGCTCCTCGCCGACGGTTTCATCATCGCCAACGGCCGCGCCGGGACCTTCGTGGTCGAACGCCCGCCGCACCTCCACCGCTTCGCCCTGCTCTTCCCCGAACCGGTGTCGCGCTGGTCGCGCTTCTGGCACGCCCTTCACCGCGAGGCGAGCGTCCTCAGCCAGGGTGGCGAGCGCGAACTGGTGTGCTTCCCCGACACCGTCGCGCACCCCGACAACCGCGCCTTCGCGGAGCTGCTGCATGACGTGCGCGCGCTGCGCCTGGCGGGCATCATCCTCGCGTCGCCGCCGGGCGGACTGGCGGGGACGCCCATCCTCGCCGAGCCGCGCATCCCGTGCGTGTCGATCATGCTCGGCCCGCCCCTGCCCGGGCTGCCTGCGCTCTACCCCGACATGTCATCTTTCGACGACCGCGCGCTGGACGAGTTCGCAGCCCAGGGTCACCGCCGCATCGCGGTGCTGACCACGCCCGGCTACGCCAATGACCACCTGCGCGCCGGCCTGGTGCGGCGCGGCATGGACGGCGATCCGCGCCTGATGCAGGCCATCGACCCGGCCGGCGCGCCGTGGGCGCGCAACTGCGCGCAGCTGCTGGTCAGCGGGCCGGACGGCCGGCGTCCCGACGCGCTGCTGATCACCGACGACAACCTGGTCGAGCACGCGATGGCGGGCGTGGCCGCCGCCGGCGTGCGCGTGCCCGCGGACCTGCCGGTGATCGGGCACTGCAACTTCCCGTGGCCGACGCCGAGCATGCTGCCCATCCGCCGTCTCGGCTTTGATGCGCGCGAGGTGCTGCGCGGCTGCCTCGAGCGGCTCGACGAGCAGCGCGCCGGCCTGCCGCCGCGCATGGAGACGCGCGTGCCGGCGCGCTTTGAAGACGAGGTGCCGTCATGAGCGCGCGGTCTCAGCCGGGCCGGCTGGCGCAGGCGCGCCAGGTGCTGGCGACGCTGGCGCTGCTGACCCTTGCTGCGCTCGCGCGGGTGACCGGCGCCGAGGACGATGCCGCGGCGCTCCGCCAGCACCTGCAGACGCACGCCGGTGCCGATGCGGCGCCGGCCGAGGTCGTGGTGCTGCTCGGCACACCGCACCAGAACGTGGTCATGCTCGCGGCGGACGCGGCCAGCACCCACCTGCACGCGCGCGATTTCGACGCCGTGCTGCCGTGGCGCGTGCTCGACGCCGCGGCGCTGGTGGCGCTGGCCGCGCCGACCATCGACGCCGCTGATGACGCGCTGGTCGCGGCGTGGCTGCGCACCGCCGCCCGACTGACGCCGCGCGACCACGCCTTCGGCGACCGGCTCGACCGCCTGCGCGTGCGCGCTCCGGAACTGGCTTCCACCGTCGCCCCGGCCGCGACCGTGGCCAGCGCCGCGACGCCCGCCGCGGCGGACAAGGCGGCGGGCCGAAGCACGGAAAAGGCTGCGGACACGAGCGCAGACAAGCCCGCCGACCGCCCGCAGAAAGGCGACCAGCCCGAAGCGGCCAACGCAGCCCCGGAATCGCTCGATGTCGCTGACGCCCTCGCCGCGCTTGCGGGCGCGGACGAAGCCGCGGCCCCGACCACGGTGGCGGCCTGGGACAAGGCGCTGTTCGCCAAGGACGGTACCATCGTGCGCGGCGCGTACGTGCGCGCCTGCGCCAGTGTCGACACGCCGGATGTCGACCACCGCCTGGGGCCCGCGTGGAGCGCCTTCCACGGCGGCGCGGCCAAGGCGGCGCCGGAGAAGAAGCCCGACGACAAGAACCCGGACGACAAGTCGCCCGCGAGCACGACGGGCGGTGCCGCCTTCCCGGAGATCCTGCTGCGCCATCCCGACGGCGAATACGTGTGGAAGGAGAAGGGCACCAAGGCGGTCGACTGGACCGGCCACGGCGGCCAAGTGCTGTTCGCGCCGGACAAGCCCAGCGATCCCGGCATCGACCGCATGACCTTCATCTGGTCCTACCACGAGAACCATGGCGCGGCGAAGTTCTGGCACGTCTACCTGCTCAAGCCGTGCATCGACACCAAGGACGGCGGGCAGTGGTGGAGCGGGCTGCCCGATCCCAGCATCACCACGCCGGCCTTCACCGCCGCGTCGGGCAAGGACCTGGTGCGCACCGCCACCGCCATCGGCCGCGCCGAGGCGTGCTGGGCCAACAACGGCGTGATCGCCTTCCGCAACGGGCTGATCACCTACAACGGCAGCGGCAACAGCGGCGATCCCGGCAAGCCCCTGCAGCTGCCCCCCGGCAAGGTGCCGACCGCGGTGGCGATGACCAACTCCGCGGAGTTCGCCCTGATCACGGTGTGGGACGTCAACACGCTGAAGGGCCAGGTTGCGGTCATCGCCATGAAGACCATCAACTGGATGCAGCCGACCAACGGCTTCTTCAGCGACATGAAGCTGCTCGGGTTCATCGACCTGCCCAAGGATCTGCGCTGCCCAAGCGGCATCTGCGCCGGCAGCGACTCACCCTTCGGCAAGGAGATCGAGAACGCGGACATCCACGACGCCGGCAAGCGCGCCAAGATGCAGGACGATCCCGCGGTCGCGGCGACGCGCGGCTTCGCCGTGGTCATCTCGCGCGCCGAGAACCGCGCCTGCTTCATCGACCTCGCCCCGCTCTTCCAGTGGGTGCGCGCCAACCGCCTCGGTGCGGACAAGCTCTTCGCGGTCACCGAGAAGCCGGGCCCCGAGGCCAAGGAGTGGCCCTTCACCTTCGCCGCCGCGCCGCACGCGAAGCCGAAGGTGGTCGCGACCATCGCCATCGAGCAGCCGACCGCGGTGATGAACGGCTACAAGGACGGCGACCCGGGCTTTGGCAGCAAGGCGGTGATCGCGACCATGGACGGCAAGCTGGTGCTGATGGAGGTCGGCCAGCTGGGCCTGGCCGGCGCCAAGGCCGGGCCGATCGCGCCGGTGGGCGTGCTGCGCATCGGGCGCAACCCGACCGGCTTCGGGCTCGGCCAGCACAACCTCGGTCCGGCGAACTCGTTCTTCGTCACCAGCCGCGGCGACCGCTCGGTGCACTGGGTGAAGGTGGTCGGCAACACCCTCGTGCCGATCAAGACGCTGCGTGACAAGCGGCTCATCGATCCCGTCGCGGTCGAGCCGATGGACGCGCGCTGGGCCGACGTCATCTCGATCGCCGACTTCAAGGGCCGCCAGGTGGTCAACTACCTGTTCCGCCCCCTGACGCCGTGGTACGAGCCGCTGTTCGGCGGCCTGGGCGAAAAAGGCGACGCCGATTTCGAGTGCACCGGCATCGCGAAGATCCCCGGCTATCCCTACGCCGTCTCCGGCGCGGAGGTCCCGTGAATCCGGCACGCGGTGGCGCGCTGCTGGCGCTGGTGCTGCCGGCCGCCGCGATGGCGATGCTGCTGACCAGCGCGTTCGTCGCCCGACCCGCCGGCATCCGCGCCACGCCGCTGGCGGGCCTGGAGCTGCGCCTGGTGCCCGCCGGCAGCGCGGTGCTCGGCGACCGCACCGGCGCCGACGCGGCGCACCCGGCGCGCGGCATCACCTTCGCACGGCCGTTCTGGATCGGCGCGTGCGAGGTCACCCAGGCGCAGTGGCGCGCGGTGATGGGCACCGATCCGAGTTTCGTGAAAGGCGACGACCTGCCGGTCGAGCGCGTCAGCTGGTACGATTGCCAGGAGTTCCTGGCGCGCCTGGGGGCGCGCGACGGCCGCACCTACCGCCTGCCGCGCGCCGACGAGTGGGAATATGCGCGCCGCGCGGGCAGCTCGGCGCTGCCGGTCGCCGACGAGGAGCGCGCCTTCGCCGCCGCCGCCGCCGGCTACGTGCACCGCCGCGAACTCGATCCCGCCGCGTCCTGCCCGGCCAACGCCTGGGGCCTGCGCGGCATGGAAGGCAATGCCTGGGAGTGGGTCGCCGACAGCGATGCCGCATACCCCGAGCGCCGGCTGATGTGCGGCGGCTCGTGCAACATGGTGCCGCGCTGGTGCCGTCCTGAGGCGCGCCTGTGCTACCCGCCCGACTTCATCCACGAACGCCGCGGCCTGCGCATCGCGCTGGATGCGGAATGAGACCCCTGCCCGAGAACCCCATGCCGCGCTCCTTCACGCATCTGCTGCTGCTCGTCCTCTGCTGCCTGCCGCTGCCCGTCAGCGCCGCGGTGCCGAAGAAGGCGCCGCCGCCCCCGCCCGGTCCGGAGGCCATGGAGATCAAGACCCTGATGGTCGAGCGCGGCAAGCTGACGATCGACAATCCCATGAACCAGCACTCGATGGACGACGACTGGCGCGGCTTCCAGCCCGGCAAGTGGCAGTGCGAGGAGGGCCAGGGCGTCACGGTCACGGCCGTGCCGGGCGAGCACGGGCCCTACCGCATCCGCCACTTCGATCTCACCGACTTCGTCCTGCAGGTGTCGTTCAAGTTCGACGGCGTCGACGACCTCAACTTCGGTTTCGACAACGACGGCGGCCAGCACCTGATGGGCTGCCACCTCAGTCCCGACAGCATCGCGATCGGGCGCACGCCGCTCATCGGCAAGGACCGCAAGGACGACGCCATGGACCACGCCACCTGCAAGCTGGAGCGCGGCGTCTGGCACACCCTGGTGTGGGAGTGCAAGGGCCAGGAGATGCTGGCCTGCGTCGATCAGCAGTGGGTGGTCTACGGCCACACCGACGGCATCGACTGCTACAAGACCTACACCGCCTTCTCCACCGGCTCGGTGCCGGGCAAGTTCATCCACGTCGCGAACTACCGCGCCTGGCAGGCGGGGGCCTTCACCGCGGAATGGGAAACCAAGAAGCGCGCGCGAGTGGTCGAGTACAAGTCCAAGAAGCACTGAGCGCGGCGCGCAGGCATCCTCATCGCATCGCAGACCCCATTGGGAATCCCATGACCAGCTCCTCCAGCGTTCGCGTCCACCTCCTTCCGCTCCTCGCCGTGCTGCTGTGCGCGCGGCTGCACGGCGCCGAGCTCTTCCAGCCGGTGCTCGACAAGGCCGATCTCGACGCCGCCGCCTTCAGCGAATGGATGGACGGCAAAGAGACCGTGATCGGCCCCGACCGCCGCCGTGAAGGCCCGTCCTGGGTGGTGTGGACGCGCGACAGCCAGGCCGGCTGGTACGGCCAGGAATTCGGCGACGGAAAGATCCCCGGTGCGCGCCACCTGCGCCTGGGCTTCACCAGACCCATCGCGGTCGGCACCATCCTGGCCGACGCCGAGACCATCAGCGTGCTGAAATCCACAGCCGCGTATCCGGGCAACCTTGGCGACGACAGCCAGTGGTTGCCGCTGGCGCGGCTCGGCGACGCCGGCCTGACCAGCACTCTCGACGGCGGCGAACTCGCGACCTGGGTGGTGCCGCCGGGCACCAGCACGCGCGCGCTGCGCCTGACCCACGTCGCCAAGGCCAACGACCGCCGCTACAACGGCCGCATCGCCGCGGTGTGGCTGCTCGCGGGCCGCTTCGACAACGTCGCCGGCCAGGCGGTGGCGACCGCCAGCGCCAACAGCGAGGCGGCGGGGAAGATCATCGACGCGCGCGACAACGGCCACTCGAACTCGTGGGACAACGGCGGCGACGGTCAGGAGCTGCCCATCTCCGGCGAGCACCCCACCTGGGTAATGCTGTCCTGGAAGCAGCCGCGCACGCTTGCCGGCCTGGCCCTGCTCGGCGCGGGCGCGGCCAAGGCCGAGGTGCAGTACTGCACCGCTCCCGTCGACCAGCATCCCACCCTCGCGCCCGAATCCGCCTGGACCACCATCGTGCCGGCGACCGGAGTCGATCCGCTCTACCCGCGTGCGCTCGGACTCAGCCCGTTGCCCTTTCCGAAGCCGGTGACCACGCGCGGCGTGCGCGTGCGCTTCGTGGTGCCCTATGACGACCAGCACACCCACCCGCACCTGAATGGCATCACCCACGGCGGCAAGCGCATGTGGCTGTCCGAGGTGTTCGCGCTCGCGCCGCTCGGCGACAAGCCATTGACCGCGCCCGCACCGACGCGCACCACCGACGAACACCCGCCGATCCCGCTGCGCTTCCACCTCGACAAACCCGGCCTGGTCACGCTGGTTATCGAAGACGCCCAGGGCAACCGCATCCGCAACCTGGTCAGCGAGACGCGCTTCCCGGCCGGCGACTGCACCGCGTGGTGGGATGGCCTGGACGACCGCGAACGCGATTACGAGGCTGCCGAGCACCACGTCTACCGCATCCCCGGCAAGCTGGTCGCGCCCGGCACCTACCGCGTGCGCGGCCTGGTGCGCGACGACGTGTCGCTGACCTACGAGTTCAGCTTCTACACGCATGGCACGCCCGCCTGGGAGACCGCCGACAGCACTGGCGGCTGGCTCGCCAACCACACCCCGCCGCAGGCCTGCGCCTTCGTGCCCGCGGGCATGACCGGCGACGGCAAGGAGTGCATGCTGCTCGGCAGCCCGGTGACCGAGGGCGGCTCCGGCCTGGCCTGGGTCGACCTCGACGGCCGCAAGCTGCACGGAGTGGGCTGGATCGGCGGCAACTGGAGCGGCGCGGCGCGCCTGGCCGTCGACCGCGGCGCGAAGCGCCTGACCGGCTACTACGCCTACGTCGGCTCCGCCCAGGAGAACGAACTGCGCCTGACCGGCATGCGCGTGAGCGGCGGCGATGGCGCGATCCTGCACTGGCACTTCGCCAGTCCTGGCGACAGCGAACTGAACGGCATCGCGGTACGCGACGGGCTGATCGTGTGCAGCCTGCCCAAGTTGAACACGCTGATGTTCGTGCAGGCGGCGGACGGACGCATCCTCTCCCAGCTGCCGTGCGCGGATCCACGTGGCGTGGCCTTCGACGCCCAGGGCCGGCTGTGGGTGCTGAGCGGCACGCGCCTGCTGCGCGCCGACCTGCCCGCGGACTTCGCCGAGCGCTTCACCGGTGCGCCGGTCGAGCGCGCCAGCTGGGTGGCCAGTGCCAGCTCCGGCGACGCGGCCCCCGCCATCGATGGCAAGGCCGACACGCGTTGGGGCACCGGCCACGCCCAGCAGCAGGGCGACTGGTTCCAGCTCGACCTGGGCCGCGCGCAGAAGATCGCCCGCGTGTCGCTGACCTGCAAGGGCAGCGACGGCGACTTCCCGCGCGGCGTCGAACTCTACGCCAGCGCCGACGGCGCGACCTGGGGCAAGGCCCTGGTCAGCGCGGCGGGCAGCGGCGCGATCACCGACCTCGTACTGCCGACAGCCACCAGCGCGCGCTTCCTGAAGCTGGTCTCGACCGGCAGCGACGCCAACAACTGGTGGTCGATCGCCGAACTCGGCGTCTTTGGGCCGGCGACCGGCTATCCCGAACTCGGTGGAAAGGCGGTGGTCAGCGGTCTCGAGGATCCCGTCGACCTGTGCGTTGAGGGCCAGCAGCTCTACGTCAGCGACCGCGGCACCAGCCAGCAGGTCAAGGTCTTCAGCCTGGACGGCGCGGCCCTGCGCACCATCGGCCGTCCGGGCCGCCCGGGCGTCGGCCCCTACGATCCGCTGCACCTGAACAATCCCGCCGGGCTGGCCATCGACGCCCGCGGCCGGCTGTGGGTCGCTGAGTATGAGACTCAGCCCAAGCGCATCAGTGTGTGGAAGCCGGACGGCAGCCTCGACCGCGCCTATTACGGGCCGGCGCGCTATGGCTGCGGCGGCACCATCGACCCGCTCGACAAGAGCCGGCTGTTCTTCGAGGGCATGGAATTCAGCCTCGACTGGAAGACCGGTGGCGACGCCCTGCGCAGCGTGATCTGGCGCGGCGGCGTGGACATCGGCGGCGGGCAGCCGGAGCGCATGGAGCACGTCGGCGGGCACGACTACCTGACCAACACCTACGATTCCAACCCCACCGGCGGCGCCGACGTGGTCGGCATCTGGAGCTTGGTGGACGGCATCGCCAGGCCGATCGCCGCCGCGGGCCGCGCGCGCTCGTGGCCGAGCATCGCCGAGCGCTTCGCCAAGCTCGACCGCTTCTCGGTGCGCTGGACCGGCACGGTGGTGCCGACGGTCACCGGCCAGGTCACCTTCCACACCGTCAGTGATGATGGCGTGCGGCTGTGGGTGGACGGCAAGCCGCTGATCGACAATTGGAGCGGGCACGGACCGACCGAGGACCACGGCAGCGCAACGCTGACCGCCGGCAAGCCGGTCGACATCCGTGTGGAATGGTATCAGGGCAGCGGTGGTGCGGCGATCCACCTGCTGTGGTCGGCCGCGGGCCTCGCCAAGAGCGTCATCCCGGCGAGCCAGCTGATCGCCACCGGCGCCACCCGTCCAGGCGGCTTGCGCGGCGACTACCACTTCGGCGAGAACTTCGACCGGGCCGCCTTCTCGCGCATCGACCCCACCATCGACCTCGACCTGCCGGCGGGCGGCGTGATCGAGATCCCGGGCGCCGGCACTGGTGCCGCCGCCTACCGCGCGCGCCTGCCGGCCGGAACCGATTTCGAACGCGACGCGCTGTTCTTCGCCTGGAGCGACCGCAACCACGATGGCAAGGTCGACGCTGAAGAGGTCACCTTCCACCGCGACGAGGTCGGCGCCGTCACCGTGCAACCGGACCTGTCGCTGGCGACCTCGACCGGGTTGGTGGCGAAGCCCACCGGTTTCGATGCCAGCGGCGTGCCGCTGTACGACGCGGCCACGGCCACGGCGGTGGTGCCGGGCGGACGCATCGCCAACACCTCGGGCGGCGGCAACACCCTGGTCTGCGCCGATGGCTGGACGGTGCTGACCATCCCGCCCGCGCCCTTCCCGCAGCAGT
The DNA here is from genome assembly GCA_038213805.1 of Planctomycetota bacterium. Classification (GTDB taxonomy): domain Bacteria; phylum Planctomycetota; class UBA11346; order UBA11346; family UBA11346; genus BOG-1363. Next base: position 1,683 of record JBBQSO010000107.1, on the reverse strand, counting down.
CCTCGATGAGCGGCGCCAAGGACGGCGTGGTGCGCTGGACGTATCCCAGCCTGTGGCCCGGCCTGCATCCCTCGCATTCCTCGCCGGTCGCCGACCGTCCGGGCGAACTGATCGGCACCACGCGCGTGGTCGGCCCTCCGTTCAAGCCGGCGGGCTCCGACGCCGGCTGGTGCTGGGCGATCAACGGCAACCACGGCAGCATCTACGTCTTCACCAGCGACGGGCTGTTCGTCGCCACGTTGTTCAAGGATGGCCGCCAGGCCTCGACCTGGGCGATGCCGACCGCGACGCGCGGCATGCACGTCGAGGACAGCTCGCTCGGCCAGGAAAACTTCTGGCCCAGCATGACGCAGACCGCGGACGGCCGCATCTACGTGGTCTCGGGCAGCAGCATCGTCCAGGTCGGCGGGCTCGAGAGCATCCTGCGCCTGCCGTCCACGGAGCTCGTGGTCGGCGCCGAGCAGCTCGCCAAGGCCGCGAGCTGGACGCTGGAGCAGGAGGCGCGCCGCCAGCGTGAGGAGGGCGGCGGGGTGCTCGCCGTGAAGCTGCGCGCGGCCGCGCCCGTGATCGACGGCAAGCTCGACGACTGGGCCGGCGCCGACTGGGCGACCATCGACCGGCGCACCGTCACCCAGGGCGACTGGGGCGCGCGACTCGACCTGGTGCAGGGCGCGGTGGCGGTCCACGGCGACCGCCTCTACGCCGCCTGGCGCAACGCCGACGGCAACCTGCTGCGCAATTCCGGCGCCACCTGGCAGACGCTGTTCAAGAGCGGCGGTTGCCTCGACCTGATGATCGGCGCGGATCCGCAGGCCAATCCCGACCGTCCCGAGCCGGTGCGCGGCGATTGCCGCCTGCTGGTGTCGCGCGTCCAGGACAAGCTGATGGCGGTGCTCTACCGTCCGCTGGTGGCGGGGCACACCGGCGAGCGCTTCCCCTTCACCTCGCCGGTCTCAAGCATCGCCATGGACGAGGTGCTGCGCGTCGACGATCAGGTGCAGCTCGCCAATCACGAGGGCGACTACGAGCTGTCGGTGCCGCTCGCCCTGCTCGGCCTCAAGCCCGGCGCCAACCAAGTCATCAAGGCGGACATCGGCCTGCTGCGCGGCAACGGCTTCCAGACCATGCAGCGCTGCTACTGGTCGAACAAGGCAACCTCGATGACCGCCGACGTGCCGAGCGAGGCGCGGCTGTCGCCGAACCTGTGGGGGCGCTGGCGGTTCGTGGGGGGGGGAGGGGAAGCCCTAGACCCTAGACCCTAGACCCAAGACCCAAGGCGCGAGGCGCGAGGCGCGAGGCGCGAGGCGCGAGGCGCGAGGCGCCGGGACGCAAGGCGAGCGGCGCGACGCAAGAATTGGCGCAAGGGCGAGAGCGAAAGGAGCAAGGCCGAGTGGCGCGGGCGGAGGGCGGACGCGTCGGGCGAAGCGCGAGTGGCGCTTTGGGGACCGACGCGCGCGGGACGACGCGCGCGGTGCGGTGTGAGCGGCGAGGGCGAGGGCGAGGGCATAGGGTGCGATGACTCTCTCTCTCAACACCAAAAAATCGTCGTAGAGCCTGTGGGCAGGGCGTGGGGGGGGGGCGTGTCGTGCGGCCGGCGCCGGGCCCGCGCACGTGATCAGGATCACGGTCCCGCAGGCCTTGCACTTGACCCGCTTGCCCGCCAACGACTCATCGACCTCGTAC
>JBBQSO010000106.1:0-16453 GCA_038213805.1 Planctomycetota bacterium | reverse complement strand
CCAGAAGGGCGAGAAGGTCTTCGCCACCACCGGGTGCGCCATTTGCCATGTTCCGACCATGCGGACCGGGGTGAGCCAGTATCCCTACCTGTCCAACCAGCCGGTGAATCTCTATTCCGATCTGCTGCTGCATGACGTCGGCACGGGCAACAGCGTGGCGCAGTCGGGCGCGGGCGCTTTCGAAGTGAAGACCCCGCCGCTGTGGGGCCTGCGCTTCCGCGTCGGCTTCCTCCACGATCAGAGCATGACCACCCTCCGCCAGGCCATCGAGGCGCACGGCGGCGAGGCCGCGGCGGTGATCGCCGCATTTGATGGCCTCAAGGACAACGACGTGCAAGCACTGATGGCATTCCTGGGCTCGTTGTAACGACCAGCGCACGCACCGGGGAGCGAGGGACGTGACCTTCCCCGGGGTACGTTGGATCAGGAAAACCCTGTGCCGCTGAGGGGACGAGCCGGCGCCGTGCGCCAGAACCTCTTGGCGCATTCCCTGAAGTAGATCGGGGTGTGCGCGTCTCCTGACTCATAATCAGACGAACCCCACGGTGCAGACCGTGGGGTTTTTGTTTACCGGGACGCACGCCCACACCGTGTCCGTTCAGGCACGTGTACGAGAGGACCGAAATCCACATCGATAAAATCGCGCTCTTAGGCAGCCTCATGCAGACCCATCCGACCAGCATGATGCGCGCCCTAATACTCAACCCCGCCGTATGAGGCCGTACCCTCATCGAAGCCTGGCAGCGATCGGGCCTATCCCGGGGCGCCTTCGCCCGCGAACGCCAGATCTGCGCCAATCCGTTGCACTCTATTGGGCGAAGCGATTGGACGTGCTCAGGCTGCAATCACCAGCCTCAGCCACGCCCACCACTTACCTCATCCAGTTGCCGATGTGCACTCCGGCACAGTCCGAGCAGGCGGCTGTGCCGATCGCCGCCAGGATCAGGTTGATCGAGATCCTCCTTAGGGGTGGCGTCGCGCGTCGCGTGAGGCCACGCGACAATGCCACCTTCCTACAGAACGCGGTCACCAGACCGCGGTCACCGCCCGGAACCGGCTAGCGGAGAATCATCCATTCCCATTGGGAAGGCCCAGAAGGCCGCCACCCGAAAGTGGCGACTTGAGCAGCACCAGCGCCGCAACTTCGGCGGGCGTCAGGGCATAGTCATAGAGCCGCACTTCATCCAGCGTGCGGTAGAAAAAAGCGAATGGCTTGCCGGCGAGTCGTCCGATGACCACCGGGGTGGTCTTGTCTTTTTTGGGCTTACCGACCAGTCCGGTGCTTGGACGCTCGATGCCATCCACGTAGAGATGGCCCCTGTCCTTGTCGATCACTCCCGTGAGATGATGCCAGTTGCCATCCAGATGGACGCCGGAGGCGCGGCAAATGAGGTCGCCGCTGCCGATGACATCAAGTTCCCCCGTACGGAAATTGTACTCCATCTCGTACCCATCGCGAGTGGGAAAGTCCGCTTTTTTGGAGAGGATGCGCATAAAGGAGGTCTCGCCTGCGTCGCCAGCCCGCACCCACGCCGCGATGGTGATAGTATCGGAGAGAGCGAGTTCCTTCTCGCGTCCGATCATGACATAGCGGTCCTGGCCCATCTCGAGCGCAGTGCCGATCACGCCAGGGGTGAATAATGCGCCGACGATGGTCCCGTCGTAGCCATTGCCACTCGAGTCATGGGCTACGGAACCCTTGCCCTCGTCGAATGCCCAGTATCCGACCGGGCCGCCGCGATCGAATAAATTCAGCGATCCGTTATTCGAACTGCCGGCGTTATCGGTGTTTCCGAGCTGCGAATTATTGTTCTGGTTGTCGGCTCCTTGAGCCGAGCAGCAAAGTCCTGCGAGGAGTGTGAGCAGAGAAAGGGGTATGGACTGGAACGTCATGAAGGATCTCCGGTTTGAACTGTGTAGCGGGAACCGTACCAGGTGCGTGTTTGGATTAAACACAAGCTCGTCGGGCTTTTGCCCGTCTGCTGTTTTCTGTGTGCTGCGTAATGCAAGATTGTGCGGTTTTATGGTCCTGCGCATTGCAGCGTTTTATGCGCGTGTCTCTTAAATGCCGTTATGACTTCATTCCGGTCTTAATGCTCTTTACGCCTTTTCGTCTTAGGCGTCTGCTCCTAAGGCAGCGTTCATGTACGCGTACTCGCGGTTGAACGCTGACACCCTACTGCAGCCCATCGCCAGGAGGCGCCAAAACTGGTCGCGCGACCCGGGTCATTGGTTCCCACTCCTTCGCCGCGGGTCTTGAACTGGGCCGGCCGGACCGCCACATCCGCCTCGCGCTCCCTCCGGTACAGCGCCAAGTTTGCAACCAGGGCTGCGGGGAAGGGGCCCGCCCAACCCACTGCAAACTCTCCATGGCGACCGCGCGGACCCTCCCTAGCGTCCCTCGCCATGCGCTACCTCGTCACCGGCGGAGCCGGCTTCATCGGCAGTCATCTCGTCGAATGGCTGCTCGCCCGCGGGTCGGCGGTGACGGTGATCGACGACGGCAGCACGGGGGATTTCAGCAATCTGCGTGCGGCGGCGCACGATGCGCGGTTGAGCGTGATCCACGGTTCGGTCTGCGACGAGCTGGTGGTCGACGAGGCCTGCGCCAACGTCGACGCGGTGATCCACCTCGCCGCGGCCGTCGGGGTGCGGCGCATCCTTGAGCGCCAGGTGGCGTCGATCGTCACCAACGTGCGCGGGACCGAGGTGGTGCTGCGCGCCGCCACCGCCCACGGCCGGCTGCCGTTGTTCCTGGCCTCGACCAGCGAGGTCTACGGCAAGCTTGAGCGCACCCCGTTCGCGGAGGACGATGACAGCGTGCTGGGCGCCAGCCGCCTGCATCGCTGGAGCTACGCCTGTTCCAAGCTGCTGGACGAGTTCCAGGCGCTGGCCTACCACCGCGAGCGCGGCCTGCCGGTCGTCATCGGGCGCTTCTTCAACGTCACCGGGCCGCGCCAGTCGGGTGCCTACGGCATGGTCCTGCCGCGCTTCTGCCAGGCGGCGCGCAGCGGCCACGACGTGGAGGTGCACGGCGACGGCGCGCAGAGCCGCTGCTTCCTGCACGTCGCCGATGCGGTCGCCGCCATCGTCGCCCTGCTCGCGTGCCCGGCGGCGGTGGGCGAGGTGGTGAACATCGGGGGTGGCGAGGAGATCAGCATGCGCGCCCTCGCCGAGCGCGTGATCGCGACCTCCGGCAGCAATTCGCGCATCCGCGACGTCCCCTACGCCGAGGCCTTCCCCCAGGGCGGGTTCGAGGACATGCGCCGGCGCGTGCCCGACATCCGCAAGCTGCAGCGGCTTACCGGCTGGAAGCAGGGGCTGGATCTCGGTGCGATGATCGGCGATTGCCTGCGCTGAGGACCGCCAGCTGAGGGCCATCGACGATGGGACGTATGGCCTAAGTCCGCATGCGGACTGGCGCCCCGGCGCGCCATCCCGCATGACCGACGCGCTGAGAGCGCTGCCATCATCAACTTCACACATTCGCCATGCACGGGCCATAGACGAGGCTGGCCCGTTCCGGTTACGGGGACCTGGCGAACACGGCTGCAAAATGCACGTCTGCGAAAACCGCCCTGCGTGCATCCTGCACGTCTGCTTTTCGAATCGTTGATCTAGGGAGCCGCATCCGGATGCTCCCCGGGTCCGTCACCGCCACCCGGGATTCCGTGCATGGGGCTGCTTGATCTCCTTGACCGTATACGCTTCGCCTGCGCAGAGGCCTGGCATGGGTGGATACAGTACTGCGGCGAGCAGGGCTGGTGGCTGCTGGTCGTCTTCCTGCCATTCATCCTCTTCGATCTGCGGCGCTTCCTCGGTCCGTCCGTAGTGCTGCTGGTCATGCGTTCCCTCGGCCTGCCGCGGGATACCTCGGCCGCACATGATCGCTTCCTGGCCACCGCGCCGCGCGTGAGCGTCGTGCTGGCGGGGTACAACGAAGAGGCCGCGGTGATTCCCGCGATCGAATCCCTGCTCGAGACCGGCTTCCCGAACCTTGAGATCATCGTGGTCGATGACGGTTCGGAAGATCGCACCTATGCGCGCGCCCTGCCCTACGCGCAGCGCGGCTTGATCAGGCTGGTGCGCAATTCGGCCGCCACTGGGCGCGGCGGCAAGCCGAGTGGCCAGAACCTCGGCACGCGCATGGCCAATGGCGAGTTCCTCGTCTTTCTCGACGTCGACACCTCTTTCGATCGCGACCTGCTGCGGCACCTCATCGGCCCCTTCTGCGACCCGCGGGTGGCGGTGGTTGCGGGCAACCTCAAGGTGCGGAACCATGCGGCCTCGTTTTGGACGCGCATGCAGGCGGTGGAGTACGTGATCGCCATCGGCCTGCACCGGCGCTGGCTTGGCCTGTTCGGCACCAATTATATCGCCAGCGGGGCTTGTGTGTCCTACCGCCGCGCGGCGTTTGATGGTTTTGGAGGTTGCGATGTGGCGACGGCTGAGGATCTCGACAACACACTCAAGGCGCACCGCGCGGGGTGGCGCACGGTATTCGCCCCGCGCGCCATCGCGACCACCGATGTCCCGGAGAACCTGAAGACGCTGGTCCGCCAGCGCATCCGCTGGGACCGCGACCTGGTGCGGGTGGCCTTCCGCAAGCACCTCGAGCTGCTCAACGGACGCCGATATGGGTTCCTGATGGCGGTCGAACTCGGGCAGGTGCTGCTGGTCTCGGTGATCGCGAACCTGCTCTATGTGGTCTACTTGGCGGTCATGATCGTCGTCGCGCCCGTCGTGCTGGTCGGCGTCATGGCCATCTGCCTGGCCGTCTATGCGCTGCTGTCGACGCTGAGCGTGACCACCGCGCTGGTATCCAGCGAGCGCCGGCGTGATGAGCTGTGGATGCTGGCGTGGGCGCCGCTCCTGCCGCTCTACAACGAGGTGTTCTTCCGCTGGGTGCGCATCTACGCCACCGTGATGGAGATCCTGCGCCTCAACCAGCAGGATCCCTTCCTGCCGCAATCCGCCTGGCGCAACGCGCCGCGCTTCTGAACCGCTTGGAGCCCTCCCGTGAGCGAACCCTGCCGCATCCTGCTGATCTGCGATGACGACCTCGGCTGCCTCGAGCTGCGCGAGACCATCGGTGCCGAACTGCGCGTGGTCCCGGTGCTGGGCCACGGCGATGCCACGGTCGTCCCGCTCGAGGTCGAGGGGGTGGTGCTGAGCGGTACGTGGGAGATCGGCATCACCGACCGCCACTACGACCTGTGCATCGTCGCCATCACCGGCGCCTCGCCGATGGGTGAACTGGCGCGCCACCCCGCCCTGCGTGGCAACCTCTCTGCCGTGCTCTACCTGGTCCAGGACGTCGCGGCGGCGGCCGCCGGCGGACTGCGGGCCGGCCGCGACCGCGTGTTCGAGTTGCCCAGGTCGCGCGCCGCGCTGCTCGCGGAGATCGAGCGCACCCTGCTGCACGTGCTCGCCCGCAACCGCCCGCCGCTGGACGATCAGCGCTGTCTCGACCTGGTCGGCGCGCTGATCGAATCCGGGCAGCGCAGCGTGCAGCCACAGCTGACGGTGGACGACATCGACGGCTGGCGTTACCCCCAGGTCGCGCGCACCCTGGGCATGGCCGTCGACCAGGTCGCGCTGCTCGAACGCCTGGTTCAGCAGGGCATCTGCAAGCGCACCATCGTCGAACGGCTGCGCGCCTGCCCGTCGTGCGCCTGCCACCAGCTCAGCTATGGCGAGTCGTGCGCGCGGTGCGGCTCCGTCGATTTCGTGCGCGAGACCATCATTCACCACTTCGCCTGCGCACACATGGACACGCTCTCGAACTTCACCCAGGGGCAGGACCTGGTCTGCCCGAAGTGCCGCGTGCAGCTGCGCCAGATCGGCCGCGACTACGAGAAGCCCACGGGCTGCTACGTGTGCCGGAGCTGCGCCTTCATCTCATCCGAGACGCGCGTGCAGGCGCGCTGCCATTCCTGCAAGACCCATGTCGAACCGGAGCGCACGGTCGAGCGACTGGTTTACGCCTATGACCTCACCCCGCGGGCCGATGAGGTGGTGGCGGCCCAGGACCTCTCCGGCTGGGATATGGCGAATGTGTTGCGCAAGGCCGGCACCGGCCTCTACGCCAAGAGTTTCTTCCTCTATTCGCTGCAGCGCGAGCTGGAGCGGCTGAAGCGCTATACCACGCCGGTGTCGCTGGTGATGGTGCGCGCCACGCGGCTGGAGGACGTGCGCAGCGGCGGTCTGGACGGCTACATGCACTATGTCCAGGAGCTGTGGAAGGCGGCCACGACGGGCTTGCGCACCCTGGATGTGCCGTGCATCTGGGAAGAGGGCACGCTCGCCCTGATGCTGCCGTCCACGCCGCTCGCCGGCGCCGAGGTGGTGGCGCAGCGCATCTCGGCGGTGTTCCAGGCGCGCAGCGACGCCGGGCAGATGGCCGAGGAACTGATCATCGCCGTGGTTGTCGCGCGCGCGGAACACGCCGACGCCCAGGCACTGATGCACGATGCGGTGGGCGCGCTGGCCCCGGGAAGCACCACCGCCAGCGACCTGCTGGTGTTGGCCGATGACGAGATCTCGCACGGTCGCGGAGCGCCGAAGGCATGAGCAGGCCCCCAACCATGTCCCCACGCTGCCCGGCGACGTCCGGCAGGCGCACGCGCCCGGTGCTGCCGCTCCTCGGGCTGGCTGCGCTGCTCGGTCTCGTCCTGGCCGCGTGTGCACGCCGTGACCAGGCCGCCGTCGAGCAGGAATCCGATGACGCCGCGCAGCGGCGGCTCTACACGGGGCTCGCCCAACCGCTGGCCAGCGGGGATCAGCGCCTGGTCGATGATCTCGGCCGGGACGGCATCCGCATGGTGGGCTTTCGTCTGGATCCATCCGGCGCCGACCCCCTGCCGCGCGAGCCTGGTGCGGAAGACGTCGGGCGCGAGGACGTCGCGCTCTTCGCCATACGCACGCAGCCGGGCGTGGGCGGGCCCTGGCTGCTCGATCCGCGCACCTTCCGCTTCACGGCGGTGGCGGGTCCGCAGTGCCGGATCTTCCGCAGCCTGCTGGTCGGGAAGACGCTGGGCGATGGTGCGCTCGACGTGTTCCGCTTCGATTTCACCGTGGACCAGGGGCAGGTCGGCAACGCCGGCAGTGCCCGGCTGACCAGCGATGGCGGCAACGCGCTGCCCATCGCCGTTGGCAGTAGCGGCGCGGTGGCGTGGCTGCATCGCGCCGATGATGCGCACCACCTGCTGATGGCCATGGATGCCGAGGGCCAGGCGCCGCGCGCGCTGCTAGCGGGCCAAGCTTACGATGTACGCAGCCTGCGCGCGGATGGCACCGGCATGGTCTTCGCAGCTGATCCGGCCGGCAGCTTCCAGCTCTTCCACTGCGGACTGGATGCTTCCGCGCCCGTCCCCTGGAAGGAGGACGCCCAAGGCGCCGTCACGGCCGGTCCCCAAACGGGCATCGCCTTCGCCACCGTCGACGGCCACCTGCGACCGCGGCTGATCGAAATCCCGCAGCATCTTGAATTGAAGGACGTGGCCGCCCTGGTCGAGGCGCGCAATCCGGCCGTGCTGCGGCGTCGCGCCCTGCTTGCCGCGGCGCTCATCGAGGCGCGGCAGCTGCGTCTGGCGAATCTGCCGACGCTCAATTTCGGGGCCTTTTACACACCCGCGGTCGGGATCTTCACCAATCCCACCACCTTTTCTGGCGACTACCTCGCCCAGAACGTGCTGCGCGGGGTGCTTGGGGTCACACAGCCGCTCTTCGAATGGGACCGCAACCACGCCCTGAGCGAAGCGGGCGTCGTGCGCGCGAGCATCGCCCGCGACGCGCTGGCCGAAGAGGTGAACCGCCAACAGGCAGATGCGGCGCTGGCCTTCGTCGCCTGGCAGGCGTATGGGCAGCGACTGGATCGCGATCGTGATCTTGCGGCGCTGGCGGAACGCGCGGCCGGCGTGATCGACCAGCAGCGCAAGGCCGGCCGCTCTGGCCTGGAACAGGACCTGATCCTGGAGCAGGAACGGGTCAAGCGCCGGGGCGATGTGGCCAGCGATGAGCGCTGGCAGCGGATCCTGCGCGAGCGCATCCTTGGCCTGTGCGGGCTTGCTGCGGGCACCCCCACCGAGCCGGGAGCGCCGGCATCCTGGGAACTGCCGGTCGATGAGTATCCCGACCTGCTGCGGGTCGCGCTGCTCAACCATCCGGCCATGAGCGCCGCGCACGCGGCGCTGCGCGAGGCGTTCTTCTCGTCTCAGGCCGGCTCACGCTACCGACCCACGGTCGCGGTCAGCGCCGGGTATTCCTACTCGGCGCGTTACGGCACCGACCCGGTCGACGACTTCACCAGCCTGGGCCTGTCCGGCAATCTGCCGCTCGGGTGGTTCAAGGACCGCGATCTCGACCGCGCCTACCAGGAGCGCCTCCAGGAGGCTCTGCGCTCTGGCGAGGAGGCTGCGGCCCTGGTCATCCGCCACGATCTTGCCGAGGCGTGGGCCGCCTACCATCAGGCGCGCGGCGAGCTGGACGCGGGGCGCGCGGCGCTGCGCGCGGCGCAGGAAACGCTGCGCGTGGCGCACCTGCGCGCTGAGCGTGGCCAAGTGGGTGGTGACGCCCCGCTCACCGCGACCGGGCTGATCGACATCGAGCGGACGGCGCTGCTGGCGCACCGCGCGCAGGCGGACGCCTGGCAGCTGGTGGCTGAGCGTTACATCCGCATCAGCCAGGCCCAGGGTCTCGCCGCCATGCTCGCACAAGGACTCAGCGCAGCACCTGCACCCGCAATTGCTGCGCCGGGCGCCGGCGTGACCGCCCCGGGCGGTGATGACGTGGACCACGCCGCGGGGATTACCGCACCGGCATCGACGTGGGCCTGGCACCGCGACGAACTCCTCGCAGACCATGGGGTGGCGGCACTCGCCACCGCCACGACCGCCCACATCAATCGCATCTACCTCTACATCGGCGCCACGGGCACCGTCCTGGAGGGCGAATCCGCCACCTCCATCGGGGAGTTCATCGCCAGCGCCGAGCAGGCCGGGATAGCGGTCTGGGCGCTGCTCGGCGAACCGGAGTGGCTGCAGGGCGCCGATGGCCTCGCCCCCGCATGCCGACGCCTGGCCGCGTTCCAAGAGCACGCCGCGCACCGCTTCCAGGGCCTGAAACTGGACCTGGAGCCGCAGGCGGACCCGGGTTGGGCCGCTGGTGGCGAGCGCCGCGCGGCGCTGACGAACCGCTATCTTGAATTGCTGCGCGCAGCGCGCACGCAACAGCCGGCGACGCTGTGGGTGGACTGCCCAGCACAGTTCTTCCGCGCCGAGCAGCGCGATCTGCTGACGGCCATCGCCGCCACCACGGATGGCGCCACCGCGCTGTGCTACAGCGCCGACCCGGAACGGGTCATCGCACTCGCCAGGGAAGCGCTCTCGGTCTGGCCCAAGGAGCTCGAGTTCGGCATCGAGTTGGGCTCCGGATCGCCCGCGGACGAGACGCTGCGCGGGATCACGCCGGCGCGGCTCGACGCCCTGCGCCACAGCCTGGCCACGCTGAGCGGCGGGACGTCACCGAGCCACCGCACCGCCATCCACGATCTCGCCGCCGTGATGCCCGCACCGCCATCGCCGACCCAGCCCGCAGCGCCGCCGCACCTCCCAGGGAATCCGCCATGAAGCTCACGTTCGCCCCCAACGCCAAGCAGCAGGCGCCGGTCTCCCCCGAACAGACGGCGATGAAGGCGGCGCGTCCGCACCCGCTGCCGATGGGTAAAATCCTGCTTGCTGCCCTGGCACTCGCGCTCATCGCGATGCTGGCGTGGTGGCTCTATGATCGCGAGAACATCTACAGCTATGGCGTGGTCGCCACTGGCGTCGAGGTGTTCCACGCCCCGGTACGCTCGCGCGTCGTGAGTGTGCACGCCGAGCCCGGCGACCGTGTGGCGGCGGACACCGTGTTGTGCGTGCTGGTCTCCGACGACGCGCAGACCGAGCTGAAGGAAGCGCAGGAGATCCTGGTGCAGCAGCGCGGCATTCTCGAGACCATGGTCGAGCAGAAGCAGGCTGCCTTCGATGACCCCGCGGTCGAGATGCGCGATCTGGAAGGCGCGCGCAGCCGCCTGAATGAGCTCCAGCGGCACGCCGAGACTACCACCCGCGAGCGCGAGACCACTGCAGCGCGGCAGAAGCAGGAGATCGAGCGCCTGACCAGGCAGGTCTCGTTCCGCGACGGCCTGGTCGAGGAGCGTGGGAAGCGTCTCGCGGTGGTGCAGGCGCTGCTGGCGCAGGGCGCAGCGCTGCCCGCCGAAGAGGAGGAAGCGCAGAAGGCCGAGCGCCTGTCCCTGTACGAACGTGATGATGCCAAGGCCCAGCTCGCCGGCGCGCTCGCAGCCCAGGAGGCGGAGAACGCCCGCCAGGCACGTGAAGAAGAGGCGGACAAGGCCGCGGTGGAGGTCGGCAAGGGCTACGTGGACACCCTGACCACGCTCTATGCGCAGGCGCGCGTCGAGCTGCAGCGCATCAGAGAGCGCGGCCTGGACAACATTCGCTCGCGCATCGCCGGGTTGGAGGCGCGGGTCGCCAACCTGCGCAAGCTCGCGGGTCCGACCGAGGTCCGGGCACTCGCCGACGGCGTGGTCACCGAGGTCTTCGTCACCGACGGCAGCAACGTCCCCAAGGACGCCGAACTGATGTCGGTTTCGGGCACCGGCAAACTGTGGATCAACGCCTTCGTCCCACCCGAACGCGCCCGCGACCTGCACCTCAAGGCGCAGGTCACCGTCTACCCGACCACCGGCGTGCACGGCATCCCGGGTCGGATCACGGCCGGCGGCGGTATCCAGTACAAGGTGCATCCGTCGCTGCGCGACCGCATCACCGATCCGAGCGCCGTCTACGTGCGCATCGACTTGGATGTGCCCAAGCCTGATCTGATCCCCGGCAACGTGGTGCGGGTGGTGATCCGGTGATGTCGCTCAACCAGCCTGGCGCAGACCGATGCCAGTCAGCAGCCGGCGCACGAGCATGCCCCACGCCGTGACCCTGGTGGCGGTGTAGCGGCGGACGCGGCGCACCGTGGTGTGCACCGGGGCGCCCTCATGGATCTGCTGCAGCGCATCCGCCAATTCGCTTGGATCCTGGTAGCGGTCCTGCGGACGACGCGCCAGGCATTTCGCGACCACCGCCGAGATGCGCGGCGAAACCCAGGGTGCGGTCACGCTCAGCGGTGGCGCATCGAGGCGGATGGTGTTGATGATGATCTCGAGCGGGCTGCCACCACTGAAGGGGCTGCGCCCCGAGAACAGATGGTGGAGAGTCGCACCCAGGCTGAAGATGTCGCTGCGGATGTCGGTCTCACTCGCGCCGCTGGCCTGTTCCGGCGAGACATAGCCTGGGCTGCCCACGCGCATGCCCGGCATGGTGAGCTGGTCGTCCGGCGCCGTGCTCTTGGCCAGACCAAGATCGCCCAGCTTCGCGGTCCCGTCGGCGGCCAGCAGGATGTTCGAGGGCTTGACGTCGCGGTGCACCAGCCCGTGGGCATGCACCGCCACCAGACCGCGCGCGCAATCCCTGGCGATACGCAGCGCCAGTGCCTCATCCAGGCGGCCCTGCGCCCGGTCGACCAGGCCCTCGAGGTCGCCACCGGGCATGTACTCGAGCACCATGTAGGCCTTGCCGTGGGTCTGCCCGGTCCCGTAGCAGGCGATGACATTGGGGTGGTCGACCGCGGAAGCCGCCCGGGCCTCGCGCTGGAAGCGCTCAAGGAACAGGCCATCACCCGGGCGACGCGGCGCGACGACCTTGATCGCCACCGGCTTGCGCGAAACCAGGTCGATGGCCTTGAACACCTCGGACATGCCCCCGCTGCCGAGCTTGCCCTGCAGTTCATAGCCATCTATTGCATGATCGATGGAGTGCTTGCGCACCGCCGTGCGAAGTGCACGCACCGCCTGCACGTCCAGGATGCCATCCTGGACCAGGGCGACGGCGGCTGAGCGGCGTCCCCGCGTGCGCGTGACCTGCTCGATCTGGGCAGGGGTCAGCAAACCGCGCTTTTCAGCGAGGATCATCAGGGCGGCATCGGCATCAGCGCAGATCTCTAACATGGTCGGCTCCTCCGGCAGCGAGCCGGCGCCTGTACCAAGCGCTCAGCGTGCCTGAGTGTGGACCATAGCGTGCTGCCAGCCCGCATAGCGGGCCCGGACCTCCTCCGCGCTCCACGCCCGGGCGCCCAGGATGAGCCGCTCGACGCTGCCGGCCCAGGGAAAACCACCGCGATGATCGTTGCCGACGCAGAGCGGATAGTCCCGGTTCCAGGTGCTGAGGTCGCCGGGGACGTCGCATTCCATGCGCAGGGTGCCGTCGATGAACAGCGCGTGGTGGGTGCCCGCGCGGATGAAGACCAGGTGGTGCCAGGCCGCATCCAGCACGCCATCATCGCTGATCAGGTTGGGCCTGGTGCCATCGGGGTTGGTGGCGCTGGTGCGCACCCGCACCTCGATACGGGATCCGGACTGGCCGATCATCAGATCGGCGGCCCGCGGCGTCAGCCCGATGGAGAAGATCCGCGCCGGTCCCTCCTGGCTGAGATTGCCCGGGCGCAGCGCCAGCTCGACGGAGATATCGCCGGTGCTGGCGAGCAGTCCGGTGAGGGCGGGCGCCGCCTCGCCATCCAGCCAGCCCTCCTCGGCGAGGTGGATCATCTGTCCCGCCTGGGTGTAGCTGACCGCGCCGTTCTCATGGAAGTGGACCAGGCCGTCGCCGACCCAGGGCACCCGGTAGCCACCTCCGAGAGCGCTCGCAGCGGGACCGCCAGCGCTGGCGGCAAGACCAGCAACGGGCACCGTGTTCGCGGTCGCAGCAGGCGCAGAGCGCAGCGAGACCATGGCGACGACCAGGACCACCACCGCCAACCCCGCCCAGATCAAGCGCCTGCTGGTTGCCGTGCGGGGGTGCGTGGGGAGAGCCTCCGTGCGTGGCGTGGTGGACAACGGCACCACCGACGGAGCAATCTCCTTGCCCTCCAGCGCGGCGAGCAGGGCCAGTGGATCCTGGAAGCGGTGCTCACGGTCCGGCTGCATCGCCCGCGCGACGATGGCGATGAGCTCGTCCGAGATCCCCGGATTGAACGCATGGATCGGCGGCGATCCCCCTGCAAGCACCCGCTGCATGGCTGAATACCCGTTGACGTCCCGGAAGGGTGAGACGCCCGTCGCCCAGAAGTACATGGTCACGCCCAGGGAATAGATGTCCCCGCGGATGTCAGGAGCGGACACGCCGGTGATCGACTCGGGGGGCATGTATGCTGGAGTTCCGACCTCGGTGCGGACCGGCTCCTGGCCGTCGACCTCGCGGAAGCAGGCCAAGCCGAAATCACCCAGCTTGGCGTTGCCGGCGGCATCGAGCAGGATGTTTGAGGGCTTGATGTCGCGGTGCACCAGACCGATGCGGTGGATCGCCGCCAGGCCCCGGGCGCAGGCCTTGGCGAACGTGCGGATCTCCGCTTCCGCGCAGGGCTGCCCGCGCTGCTTCACCATGCGCGCGGTATCGCCTCCGGCCATCAGCTCCAAGGCCAGGAAGAGCTTGCGGCCGTCTTCGCCGAAGCTGTAGCAGGTGACGACGTGGGCATCGCGGAGCGAGGCCATCGCCATGGCCTCGCGCGTGACCTGTTCGAGGTGGTGGCGCAACTGGTTATCGTCAAGGTCGACGACCTTGAGCGCGACGACCCGCTCGGTCACTTCATGGACGGCGCGGTAGACCTCACCCATGCCGCCCCGGCCCAGGCGCTCAAGGAGCCGATAGGCGCCGATACGTTCGGGAGGCAGGATCTCGAAATCAGTAAGGCCAACACCCAAGGGGTGAGTGCCGCGCGTCGCATCAGACATGTCCGTCACAGAGCATTTGCCAAGCCAAGGTCCCTGCGACGTGCCGTGAACACGCGGAAGGGACGCGCTGTCCGCCACACCTTACGGACCAGCAATGAGCCTGCGTGCGATTCAGGGCCGGTATGGGCCTATTTGCGTGGTGGAGATCGGGCATTTTGCAGGAAGTCCGTCAACGAATTCAGATCTATTTGGTCTACTCATTCAGATTATCGACCGCGCTGACCTGACAAGGCTGACCTACGTGACCGACTGCCGCCGCATGCACGGGATGGAAACATGATGTCGCACTCTGGGCTCTCCCAACGCTGCTCGACCCCTGCACGTGGTCACGGCGCGCATGTCCGCCGAAGCTGGCTCTTGACCCATGCCGTCCGCCCTGCCGCAGCTGCCCTGCTGTTGCTGTTCTCATCCTGCTTCGGCGAAGAAACGCCCGCACCGCATCAGCCAGGGACGACTCCAGCGGCGACGGATGGTGCGCCCGTCGCGAACATCGCGACGGCACGCGGCTCGGCCATCACGACCTTCGCCGATCCCCTGGTGGCCGGCGCAGGCCATGCGTCGAATGCGGCTCTGGCTGGAGCGCCCCTGGCGGAAGGCTCCGCCACCTGGAGTGCAAACGCTGGCATCTCGATCACCGCCGTCGGTGCCACCGCCACCACGGCCGGCGGCGCGCACCACGCCATCCCGCTGGTCGCCGGCACCATCCGCGTGCAGGCCGACGTGCGCGCGACGGGCAGCGGCTTCACCGCCATCTGCCTGGGCCGCGGCGATCTCAGCGGCGATTTCTGGGTGAACAGCGAACTCATCCTGCTGGTCAGCGCGGGTGGCTACGCGCTGCAGGCCGGCACGGTCAATCTCGTGACGCACAACGATGCCACGCTGCTGCACGCTGAGGCTCCCGACCACCTCGACCTGCTGGTCGACACCATCCAGCGTACCGCCACGGTGCGGATCAACGCGACCGTGGTGCTTGACGCTGTGGCCCTGCCGCAGGCGACGCGCACCGACGCGCTGACCGCGGCGGGATTCCGCTTCAACCAGCCGGTGACCGCAGGCATGCCCCTGGTGAGTGCGTGGCGCGTCGCCATCGCCAGCGCCGCCGCCAGCGGTTTCACCCCGCTCGACCATGCGGATTTCTTTGTCACGCCCGGGCAGGCCGCGACCCTGCGCTGGCGCGTCGCCTCCGCCGGGCCGACGGATCAGGTGCCGTACACCATCAGCGGCTACGATGGCCGGCCGGTCGACGCCGGGACCGCGACGCTTGGGCCGGTCGGCACCGTCGCCATCACGCGCGTTTTCGCACGCGGCTACGCCGAGGTGGCATTCCCCGCGGCGCACCAGGTGTTCGGCATCGTCGCCAGCGACGCGCAGCGCGCGCCCGCCGACCCGTTCTTCTGCATGGATTCCGGGCTGTCATGGCTGGAGCCCGATCCGCTGCGACGCACGGCGCTGGTGCGCAGCCTGGCGCGCTGCGGCATCGCCATGTCGCGCGAGCGGCTGGGCCTGGGCGCGGTCAACCCCGAGCCCGCCACCTACAATTGGGATGGCGGGCGCGCCTTCGACCACCTGCGCGCGGATTACGCCACCAGCCACGTCGGAGTGCTCGAGATCCTCGAAGGTGGCGCCCGGCACCACGGCATGATCGCCGCATCGCCGTACGCGCAGGACCTGTCCGCGGTCGCCACCGCGTGGACCGCCATCGCCAAGCACTGGAGCGGCGCCTGGGGCGCGGTCGAGGTCGACAACGAGCCGGATCTGAAAACCGTGCCCGCCGAGCAGTATGCGCCGTCGGTGAAGGCAGTGAGCTATGCCCTGGCCGCGGCCGGCGCGACAGCCCCGGTGGTCGCCGGGGTCTTCGCGACCATGCCGCCGGGCCCGTACTTCGACACCTGCGCCGCCAATGGCATGCTCGCCGATGCGGATGTGGTCAGCTTCCATTCCTACGATCGCGCGCCGGGTGTCGAGGCGATGGTCGCGAAGTACCGCGCGTGGATGGCGACGCAGGGCGTCGCAGGAATGCCGCTGTGGCACAGCGAGTGCGGCTGGCCTTGGGGTGCCGGCCCTGGCCGGCCGGTGCACGACCAGGATGCGCTCAGCGCGATCGAGATCGCCGCCAAGGCGATCGAGAGCAAGGCCTGCGGCGTCGCCCGCTACTTCCCGTTCGTCTACGTCTCCTACGAGGAAGGGCCGAAGAACTTCGGGATGATGGGCCGCGAGGCGACCCCGTTGCGCAGCATGGCCGCCTACGCGTTTGCGGCGTCGGCGCTCGGCGGGCGGCACTACCTGGGCGATCTGCGCGGCGTCGGCGCGCCGGTCATCCTCGCGCGCGTCTTCGCCGGTGGTGAGGACGGCAGCTGCGTCGCGGTGCTGTACGGCGGCGCGCCCGCTTCCGCCGCGACTGTCCAGCTGCCGTGCGCCGTCCAGCGCGCCTGCGGCGCCGATGGCCGCGAGCTGCCGCTGGTCAACGGCCGGGTGCCGCTGCCGGACGGTCTGACCTACGTGTGGATCGACCCGGCGGTCGCCGCGACCGCCGTCGAGACCGCGACCGCAGCGGCCAGGTTGTGCGCGCTCGCCGCGCAGCCCCCGGCGCACCACCGGCTGGCGTCGCCGGTGGTA